>JANOQZ010000025.1:0-22251 GCA_031415055.1 Oceanomicrobium sp. | reverse complement strand
CGCCGCCGAGCACACCAGAATGCCGCCGTCCATCTGCGCCGCACCGGTGATCATGTTCTTCACATAATCCGCATGGCCCGGGCAATCGACGTGGGCGTAGTGCCGCGCCTTGGTTTCGTATTCCACATGTGCTGTCGAAATCGTGATCCCGCGCGCCCGCTCTTCCGGCGCGGCGTCGATCTGGTCATATGGCTTGTATTCACCAAAATACTTGGTGATCGCCGCCGTCAGCGACGTCTTGCCATGGTCAACGTGACCAATGGTGCCAATGTTCACATGCGGCTTATTCCGCTCAAACTTCGCCTTCGCCATGATGGCCTCCGTCAAATTCGGTCAACAAGCTGACCATTGGTTTTTTCGATCAAGCGTATTTTGCTTGAATTTCCTCAGATATATTCGATGGAACAGGTTCGTAGTGGTCGAACTGCATCGAGAAAGTCGCCCGACCCGACGTCATCGAACGCAGCGTGTTGATATAGCCAAACATATTGGCCAAGGGCACAAACGCGGTGATCACGTTGGCATTGCCGCGTGAATCCTGCCCCTGCACCATGCCGCGACGGCTGGTCAGATCGCCGATAACGCCGCCGGTGAATTCTTCCGGCGTCACCACTTCGACTTTCATGATCGGTTCCAGCAGTTTCGCGCCAGCCTTCTTCAAACCTTCGCGCATGCCCTGACGGGCGGCGATTTCGAACGCCAGAACCGACGAGTCAACATCGTGATACGCGCCGTCGATCAGCGCCACCTTGAAGTCGATCACCGGGAAGCCGGCCAAAGGCCCGGAATCCATCACCGATTTGATGCCTTTTTCCACACCCGGCACGTATTCTTTTGGCACCGAACCGCCCACAACCTTGCTCTCAAACGAAAAACCTTCACCCGGTTTGGTCGGCGAGATCACCAGCTTGATGCGGGCGAACTGGCCCGAACCACCGGATTGTTTCTTATGGGTATAATCGATCTCGGCTTCGCGGCTGACCGTCTCACGATAGGCCACTTGCGGCGCACCGATGTTGGCTTCGACCTTGAATTCACGACGCAGACGGTCGACCAGAATATCAAGGTGCAACTCGCCCATGCCCTTCATGATCGTCTGACCCGATTCGATATCGGTCATCACTTGGAACGACGGGTCTTCGGCGGCCAAACGTTGCAAACCCAGCGACATCCGCTCTTGGTCATTCTTGGTTTTCGGCTCGATGGCAATTTCGATCACCGGATCGGGGAAAGTCATCGTCTCCAGCACCACCGGTTTGGCCGGATCGCACAACGTATCGCCCGTCGTGGTATCCTTCAGGCCCGCCAGCGCGATGATGTCACCAGCAAACGCCTCGTGGATCTCTTCCTGCTTGTTGGCATGCATCATCACCATGCGGCCAATACGTTCCTTGCGGCCTTTGGTTGCATTCAACAGGCTGTCGCCCTTTTTGACCTGACCCGAATAGATGCGGGTAAACGTCAACGTGCCCATGAACGGGTCGTTCATAATCTTGAACGCCAGTCCCGAAAACGGCTCATCGTCATTCGCAGTGCGGGCAATGTCGCGCGTCTCGGTCACATCATCGGGCTTGAAGCCCATATAGGCGGCCACGTCCAGCGGGCTGGGCAGATAGTCGATCACACCGTTCAGCAGCGTCTGCACGCCTTTGTTCTTGAACGCCGAGCCGCACAAAACCGGCACAAACGTCATCGCCAGCGTGCCCTTGCGGATCAAGCGGCGCAGCGTCGCGTTGTCGGGTTCGGTTCCCTCAAGATAGGCTTCCAGAACCACGTCATCCAGTTCAACCGCCATCTCGATCATCGCCGCACGATGCGTTTCCGCCTCGGCACGCAGACTGTCGCGGATCGGTTGGCGGGTCCAGGTTGCACCCAGATCCTCACCCTTCCAAGTCCATTCTTCCATCGTCACGAGGTCAATCAGACCTTCCAGATCGATTTCCGAACCAATCGGAAGCTGAATCGGCATCGGCGTCGCACCGGTGCGCGATTTGATCATCCGCACGCAATTGAAGAAATCGGCGCCGATCTTGTCCATCTTGTTGACGAAAACAATACGCGGCACGCCATAGCGATCGGCCTGACGCCACACCGTTTCGGTCTGCGGTTCAACCCCGGCATTGGCGTCCAGCAAACATACCGCGCCATCAAGCACCGCCAGCGAACGCTCGACTTCGATGGTAAAGTCAACGTGGCCGGGCGTATCGATGATGTTGAAGCGATGTTTGGGCGTCAGCGGCGTCGTGCCGTCTTCGGTCTTTTCCCAGAATGTCGTGGTCGCAGCCGAGGTAATTGTAATCCCCCGCTCCTGCTCCTGCTCCATCCAATCCATCGTCGCGGCACCGTCGTGCACTTCGCCAATTTTGTGCGACTTGCCGGTGTAATACAAAATCCGCTCGGTGCAGGTGGTTTTACCGGCATCGATATGCGCCATGATCCCGAAGTTCCGGTACAGGTCGAGGGTGTACTCACGTGCCATAATTCTGTCCTGTTATCCCGGCTTACCAGCGGTAATGGCTGAACGCTTTGTTGGCGTCGGCCATTTTGTGGGTGTCTTCACGTTTCTTCACGGCAGTTCCGCGCGAATTGACGGCATCCATCAACTCAGCCGCCAGACGCTCTTCCATTGTATGCTCATTGCGACCGCGCGAGGCGTTGATCAGCCAGCGAATAGCCAAGGCTTCCCGACGCTCAGGCCGCACTTCGACGGGCACCTGATACGTCGCGCCACCAACCCGGCGCGAGCGCACTTCGATCGACGGTTTGATATTTTCCAGCGCCTCATGAAACACGTCAATCGGCGTGCGTTTCAGCTTGCCCTCGACGCGGGTCATCGCGCCGTAAACAATGCCTTCGGCCAACGACTTCTTGCCGTCATACATCAGGTTGTTCATGAATTTGGTCAGCACGGTATCGCCATATTTGGCGTCGGGCAGGACTTCGCGTTTATCGGCACGATGGCGACGGGACATGAATAGTGCTCCTTATTTCGGACGCTTGGCGCCGTATTTCGACCGACGCTGGCGGCGTTCTTTCACGCCTGATGTATCAAGGACGCCGCGCAGGATGTGATAGCGCACGCCCGGAAGGTCTTTTACCCGGCCGCCGCGGATCAGAACCACCGAGTGTTCCTGAAGGTTATGCGCTTCGCCGGGAATGTAGGAGATGACCTCAAAGCCGTTGGTCAGCCGCACTTTGGCGACTTTGCGCATGGCCGAGTTCGGTTTTTTCGGTGTCGTCGTGTAAACACGGGTGCAGACGCCACGCTTTTGCGGGCAGCCTTGCATGTGCTGCGACTTCGACTTCGTCACGCGTGGCTGCCGCGGTTTGCGGATCAGCTGTTGGATCGTTGGCATTCGGACTAACCCCGTTCAACCCGTTTCAGTTTTCTCGCCGTCTCCTGAACATCAGAAAACGACAAACGAACCGCATCCGGAGCCTTTTGGGCACCGTCGCGGCGAAATTCCAGAGGATCGGGGCCAAAGCCCGGATCGTGACCGCCAGTAGATGGCTTTGCTCGGACACAGACTCACATGCCGCTTCCAAGCGGGCGATACCTAGAAGGGTGGACCTAGCTTGTCAACAGTGGAAACAGCGGCATATTGGGTGGGGGTTTTTCTGTCTTCCCCATGCAGGCGGGGATCACTCTGATCATTAAAAATTCAAGGCGCAACTATTCAAACGTAGCGCGTCAATCCCGGAATCTTGTACTCACCGTCGAAAACGAAGGTAACGCTAAAACGGGCGCGAGTGACCCCTACATACATCTTTGCTGCCACACCCTTCACAAGTTCATAGTTGCCTGACGCCAACCATTCGCGACCCTTATCATGTGGATAGATCAAGACCCGGTCAAACGCCATTCCCTTCGACTCGCCGAAATTCATCGCAGGATAATCGTCACATTTTGTCTTTCTATCGAGCCGCAAAACCTGCGGCCCAAATGTTTTCACGTACTTCGGCAGACCCGAAGGCGATACCAAGAACGTGCCGTCGTGGCCTTTGATTATATCATTCTTAGAGATTGTCTTTGGCTCTGTCGGATAGAATGAGTCCGCCAAGTCGGCGATAGCCTGATTGCAACGATGGGTCTCTTGGGCGAAAGAAAGAGTTGCTAGGCCTGCTTTGTCCCAATCCCGGAACTTTTTGATAATTTTGGCCCAAGCGAAGGCGCTGTTCATCCCAGAGTTGTTCGTTCTGATGGTGGCCTGCCTAGGGTCACCAACCATGACAAGATCGATCTTCGAACGCAGGATTAATTCCAGAAGTTCGAGATCATAACCAGCCAAGTCTTGAATCTCATCGATGAAAATTGTCTGGAATCGCTCTTCGAGCCTCTTGATTACGTCCCCGCCGGTCGTTTTGTCGCATTCGACGACGAAACGGGCGATTTTATCAGAATAGATTTGCGAGCCGCTCGACAGAAAGAATCGCTTGGCATCCGAGCGATTGGCGTATCGATCCGAGCGTCCGTCGACCCAGCACAGCCCGTCAATCCGGCGACCCAAGATCGCCCGTTGATAGGGTCGTGCCATCTCGTGCAGCAAAAAGCGAAACCACGGCCAAATCTCTACGTGGGTAGGCAATGCCGGGTGCAATGAGTAGAGCTTGTTTTTGATCTCCTGCACGTTGTTCGTCGTATACGTAACGACCGCCACTTTTTGGAATTCGAGTGCTCTGGCACGCGCGACAAGACTCGTCGTTTTGCCCCCGCCCGCAGCAGCGATGATAACTTCATTCGCCAATCGCCGCCTCGATATAGGCAGGTGTGGCCCACGGTTGGTCAGTTTCAAGGAATCGCAGCGCGGCGTCGGTTTTGGTCGCCGCCATGTAGACTAGTAGTTCTTCATCGGTCGAAAAAGCCCGCCCGAGAATGCTATTGAGCAATCCCAGACTATTTGCTTTGAGGAGTTGCGGCTCAAGCGTCTTGAAATTCACATCGTCATCGTAGCGAATTTTGATATGCTCTTTGTCGAGGTAATTGCCATACTTTTCCTTGAGCGCCTCGACGTTGCCATCGTTGTCAGTGACTACGTCAACGCGCAGATTTAACACGGTTGCGATTTCCAAGAATCGTTTGAAAGACAGCCCCCGCACGGAGATGACGTCAACCCCGGCTTCCAACGGCATCTTACCGTGTTTTTTCTTGAATGCGGCCTGAACGATCAGTTCATCCGATGGACCTTCGACCAGAATGGTACGCTTGGAAAGGATCAGTCTAAGCGTGTCGTGCCCAGGCAGCTTCATGAAGTAGTCCTGCGTATCTGAGCTGAGTTCCTTCATCGTCGCGCTGGTCGTTCGGCTGAACAGAAGGACGCTTTCCAAGCCAAGCTTGTTTAGAACGAAGCTGCTATGAGTTGTGATAAGGAGTTGGCGTTCGCCTCGCTGGGTCGAAATGTGTTCAATCAACGCATTGAGGTTGGAATGCGAGAGATGGTTTTCTGCTTCTTCGATCATCACCAAATGTGACTCTGCCGAGGTCTCCAGAGCCAACTTGACCTTCACGCTGTTTTGTTCACCCTTGCCGACGAGCGTCATTGGGATATCGTCAAGGTGAGGCATGACACCTGTTTCCCATGCGTTGCGCGACGACGTTTCAAGCGCGATCGTCAGCGTTTTGCTGGAAATGCTGCCCTTTTTCTTTGCTAGCGCATCGTTAATGGCAACGATTTTGCCATCTTCGAGGAATCTGTCTCGCATAAGGCGATATGATAGTGCTAGGTCCACCTGCTCTTTGTCGGTTAGGCTGATCTTCATAATGTCTAGGACATAGCGGCTCGCTGCAGCGTTGTTTCGGATCGTGCTGGCGTCAATAAAACTGGACTTGATCGGAATCGTGCGAGGTATGATGTCGTTGTCGGCAAAGTTTCTCAATCGTGGCGTGTAGTATTCTATGGGGACAGTGCGAACACGTTCTTTTTCCGCGATGTAGTCACTGTATTCTGATTTGTAGTCTTCATTGAATTCGACGGTGAGCTTGACGCCTGGCACATTCTCCTTGAGCGAGTTGTTCGTGCCTTTGAACGCCGCGAGCGCCGGATCGTCGGCGAAATAGAGCTCGATAAGCATAGATGGTGGCGGCACACCTTGCCCGTCTCTGAGTGCCTGAACGTACTCTCGTACGGCATCTTGGTTGAAAAGGTGCGGGTGAAGCTCGGTGATCAGCGGTCTGCCATTGATTTGGCCACTCAGCGCAAGATGTATTGCTTCCAAAAGAGTCGACTTGCCACTCTCGTTGTCACCCACGATGACATTTAGGGTGGGATTAAAATGAGTCGTGCGGTCACGAAGGCAGCGGTAGTTTTTTGCAATGACTTTGGTGATATACACGGATTGCCCCGCCAAATACGTTTGGGATTTACTCTAGTCTCACTTAGCCAGCGCGTCGAGCATCAGGCGGAAGCATTGCTCCCGAACACCCAATGCCGGACATATTTGTCGTTCTAGTGTATGGTGATCGATCCCATTTATGCCCAATCCTTCCCCCAATTCGCCCATGCTGCATCGCAGCATCACATAATTCCGCATCAAAAACCGCCACCACTCCCCTAAAAACCGCCCCTAAACTGCCAAAAACCGGCCTTTTTTGGCCTCGGATTTCCGCCAATTGCAGCGTTTCGCACCTGCGAAGACGGCCAATCGGCGGCACTTCAATCCGGCGAAATAGCAATCGGTCAAGCGCGTGATTTTCGCCCAGACGCCCTGTGCAAATAAGTTAACAAGTGGTAAATATTTTTTTTAATATGCAGTAATATCAATATATTACACGATCTGGCACGCGTGCGCGCAACAAAAAACCCGGGCTTTTGACCCGGGTTTTCCCATTTCAGTCCGGCAAGATCACTCGCCGATAGCGGCCTCTTCCATCACCGGCTCAACCGCCGTAATCGAAGCTTTCGCCGCCGCTTCTCGCGCTTCAATCACCAGCGCGTCGCGCTCATGCGCCACGCGTTTGATCTGATGGGTCGCACCACCAGTGCCCGCAGGGATTAGCCGCCCGACAATCACGTTCTCTTTCAAGCCGATCAGCTTGTCACGCTTGCCCTGCGTCGCCGCTTCGGTCAGCACCCGCGTGGTTTCTTGGAACGACGCCGCCGAGATGAAGCTGCGCGTCTGCAACGAAGCCTTGGTAATGCCCAGCAATATCGGCCCGCCTTTGGCCGGTTCGCGGCCTTCGGCAACCGACTTGGCATTTTCCTCGTCAAACTCGTGCTTGTCGACCTGCTCGCCTTTCAGCAACGTAGTGCCGCCAGACTCGCTGATCTCCCATTTCTGCAACATCTGCCGCACGATCACCTCGATATGCTTGTCGTTGATCTTCACGCCCTGCAGCCGATACACGTCCTGCACTTCGTCGATCAGGTAATCGGCAAGCGCCTCAACCCCCAGAATTTGCAGAATGTCATGCGGCGCCGGGTTGCCGTCCATGATGTATTCGCCCTTCTGGATGAAATCGCCTTCCGCCACTGGAATATGTTTCCCTTTCGGGATCATATACTCAATGGGCTCCAGCGTTTCATCGGTGGGAACAATCGTAATGCGGCGTTTGTTTTTATAGTCCTTGCCAAAGCGCACATGACCATCGATTTCAGCGATGATCGCGTGATCTTTCGGCCGCCGCGCTTCGAACAGTTCCGCCACCCGCGGCAAGCCACCAGTGATGTCCTTGGTCTTGGCACCTTCGCGCGGAATACGCGCCAGCACGTCACCGGCCTTCACGTCCTGCCCATCTTCAACCGACAGAATCGCGTCCACCGACATGGCATGCACTTCCGGATTGCCGTTTGACAGCCGCACGGCATCGCCGGTTATCGCGTCGATCAGAATGATCTCCGGTTTCAGCTCATTGCCTTTCGGCGCCGCCCGCCAATCGGTGACGATCTTCTGGCTGATACCGGTGGCATCATCCGTCTCATCGCGGATCGAAAGACCCGCGGTCAGATCCACAAACTTCACCTGGCCGTTCTTCTCGGCAATGATCGGCAAGGTATAAGGGTCCCATTCGAACAGTTTGTCGCCACGTTTGACCGCAGCCGCCGCTTTCACGTGCAGTTTCGAGCCATAGCTGACTTTATGCGACGCCCGCTCCACGGCATTCTCGTCCAAGACAAGAATTTCCATGTTGCGGCCCATGGCAATCAGATCGCCATCCTTGTTTTTCAACAGGTTCTCGTTGCGGAAGGCAATTTTGCCGCCGATGGAGGCTTCTTGGAACGATTGCGACCCACCTTGGGCGATACCGCCGATGTGGAAGGTGCGCATGGTCAACTGGGTTCCCGGCTCACCAATCGATTGCGCCGCGATAATCCCCACCGCTTCACCCGGATTAACCCGTGTGCCGCGTGCAAGGTCACGCCCATAGCATTGGGCGCAAATCCCGTCTTCAGATTCGCAAGTTAGCGGCGAACGCATCTGGAATGTTTGCACACCCGCGGCTTCCACCGCATCGGCCAAACGTTCGTCGATCAATTCGCCTTGCCGCACCAACACATCTTGCGTTGCCGGATCGAGCACATCTTCAGCCGCGACGCGACCCAAAATGCGTTCCGACAACGAAGCGACAACCTCACCGTCGTTAATCGCCGCCCGCGCCGTGATACCACGATCGGTGCCGCAGTCTTCCATCTTGACGATGCAATCCTGCGCCACGTCAACCAAACGCCGCGTCAGATAGCCCGAGTTGGCAGTTTTCAACGCCGTATCGGCCAGGCCTTTGCGCGCCCCGTGGGTGGAGTTGAAATACTCCAACACCGTCAGACCTTCTTTGAAGTTTGACACAATCGGTGTTTCGATGATTTCGCCCGACGGTTTGGCCATAAGACCGCGCATACCGCCAAGCTGTTTCATCTGCGCCGGTGAACCTCGAGCACCCGAATGCGCCATCATATAGACGCTGTTGGGTTCCATTTCGGCACCGTTCTTGTCGCGTTTCATCGCTGAAATTTCCGCCATCATGGCGTCGGCCACAACGTCGGAGCATTTCGACCAGGCATCGACAACTTTGTTATACTTCTCGCCCTGCGTAATCAGGCCGTCCATATATTGTTGTTCGAATTCTTTCACTTGGTCGCGGGTTTCGTTGACCAAAGTCCATTTCGTGGCCGGAATGACCATGTCATCTTTGCCAAACGAAATGCCGGCCTTGAAGGCTTCACGGAAACCGAGGGTCATGATCTGGTCGCAGAAAATGACCGATTCCTTCTGGCCGCAATGGCGGTAAACAATGTCGATGACCTCGCCGACTTCCTTCTTGCGCAACAGGCGGTTGACGATTTCGAACGGTGCCTTGTGGTTCTTGGGCAACAGCTCACCCAGCCGAAGGCGGCCCGGCGTGGTGTCGACCCGTTTCACATAGGTATGACCGTTTTCGTCGATCTGCTCGATCCGTGCCTTGATCTTGCTGTGCAGGTTCACGATCCCGGCTTCGAGCGCGTGGTCGACTTCCTCGATCGAAGCAAAGGTCATGCCCTCGCCCGGTTGGCCTTCGCGTTGCAAGGTGATGTAGTAGAGACCGAGGATCATGTCCTGCGACGGCACGATGATCGGCTTGCCGTTGGCGGGCGACAGCACGTTATTGGTCGACATCATCAGCACGCGGCATTCCAGCTGCGCTTCCAGTGACAGCGGCACGTGCACCGCCATCTGGTCGCCGTCGAAGTCGGCGTTAAAGGCCGAGCAGACCAGCGGATGCAGCTGGATCGCCTTACCCTCAATCAACACCGGCTCGAACGCTTGGATGCCCAACCGGTGCAACGTCGGCGCCCGGTTCAGCATCACCGGGTGCTCGCGGATCACTTCATCCAAGATATCCCAGACTTCCGGGCGCTCTTTTTCGACCAGCTTTTTCGCTTGTTTGACTGTGGAAGACAGACCTTTGGCTTCCAGCCGCGAATAGATGAACGGTTTGAACAGCTCCAAGGCCATCTTTTTTGGCAGCCCGCATTGGTGCAACTTCAACTCCGGCCCGGTCACAATCACCGAACGGCCCGAGAAGTCGACGCGTTTGCCCAAAAGGTTCTGCCGGAACCGGCCCTGTTTGCCTTTCAGCATGTCCGACAGGGATTTCAGCGGGCGTTTATTTGCCCCGGTGATCACCCGACCACGACGACCGTTGTCAAACAACGCATCAACAGATTCCTGCAACATACGCTTTTCGTTGCGCACGATGATGTCGGGTGCACGCAGTTCGATCAGCCGTTTCAACCGGTTGTTGCGGTTGATCACCCGACGATACAGATCGTTCAAATCCGACGTAGCAAACCGACCACCATCCAGCGGCACCAGCGGGCGCAACTCGGGCGGGATGACCGGAATTACTGTCAAAACCATCCACTCGGGCCGGTTGCCCGACTCGCGGAAGTTCTCGACCAGTTTCAGCCGTTTGATGATCTTTTTCGGCTTCAACTCACCGGTCGCCACGGCCAAATCGGCACGCAGCTTGGCAGCTTCAGCATCGAGATCAATCGCCGCCAGCATTTCGCGGATCGCTTCTGCACCAATGCCAGCAGTAAAAGCGTCTGACCCAAACTGATCTTCGGCGTCAAGGAATTCCTCTTCGCTCATCAATTGACCATGTGACAGGTCGGTCAGACCCGGCTCGATCACCACGTATTGTTCAAAATACAGGATGCGTTCCAGATCGCGCAGAGTCATATCCAGCATCAGGCCGATACGGCTTGGCAGCGATTTCAGGAACCAGATATGCGCCACCGGTGCGGCCAGTTCGATATGGCCCATCCTCTCTCGCCGCACCTTTTGCAGCGTGACTTCCACACCACATTTCTCGCAGGTAACGCCGCGATATTTCATCCGTTTGTATTTGCCGCATAGGCATTCGTAATCCTTGATCGGGCCAAAGATACGGGCGCAGAACAGGCCGTCACGCTCTGGCTTGAACGTTCGATAGTTGATGGTTTCCGGCTTTTTGATTTCACCGTAAGACCAGCTGAGAATGCGTTCGGGCGATGCCAACGAAATTTTGATTTCGTCGAATGCCTTGACGGGCTGGACCGGATTGAACGGGTTCGTGATTTCTTGGTTCATTTTGTGACCTTTGATCTCATGTGAATAGAACGGCGGATACTCAAACCCGCCATCACTCCGCTTCCGAATCCAGCAACTCGACATTGAGGCCGAGCGAACGGATTTCCTTGACCAGAACGTTGAACGATTCCGGAATCCCGGCCTCGAAATTGTCCTCGCCTTTGACGATGCTTTCGTAAACTTTCGTCCGCCCGGCAACGTCGTCTGACTTCACGGTCAGCATCTCTTGCAGCGTATAGGCCGCGCCGTATGCTTCCAGCGCCCAGACTTCCATCTCGCCAAACCGCTGGCCGCCAAATTGGGCTTTACCACCCAATGGCTGTTGCGTGACCAAGCTGTAAGGCCCGGTTGAACGCGCGTGGATTTTGTCGTCCACCAGATGGTGCAGTTTCAGTAGGTATTTGATGCCAACCGTCACTGGCCGCGCAAACTGTTCACCGGTGCGCCCGTCAAACAACGTCGATTGGCCCGATGTGGCAAATCCCGCTTTGGTCAAGGCTTCATTGACGTCGGCTTCCTTGGCACCATCAAACACTGGCGTTGCAATCGGCACGCCTTCGGTGACGTTGCCCGCCGCTTCAAGAAGTTCGGCATCCGACATACCTTTGGTGGCATCGCGATAGGTCTCGTCGCCGTAGGCAAACTTCATTGCGTCGCGCACCGGAGTCATATCGCCAGAACGACGGAACTCTTTCAGCGCGATATCGATGCTCTTGCCCAAGCCACGTGCGGCCCAGCCCATGTGGGTTTCCAGAATCTGACCGACGTTCATCCGGCTCGGCACACCCAGCGGGTTCAACACCAAGTCAACATGCGTGCCGTCGGCAAGGAACGGCATATCCTCATCGGGCACCACTTTGGACACCACGCCTTTGTTGCCGTGACGACCGGCCATCTTGTCTCCCGGCTGCAGCTTGCGCTTCACCGCGATATAGACCTTGACCATTTTCATCACGCCCGGCGGCAGATCGTCGCCACGGCGCACTTTTTCAACTTTGTCCTCAAACCGACGGTCCAAAGCGCGTTTCTGCAACTCGTATTGGGCGTTCAACGCTTCAACACCTGCTGCGTCTTTCTCGTCGCCCAGTGCCAACTGCCACCACTGACCACGCGACAGTGTGCCCAACAATTCCTCGTCGATCACCGCGTTGGTTTTGACGCCTTTCGGGCCTTTGACAGCCTTCTTGCCGAAAATCATTTCGCGCAGACGCGAATAGATGTTGCGGTCCAAAATCGTCAACTCGTCGTCGCGGTCGCGCGACAGGCGTTCGACTTCTTCGCGCTCAATCTGCAAGGCACGTTCGTCTTTATCAACACCGTGCCGGTTGAACACCCGCACTTCCACAACCGTTCCATAGTCGCCCGGTGGTAGTCGCAGCGATGTATCGCGCACGTCGGATGCTTTCTCACCAAATATGGCGCGAAGCAGTTTTTCTTCCGGCGTCATCGGGCTTTCGCCTTTTGGCGTGATCTTGCCCACCAGAATATCCGCAGGCCCAACCTCGGCCCCGATGTATACGATGCCCGCTTCGTCAAGGTTGCGCAAAGCTTCCTCGCCGACGTTCGGGATGTCGCGGGTAATCTCTTCCGGCCCCAGTTTCGTGTCGCGTGCTGCAACTTCGAATTCCTCGATATGGATCGAGGTGAACACGTCGTCTTTTGCCACCCGCTCCGAAATCAGGATCGAGTCTTCGTAGTTGTAGCCATTCCACGGCATGAACGCGACCAGCACGTTCTTGCCCAAGGCCAATTCGCCAAGATCGGTTGACGGACCATCGGCGACAACTTCGCCTTTGGTCACCTTGTCACCCACCTTCACCAGCGGGCGCTGGTTGATGCAGGTGTTCTGGTTGGAACGTTGGAACTTGCGCAGGCGATAGATGTCGACGCCCGGATCGCCCGGTGCCACATCTTCGGTCGCCCGCACAACAATACGCATGGCGTCAACTTGGTCGATGACACCGGCCCGTCGCGCGGTGATCGCAGCACCCGAATCCCGCGCCACAATCTCTTCAATGCCCGTGCCCACAAACGGCGCTTCGGCTTTCACCAAGGGCACCGCCTGACGCTGCATGTTCGATCCCATCAAGGCCCGGTTGGCGTCGTCGTTTTCAAGAAACGGAATCAGCGAGGCAGCAATCGACACCAATTGCTTCGGCGAAACGTCGATATAGTCGATGTTTTCCGGCGCGTTCAGCATGAACTCGCCACCCTTGCGGGTCGAGGCCAATTCGTTGACGAACTTGCCATCCGCATCCAACTGCGCGTTGGCTTGCGCCACCGTATAACGCATTTCTTCGGTCGCTGACATGTACTGAACCGTGTCGGTCACCTTGCCTTTGATGACTTTGCGATACGGCGTTTCGATGAAGCCATATTTGTTCACCCGCGCGAACGACGCTAGCGAGTTGATCAGCCCGATGTTCGGCCCTTCCGGCGTTTCAATCGGGCACATGCGGCCATAATGGGTCGGATGCACGTCACGCACTTCAAAGCCCGCACGTTCGCGGGTCAAACCGCCCGGCCCAAGTGCCGACAGGCGACGTTTATGCGTCACTTCCGACAAGGGATTTGTCTGGTCCATGAACTGGCTCAATTGCGACGAACCAAAGAACTCGCGCACCGCCGCCGCTGCCGGTTTGGCGTTGATCAAATCCTGCGGCATCACCGTGTCGATCTCGACCGATGACATCCGCTCCTTGATCGCCCGCTCCATCCGCAGCAAACCAACGCGATACTGGTTCTCCATCAACTCGCCAACCGATCGCACACGACGGTTGCCAAGATGGTCGATGTCGTCCACCTCGCCCTTGCCATCGCGCAGTTCGACCAGCGCTTTGACCACTGCAATGATGTCGTCCTTGCGCAAGGTGCGCACGGTATCTTCGGCGTCCAGATCAAGCCGCATGTTCATTTTCACGCGACCAACGGCCGACAAGTCATAACGTTCGCTGTCAAAAAACAGCGTGTCAAACAACTGGCTTGCCGCCTCAACCGTCGGCGGTTCACCCGGACGCATGACGCGATAGATGTCGAGCAAAGCGGTGTCGCGGTTCAGGTTCTTGTCGGCCTGCATAGTTGATCGGATATAGCCGCCGACATTGATATTATCGATGTCCAGCGTCGGGATGTCTTTCACGCCGTTATCGATCAATTTTTTCAGCGTCCCGCCGGTAACTTTGCCTTCCTTGTCTTTTTCTTGCGTCAGCTCATCGCCCGCTTCAACCCAAATCTCGCCAGTCGTTTCGTTAATCATGTCCTTGGCGGCATAGCGGCCGACAATCGCCTCGAACGGTACGACAATTTCCTTGACCTTGCCGCTGTCGATCAGTTCTTTCACCGTGCGAGGCGTCACTTTTTTGCCCGCTTCGGCTATCACTTCGCCGGTCTTGGCATCGACAATATCGTATGTCGGCTTGTTGCCGCGAATGCGCTCGGGGAAGAACGCGGTCGCCCAACCTTTTTTGTGGTGCTTGTAAGCGACGGATTTGTAATAGGCGTCCATGATCGCTTCTTGGTCCATGCCAAGGCAATACAGCAGCGTCGTTACCGGCAGTTTGCGGCGACGGTCGATACGCGCGAACACCAAGTCCTTGGCATCGAACTCAAAATCCAGCCACGAACCGCGATAAGGAATGATCCGGCTGGCGAATAGCAATTTGCCGCTCGAATGGGTCTTGCCGCGGTCGTGGTCAAAAAACACGCCGGGACTGCGGTGCATCTGGGAAACGATAACCCGTTCAGTTCCATTTACAACGAACGTGCCGTTGTCTGTCATCAAGGGCATATCGCCCATGTAAACGTCTTGTTCCTTGATGTCTTTGACCGACCGTGCGCCGGTCACTTCATCGACTTCAAACACGATCAGGCGCAGCGTCACTTTCAGCGGCGCAGCATAAGTCATGTCGCGTTGCTGGCATTCTTCCACGTCATATTTCGGCGCTTCCAATTCGTATTTGACGAATTCCAGCACCGACGTTTCATTGAAATCCTTGATTGGGAATACCGATTTGAATACGCCTTGAATGCCCGAATCGTCCGACGGAGTCGGTTTGTCACCCGAATTCAAAAACAGGTCGTAAGAGCTTTTCTGAACCTCAATAAGGTTCGGCATCTTGGCAACTTCGCGGATTTTGCCGTAGAATTTGCGAATGCGCTTATGACCGGAAAATGTCTGAGCCATGCTCGTGTATACCTTCGTTGCTCTGCCTTGGCGTTGCTTGGGACAGCATGCCGTAGCGGTGCGGGTTCAGATGATCCCATTCTCGGACGAGTTCCCATTTCGTCCTGCCGGATCACCTGCGCCTTTCAAAGGGTCTGCGAACAGGCCCTGTGAGAGACGCAACAAGCTGGACCGGCAATTACGCCAATCCAGCCTTGCTTTTAGATGCGACCGATTGGCCGCATATCGCTTATTTCAACTCGACTTTTGCGCCTGCATCTTCGAGTTTCTTTTTCAGCGCCTCGGCTTCGGCTTTGTTCACGCCTTCTTTAACCGCTTTGCCCCCGGCTTCGACCAGGTCTTTGGCTTCTTTCAGGCCAAGGCTGGTGATCGCACGGACTTCTTTGATCACGTTGATCTTGGAAGCACCGGCTTCGACGAGGATGACGTCGAATTCGGTTTTCTCTTCTTCCGCAGCAGCCGCAGGGCCAGCAGCCGGACCAGCCATCATCACCGCGCCACCAGCGGCGGGTTCGATGCCATAGTCGTCTTTCAGGACCTGTTTCAACTGTGCAGCTTCCAGAAGCGTCAGCGCGACGATCTGTTCGGCAAGTTTTTTAATGTCAGCCATTTGTTTGTTTCTCTATCCGTTAAGTGTGTTTCCAGTTTCGCGCGTATTTACGCTCAACCGGCCCATGATTGCGTTTCAGACTTCAAGCCGCTTTGTCCTCGATGGTCGACAGGATCGACGCGATATTCGAAGCGGGCGCACCAATCGCCGCAGCCAGATTTGCAGCAGGCGCAACCAGTGCCGCCACGACCGAAGCGATAAGCTCCTCGCGGCTTGGCATGGATGCGACGGCTGTCACACCGGCCTTGTCCAGAGCGGATGTGCCCATCGCACCCCCAAGGATCACGAGCTTGTCGTTCACCTTGGCATAAGCGTCGGCAACTTTCGCTGCCGCCACCGGGTCCACTGAATAGGCAATCACAGTCTGACCCTTGAGTAGCGGCGCAATACTAGCAACTTGCGTGCCTTCAAGGGCGATTTTGGCGAGCCTGTTTTTGGCGACACGAACCGAACCGCCTGCTTCGCGCATGCGGGTCCGGAAATCTGTCATCTGCGCAACCGTAAGACCGGCGTAGTGTGCTACCACGACGACACCAGAGTCCGCGAAGATTTGGCCGAGTTCCCCGACCACTGCTTCTTTTTGGGCTCTATCCACAGTATTGCTCCAGTTTATGGAAGGGTCGCCCCTTCCGGCTCAGTTTCACCGGGGAAATTCCCCGGCGTCTCGGTCCTTACGGGCCGTCCAAAACCACCCGAGGCAATTGCCTCATCGGCCTTTTCCGCATCCCGTCTCAGGCAGGAGATTAAGCCCCTAAAGGCACCCGCCGTCTCGGACAGTTCCAGACCAAAGTCTGGCTCATGCGTCGGGGTTGCCCCCGACTACATTTCTTAATCAGCCGAAACCGCGTTGGCGATTTCAACCGTCACGCCCGGTCCCATGGTGGAACTCAGCGCGATTTTCTTCAAATACGTGCCCTTGGCACCCGCCGGTTTGGCTTTGTTCACCGCAGATACGAATGCTTTCACATTCTCAACCAGCTTGGCCTCGCTGAAGCTGGCTTTGCCAACACCCGCATGTACCACACCGGCCTTTTCGGCCTTGAACTGCACTTCGCCGCCTTTGGCCGCTTCAATCGCCGCTTTGACATCCATCGTCACCGTGCCAACGCGCGGGTTAGGCATCAGGTTGCGTGGGCCCAAAATCTTGCCCAAACGACCGACAATCCCCATCATATCGGGTGTTGCGATGCAGCGATCGAACTCGATCTTGCCGCCTTGGATGATTTCCATCAGGTCTTCCGCGCCAACAATATCGGCACCCGCAGCCTTGGCCTCATCGGCCTTCGGTCCCTTGGCGAACACAGCCACACGCACCGTCTTTCCGGTGCCATTGGGCAAAGTCACAACGCCGCGCACCATCTGGTCGGCATGGCGCGGATCGACGCCCAGGTTCATCGCAATTTCGACCGTCTCGTCAAACTTCGCCGTCGCGTTCGACTTGATCAAAGCCACCGCCGCCTGAACGCTTAGCAAGGTCTTGCCCGCAAAATCCGCCCGCGCTTTGACCGTTCGTTTTCCCATATTTGCCATGATGCTCAACCCTTCACTTCGATGCCCATGGAACGTGCCGAGCCGACAATCGTCAGCATCGCCGCATCCACGTCATTGGCGTTCAGGTCTTTCATCTTGGCCAGCGCGATTTCGCGCACCTGCGCCACCGTCACCGACCCGGCAAAATCACGGCCCGGACGTTTGGACGCCGACGCCAGCTTGGCGGCTTTCTTCAGGAAATACGACGCCGGCGGCGTTTTGATTTCCATCGAAAACGATTTATCGACGTAATAGGTGATAATCGTCGGGCAAGGCGCGCCCGGCTCCATATCCTGCGTTTTGGCGTTGAACGCCTTGCAGAATTCCATGATGTTCAGCCCGCGTTGACCCAATGCCGGGCCGACGGGTGGGGATGGCTTTGCCGCCCCAGCAGGCACTTGCAGCTTCAACTGCCCTGCAATCTTCTTGGCCATATCGGCCTCCTTTGTTTCCTGTCCGAAAGGGCGCGCCCTTCAAGACTTTGATGGCGTGGTCTGGCTTTGGCGACGCGACGCCGCAGCCTCCCACAAGACGCTCAGGCCAGCTTGCTGACCTGAGTGAATTCCAACTCGACCGGGGTCGCCCGGCCAAAAATCGACACGCTAACTTTCAGCCGTGAATGCTCTTCATCGACTTCTTCAACTTGGCCCGAGAAGCCTTCAAACGGCCCATCGGTGACCGTGACGTTCTCGCCAATATCAAACGTGATCAGCGTCCTCGGTTTCTCCAAACCCTCTTCAACCTGATCAATCAGTCTTGCAACTTCGGCATCGCGCAGTGGCGACGGTTTGCCTTGCGGCCCCAGAAACCCGGTCACCCGGTTGGTGCCGTTGATCAGATGATAGGCCCGATCGGTCATTTCCATCCGCACCAGCACGTAACCCGGCATGAATCGCCGCTCGGTTTGCACTTTCTTGCCCTTGCGGATCTCCAGCACTTCTTCGGTTGGCACCAATACCTGTTCGATCTCGTCGGACAGACCAGCCTGCGCCGCAGATTCTTTTATCGATTCGGCCACCTTCTTCTCGAAATTCGAGAGGACATGGACCGAATACCAGCGCTTGGCCATTGTGCCTGTTACCTTGCTGTTGGCGACCGGGTCGCATATTTTCTTTTAATATCAGGCGTTTACGCCCAGTCTTTTCAAACAGACAGAGCGCGCATCCGAATCGAAGCACGCCCCTGTTCTGTAAGGTTGGCCGCTCTTAGCGGGGAGAACCCGTCAAATCAAGAGGCGACGCCCAGAATTGTCTCTAGTCCGAACCTGACAATCTGGTCGATCAGGAAAAAGAATATCGCCGCCAGCGTCGCCATGATCGCCACCATCGAGGTGGTCAGAATAACCTCTTTGCGCGACGGCCAAACAACCTTCGCCACTTCCGAGCGTACTTGCTGGGCGAATTGAAACGGATTGGTTAGTGCCATTGTCTTTCCCGTTCCCTACCGACTGCCGCCCTCACATACGTATCAAGTGGCAAAGGTGCAAGGGTGCGTGGCGAATTACGCGGCGCATGTTTGTCGACAACGCCCGACGTTCTGGCGCAACCTGCCGCCTCACCCGCTTGCGGGGGGAGGGTTGGGGTGGGGGCACTTGGCAATGATCTAGGATGATGGTCCACCATTTCTATCTCCAGCGGGGGGCGCGTGACCCTGCTGGCCACGACATTAGCCAAACAAACCGCACGGGACGCCCCGCGTCTCGGGCCGCACCTGCCTGCCCTCGGCAGGTGCGTTGCACCAGGCCAGGCAGGTGCCGCCCTTCCGTTGTGAATGCAGCTACCTTGCCCTGCGCCGTCGTGGGTGAACGGGAAAACGCTCTCTTGAGCGTTTTCTACTTCCGTTCAGGGCACCGTTGTCGGGATGATACAGACACCATTGACTCCGCTGAACACAAAATCCCCTGACGCCTCTTGAAACTCGCTACATAACTAGAGGCGCCAATTCCAGTCTAACCATCTGAATTTCCTCACATAACCGCCGAAATCCCCAGAAATTGACCAAGATCATCTGCCCGCCCGGTGCGCGCATTGTGCACGCCCGTTGCACACTTATTTTCGGAGATTCTGGTCAAAGGTTAACCACTTGACGCATCCGTCAGCGGCCACACTAAGCCGTTGGAAAACCACTGGCAGGGGCAGCAGGGCTTGAACCCGCGACCTACGGTTTTGGAGACCGTCGCTCTACCAACTGAGCTATACCCCTGCAGAGGCGGGTTTTCACCTAATGTGAAAACCCCAATAAAGCAAGGGGGTTACGTCCCCAAAAGATTGGTAATCCGTCGAACAGCCGTCCTTCGGTTGGCCCGCTCAGCGCCCAGAGTCTGAACTTTGAGGAATTCCTCGCCATAGCCCTGCACGATCATGTTTTCCGGCGGCACGCCAAAATACTCACTCAAAGCCAAAGCCACCGATTCCGCCCGGCGATCGGACAAAGCCAGATTGGAGATTTCCGACCCAACCGCATCGGTATGCCCTTCGATCAGGAATACTTCTGCCGGGTTGTCATCAATCATTCGTGCCATTACCCGGCCAAGCCCAGCCAACGACTGCGCCTGACTTTGCGAGATCGCCGCCGATCCGGTGGCAAAGGTGATTACATCAAGGTCCACACGCGGCAACGCCGCCCGCAGCACCTCGTTCTCGCGGATTTGACGCAGCGAATATGTGCGGTTTTGATCGCGCAATTCAGCGGCTTGCAAAGCGCGCAACAATTCATCTTCGTCAATCGTGCTATAGTCTTCGAACACAGGTTCATCGGTGACCCTAGGTAAATCGCGCGAAGTGATAACCTCGCTTTGATATGCTGAATCATCGAACAGAACGAATTCGGTGCCGTCGGCCAAGAACCGAGTGCGGCGCACGACGTAGCCTTGGGAATCGCGGATCGTGACAATCCGAATTCCGTCTTCGCGTGTCACGATAGTGCGCGTGCTGCCATCGGTGAATTCTTCGGTGCGAATGTCCGAACCTGGTCGTCGCAGCAATTCGTTTTCGTCATTGCGCACGATGTAACGACCATCGCGTTCGACGATCACCCGGTCACCGGTATCACCAACCACGGTATCGTTGTTGTCAAGCAAGGTGCCGATAACGATTCCCACACCGACCGCACCCAATATTTTGGCCAAATCGCGGGCGTCGTTATTATTATTGACCCGCTGCAAATCTGCTGCTGCAGCAGCCACTTCTTCGTCGCTGGAACGGGTCGTTTCATCGGTCACCGTTTCAGTGACTACATCCACCGCATCTGCGCTTTCTTCCGCCGGGTCATCCCTGACTTCCGCTGCCGCCGCTGGTGGGGCGGCTTCAACAACGATCTCAGGTTCAACGACGGGTTCGTCTGTCGCAGCCACAACAATTTCGCAACTGCCGTCGTCCGCAATGACAAGTTGTTCGGGAACAAGAGTGGCAATATCAAGCCTTCCATCGGCAATTATCGTTGCCTGGCATTCTTCACTCAACGTCAGGAACGAGAATTCCTCAGCATTGGCCGCCTCAGTGCCAGACTCGTCGATCACCGGTTCTCCAGCTTCCATAGCTGGCTCGTCGGCAACAGCTTCGTCAAGAACTGGCGCGTCGATCACCGTCTCTTCGGTCATCGTTTCTTCGGCAACCGGCTCGGCTTCCACCGGCGCGACGTCCTCAACTACCGCCTCTTCCGGCACGACCTCTTCGACAATCGGTTCCGGCTCGGCCACCGGTTCGACAACCGGCTCCGGCTCTACAGCCAGCTCAGGCTCCACAACCACTTCCGGCTCAACAGCCGCCTCCGGCTCGACGACCGCATCTGGTTCCACAACCGCTTCCGGCTCGACCACGGACTCGGGTTCCACCGCTTCCACCGCTTCAGCCTCAGGTACCACTTCGGCCTCCAAAGCGGGATCAGTCTCAGGTGCCAATCGCGGCACAATTTCTGTTTCCATCGCTGCCGGATCGAGCACGACACAGGTGCCGTCTTCCGCGATTTCGACCATCGCCGTGGTCAATGTCAAAGGATCGATCGTGCCATCGGCAATTATCGTCGCCTGACAGGCTTCGCTAAGGGTGGTGAAATCCAAAAGCTCGACGGGCTGCCCGAACAAATAACCCGGCCAACAGGCGGCAATCAGGGCGATGGAGGCGGTTGTTGAACGCATTAAACGTGGGGTCATGATGTAACCTTTCCAAAAAGACATCGGCATTACCTGAACCCTAACGCCCGAAACCCGGATTGGTTTCCATAAACGTCAAGGCAGAGACATCGGGACAAGGCTTCGCCGTGATCTTGCAATGTTAGTGTGACGGCCCGGCTTTCAAGTGTGGCTCCGCACGACGTGAATTTTCGTGAACGGATCGGGCCGCAGCTTACGTAAGGTTGCGACCGGGTTACCCCGGTCACCGCATTTCATCTTCAAGCAATAATCTTCGCCACAACGCCCGCGCCAACAGTGCGTCCGCCTTCGCGGATGGCGAAGCGCAGGTTTTCTTCCATGGCGATGGGGGCGATCAGTTCGACGTTGAACTTCAAATTGTCGCCCGGCATCACCATTTCGGTGCCGCTCGGCAGTTCAACCGTGCCGGTCACGTCCGTGGTGCGGAAATAGAATTGCGGGCGGTAGTTGGCAAAGAACGGCGTATGACGGCCACCCTCTTCCTTGGTCAGAATGTAGGCCTGTGCTTCAAACTTGGTATGCGGTTTCACCGAACCCGGTTTGCACAGAACCTGACCACGCTCGACCGCTTCACGATCAATGCCGCGCAGCAGTGCGCCGATATTGTCGCCCGCTTGGCCGCGATCCAGCAGTTTCCTGAACATCTCCACCCCGGTGCAGATCGACTTTTGCGTGTCTTTCAGCCCGATGATCTCAACTTCGTCACCGACGTTGATAATGCCACGCTCGACCCGT
>JANOQZ010000024.1:0-141327 GCA_031415055.1 Oceanomicrobium sp. | reverse complement strand
GCGGCGAACAAGGCCGAAGGGCGGGCGGGTGAGGCGGGGTATCTGGACGCATATTCGCTGGGGCTGGGCGAACCCATTCAGCTTTCGGCGGAGCATGGCGAAGGGATCAGCGACCTGATGCGGGCGCTGGAGCCGTTCCGCGACATGCACGACGTGCGCAAAGAGCAGCCGCTGGTTGATGTGCCGGTGGACGACAGTGTCGACGAGGAAGGGCTGGGGCCGGTGGTGCCGGACGGGCGGCCGATCCAGATTGCGGTGGTCGGGCGACCGAATGCCGGGAAATCGACCCTGATCAATGCGATATTGGGCGAAGAACGGCTGCTGACCGGGCCGGAGCCGGGGATCACCCGGGATTCGATTTCGGTGAATACCGACTGGCTGGGGCGGGATTTTCGCATTTTCGATACGGCAGGGATGCGCAAGAAAGCGAAGATTCAGGAGAAGCTGGAGAAGCTTGCGGTATCGGATGGCCTCAGGGCGGTGCGGTTTGCCGAGGTTGTGGTGGTGTTGCTGGATGTGCAGGTGCCGTTCGAGCAGCAGGATTTGCGCATCGCCGATCTGGCCGAGCGCGAGGGGCGTTCTGTAGTTATTGCGGTCAACAAATGGGATTTGGAAGAGGCCAAGGACGACAAGCTGCGCGAGCTGAAAGAGATGCTGGAGCGGTTGCTGCCGCAGTTGCGCGGGGTGCCGATGGTCTATGTTTCAGCCTTGACCGGGCGGGGTTTGGACAAGCTGCGCGATGCCATTCTTGAGGCGCATGCGGTGTGGAACACGCGGATTTCAACCTCGCGGCTCAATCGCTGGCTGGGCGAGATGACCGAGGCGCATCCGCCGCCGGCGCAGGCGGGGCGGCGGTTGAAGATGCGGTATATGACACAAGTGAAAACCAGGCCGCCGACGTTTGTGGTGTTTGCCTCGATCCCCGATGCGGTTCCTGACAGTTATCAGCGGTTTCTGGTCAATGGCTTGCGACGCGATTTTAAGATGCCGGGGACGCCGATCCGGATATTGTTGCGGGCGGGGAAGAATCCGTATGAGGGCAAGGCGGGGAAGCGGAAGATTTATTGACCCCCGCCTTCGCGCGGGTGACATGTGTTAAATTTGGGGACTGGAGTGACGAAATGGTAGCTTCTGTATTGGTTGAAGGCGGGTTGCTGGCGCTACCAGCCGTGAACGCCAAGGGAATACGCGCCTTCAAGGGCATCCCCTATGCTGCGCCGCCTGTGGGTGATTTGCGTTGGCGGGCGCCTGTTGCGGTTGTGCCTTGGAAGGGTGTTCGGCGGACGGATCGGTTTGGGCATTTCGCGCTGCAGGGCGTGGTGTTTGGCGACATCGATCCGACTTTGCACGGAACCTCGGAAGATTGCCTGTATCTGAACGTCTGTGCCCCGGCGGATGCCGTGGGGCTACCGGTGTTGTTCTGGATTCACGGCGGCGGGTTTGCCGTCGGGTCGGGGTCCGAGCCGCGTTACGACGGGGCGCGGCTGGCGGCGCGGGGGATTGTGGTGGTGACGGTCAATCACCGTCTGAACGCGCTGGGGTTCATGGCGCATCCGGAGTTGAGCGCCGAAGCGGGCGGGGCTTCGGGCAATTACGGGATGCTTGATCTTGTAGCGGCTTTGGGTTGGGTGCAGCGGAATATTGGCGTGTTTGGCGGTGATGCCTCGCAAGTAACGATTGCGGGGGAATCGGCGGGGTCGATGGCGGTGTCGCTGTTGATGGCGTCGCCCTTGACTGAGGGGCTGTTCCATCGGGCGATTGGCGAAAGTGGTGGGTGGTTTGATTCACCGACCGTGAGAATTGCCGATTTAGCCGTGGCTGAAAAACAGGGCCAAGCTTTTGCCTTGAAGTTGCGGACAAAGAGTGCTGCCGAATTACGGGCGTTGCCAGCAGCAGAAATTCTGGCGGCCAATCCGGGCATGGGATTTTGGCCAATTGTGGACGGGGTGTTTTTGCCGGATACGCCCGCGCGGGTGTTTGCCAAAGGCGTGCAAAACGACGTGCCTCTGCTGGCGGGTTGGAATAAGGACGAGGGGTTCAACTTTGATTTCTCGCAAGGGAAACCTGCCAAATGGTCCTATGAGGGGATGGCTCGGGAGTTATTCGGGACGCACAGCGACGAGGCTTTGCTACACTATCCGGTTGGATCGGTGCGCGCGTTAAGCGGCGATTTGACCATCAACCATCGCGCCTGGGCTTGGATCGAGGCGCAGAAGAAATCAGGCCGGGCCGATATTTTTCGCTATCGCTTTGATCGAGGGCCGAGGGTGAACGCAGGTTTTTTTGGCGAACGGTCAGGCAGGGATGCCGGGGCGTTTCATTCCTGCGAGATCTTGTATGTGCTGGACAATCTGGATGCATTTCCTTGGCTGGTCGATGCGGATGACCAAAAGGTAGCGGATTTGGCGTCTGGTTATTGGGTCAATTTCGTCAAGACGGGTGATCCGAACGGGGCTGGTTTGCCGGCGTGGCCATCGTATCGCGATTCCGGGCGGATGATGGTGATTGATGTTGAGGCACGGGCGGAATTGCCAGCGGATACGGCACGGCATGAGTTTTTGGCAGGGGTTGTGGCGGACAACGCGTAAAGCCCCCATCCTGACCTTCCCCCGAAATGGGGGAAGGGACGCAAGAGTCAAAGGCTTGATAACAGGCGCACGGCCTCGGTTTCACAGGATGAAAGTTTTGCGCGATCCTCGCCGGGGTGGAATCTTGCCCGCAATGCGGTGGGCATTGGGTTGGGGGTGAAGAAGCTGACTTTCGGCCCCAAGCGTTTGCATTCGGCTTGCCATGCCGTGGCGATGCCCTTTTGCGCGAGTTTTGAGGCCCCGTAGGCAGCGTTGAAGGCGTGACCCGCACGCGGGTCGTCGATGAAGACGGCGTGGCCTTTGCCTCCGCGCAACAGGTCTTCGGTAGCGGCGATGAGCGCGAGTGTGGCCTTGACGTTGATGGACCAACTTTTGTCGAAGTCTTTGGCGTTGACTTGGCTGGCAGGGGCCAAGGGGGCTGCGTGGGCGGCGCAATGGATGAGCAGATCGAGTTTGCCCCAGCGGGTTTGGATGGCTTGGGCCATGCGGTGCAGACCCGCCTCGTCGGTAATGTCGAGCGGGACGAGGGTGGTGGTGCCGTGGGCGGACGTGATGATGTCGTCGAGGTCTTCAAGGCCGCCGCTGGTTCGTGCCAGCGCGATGATGTGGTAACCTTGGGCGGCGAGGGCAATGGCAGTGGCAAAACCAAGGCCGCGCGAGGCTCCGGTGACAAGGGCGATTTGAAGGGTCATGGGAGGGGTTTAGCAGGATGGGAAGCGGGGTCAATTGTTAGACAATAAACGGGTCAACATCTTGCGTTGTTGGTCTTGGCCGCCGAAGAAAATACCAAGAATGAGGATCCTTTGACGAGGTTTGTCGACCGTGAACCACAAGATTACCCGGCTCTTGGTGACTGAACGCATATTTGGAGCAAATGTCGGGTGCAAGGTTCCTTGATTTGGCGCTCGCGCCAGTGTGTTGATTGAATCCTCAATGGAGCTGACACGTTTGGCAGTGCGACTTGCGGCACTGCGATCATCCTCACCAAAATTCTGGTAACTTTCGACAAGAAAATCAAAAATCAACTCTTTGTCACGGATTGCTTGATCGGTTTGTTCAATCCGGAAGGCCATAGAACTTTTTCTTTTCCGCTATCATTTGCTCGGTCTGTTTTCGTGCTTCTTCCATCGAAATGAATGGTCCTTCCAAACGGCGCATTAGCAATGTGCGCAATGCGTCTTTGTCTAGGTCGGCGGTGATGGTTTCCTCACGCAACATATCAATGCCCTGCTGCACCACAGCGCTGATGCTGGAGTAGCGGCCTTTGGTGACCATTTCGCGGGCGAAGGCGTTTTGTTGTTCGGTGATCGAGACGGATGCTTTGACGGACATGGGTGGTGCCTCCTATTGGTGCCTCCTATTGGTGGCGAGTATACTACTGGGTAGCATTGATCGCAACGTCATTTGCCGGTGTCGGCGATTTCCTTGAGTCTTGTGGCGATGATTTTGCGGATCAATGCTTCGGGCAGCGGATTGGCTGCGGCGAATTGCACACCACCGGGGGACCATTTGTAGCCGGTCAGTTCCGACGCGCAGGTTTTCATCGTGGTGCCGCTGAAGGAAACGAAGATGCAATGCGCCTTGGAAGCGTAATAACCAGCAAAGGGTTTGGTGGTGCGAAACGCTGGTTTGGCATAGGAAATGCATTCTTCGGCGTCGGGCTGGATGGAGAGGATGAGGGTGCGAAGCTGGGTTAGGAGTTCGCGCTGGGCAGGTGCGACTTGCGCCAGATAGTCATCGTGGGTTTGGGGTTTGGGCATGAGATTGCTCCTGGCCCATCGAAAATTAGAGCAGGGGCGCTGCCCCTGCAACCCCGGGATATTTGGGCCAATTAGAAGCGGTTCAACCGCCTTTCGTCACAAACCCCTTGCTCATCATATCCGTGGGTCGCACCGGGTATTCTCCCGAAAAGCAGGCGTCGCAGAATTTGGGGTCCAGCACCTTGCGGCCGCCTTCTTCGCCGCAGGCGCGGTAGAGCCCGTCGAGGGAAATGAAGCGCAGGGAATTGACGCCGAGGTGGTCGCGCATCTGCTCTTCGGTCATGTGGGCGGCGAGCAGCTTGTCGCGTTCGGGGGTGTCGACGCCATAAAAGCACGGCCATTGCGTGGGGGGTGAGGCGACGCGGAAGTGGACTTCGGCGGCACCAGCGTCGATCAGCATGTCTTTAATCTTGCGGCTGGTGGTGCCGCGCACCACTGAATCGTCGACAAGGATAATGCGTTTGCCTTTGACCACGGCGCGGTTGACATTGAGTTTCAGGCGCACGCCCATGTTGCGGATATGCTCGCTGGGTTCGATGAAGGTGCGGCCCATGTACTGGTTGCGGATGATGCCCATGGCATAGGGAATGCCGGATTGCTGGGAATAACCGATGGCGGCGGGGGTGCCAGAATCGGGCACCGGGCAGACCAGATCGGCGGCGACATGGGTTTCCTTGGCCAGTTCGACGCCGATGCGGCGGCGGGTTTCGTAGACCGACAGCCCGCCGATGACCGAGTCTGGGCGCGAGAAATAGACGTATTCAAAGACGCAAAAGCGGGGTTTGACTTTTTCGAATGGATAGAAGGATTCCACCCCATCTTCGGTGGCGATGATCATTTCGCCGGGTTCGATTTCGCGGACGAATTCGGCACCGATGATGTCGAGCGCACAGGTTTCCGATGACAGCACCCATCCGTCGCCGAATTTGCCCAGCATCAGCGGGCGCACGCCGAGCGGGTCGCGCACGCCGATCAGTTTCGAGCGGGTCATGGCGACGATGGAAAAGGCACCTTCGACGCGACGCAATGCATCTTTGATACGTTCGGGGATGTTTTTCTGGATCGAGCGGGCCATCAAGTGGATGATGCATTCGGTGTCGGACGAGGATTGGAAGATCGAACCACGGTCGATCAGCTCGGTTTTCAGCGCATCGGCATTAGTTAGGTTGCCGTTGTGGGCAATGGCGGCCCCGCCCATGGAAAATTCGGCGAACAAGGGCTGCACGTCGCGGATGGCGGTGTGGCCCTTGGAGCCGGAAGTGGAATAGCGCACGTGGCCGATGGCGAGTTTGCCGGGCAATGTGTCCATCAGCGAGGCATTGGTGAAATTGTCGCGCACATAGCCGAAACGGCGGACCGAGTTGAAGCCGTGACCAGCGTCGTAGGATACGATGCCCCCGGCCTCTTGCCCTCGATGCTGTAGAGCGTGCAGTCCAAGGGCGACGAAATTGGCGGCGTCTTTCAGGCCGATGACGCCGAATATGCCGCATTCCTCGTGGAGTTTGTCGTCGTCAAAGGGGTGGCTTAGGAAACCGGGCATGTTGGCGAGCATGTCTGCGGGCATCGGGCACCAAGTTTGAGAGACGAGTCGCAGGCTTTATAGGGCCGACGCGGCAAGGAGTCACGCGCTTGCGTTGCGGCGAAAGCCCTCACCCGCGCTTGAGGCCCACACGAGATCAATCAAGAGCATAAAGTTCGACAGGTTTGACGTAAAATTACCCCTCGCACCTTGAAATAACCTCTGTTAGAGAGGCGCGGAATTACGGGCTGCCTGTGAGCACTGGCGGTTCTTTGCGGGTGTGGCGAAACGGTAGACGCACCAGATTTAGGTTCTGGTGCCGCGAGGCAAGAAATCATAGACGGGCGATGCGGTGCGCGAGACCTGCAACGGTGGCGCAAGCGTACGTCGAAACGGCTGCTATCGTTCAAGCGTCGAATAGTTAGTCTATAACAGTCCATTTTGCAGTTTGCATTGCAGTGATTTTGCGGCATGACTGTTGCAGCCGTAACAGCAAAAAGAATTGTGTCAGCGGCTGACATCGCCATTTCTGGGAGGAAACAATGGCACTTGCACTTAAAATCCCCGGCCTCGTGGCCGGCACACTGCTTGCGGCCTCGGCCAGCTTTGCCCAAACTTATCCGGAACGACAAATTACCATGGTCGTGCCGTTCTCGGCGGGCGGCCCAACCGACACTGTCGGCCGCCTGATCGCCGAAAAGATGTCGGCAGATCTTGGCCAGCAGATCATCGTTGAAAACGTCGGTGGTGCCGGGGGCACGCTGGGTGCCGGTCAGGTGGCCGCGGCCGAGGCCGACGGATATACCATTTTGTTGCACCACATCGGCATGGCAACATCGGCAACGCTGTACCGCGAGTTGGCCTATAACCCACTGGAAGCGTTCGAGTACATCGGTCTTGTGACCGAAGTGCCGATGACGCTGGTTGCGCGCAAGGATTTCGAGCCCACCGATATGGCCTCGTTTGTTGCTTATGTGAAAGAAAATGCCGATACGATCACCATGGCAAATGCCGGGATCGGCGCTGCGTCGCATCTGTGCGGCATGTTGTTCATGCAGGCGGTCGAGGCCCCGATCGTGACTGTTCCCTACAAAGGCACTGGCCCGGCTTTGACCGAGCTTCTGGGCGGGCAAATTGACATCATGTGCGACCAGTCCACTAATACCACCGAGCATATCAAGGCCGGCACGATCAAGGCCTATGCGGTAACGTCGCCCGCGCGTCTGGACATCTTCCCCGATCTGCCGACCGTCGCCGAAAGTGGCTTGGCCAGCATGGAAGTGGGAATTTGGCACGGACTTTATGCACCCAAGGGCACTCCGGCCGAGGCCACTGCGCGTCTGACGGCGGCCCTGCAAGTGGCGCTGGCCGACCCGGATATCGCCGCGAAATTCGCCGAGCTGGGCACGGCGCCTTCGTCTGCCGCCGACGGGACGTCGGAGGCGTTGAAAGCTAGGCTGGAAAGCGAGATCGCTCGCTGGAAATCGGTCATTGACGCCGCTGGCGTCTACGCCGACTGACAAGAAGCAAAACGGGCCCCGGCGCGTTCGACGGCGGGGCCATTCCAAAGCAATGCGAAGGCCGAAATCATGGCATCCACCAATTTCAACAAATCCGATGCGGCAGCCGGTGGCCTGTTTATAGCCTTGGGCCTTGTGTTCGGGGTGAAATCTTTAGAATTGGAAATCGGCACGGCATTGCGTATGGGCCCGGGATATTTCCCATTGGTTTTGTCGGCGCTTTTGATCTTGTTTGGGCTGCTGATCGTGTTGTCGGCATTCAAATCCAACCAGGTGGACATCGGGTCGCTGGCCTGGCGAGGGCTTTTGTTCATTCTGCCGGCCCCGGTGTTCTTCGGGTTGACCGTGCGCGGGCTTGGTTTCGTGCCGTCGATTTTCATCACCACGTTGATCGCCGCCATGGCGTCGCTAAAAATCAAGCCTCTGCCTGCTCTGGCACTTGCCTTTGCGATCACGGTGTTCTGCACGTTGGTGTTCAGCTTTGCGCTTGGTTTGCCGTTCCGACGGTTTGGCCCTTGGCTGCCGTTCTAAGGGGCGCATCATGGAACTGTTATCAAATCTCGCCCTTGGTTTTGCAACCGCCGGAACGCCGGAGAATCTGTTCTTCTGCCTGATTGGCGTTATTCTGGGCACGCTGATCGGTGTACTGCCCGGTATCGGTGCCACAGCAACCATCGCCATGCTGCTGCCGATCACATTCCAGCTGGAACCGGTATCGTCGCTGATCATGCTGGCGGGCATTTATTATGGGGCGCAATACGGCGGTTCCACCACCGCTATCCTGATCAATATGCCCGGTGAAAGCTCGTCGGCGGTGACGGCGATTGACGGCTATCAGATGGCCCGTCAAGGCAAGGCGGGTACGGCGCTGGCGGTGGCGGCCTTGGGGTCGTTCTTTGCCGGGTCGGTTGCCACATTGCTGGTCGCAATCTTTGCCCCGCCGCTGACGGTGATCGCGCTCAAATTTGGCGCGGCCGAGTATTTCAGCCTGATGTTGTTGGGTCTGGTATCGGCCATTGCGCTGGCGCATGGGTCAATCATCAAGGCGCTGGCGATGGTTGTTCTGGGCCTGCTTTTGGGTTCGGTCGGCACTGACATTTATACCGGCACGCCGCGTTTCACTTTTGGCATCACCGCCTATGCCGACGGGTTGAACTTTGTGGCATTGGCGGTTGGTGTGTTCGGGATTGCCGAGATACTGCGAAACCTCGAGGGGGATCAGGATCGAACGGTGTTGACAACCAAACTTGGTGCTCTTTGGCCGTCGCGCCAGGATCTTAGGCGGATGATGGCACCGATGATACGGGGCACTTTTTTGGGATCAGCCCTTGGCATCCTGCCGGGCGGCGGGGCAATTCTTGCGTCTTTCGCGTCCTATACGGTGGAAAAGCGGCTGTCGAAAACGCCACAGGAATTCGGGCGTGGCGCATTGGAAGGTGTCGCGGGGCCGGAATCGGCCAACAACGCCGGGGCGCAAACAAGTTTTATCCCGCTGCTGACGCTTGGCATCCCCGCCAATCCGGTGATGGCGCTGATGGTGGGGGCAATGATCATTCAGGGCATCGTGCCGGGGCCGAACGTCGCGGCAGAGCAACCGGCGCTGTTCTGGGGCATTATCGCCAGCATGTGGATTGGCAACCTGATGCTGATCGTGCTGAACTTGCCGCTGATTGGTGTTTGGGTGCGCCTGTTGAAAGTACCCTACCAAGTGTTGTTCCCGGCTATCATGGCCTTCTGTTCCATTGGCGTTTATTCGGTCAATTCCAACGCCTATGACCTTTACGCCGTCGCAGGGTTCGGGCTGATGGGCTATGTGCTGATGAAGCTGCATTGCGAACCGGCGCCGCTGCTTTTGGGCTTTGTGTTGGGGCCGATGCTGGAAGAGAACCTGCGTCGCGCCATGATCCTTGGCCGGGGTGACGCGACGACGTTTCTGACGCGACCGATCAGCGCCACGCTCCTGGCCCTGACGCTGGAGGTGCTGGTCATTGTATTGTTGCCGCAAGTTCGCAAGAAACGCGCCGAGGTTTTTGTCGAAGGCGATTAGCCAACCTTCACTTTTGCGCATCATTTTACCCCTCGCGCCCCCAAAAAACCTCTGTTAGAGAGGCGCGGAATTATGGGCTGCCTGTGGATACGGGCGGGTCTGATATTGCGGGTGTGGCGAAACGGTAGACGCACCAGATTTAGGTTCTGGCGCCGCGAGGCGTGGGGGTTCAAGTCCCTTCACCCGCACCAGATTTGAGACAGGGAACGGACATGCAGGTTACGCAGACGCTGAACGAAGGCCTAAAACGCGGCTATGACATTGTGTTGAGCGCTGCTGAATTGCAGGTCAAGGTCGATGAAAAGCTGGAAATCGCCCGTAAGGATTTTCAGATGAAAGGCTTTCGCAAGGGTAAAGCCCCGGCGTCGCTGATGAAAAAGATGTTCGGCAAGTCGGTATTGGGCGAAGCGATGCAGGAAACCATCGATGGCGCAATGAAGGATCACTTCGACAAATCGGGTGATCGCCCGGCGTTGCAACCCGATGTGAAAATGAACAACGACGCCTGGAAAGAGGGCGACGATGTGTCGGTTTCGATGACCTATGAGGCCCTGCCGGTGGTGCCGGAGACGGACTTTTCCAAACTGAAACTGGAAAAGCTGGTCGGTGAGGTCGATGAGGCATCGCTGAACGAGGCGCTGAAAAATTTGGCGGCTTCGGCGAATAATTTCGAGGCGAAGAAGAAGGGTGCCAAGGCCAAGGACGGCGATCAGGTGGTGATCGACTTCAAGGGCACAGTTGGCGGCGAGGCGTTTGACGGCGGCACGGCAGAGGATTATCCGCTGGTGCTGGGCTCGAACTCGTTCATCCCGGGCTTTGAGGCGCAATTGGCTGGGGCCAAGGTTGGCGATGAAGTTTCGGTCAAAGTGACGTTTCCGGAAAACTATGGCTCGAAGAATTTGGCCGGTAAGGATGCGGTGTTTGCCTGCACGGTGAAAGACGTCAATGAACCGAAACCGGCGGAAATTGACGACGAATTGGCGAAGAAATTCGGGGCTGAGGATTTGGCGGCTTTGAAAGGCCAGATTAGCGAGCGCCTTCTGGAAGAATATGCCGGCGCGGCGCGGCAGGTGCAAAAGCGCAAGCTGATGGATGCGCTGGACAAGCTGGTGTCGTTTGAATTGCCGCCGTCGCTGGTGAAAGCCGAGGCCGAACAGGTGGCGCATCAGTTGTGGCACGAGGAAAACCCTGATGTGCATGATCATTCGCATGCCACGGTGGACCCAACGGCGGAACATCTGAAATTGGCGGAGCGCCGGGTTCGGCTGGGGTTGCTGTTGGCGGAAGTTGGCACCAAGGCTGAAATCACCGTGACTGATCAGGAAATGCAGCAAGCGGTGATCCGGCAGGCGCGACAATATCGCGGTCAGGAGCGCAAATACATCGAGTTCCTGCAGAAAAACCAGCAGGCCCAGCAACAATTGCGGGCACCGATTTTCGAGGACAAAGTGGTCGATCACATTCTGGCACTGGCAAAAGTGACCGAAAAGAAAGTGACCAAAGCGCAGCTCGAGAAGGCGGTTGAGGCACTGGAAGTCGAGTAATTTTCCCAATCTGCAACAGCAGACGGGGCCATCACGGCCCCGTTTTCTTTTGTGGGTCCGATTTCCCTAGCCGCGCCCTTGCAGACCCCGCTGGCCATGACTAAACCTTATATTCATGTTTCCGACCCTATGCAGGGGTCATAACCAGACTAAGGAACCCCGTATGAGAGACCCCGTTGAGCATTACATGAATCTGGTTCCGATGGTGGTCGAGCAGACGGCTCGCGGTGAGCGGGCTTATGACATATTCAGTCGTTTGCTGAAAGAACGGATCATTTTCGTGTCCGGCGTCGTTGAAGACGGAATGGCGACGCTGGTGGCAGCGCAATTGCTGTTTCTGGAAGCCGAGAACCCAAAAAAAGACATCGCCATGTACATCAACTCACCCGGCGGCGTGGTGACCAGTGGTTTGGCGATTTATGATACGATGCAGTATATTCGCCCGCAGGTCTCGACCCTGTGCATCGGGCAGGCGGCCTCGATGGGGTCGCTGTTGTTGACGGCGGGGGCGAAGGGCAAACGGTTTTCATTGCCCAATAGCCGCATCATGGTGCATCAGCCGAGCGGTGGTTATCAGGGGCAGGCGACCGATATTTTGATCCACGCCCGGGAAACCGAAGCCTTAAAGAAACGCTTGAACGAAATTTACGAAAAACACACGGGTCAAAGCTATGCGGCGGTAGAAAAAGCGCTGGAGCGCGACAATTTCATGACCGCGCAAATGGCGAAAGACTGGGGTTTGATTGATGAAATCGTCAGTGAACGCGGGGCCGCGGCAGATGCCGATGCCTAACACATTTTCAACATTTTCTTGATGTAGCTGCGATATTGTTCACGGCGCGATTGTCATTTATAATCGCGTCTATGGTGCTTGGGGCGAAAGCCGGGATTGAAGCGTTCAGACGCGCTATCCAGGTTAGGAGACTAGAATGAGTAAATCCAACTCGTCGGATTCAAAGAACACGCTGTATTGCTCGTTTTGCGGCAAAAGCCAGCACGAAGTGCGCAAGCTGATTGCAGGACCGACCGTGTTCATCTGCGATGAATGCGTCGAGTTATGCATGGACATCATCAAGGAAGAAACCAAGGGAAACCCCTTGAAATCAACCGATGGTGTGCCGTCGCCGCATGATATTTGCGACGTGCTAAATGATTATGTGATTGGTCAGGAAGTGGCCAAGCGGGTGCTGTCTGTGGCTGTTCACAACCATTTCAAACGGTTGAACCACGCCGCGAAAAACCCCGATGTGGAATTGGCAAAAAGCAACATATTGCTGATTGGGCCGACCGGTTGTGGCAAAACCTTGCTGGCGCAGACCTTGGCGCGGATATTGGAAGTGCCGTTCACAATGGCCGATGCCACGACGCTGACCGAAGCGGGTTATGTGGGCGAGGATGTCGAGAACATCATCCTGAAGCTGCTGCAATCGGCCGAATACAACGTCGAACGGGCGCAGCGCGGGATTGTTTACATCGACGAAGTGGACAAGATTTCGAGGAAGTCTGACAACCCGTCGATTACCCGCGATGTCTCGGGTGAGGGTGTGCAGCAGGCGCTGCTGAAAATCATGGAAGGCACCGTTGCCTCGGTGCCACCGCAAGGCGGACGCAAGCATCCGCAGCAGGAATTCTTGCAGGTCGACACGACGAACATTCTGTTCATCTGCGGCGGAGCGTTTTCGGGCTTGGACAAGATCATTGCCCAACGCAACAAGGGTTCGGCGATGGGTTTTGGCGCTGATGTGAAAGACCCGGACGAGCGCCGTGTGGGTGAGTTGCTGGGTGAGCTGGAGCCGGAAGATTTGCTGAAATTCGGGTTGATCCCGGAATTTGTTGGCCGCTTGCCGGTGATTGCGACACTGACCGATCTGGATGAAAAGGCGCTGATCACCATTCTGACCGAGCCGAAGAACGCGCTGGTCAAGCAATATCAGCGGCTGTTTGAGATGGAAGACGTGGCTTTGACGTTTACCACCGATGCTTTGCGCGCGATTGCGGCGCGGGCGATCACCCGGCGCACCGGGGCGCGGGGCCTGCGATCCATCATGGAAGAAGTGTTGCTGGACACGATGTTTGATTTGCCCAGCCTTTCGGGTGTGGAAGAAGTGGTTGTCAACGAAGACGCCATCATGCGCGACGGCGACCCGTTGTTGATTTATTCAGAGAGCAAGAAAGAGGCTGCCAGCGCGGGGTAGGGTTGGTGGGTTGGAAGTTGGTTTGCGGCGTTGGAAACAATGTCCGTCTCCTAGCGACAGGAAACAGGTGCGAAGGGGTGGCGATGGCTGCCCCTATCGTTTTTCTGACGACTATTTATCCGGAAACTTGGTTTTCAGGCAATCCAGCACCGCGATTTGATCGGCTTTGGTAGCGCGGCGGATATCGGTGAGAAGTCGAATTTGCGATGGTCGGGTTTGGGTGATGTTGGCGGCACCCTCGTTGCAAAGCGAACAAAGTGCTCGCAAGTTTGATGGTTCGTCTGCGCCACCCAGCGATTTGTCGATGATATGGCCAATGTGAAGTCGGGTTTTACGGTTGGCGTCTTGGGGATGCGGTTCGCCTGCGACGGCGCCGCACATTTGGCAGGTGAAACCGTTTCGGTCCAAAACGAAGGCGCGAGTTTCTTTGGAAATATTGCGTTCAAACGCCGGTTCAGGTTTTGCGGATTTCAACAGATACTGGCCGGGTTTCAGTTCTGCCAAGTCATTGTTGGTGAGGATGCGGTAGCCCTCTTCGTTGCGAAGTTCACGGATGCGTCGCGCCCATTCTGCGATGTCGCCGGAAATTTTGCGTAATTCGGTTGAGTCCATAACTCGACCGATATTGGCAAGAAAGTGGGCGCGAAGTTTATCGCGGGCACTCATTTTAAGCGAAAGCAGAGTTGCGCGACCGCACCGCGCCGCCCAAAGCTAAACCAAGGGCCTGACCCAATGCAGCGGCGACTGGCGGGGAAAACGCATTGCCAATTTGGCGATAGGCGGCGGTCTTTTTGCCGTAGAACTGCCAGTCATCAGGAAAGCCTTGGATGCGGGCGACCATCTGCGTAGTCAGGCGGGGCATTCCGACGAAATCACGTGTCGGTGGTTCATTAGCGATACCTCGACCATCAACGCCTAAAACCGCCCATGCGGCGCGGGCACGGGTGGGGCCAAGGTCGGGGCCGCCGTGTTTTTTTGATCCGCCGACAATGGTGGGGGCAATAGCATTGGCGCGTTGGGACCAAGCGTCGGCACCGATCCAGTTGTTGGCCTTCATTTGATCTAAGATAAGTTTGCCCACGGTTATTGGTGTGACCCGCAACGGAGTTGGCCAAGCAAATTTATCGCTAATGTCATTTCGCATTGCGATAATCGCCACCCTAGGGCGCGACTGCGAAACCCCAAAGTCGCGGGCGTTCAACAATCGCCAATCGGCTTGATAACCTAAGGTACGGAAACTTTGCCGGAGTTCTTCCCGATAGTCGGCGAAGATTGGGTCAAGGAAACCGCGCACATTTTCGATGAGAATAACTTTTGGGCGGGTTTCATCAACGATGCGCAGGGCGTGGGGAAATAGATTGCGTTCGTCGTCCTTGCCAAGTTGTTTGCCTGCGACCGAGAATGGCGGGCAAGGAAGGCCACCGGCGACAAGATCGACGCCTTTGTAGGGTTTGCCGACGAAATGTTCCAGATCGGATTGGGCTCCGGAAACCACGTTCCAATGGGGGCGATTGAGCGCCAATGTTTGCCGACAAGATTCGTCAATTTCAACCAAGGCGTGATGGTCAAATCCGGATTGTTCCAGCCCCAAAGCTTGCCCACCAGCACCGGCGCAAAGTTCGATTGAATCCATCAAGCACGGCTTTCGATGCTACGGGCTGTTAGTTGTCTCATCAAGCATACTAAATGATGAACAAATTGCTACAGGCAAACAATGCGACGAAAAAATAGTTGCATCCAACCTGTTTGAACCTGCCCCTAGACCTTCCCCCACAATCCAGTCCATATTCCGGACGAAACCGATTGAATGGACAAGCCCGATGAAATTTTTGTTGCAGGTGCTGACGTGGTGGAACGGGCAGACGTTGGGGACGAGGTTCCACACTTGGCGGCATGGGCAGCATGTGGGCGAGGATGAAGCGGGCAACAAGTTTTATCAGACCAAAGATGGCAAACGGCGCTGGGTGATTTTCAATGGCGAGGCGGAGGCCAGCAGGGTGTCGCCCGATTGGCATGGTTGGTTGCACCACACGTTTGATGCGCGGCCCAGCAATGCACCACTGTTGCGGCGCGACTGGCAATTGCCGCACGTGCCCAATCTGACGGGAACGGATTTGGCCTATCGACCGCCGGGGTCAATTTTGACGGCGGCGCCGGAGAGGGCGCGGGACTATGAGGCTTGGCAGCCGGAATAGGGGGCGAGCATGGCTGGCAATGCTGCCGAAACACTGATTGGAGCTGTGGTTTTGGCCACCGCTGCGGGTTTTTTGGTCTATGCGGGCAAATCATCGGGATATAGCGGCGGCGGCGCAGATCATTACGAAGTAATCGCCAATTTTCGCTCGGCAGAGGGCGTTTCGGTGGGCACCGATGTGCGGCTGGCCGGGGTCAAGATCGGCACGGTGACGGCAATGGATTTGGACCGCGAAACTTATCAAGCGCATACGGCGTTTACAGTATTGCAGGGAATCGAATTGCCCGATGACAGCGAGGCGAAAGTTTCCACCGAAGGGTTGTTGGGGGGCACGTTTCTGGAGATTACGCCGGGTGCATCGGATTTCATGTTGGAGCCGGGGGAGGAGATTTTGAACACCCAAGGGGCGATTTCGTTTTTGAACCTGTTGATGAAGTTTGTCACCGATGCGCCCAAGTAAGTTTTTGCTCGTCGCACTGTGGCCGGTGTTTGCTTTTGCCCAAGACGCCAATACTGCAATGGTCGATGGCGACGGCGTAGTGATGCGCGGGCTGGACAAGATGAGTTCCAAAGTGATCGAGTTCAGCATCGCCGTTGGCCAAACCGTGGCGTTTGAACGATTGGAGATCAAACTGGATGCCTGCCTTTACACCGATGGCGACATTGGTGGTGAGGCGGTGGCATTGGTTGAAATCCGCGATATTCGTGAGGCCGAACCGCGTTTCAAGGGCTGGATGTTTGGTTCTAGTCCGGCATTGTCGGCGTTAGACCATCCACGTTACGACGTTTGGGTGATCAACTGCACCAAATCGTAAGCGGTGGTTTTACGGTCAAGTTTCCAGAAGTCGCCGTGCTCGTTCAACGCATGTTCAAGGCGTTTGTGATATTCGGCACGCGAAATTTCGACGCCACCCAGTGAAATAAGGTGGTCGGTGACGAATTGGGTGTCCAGCAGTTTGAAACCACCGGCTTTCAGTCGGGCCACTAGCGCCAGCATCGCCAGTTTTGACGTGTCGCGCTGGCGCGAGAACATGCTTTCGCCAAAGAATGCCCCGCCCATGGCGATGCCGTAAAGGCCGCCAACCAAATTGTCGTGAATCCAGATTTCAACCGAATGGGCGTAGCCCATACGATACAACGTGCAGAAATGGTCGTTGATCTCGGCGTTGATCCACGTTTCCGGTCTGTCGGCACAAGCGGCGACAACGCGCGGGAAGGCGGTGTTGACGCGCACTTCAAAGTCGGCCTTCAAAGCGCGTTTCTTCAAGCTGGCAGACAGGTGGAATTTATCCAGCGGCAGAACGCCGCGTTTTTTGGGATCGACCCAAAATATGTCCTCAGCCATGGCGCTGTCGGCCATGGGAAATACGCCAGCAGCATAGGCCCTTAAGATCAGGGTCGGGGTAATCTCTAGGTCATCGCGCATGCCGCTCATCGCGCGGGCCTTATTCTGCGGTCGCTTCCAACCATTTCTCGAGCCAATGAATGTTGTAATTTCCAGCTATCACATCGTCATTCGCCAATAGACGATGAAAAAGCGGCGTTGTTGTGTCGATTCCGTCAACCACCAGTTCGTTCAAGGCACGCCGAAGTCGCGCGATGGCGGCGGGACGATCAGGGGCGTGGACGATGAGTTTGCCGATCAAACTGTCGTAATAGGGCGGGATTGAGTAACCGGCGTAGAGCGCCGAATCCATGCGCACGCCAAGCCCGCCGGGGGCGTGGAAGCCGTTGACGCGACCGGGGCAGGGGCGGAAGTCGGGTAGTTTCTCGGCGTTGATCCGGCATTCGATGGAATGACCATTCGGGATGAGGTCTTCCTGGCGGAAAGACATTTCCTCGCCGGCCGCGACGCGGATTTGTTCGCGCACAAGGTCGATGCCATAGACTGCCTCGGTGACCGGGTGTTCGACTTGCAGGCGGGTGTTCATTTCGATGAAGAAGAATTCGCCGCGTTCATAGAGGAATTCGATGGTGCCAGCGCCGGAATAGCCGATTTCGGCAATGGCATCGGCGCAGGTCTTGCCGATTTTGGCGCGAGTCTTGGCGTCGATGGCGGGGGATGTGCTTTCTTCCAGCACCTTCTGGTGCCGTCGCTGCAGCGAGCAATCGCGTTCGCCAAGGTGGACGGCTTTGCCGCGACCATCGCCGAAAACTTGGATTTCGATATGTCGCGGCAGCGTCAGGTATTTTTCCAGATAGACTTCATCGTTGCCAAAGGCGGATTTGGCTTCGGCGCGAGCGGAACGGAAGGCAACTTCCATTTCGGAGGCGTCGCGGGCAACTTTCATGCCGCGACCACCACCGCCTGCCGTTGCTTTGACGATAACCGGATAGACCAGTTTTTCGGCGATTTTGGCGGCTTCTTCATGCGTTGCGACGCCACCGTCGGAACCGGGGACGCAGGGCACACCCAGATTTTTCATCGTCGTCTTGGCGGTGATCTTGTCGCCCATGATGTTGATATGGGCGGCTTTGGGGCCGATGAAGGTAATGCCGTGGTCTTCGACGATGGAAACGAAATTGGCGTTTTCCGACATGAAACCATAGCCGGGATGGATGGCTTCCGCGCCAGTTATCTCGCAAGCTGAGATGATGGCGGGAACGGAGAGGTAAGATTGCGAGCTGGGTGGCGGGCCGATGCAGACGCTTTCATCGGCCATACGCACATGCATGGCGTCGGCGTCGGCGGTGGAATGGACGGCGACGGTTTGGATGCCCATTTCCTGACAAGCGCGGATGATGCGAAGCGCGATTTCGCCGCGGTTGGCGATGAGGATTTTGGAAAACATGTATGCCGCCTATTCGAGGATCAAAAGCGGTTCGCCGAATTCGACGGGTGAGCCGTCCTCGACCAGAATACGCAAGACGCGACCGGCTTTGGGTGAGGGGATTTGGTTCATGGTTTTCATCGCTTCGATGATCAGCAGGGTTTGGCCTTCCTTCACTGTGTCGCCGACTTTGATGAAGGCGGCAGCGCCGGGTTCGGCGGCGAGAAAGGCGGTGCCGACCATGGGTGACTTGACCGCATCGGGGTGATCGGCAGGGTCGGAATGGCTGTGGCCGGGGGCGGAAGCAGTTGGTGGCGGCGCTTGTTGAGCGGGCGCGTGGTGCGCGACGGGCATAGCTATACTGATGGGGGCGGCAGCGATTTTGCGCGACACGGTGATGTTGAGCGTATCGTTCTCGCCAAATTCGCGTTTGACTTGCAGTTCGGTCAAGTCGTTGGCGCGCAGAAGTTCGGCCAAAGCTTTGACGAAAGCCACGTCGGTTTCATAGGGTTTGTTGCTCATCCGCCCCTCGTTGTTTTTGCGAGACATTGCCTGCGCGGGTTAGTCTTTGGCTTCTCTATAGACTGGGATGTGTTTTGGGGAAACAGGAAATGATGGGTTTGGGGGTGTTGGGGGAAGTGAAGCGGTGCGTGCGAGCGCGCACCCTACTGGCGGGCTTGGGCGACGCTGGCTTGCATGTCGGATAGGGAGGCATAGCCGCGTTGCATTTGGGTGCCGATGACGAACATTGGGGTGCCGTCGACTTGCATTTTGCGGGCAAGGGCACGATTGGCGTTGATGATGAAGCTGACGTGTTCCGCACCCATTCCTTCGATCATTCGGTTGGGGTCGGCACCGGCGTCGGCGGCGATGCTTGCGAGGGTTTGTTCGTTAATCGGGCCGTTAAAGCGCATGAGTTGGTCGTGGAATTTAGGGAAGGCTTGGGGTGCAGTGGCGAGGACGGACAGGGCTGCGCGAGCGCCGAGTTCGGATTCGGGGCCGAGAATGGGGAATTCCTTGACGATGTAGCGAATGTTGACATCTGATCGGATCAGTTCGGCCACTTCGTCATGGGCCTTTTTGCAATAGGCGCATTTGTAGTCGAGGAATTCGACCACGGTGACGTCGCCGTTGGGGTTGCCGCCGACATAGGAAAAACCGTCGTCAAACAGTTCGGTGGCATTGGCGTTGACGGCGGCAGTGTCGAGGGCAACCTGGTCTAAGGCTTTGCGATCTTCGATGATTTTCACCATCTCAAACACCAATTCGGGGTGATCGAGCAGGTAAGCACGGATTTCGCTTTGCAGGATAACGCGGTCGGATTCGGACAGGTTTTCGAGAGTTTGCGCCGATACTTGCTGGGCCCAAAGGCCTAGCAGCAGCGCAAGGATCAGCCGCAACGCCATCGCCATTATCTGCCCGTTGCCTTGGACCACCAACCACGTTTTTTTGGGGCGTCGGGTTCGGACTCGGCGATGGGTTCGGGTTCAACTGCCGCTTTCGCCGCAGGTTTGGCGCGAGGCTTTTTGGCGGTTGGTGCGGATTCAACCGCCACAACTACGACCGGCTCGGCGACGGGCATAATGCCACGCTCGGCGATGACGGCACTGCCAAGCTCAGCCAAAGGTTCCGGCTTTTTGCGCGACCGGCTGGGCTTTTTCGGTGCGGCCGCTTCGGGCACCGCGATGGGGGTATCATCTGCTTCTGTCACAGCGATTACCTCGCCCAATGGCGATTCTACCGCATCGGGTTTTCGACCACGAGAGCGGGATCGGCTGCGCGATTTGGGCTTTGGTGCGTCGCTTGGTTCTGGTGCGGGCGCGGCAGCCTCAATCGGTGCCGATTCCTCGCCATTTTGCGACGCCCCGTCCTCACGGTTGCGGCCAGCGCCACCGCGACGGCGACGACGACGACGGCGTTTTTTGTCACCATCGCCACGGTCTTCGCCTTTGCTTTCGCCGCGTGGCGTTTCAGCGACGGCTTCGACTTCTTCGTCGTCCTGATCTTCAATCTCGTCCTCGATATCCTCGTCTTCATCGGGCATCGGCAGCGAATCGAGGCGGATGGCGGAATTTTCGACCGGTTCGGGGACAAAGCGAGTGGCGACTTTGAAACGTTCGATTTCAAATTCCGGACTGATCTTATGCGGATCACCCTCGACGCGCACCGAAAGACCGAAGCGTTGTTCGATCATTGCCACATGATCGCGTTTTTGGTTGAGGATGTAATTGGCAATTTGGAACGGCACTTTGACCAGCACCTCTTTCGAACGTTTGCGACCGCCTTCCTCCTCCAACTCGCGCAGGATCGAGAGCGCAAGTGAATCGTCGGAACGGGTGTGGCCGGTGCCGTGGCAGTGCGGGCAGGGCTGCGTGGTCGCTTCCAGCATGCCGGGGCGCAGGCGTTGGCGCGACATTTCGAGCAAGCCAAAGCCGGAGATGCGACCGATCTGGATGCGGGCGCGGTCCAATTTCAAGCGGTCTTTGATGCGTTTTTCGACGGCGGCGTTGTTGCGGCGGTCTTCCATGTCGATAAAGTCGATGACGATGAGACCGGCAAGGTCGCGCAGGCGCAACTGGCGCGGAATTTCGTCGGCGGCCTCTAAGTTGGTTTTCGTTGCGGTATCTTCGATCGATTGTTCGCGGGTGGCGCGACCGGAGTTAACGTCGATGGCGACCAAGGCCTCGGTGACGCCGATGACGATATAACCGCCGGATTTCAACTGCACCGTCGGGTTGAACATCGCAGCCAAGTAGGTTTCGACCTGAAAGCGCGAGAACAAGGGCGTCGGCTCGGCATAGAGTTTGACGTTTTTTGAGTGCGAGGGCATCAGCATTTTCATGTAGTCTTTAGCCTCGCGGTAGCCGCGTTCGCCTTCGACCAGAACCTCGTCGATTTCGCGCGAATAGAGGTCGCGGATCGAGCGTTTGATCAGGCTTCCTTCCTCATAGATCGGCGCCGGCGCGATGCTCTGCAGCGTCAGGTCGCGGATCTGTTCCCATTGGCGCAGCAGGTATTCATAATCGCGTTTGATTTCGGTTTTGGTGCGGTTGGCACCGGCAGTGCGGATGATTAGGCCAGCACCGCGCGGCACTTCGATTTCACCGGCGATGTCTTTCAGTTTCTTGCGGTCAACCGCGGAAGTGATCTTGCGGCTGATGCCGCCGCCACGCGCCGTGTTGGGCATGAGAACGCAGTAGCGGCCCGCGAGTGAGAGGTAAGTGGTCAGGGCCGCGCCTTTGTTGCCGCGTTCTTCCTTGACCACTTGGATCAGCAGAATCTGGCGGACCTTGATGACTTCTTGAATTTTGTAGCGGCGATGACGCGGTTTACGCGGCGAGATTTCTTCGGAAACCTCGGCTTCGCCGAGGTGTTCGACGTCATCGTGCGAATGGTCATCGTCGTGATCTGAGTGATCGTGATCGTCAGGGCGATCTTCGACCACTTCAACGGGTGTGTGATCTTCGGGAGCATCGGCGGTGAGGTCGACGTCTTGGCTGACCACGGGATCGGCATGGCTGAGAGCAGCCTCGGGCTCGGCTTTGCGCGGGCGACGATTGCGCGACCGGCCACGGTCGTTGCGAGGTTTGTTGTCTTCTTCTTCCTCGGAGCGATGAGCGGCTTCTTCCTCTTCCAGCAGGGCGCGGCGGTCTTCGACCGGGATTTGATAATAGTCAGGATGAATCTCGGCGAAGGCCAGAAATCCGTGCCGGTTGCCGCCGTAATCGACGAATGCAGCCTGCAGCGAGGGTTCGACCCGCGTTACCTTGGCGAGGTAGATATTGCCAGCTAGCTGGCGTTTGTTGACCGATTCAAAGTCAAATTCCTCGACTTTGTTGCCGTCGACCACAACAACGCGCGTTTCCTCGGCGTGGGTGGCATCAATAAGCATCTTGCTTGGCATAGTGTCTTTCTCGAACGGCCTGGCGGCCCATCCTGACGAGTCAGGCGAGCGAGGGGCGTTCTATCTGTTTGGGCGAGGGGGCGCACAGGCAAAAGGTTACGCCGCGCAGTTGCGCGGACGAAAACCTGTATGTCAGTTGCGCGTTTCATCGCGGTTTGTCCTTGGCACCTTTTTGAGGCACCTGTTAAAAGATCCGGCCAGTTGGCGCGGTTATCTATGTGGTGGCGCGAACGCCGATCACCCGTCTTGGCAAATGTTCCAATGGCAAGCGGCCATTGCCTTGCGTCGGACAAGCGACAAATCTCATTTGCCGGATATGAAGCGCGAAAAAGCGCCGGTCAAACCCGGTTTGATGACGATAGTATGTCAGATGGGTGAAACACAATTCATTTCTTGTTGCGCTGGCGTTATGTTAGGCGAGTGATGGGGTAAAAACCGCCGCGAGTGCGGGTAAAATTGGCAGTTTGGATGAAATTAAGTGACGTCTTGCGCGGTCTTTTGGTCGCGATGTTGTGCTGTTCGCCGGTGATGGCTGCAGATGCGGTTATTGTTCCTTCAACTAGTGCGGTTGAAGTGCGGCTGGATGGTGGGTTGGCGATTGGCATTGGCGTGTCGCGTGCGGTTGAGCACCGGGTGTTCACGTTAAGCGCACCAAACCGGCTGGTGATTGATTTGAAGGATACCGATTTGGCCGCGTTACCGGTTGGATATGGCGAACCAATGGTGGTGCGATCCGGGTTGTTTCGGATTGGCTGGAGCAGGTTGGTGTTTGATTTGGCAGAGCCGATGGTTGTTCAATCGGTGGTGTTTCAAAGCGGTCAGTTGAGCGTCTTGTTGCGCGAGGATGGTCAGGACGCGTTTGATCGAAGCGCCGGTGCACCGAACGATGCTTTGTGGGACGTGCCGGTTTCCAAAAGTATTGCCGGGTTGCGGCCGCGCGCGATGCAGGAAGGTCCGGTGATCGTAGCGATTGATCCGGGTCACGGTGGCATTGACCCTGGGGCGGTGCGGGATGGGGTTTCTGAAAAGGATTTGGCGCTGAAGTTTTCGTTGGAATTGCGGGATTTTTTGGAAAAATCAGGTGATTACGCGGTTTTCCTGACGCGGGAGAGCGATGTTTTCGTGTCATTGCGCGATCGGGTGGAAACGGCACGGCAGGCCAATGCCGATGTATTTTTGTCCATTCACCTCAATACTGTGGAAATGGGCCAAATCAGTGGCGCGACGATTTATGCTTTGTCTGAAGACGCTTCCAGCGAGGCAGCGCGGCAGTTGGCGGAGTTTGAGAACCAATCGGACATTTTTGCCGGGGCGGATTATCAGGGCGATGAAGATCAAGTGGCTTTGGCCTTGATCGATTTGGCGCGGGTCGAAACCGATGCGCGCTCGAACGCTTTGGGCGAGGCGTTGCTACAGGGTTTGCAGGGCACCATCGGGGTGACAAAGAACCATCCGTTCTGGAGCGCCGATTTACGGGTGTTGAAAGCGCCTGATATGCCCTCGATCTTGTTGGAACTGGGATTTTTGTCGAGTGAGCGCGACGTGAAGAACTTGCAGTCGCCAGAGTGGCGCGAAAAGGCGGCGGCGGGCATTGTTGCGGCATTGGGCAGTTGGGTGGATCGGGATCGGGCAATGGCGGCGTTGCGATAACGTGGTGTTGCGTTTTGCGCGGATCACCGCGCGGTGGGGCAACGTGTTTTGACCTTTTGGCCGCAAGTCCCTATATGAGATTTGAAACTTGCAAAGGGATGTTTTCGCGCCGTGCTTATGTCGATTTTCCGATTTTTCGGGTTCTTTTTCAGCGCTTTGACAATCGGCTTGGTGTTTGCCGGGGTCTCGGTGTTGGCGGTGCTGTGGTATTACGGGCGCGATCTGCCCGACCATGAAGTACTGGCGCAGTATCAGCCGCCGACGTTGAGCCGAATTTATTCGCGGCAGGGCGATTTGATGGACGAATTCGCCCGCGAGCGACGCGTTTACACGCCGATCGACGAGATTCCAGAGATTGTCAAAAACGCCTTCATCAGTGCCGAGGACAAGAATTTCTACAGCCACTCAGGCTTTGACCCTTTGGGCATGGTCAAGGCTGCGATTGACGCCGCCAAGGGTGGACGGCTGCGCGGGGCTTCGACGATCACCCAGCAGGTGATGAAGAACTTTTTGTTATCGGGGGATCGCTCGGCTGAACGCAAAATCAAAGAGATTTTGTTGGCGAACCGGTTGGAGCAGGTGCTGAATAAGGATGAGATTCTGGGGATTTATCTTAACGAGATTTTCTTGGGCCAAAATTCCTATGGGGTGACGGCGGCGGCGCAGACTTATTTCAACAAGACTTTGGAAGAATTGAGCGTGGGTGAGGCGGCCTATCTGGCCTCGCTTCCCAAAGCCCCATCCGACCGCCACCCGGTTTTGCAGCGCGAACAGGCGCTGTTCTGGCGCAACAATACGCTGAAGGAAATGGCCGAAAACGGTTATATCAGCGGCGATATCGGCGAGGCGGAATCGGCGGCTCCCTTGTTATCGGTGCAGGGTGGCGACTATGCGAATTCGCGCAATTCTTTGCCGCCGCGCGACTATTTTACCGATGAAATTCGCCGCGAATTGACCGCGAAACTGGGCGAGGAAAAACTGTTTGGCGGCGGTTTATCAATCCGCGCCACGGTGAATCCGGATTTGCAAAAGGTTGCTGCGGCGGCTTTACGGGCGCAATTGGAAAGCTATGACCGCGACCAAGGCGATTATCGCGGGCCTTTGGCGCAGTTGGATGCAAGCCTATTTGGGGATGAGGCAGGTTGGCGCAAGGCGATGGCGGATGCGACACTGCCGCGCGATATTGATGGCTGGTTCCCGGCGGTGATTTTGGAACTGGGCGAAACCTCGGCCCGCGTTGGCATTGAAGGGATGGAGGAAGATGCCGACGGGCATTATTTGGATATTGCCGAGGCCGACTGGGCGCGTCCACGCGATGCGGATGGGTCGCGCGGGTCACGGCCAAATTCGCCCGATGATTTGTGGTCCGTAGGTGACGTGATTTTTGTCAGCGCCGTTGAAAAGGACGGCGCATTCGAGAAATGGACCTATCGCCAGATCCCGGAAATTCAGGGCGCTTTCATGGCGATGGACACCCATACAGGCCGCGTTGTCGCCATGCAGGGTGGGTTTTCTTATCAATCCAGCGTGTTCAACCGGGCGACGCAGGCGCTGCGGCAGCCGGGGTCGGCGTTCAAGCCGTTTGTCTATGCGGCGGCTTTGGACAACGGCTATACGCCGGGCACGATTGTGGTGGATGCGCCGATTGAGTTGGACACGCCCCAGGGGGTTTGGCGGCCGCAGAATTCATCCAACAAATACTATGGACCGGCGCCTCTGAGGACCGGCATCGAGCAATCGCGCAATTTGATGACGGTGCGCATCGCCCAAGACATTGGCATGGATGTGGTGGCCGAATACGCCGAGCGGTTTGGCGTTTACGACGATATGACCGAGGTGCTGGCCAATTCTCTGGGGGCGGGCGAGACGACGTTATTCAAGATGGTCGCCGCCTATTCGATGTTCGCCAATGGTGGCATCCGGGTGGAGCCGACCTTGGTGGACCGGGTGCAGGACCGCGAAGGCAACACGATTTATCAGCACGACGTTCGGATTTGCCACGAGTGCCAGCAAAGCACGATTGACGTGATGGCCGAACCTTGGGTCGAGAACAAAGCCGACCGGATCATGGATGCGGTGACGGCATATCAATTGAGTTCGATGATGCGTGGGGTTGTGGAGCGGGGCACTGCGGCCTCGACCGTTGGCATTTTGGGTCTGCCGATTTCGGGCAAGACTGGGACGACCAACGATGCCAAAGACGTCTGGTTCATCGGGTTTACGCCGAAAATTGCGGCAGGCTGTTACATCGGGTTTGATACGCCGCGCAACATGGGCCCGGGGGCGTTTGGCGGCACGCTTTGCGGGCCAGTGTTTACCGAATTCATGAAAGTGGCGCTGGAAAACCATGGGTCTTACGACATGCCGGTGCCGCCGAATTCGCATTTTGTCAAATTGGATCGTTATACAGGTGAGCGGTTGAGCGACGATGCGGGCGGCGAATATGTGGTGGCGGAATTGTTCCGCGATGGCGAAGAGCCGGATTACGGCGCGTTTGGTGCGTTCGTAGATGGTGGCTTTGTCATGGGTCGAGATTTGTTGTTGTTCGCACGGGGTGAAAGCGAGGGCGAGACGGTGATGATCGACGGGCAGACCACGATTTTGCCGCCGAAAGCGACGTTTGGCACTTTGTCGAGTGGTGGGTTGTATTGATTTAACTCCGTCCCGACCTTCCCCCGCATGCGAGGGAAGGCGTGGGTTGCCCTTTACCCTGCTATGTCGCCTCGCTAGAACCCCAGCAAATTGACCGGAGCCTGAATCCCATGCGTGCCGAGACTTTGAACAACGTGGCCGCGATTGAGAAATCGTTGGGTTTGCTGCGCCAGCGGTTGGGCTGGGACACGGCGAAGCACAGGCTGGAAGAGCTGGACGCGATGTCGGAAAATCCCAAGTTGTGGGATGATGCCGCCAAGGCGCGAAAACTGATGGGTGAGCGGCAAGTGTTGGCCGACGCGATTGGGTCTTATCAGGCGCTGGCGAGCGAGTTGAAGGATTGCGTCGATTTGATCGAATTGGGCGAGGCCGAGGGTGATGTCGAGATCGTCGCCGAGGCCGAGATGGCGTTGAAGGCACTGCAAGAACGCGCCGCCAAGCGTGAGCTTGAAGCGTTGTTGAACGGCGAGGCAGATGCCAATGACACGTTTCTGGAGATCAACGCCGGGGCGGGCGGCACCGAAAGTTGTGATTGGGCCAATATGCTGGCGCGGATGTATGTGCGCTGGGCTGAGCAGCACGGCTATAAGGTCGAATTGATGGCCGAGAGCGCCGGCGAGGAAGCCGGGATCAAGTCGGCGACCTATCAGATCAAGGGGCTGAACGCCTATGGCTGGCTGAAGGCAGAAAGCGGCGTGCACCGGCTGGTGCGGATATCGCCGTTCGATTCGGCGGCCAAGCGGCATACGTCGTTTTCCTCGATCTGGGTCTATCCGGTGGTGGATGACAACATCGATATTGAGATCAACCCCAATGATTGCCGGATTGATACCTATCGGTCGTCGGGTGCCGGTGGCCAGCACGTGAACACCACGGATTCGGCGGTGCGGATAACGCATTTTCCGACGGGCATCATGGTGACATCTTCGGAAAAATCGCAGCACCAGAACCGGGCGAACTGCTGGGCGGCGCTGAAATCGCGGCTGTATGAATTGGAGCTGCGCAAGCGCAACGAAAAGATCACCGAGCAGCACGAAAACAAGGGCGATGCCGGTTGGGGCAACCAGATACGGTCGTACGTGTTGCAGCCCTATCAAATGGTGAAAGACCTGCGCACCAATTACGAGACCTCGGACTCGCAAGGGGTTTTGAACGGCGATTTGGACGGGTTCATGGCGGCGGCTTTGGCGATGGATGTGACCGGCAAGTCGCGCGGTGAGGCGCAGGCCGAACGGTGACTTTGCGCCTTATCCCGACCCTAGCAACCGATTATTCCGCTTTGGTTGGTGCAACGAGCTGGCGCGATTGGCATGTACCCGAAGGCGGGTTGGAACCTGCCGACGTTTTGGTGATGTTGGCCGAGCTTTGCGCTGAGTTGGATGCGGCGCAGGGATGGGGAACTTGGCTTGCGGTGGTTGGCGACGAGGTTGTCGCCTCGGTGGCGGTCAAGACCCCGATTGCGGCGGGCCGGGTTGAAATCGGCTTTGCTGTGGCTCCGGCGCGGCGCGGCAGGGGCTTTGCCACATTGTTGGTTGCCGCGCTGCTGCCGGTGTTGGCGGAACGGGGCGTTAGGATTGTAGTTGCCGAAAGTGCGGTAACGAACCCAGCGTCGGGGCGCGTTCTGGAGAAAACAGGTTTCCGCGAGGTCGGGCACCGGTTGGATATCGAGGACGGGATGTTGGTGATGTGGGAATCGACGCTGCATCCGTAAGGGGCCCGTGTTGCAGCCTTATCAGATGGTAAAGGACTTGCGGATCAATTATGAGACCTCGGATTCGCAAGGGGTCTTGAACGGACTTCTGGACGGGTTCATGGCGGCAGCATTGGCGATGGCTGTGACCGGCAAGTCGCGCGGCGAGGCGCAGGCGCGGGAGTAGGGTCGCTGGCTTGGGTGCGAGCGTTGCGATGCAGAAAGTTCAAAGGTCGGTATTGCTGAAACCTTGTCGTGGGAGCAGGTCCGCGACCTTGCATGACGGCAGAGGGGCCCCGGATCAAGTCCGGGGCGGCCGGATTCAACTGTGCGACGAGCTTTCGCGCGACGCGCCTTTCGGTTTGTCCGACGACGAATTCAGCGGGTCCTCTTGACGCTGGACGGAACCTTCAAAATGCGCACCGCTTTCGATGGCGATGGTTTTGTGGACGATGTCGCCTTCGACGCGGGCTGAAGAAGTCAGCCGCACTTTCAGGCCGCGCACCCGGCCAACAACACGACCATTGACCACAACATCGTCGGCAACCACTTCGCCTTTGATCGTGGCGCCTTCACCAACGGTCAGCAGATGGGCGCGGATGTCACCTTCGATGGTGCCTTCGACCTGGATGTCGCCAGTGGTCTTGATGTCGCCCTTGATCACCAGATCGGAGGACAGGATCGACGGTGCCGGTTTCGCCTTTGGCGTCAACGGAGTGGGGTTCAGCGTCATCGGCGACGATGGCGGTACGGGGGGCGTCGAAGGCTTGGATGCTTCGGGTGTTTCGGGGGGCTTGGATTTAGAGAACATTTCGGGCTGCCTCGAGGAAGGTCATAGGGTTCAGTGGGTCGCCGCTGAGACGAATCTCGTAGTGCAGGTGTGTGCCTGTACTGCGGCCCGTATTCCCCATATCACCGATATGATCTCCACGCGAGACATGATCGCCAACTTTTACAACGATTGCACTGAGGTGCGCATAGATTGTGTCATAGCCATTGGAGTGACGAATCTTGATGAGATTGCCATAGCCGCTTTGCGGGCCTGCGAAATAAACCTCGCCATCGCCAGTTGCGACAATGTCGGTACCTTTGGAACCGGCAAAATCAAGCCCTTCGTGTTGCCTGCGGCCGCCTGAAATGGGATCGTTTCGACCGCCAAAACCGCTGGTGAAGCGATAGGCACCATCAACCGGATTGGAAAACGGCAGCGAAACGGCAGCTATTTGCAGCGAGTTTACTGCGTCGATATCGTGCAACAGATCCTGGAAACGTTCGTTGGTGGACGGCGGCGTTTCCGCCATCAAAGAAAAAGCGCCTTTGGTCGAGAGCACGGGGTTCAACGGACCGCCGGTACCGGAATGCGACAGTTCGACATCACCAACAATGCGACCAACGTCAAGACCGGCGGCCTCGAACATGCCTTCCAGTGGGGCGTAGGAACCGGTGACGGCCTCTTCAAGGCGAGTCATCATGCGGTCTTGGCGTTCGGCGTTAATTTTGATCTTGAGCTGCAGGCCGACAATTTGCGTTTGGAATGTTTCGGCAGAGGTTTCGGCGGCGTCGCGTTCGCGGGCGGTTTCCGACAGCGCCAGCGAAATCGTCTGCAAAGTGTCGGACATATCGAGTGATTTGCCGAGCGTTGCAGCGCCGTCGAGCGCCGCATTCTGGGCCAGCAATTGCTGATTTTCGACATTGGCATTGTCGCGGGCGGTAATGGCGAGCGCGTATTTCGACTGCAACAGGTTTAGTTGCGAGGACAATTGGTTGCTGTCATTCAAGGCGGTCATCATATCGGAATTGAGGCTGGATACTTCGGCCAGCGCGAGTGAAAACCGGTCGCGTGCCATGTCGGCCTCGGCGCGGCTGATATCGCGTTCTTCAGTCAACGCCGCAATGCGGGCCTCGTAGGCTTGTTGCAAGACCTGCGCTTGGTCTTGAGTTGAATTGGACTGAAAGGCGCTGAGAATTATCGCCGAAGTGGAGACCAGCAACCAGCCGGTGAGGGCGAAGGTCAGCGAGCCGAGCAGCACCTGTTTGACTGGCGAAAGTTCATAGTAACGGGTGGCAGCGTCGCCTTTGACGAAGACGCGCAGTGCTGGCACATGGCGTGCGAGTGCCGTGTTCAATTTGGCTACGACTTGCGTCATTAACAGAGAAACCCTTGTTCCGCCCCGTTGGCTTAGCGTTTTTATTGTTCGCGCGACCCCGATTTTTGAGGCTGCACCACACACTCCCAGCGCAGGGGTTATAAGAATAATCTGCACAACTTGCCTAGAGCAAAGGCCAGCTCTTCGCTGCGTCAAGCTGTCCATAGGCAAAGTTCCGCCTGTTTTGTTCTGACAATGAAATTATGCCGGTCTAATTGGCTCGGTCGGCGCAGATTTGACTGGGTCCGCCACTTGGTTGGGGCTTGTGCTGTTGACCAAACACCGTGAAATGAGTGGGTCCGCGGCGGTAATGGCGGCATAGGGAAAGAACGGACGCTAGGCATGTTGCGGCAGATACTGGCGCGTCAATCCGAACCCGTGACGGTTCGCACAAACCGAAAGGCGCATCTTTCTGGTGGCGCGGTTGCGAGTGCGGTTTGGCTGGTCACCGAGGCGTTGTTCTTGGCGCTGGTGCTGTTGTTGGCATTGGTGTTTGTTTTGGACCGGGCTGATGTTCGCAGTCCCTATGCGGCGCGCGTATTGGCGTCGCGCATGTCGCAGTCTTTGCAGGGACAGCACTTTGAAATTGATGAGTTGAGCGTGGCTTTGGCGCGTAGCGACCGGTTTTCCGGCATCAGCGCCTATGGCGTGCGTTTGCTGGCGGATGATGGCCACGTTTTGCTGGATTTGCCGCAAGTCGATGTCAAATTCACCATGTTGGATCTGCTGAGAGGTGAGATTCGACCGCAAAAAGTTGAGATAAGCGGGCCAAATATTTTCGTGGAAAAATCGCGCGATGGACGTTTCAACCTAGCTTTGGGTGAAGGTGCCACGTCGGTTGGCGGTTCGGGAGCTTTCTCGAACAACGGCTTGACCAGCATCATCCGCGGCACCGAGTTTTTGGACCAAGTGCCGGAATTGGCCAAGTTGACAGATGTGGCGATCAGCGGGGCCAAGTTGGCCTATCGTGACGATAGTTCGGGCCGCGAATGGCAAGTGCAATCGGCCGATGTGGCCCTGCGGTCGGGACCGGAAGGTTATTTCGCAAGCGTGTCGGGCCAGTTGGTGCAGGACGATGGCCAGGGTGCGAAAGTGAATGTCAGCGCCCGGCAGTTGGCCGATTTGGCCAGCACACATGTGACGTTTCAATTTGAGCGAGCGACGCCGCGTGATTTGGCGGACGAGCTTGCTGCGCTGGACTGGATGCGGTTTCTGGATGCACCAGTGTCGGGGCGATTGGATTTGGATGTCTCTGCGGCGGGAGCTTTGACGGCGCTGGCGGGAAGGCTGCGCGTTGCAGCGGGGACGATTGTTTTGGATCAACGGCAGCCGGTTGGGTTTCAATCAGCAGAGGCGGATTTTACTTATGATCCTGCCAAAATGCTGTTTGACGTCTCGCGCTTGCAAATCGCCACTTCTGCAGCGGCGATGCAATCTTATGGCACGATTTCATTGCAATTTTCCGGGTCGAAGCACGTCACCTCGCTGGTCGGGCAGTTGCAGCTTTCGGATATGCGGATTGCAGCGGGCGATGTGTTTGAACGGCCGTTGACGTTTTCCGATGGGCGGCTGGCCGTCAAGATCTCGTTCGACCCCATTCAAGTCAGCGTCGGTGAATTCAGCATTTTCGATGAAAGCCTGTCGGCCAGCACGCAAGGTTCATTCGCGCCGGGACCGGGCGGGTGGGATTATCGGTTTGATGTTAATGGCAAGGTTCTTGATAAAGCGGCACTTCTGTCGCTTTGGCCGGTATTTCTTGCGCCCAAGGCGCGAAATTGGGTGGAGGTAAACCTTTTGGCGGTGAATTTGCCGCAAGTTGTGGCGGGCTTTCGTAGTGAAGCATTGGGACCTGCTTTTTGGATGCAGTACAAATTCAGCGATGTTGAGGCGCGGTTTCTGAAGATCATGCCGGTGCTTGCCAGCGCCAGCGGATTTGGCGCGATGGACGAAAAATCGTTTGATATTAATATTGTAGAGGGAAAAGTGGATGTTGCTGCCAAGGGTTCGGTCAGCACGGCGGGCACGAGGATTACGTTTCCAGCCTATCGAATGAAGCCGGCACCTGCGGTGGTTGATCTAGTGGCAGAGGGCGATTTTCCACCGATTGCCGATTTGATAAACCGGGCCCCGTTGGTGCTGCTGGATCGCGCCGGGTTTGACCCTAGTTTGGTTTCCGGCCATGCAGTCGTGCAATCGAACCTGAAATTTCCACTGAAAAAGGACTTGCGCTTGGATGAGATCAAGTCTGCGACCACGGCGGTTTTCACCGAGGTGGTATCAGACCGGCTGGTGAAGGGGCATCATGTAACAGCGGAAAATTTGCAGTTTTCCGCCAAGGACAGCATTGTTTCGGTTGCCGGTGACACGTTGCTGGATGCGATACCGGCGCGGTTTGATTGGGTTCGCAATTTCAGTCCGGGCAATAGCGGTGAAAGTCGGTTGACCGGCAATTTGCCGGTGAGCGAGAATATTTTGGGGCAGTTCGGGTTTCACTTGCCCAAAGGCAGTGTCTCGGGGCAGTCGAACGCCGAATTGTCGATTGTTTTCGCCAAAGGCAACGCGCCGCAGTATGCTTTGTCCATCGATCTAGAACCGCTGGCGATGCAGATTCCGGCTCTGGATTGGCAAAAAGATCAAGGCACTGCCGGGACGGCGAGTTTTACTGGCAATTTGGCGGAGCCTGTCGAACTGGGGCCGTTCAGAATTGACGCCGAAGGCCTGGCTGCCAGCGGCGACATGGATTTGGTTGACGGAAAATTACTTGGGATAAGTTTCGATACGATTCAAGTCAACGATTGGCTGGAAGGTGCTTTGGAATACGCGCCCGGCAGCGTGCAGATTGTTGGCGGTAGCATTGATTTGCGCCGACGCGACGGCACTGCTTCGGCTTCGTCGACGAAGGTCACACTGGCGGGAACGCAGGTGACGGTGACCGACACGATTGCCCTGACCGGTGCCGTTGGTACGGTTCGATCAGGCCAAAGGCTTGAAGGGCAATTGCAGGCGTTGGTCAATGGCGGCGCGGCGGTTGATGTGGTGCTGGAGCCTGCCAGCGATGGTCAACGCATTTCGGTGAGTGGCAGCGATGCAGGGGCGATTTTGCGCGATGCTGGCCTGTTTCGCAGTGCGCGTGGCGGCGATTTGAAACTGACCATGGTGCAGACCGGCGGTCCGGGGGAATACCGTGGCGCATTTGAAATTCACAACATCCGCGTCAAGGATGCGCCGGTCTTGGCTGCGCTGTTATCGGCGGCGAGTATCATCGGCTTTCTGGAGCAACTGGACGGGCAGGGGCTGGCGTTTATGACGGTTTCGGGCAGATTCACCATGAAGGATGGGGTGATCACGCTAAGCCGCGCCAAGGCTGTGGGCGTGTCGATGGGGATTTCGCTGGAAGGACGGTATCAATTGGCCGACAAGATTTTCGACATGAACGGGGTGATTTCGCCCTTGTATGCGATCAATGGAATTTTCGAAAAGCTGCCGATTATCGGGCGGTTGCTGGGTGGAAAAGATGGTGAGGGGTTGATTGGCTTTAGCTATTTGCTGCGCGGTTCGGCGCAGGCACCCAAGATTTCGGTCAATCCTTTGTCGATTTTGACGCCCGGTGCCTTGCGTGAGATATTTCAGCCGCAACGCCAGCCGGTGCCGACGCAATAATGTTGTTATCGGAGTTTGATTTTGATTTGCCCGAAGCCCTGATTGCGTTGCGACCGGCGGTGCCGCGTCCGTCTTCGCGGATGCTGGTGTCGCAGCGGGCCGGTTTGGTTGATGCACATGTGTCGGATTTGAGGAACTGGCTTCGCGCTGGTGATCTGCTGGTGTTGAATGATACGCGGGTGATTCCAGCGCGGCTGAATGGGCTGCGGACGCGGGAAACGTTGGACGGTAGCGGGGTTGCGCGTATCGAGGTGAACCTGATTGCGGCGCGAGGTGAGGGGGTTTGGGATGCCTTGGTGCGGCCGGCAAAGAAGTTGCGTATCGGCGATGGGTTAAGTTTTGGCGGTTTGTCGGCGAGCGTTTTGCGCAAGGGCGAAGGCGGCGAAGTGACACTGGCGTTTGATCGTTCGGGGCTGGCATTGCAGGCGGCATTGGCCGAGGTCGGGGTGATGCCGTTGCCGCCCTATATTGCCAGCAAGCGCCCGGCGGATGCGCAGGATTTGGTGGATTATCAAACCGTGTTTGGTCGCGTCGAGGGGGCGGTGGCTGCGCCGACGGCGAGTTTGCATTTTGATGCGGGATTGTTGGCGGAATTGGCGGCGCTGGGGGTTGGGTTTGCCCATGTCACGCTGCATGTCGGGGCGGGCACGTTTTTACCGGTGAAAACCGAGGATGTGAGCCAGCATAAGATGCATGCCGAATGGGGTGAAATTGGTGAGGCCGCGGCGCAGGCGATACGAGCGTGCAAGGCGCGTGGCGGGCGGGTGATTGCGGCTGGCACCACGGCGTTGCGGTTGATCGAGAGCGCGGCTGCTGCGGGGCAGATTGCGGCGTTTCGCGGTGACACGTCGATTTTCATCACGCCCGGATTTGAATTTCGGGTGGCGGATGGGTTGATGACCAATTTCCATCTGCCAAAATCGACTTTGTTGATGTTGGTCGCGGCTTTTGTGGGGATTGAGCGTCAACGGGCGATTTATGCGCATGCGATTGCGCAGAAATATCGGTTTTTCAGTTATGGCGATTCGTCGCTGCTGTTTCCCTGAGGTTTTTGGGCTGGCGTTGCGTGCAAGGCGAGGCAGCGCACGGTGGGTTAAGGGTTTCTTAAGCAATGTGGCAGATGATGCGGGCAAGTCGCTTTGGTGCTTCGCGCCAATTCTGCCGGAAAATTGTGAGTCCGGCTGACCCCCACATCATTCAAAATATAGGTTGTCATGCCCAACATTGGTTTATCGTTGAGTCTGTCGTCGCGCCGGACCGCTGGCATTTCGTCGTTTGCCAAAGTGCAGGCGATATTGGGCAATCGCGATGGTTTTGCAATTAGTTTTGTCGATAAACAGATGAAGATTCAGTCCGCCACCACGCCGGCGTTGAATTTTACCGGCAATCCCGAGACAAAATTGACCAAGTTTGGCACCGATGCCTTTGCCTATGACGCGGTGAAAGGGTTGAATTTGAGCGCGGCGCGGAATTTCGGCATCGCTCTGGCGACAACGCTTTTTCCATACAATCCAGCGGCTTGCCATGTGTATGCAAGGTTTTGGCTGAACTTTGCTGACACGGTTGAACAACGGCATTTGGTGCAAGTGCAACTGACCGGGAATGATCGGTTGGCATTTTACACCACCACGGGCGCCGATTTTCGTTTTGTCACCGGCAATGGCACAACGACGGATACCGACCAATCGACGCAGCCTTTGCTGGGGGGGGTTGAGCGGCAGGTGTTTTTTGGTGCCGATGTGAATGGCAAGACTTTTGTCAACGACGGCGGCATTGTTGCCAATGAGGCGACGGTTTTGGCGGCGGCGGTGCCGACGGCGTTTGGCATCGGGTCGTATAACAATCAGGCGTTTCGGGTGTTGGACGGGTTTCTGGCCGAGATTGTGGTGATCACCCAGCCCTTAGTGCGCGAGGGTCGTTTGGTTTTGGACCCGGTGAAGAAAGTTTACGGGGCCGAAGGCGACAGCCATACGTTCAACGTGTCGTTTGGGTTGAGCGAGGCGCAATTCTATCCGGCACTGGTAACCGCGGCTTTGGGCAGCAAGTTTGTACGTCGCAATGCGGGTGCGAGCGGCGATTCCTCGGCTGAAATGGTGGGGCAGTTGGCAGCGTATTTGACTGGCGGTGCGCCGGATATTGCCTCGATCTATGCTGGGTCGAACGACAATCCGATGACGGTTCTGGCGACACCGGTGCCGACAACGACGGTGTTTGCAGTGTCGGACCCGGGTCTGTTGGGGGTTGGAGCCTGGATCAGTCATAATGGCAATGTGCGGCAGATTTCGGCGATTTCTGGGGCCACTGTGACATTGGTTTCGGCGTTGCCAGTTGCTCCGGTGAGTGGGGCGTCCATCGTGATTGAGACGCAGAAAAATCTGGAGCATTGGGTGAATGCGGTGAAGGCGGCGGGCTGCAGCAAGGTGTTGGTGATCGGCTCGCATTATCTGAATTTCGCTTCGGCGGGCGATACGCCAACTGTGCAACAAAGTTTGCGGGAGGCGATGCGGGTGAAACAGGCGGCGGCAGCGGTGGCTGCGGGCGCGGTTTTTGTCGATACTTATGCGGCGATGCGGGACGCGGTGGTGGGCGGTGCGGTTGCACAGGGCGATGATTTGGCCTGGCACGTGGCTGTGGAGGACACGCATTTGAACGCAGCGGGCGAAGCGGCTTTGGCCGCGGTGGTGACGGCGGCGATTGTGGCGCAGGGCTGGGGGGTTTGAAGTTGAGAGTGACGTCTAAAATTGTTGACCGGCCGGTCGAATTTGTAACAATATATTAACTAACGTACTGTATTTTATAAGGAAAAATTTTCCCGAAAATTTTTAAGTCTTAAGATTTTTCGGGAAAAATCTTCCGTAAGATGGGGCCGAGTCGGCGTCTGGCATTGAAAAAAATCCAGACAATTTGATCAATTCAAAAAGCCGATTGCCGCCAACACATCTCAACACTCGAAGCGAAACACGTTCAGAGTTACCGCGTTGATCCAAAGGGCCTTTGCTTTGGGCCCCGCATTTGAACGCAGCGGGCGAGGCGGTTCTGGCGGCGGCGGTGACGGCGGCGATTGTGGCGCAGGGCTGGGGCGGCTAGGTGCGGGCCCTGTTAGGGCTGGTCCAAAATGTCGCCCAGACGATCCAGCCGCCGCGACCACAGCGATTGCTGGTACGAAAGCCAGTTGCCCAACAGCACAAACCCCGCTGGATTGACCCGGCAGTTGCGGGTTCGCCCAGATTTGCTGGTGGTGACGAGACCGCAGGCCTGCAGGATTTGCAGGTGCTGGCTGACAGCAGTCAGCGTGATGTTCAAAGGTTCTGCCAGATGTGATACCGATTGCGGGCCGCTGCCCAACCGTTCGACCAAAGCGCGGCGGGTCGGGTCACCAAGAGCGTGGAACACGCTGGCAATGTTCACTTTTCCAGTTCCAGCGCCAGTTTGTCGAGCAGGCTCTGCCAGCCCATTTTGCGCATTTCCGGGCCGTCGGCCCCGTCAAAATAAACGCTTTGGTTGGTGCAGGTCAGCGTCGTGCCGTTGGCGGCCGGGACAATTTCCAGCGTGATCAGCGAAACCGAAATGCGTTTGTCGCCAAAGGTCATGGTTGAGGTGATGACGACGCGTTCGTTGGCGACGATATCTTCATAGGCGCCATCGTTGGAAAGTTCGACGCCGCTGAACTGGGTCGAGGCGTTAAAGCGATATTTCAGATTTTGCGCCCCGCCGACCCGAAAATCGTGAACAAATACCAAGACGTCGTGATGATCGCCGTCGGCGAACCAGCGGCGCATTTTTTCGGAATTGGTGAAAGCGGCGAAGACCATTTCCGGTGCATGCGAATAGCTGCGTTCGACGGTGAAAGTGGCATGGATGTTGGCCATTGGCGTCTCCAATAGTGAAGTTACGACTTCAGTATTGGCGGATGTGTAGGTGATAGTCAAGTGGAAACTTCAGTGTCTAAGGTAATGGAGCGGGTGAAGGGAATCGAACCCTCGTATTCAGCTTGGGAAGCTGCTGCTCTGCCATTGAGCTACACCCGCGACTGGCGGGGTTGGTAGAACGGGTCGGACGGAAGGTCAAGGATCGGCCCGGAAAAAGGCCATCCCTTAACGCGGGAAGCAACCGTTCGAGTGATCAAGTCCTAGAAATCAAAACCATAACGGACAGCGCCGACGATGATGTCTTCGGCATCCGAGTAGGAATAGCCGAGTTCGCCGGTAAGGCCGGGCAGCATTTCGTAGGCGGCATAGACATGGGTCAGATCATTGGTCGAAGCCCCGTCATTGACGTTGGTATAGGCACCGCCAATGTCAAACTGGTCGGACAAAGCATAGTCGAGCGACAGGTTAAAGATACGGGAATCGCTGCTGATAATCGAACCGCTGTTGTAGCGGGCACCGAGACGGGCGTTGCCAAGCGTGCTGACAACCGAGGCACCGTAGAAATCGAATTCGGAGGTGCTGGTTCTGATGTTTTCATAGACCAAGCCGAATTCGGTGTTGCCAAGTGAATAGCCCAGCGCTGCCGATACGGCATCGCCGTCCAAATCTTCGACGTCGGAGTAGGAGACGCCGTAACGAATGGCCCCGGAACCGCCATCAAAACGCAGCGACAACAGATCGGCTTCTTCGCTAACCCGCACGCCCGTCAGCGGGCTGCCGAGCAGACCGGTATAGATAAATCGGTTCAGCGCATAACCGCTGAGGAAACGTGACGGTGACAGGTAATCCTCGGCCAGCGGACGCGTGCGGCCAAGGCTGAAACGGCCAAACGGGGCATCGTAGAATATCCACGGGTAGAGCGAACTGCGCTCCAGCGATCCGCCGTCAAGTTCGCGCAGCGCCAGCACATCAACCTGGAAACCGAGCGCGAAGGCCGAACCGGCGGCGGCACCGTCATAGCCGAATGTTGCGTCGATATAAGCCAGTGTCGTGCCGTCACCGCCGTCATTGGGCTGATAATAGTCGATGCCGGTCGAGCCTTTGGCAAAGAACCCCGGCGGGAACGATTGAGCACAGGCGGCATACGGAAAAGCGCAGGTCAAAAGCAGTGCGGCATGGATGCTTTTCAACGTTTGCTCCTATATTTGGTCGTAACGTAGCAATACTGGCTGGGAATTTCCAGCGTTGCACAAGGAAAACTTGTGATTTCAAGCAATTGTGTTGCTCGGACGCCTAGGTTCGGCGTCGTTTGCGGCCACCATCAGACCCTTCGCCGCGGGTATTGAAGGCGACACTGGGCAGAGTAACGATTTTGGCGAGGTTGGGAAATGGGTCGGACGCATGGGGAATGGCGGAGGCGGCGACGAAATGTTCCTGAAAGCGCGGCTCGACTGCCGTTTCGATTTTGTGGATTTGGCGCACCACGGTTTCGATTTCGCGGCGTGAGGATTTGTTGAGGAGCGCTATTCGCGCTCCGGTCCCTGCGGCGTTGCCGGCGGAGGAGACTTTATCAAGCGGGCAATCCGGGATCATGCCGAGGATCATCGCGTGTTTGGGCGAGATATGGGCACCGAAGGCACCGGCGAGGATGACACGATCGACTGTATCGACCTGCATCTGGTCCATCAATAGGCGGGCACCGGCATAGAGCGCGGCTTTGGCCAGTTGAATGGCGCGGATGTCGGCGTTGGTGACGGTGATCAGCGGGCCGTGCGGGCGGCCGTCGTGCAGGATGTAGGAATGGGTGCGACCATCGGGGATGATGCGGGCCGTGCCGGTTTGTTCGGTTGAGCCGATCAGGCCGGTGGCGTCGACCAGCCCGGCGATGCGCATTTCGGCAATGGCTTCGATGATGCCAGAGCCGCAAATTCCGGTGACGCCGGTGGTCAGGGTGGCATCTTGGTAGCCGACGTCGGTGGACCAGAGATCGGAGCCTATGACTTTGAAGCGGGGCTCTTTGGTAATCGGGTCGATTTCCACGCGTTCGATGGCACCGGGTGCGGCGCGTTGGCCGGAAGAGATTTGTGCGCCTTCAAAGGCCGGGCCGGTGGGGGAGGAACAGGCGAGCAGTTTGTGTTTGTTGCCGAGCTGGATTTCGGCATTGGTGCCGACATCGACGACCAGCATCAGGTCTTCGGACGTGTACGGGGACTCGCTGAGCGTCACAGCAGCTGCGTCGGCCCCGACGTGACCGGCGATGCAGGGCAGGATGTAGAGGCGGGCGTTGGGGTGGAGTTTCAGGTCCACCTCGCTGGTCCAGAGGTTCATCGAATCCGATGATGCCAGTGCAAACGGCGCTTGGCCGAGTTCAACCGGATCGATGCCGAGGAAAAGGTGCAGCATGACCGGGTTGCCGACCAAAACGACCTCAAAGATCAGGTCGGTGGTGATGCCCGCCTCTTTGGCCAGTGTAGCGAACAGGCCGTTGATGCCTTCGCGCACGGCGCGGGTCATTTCCTTGTCGCCGCCGGGGTTCATCATCACATAGGAGACCCGGCTCATCAAATCTTCACCAAAGCGGATTTGGGGATTCATGATGCCCGAGGATGCTTTGACTTCGCCGGAGTGAAGGTCGCACAAATGCGCCGCGATGGTGGTCGAGCCGAGGTCCACGGCAAGGCCATAGATCGAGCCGTCATAGAAGCCGGGCCAGACATGCAGGATACGGGCCTCGCCATGCGCACTTTCGGAATTGATCGCGCAAGTGACTTTCCAATCGCCTTTGCGCAGGGCTTTTTGGACGATTTGCAGGGTGCGCAGGTCGGCTTCGACTTGGGTCAAGCCCCATTGGGTTTGGAGCGCATGGATCAGGCGTTCCATGTCGCCCGAGGGCGAATGCATGTCGGGTTCTTCGACTTCGACGTAGTACAGCCGTGTCGCTGGGTCCATTTCGATTTTGCGGGCTTCGACGCGTTTCCTGACGACCTGTTTGTGGACCTGGCTTTCCGGCGGCACGTCGATCACGACATCGCTTATGACTTGCGCTTGGCAGCCAAGGCGGCGGCCTTTGGGCAGGCCGCGGATTGTGTCGTAGCGTTCCTCGACAGCGTTCCATTCGCTGAGGGCGGTTTTTTGCACGGTGATGCCGTGTTTGGGGAAGTCGCCGAAAGCCGGGGTGATTTGGCATTTCGAGCAGATGCCGCGCCCGCCGCAAACCGAATCGAGATCGACGCCGAGGGCACGGGCAGCGGTCAGAATTGGGGTTCCAACTGCGAAATGGCCGCGTTTGCCGGAGGGTGTGAAGATAACGAGAGGGTCTTTGCTGCTCAAAGCGTGGTCCTTTTGGTTTTCCCTAGGGCAGTCTGGGCGGGTGGGAAAGAGGGAAACCGTGCGAAGACGTCGCGGACGGGCGCATTTGCGGCAGGAGAGTACTTTGAAAGCGCGCTAGAGCGTGTGACAGTAGGGTTTCACCCTTGGGGAGGCTGGAATGCGCCATTTGATTGCCGTGTTTTTGAGTGTTTTCGCTGCAGGCACGGCGATGGCGGAATCGCGCCTGACGATCATGACGTTCAATATGTGGGGCGCCGGGGCGAACGAGGACAAGCCGATTGGCGAGACATTGGCGGTCATTTTGGCCAGTGGTGCGGATATCATTGGTGTTCAAGAGACGAAGTGGGAGGGGCCCGATTGCACGGCCAATCTGTGCCCGCCCTTGGGGGAAAGTCGGGCGGCGGAATTGGCGGCGGCATTGGGGTATTATTTTTTCGATCAAACGGTAGAAAACGCGGCAAATTGGTCTAACGCTATTTTGAGCCGTTACCCAATTGGGCAAGTTACGCCGAATGGATTGGGGGTGGAAATTGACATTGACGGGCAGAAAGTTTGGGCCTTCAACATTCATCTGGATGACTCGCCTTATCAACCTTACCAGCTTCTGAATATTGAATATGGCGATGCGCCGTTTTTGAGCACGGAAGCAGAAGCGATTGCGGCGGCAAGCGCGACGCGGGGCGAGGCCTTGGCTTTGCTGAAGGCGGATTTGGATGCTGCGGAGGGCGCAGACGTGGCGTTCATTTTTGGCGATTTTAACGAGCCGTCGTTTCGCGATTGGACTGTGGCAGCGGTTGCGGCCGGAAACGTGCCAATCAAGGTAGAATTTCCGATGACAAAAGCGATTGAGGCGATGGGGTTTATCGATGCATTGCGGGCGGTTTATCCCGATGAAGTGACGAAGACCGCTTATACTTGGACGCCATTTGGCGACCCCAAGGCTGCAGACGATCATCAGGATCGGATTGACTTTGTGTTTGTGCGGGGGCCATCGGTGCATACTACCGGTGTTGCAGTTTTGGGCGAAGCGGAGGGGGTTGCCGACGTAGTTGTCAAACCATGGCCCTCGGATCACCGGGCAATTGCCGCGACGATTGTGTTTTGAGGCGGCTGTGACGCAGGTTTCAGGGGGTGAAAATACGGTCGTCGCCAAGGATTGGCGCGGTGCGGTGATTATGGCGATATTTTTTGTGCAAGCCGTAGCGGGCGGTAGCCTGACCTCGCGGATCGCCGATTTTCAAACCAGTCTTGGTTTGAGCGAAGGCGCTTTGGGCGTGGCACTTTTGGGCGCATTTATCAGCGGCTTGCTGTGTTATCTGGTTTCGGGGCGCATCATTGAAGTATTGGGCACGCGGCTGGTATTTCTGGTCGGGTTGCCGCTTATACCGGTCACCGTGTGGCTGCATTCAGTCGCCGTCGGGCAATGGACGTTGTTTCTGGCGGGGTTTCTTTTTGGCATTCCTTGGTCGGTTTTCAACGTGGCGATGAATGTGGAGGCCGACCGCTTTGAGGCCGAGACCGGCCAGCGGATCATGAGTCGATGTCATGGTTGGTGGAGCGCTGGGTTCCTATTGACCGCCCTGATAGCCGTATACGCCCGCGAGGCCGAAATAAGCCCGATGGTGCATTTTGCGTGGTTCATTCCGCCGGTTTTACTGACAACGTGGCTGCTGATTTGGCCGATGCAGGCGGCGCAGACGCGGGAATATGTCGGCCAAGTGCGCAAGGTTGTTGCCTGGCCGACTTGGCCGGTTCTGATATTTGTCACTTTTGGCTTGGCAGGCGGCTTTGGCCAGTTAACAACGCAAAGTTGGTCGGTCATTTACATGCGCGACACATTTGACGCCCCGACGTGGGTCGATACTTTGTCGTTGTCGATTTTTCTGTTGGCGCTGACGATTGGGCGCTTGTTTGCCGATGGATGGAATGTTCGGTTTGGGCCAACACGGGCGACATTTGTTTTGCTGGTGATCGGATTGCTGGGAGTTTTTTGTGTGGTGCTCGCCGGTTATTATTGGGTGGCTTTGGCGGGTTTTGCCCTGATCGGTTTGGGCATATGCAGCCTGTACCCGTTGATGATTACGGCGGCGGCAAAAGTGGGAGACAGGTCGGCATCCGACAATGTGGCCTCGGTCAATTTGATGACAGGTGTTGCGATGTTGCTGGCCCCGCCGTTGGTTGGGTATGTGGCGGAAGGTTGGGGGATTAAGCTGGCCTTTGGTCTGTTGGTGCCGGTATTTTTGCTGTCGTTGTTGCTGGTGCGGCGGGTTGGCAGGGTGTCTTGAGTTATGGAAACACTCGCCTATGTCAAATTGCATCGCGACGGCAGTGTCTGGGCACGCGGCCAGATGCGCGATGGTGTGGCCGAGGGGTATTGGGAGTGGTTTCGCAAGGATGGTGTGAAAATGCGATCTGGATATTTTGAAAATGACGTACAAGTCGGCGATTGGACGACTTATGATCGGTTCGGGGTTGTCTACAAAGTGACGCGGATGAAGCCTGCGAGTTAATCTCTCGCACGCGTCTTAAGGAAAATTTTTCTCGAAAAATTTTAGTCGAAAAAATCCGGCCTTATGTATCAAACGCACCAAGGTGAGCCATGATTAGGGTGGCAGTGCTATGTGCTGCGATTTCCTGTGCTGGCAAGGCTGAGATCACCGTCCACGATAGCTTGGTGCTTTCTACTCTCGTGGGTGATAATGCTCTCGCATTCATTGTCGAAAACGTCACGATACCGAACTGCGCTGTGAATTTTCAGCGTGGCGGCGAAGCCTGCTGCGGTCAGACCGTTGGCAGTATTAATTGGCCCAATTTCCAGTTTATGCCACGATCCGACAACTTGGCCTGGCCCCAAATCACCCAATCGGGAAATATCTCCCAAGTCAGATGTGTCAACCTCAATCTCCATGATAATTCCGCCCGAATATCCATAGGTGAGACTGCATTGTCTGGCGGGGCTTTGCCCGTAGTTTCTAACTCTGAAGCGGACCTCTGGCGCGCCATCGCTGACACCAACCAAAGTAGCGCGCTCAATGAAAACATACGCCCGAACCTGACGCTCGCCGACTTTGCGGGCGATCTTGTTTGCCTTGACTGCGGCGCGGGAAGTTTTGCGGGTTTCCTGCAAGGTCCAGACCAAAAGTCCAGCACCAACAAGACTGAGGGCCATGGACACGCCGGTCAACCAGACGATCCATTTAGTCGAGTCCGCCATGCCTTGCTGGGCCTTAAGGTCTTGGCGTTCGTAGTATTTGGGGTCAGTTTCAGTATCTGGGGCGTCAACTTGGCCGCTAGACATTTCTTGCCCGGCTTTTGGGACTACGCCTATATCATCGGTTGCGTTAGTTTGTGGGCGGCAGTTCTGATTGGCGGAGTCTATTTGGCAATTAGTTGATGCTAGCCAGCCAACAAACAAGAGCGCAGCGCCAATCCCAATCATCAGGCCAAGTGCAAAACGTCCGTCCCTATAGCCTTTAAGCATTGCAACATAAACGCGGCTGTAAACTTTCCGCGTGAAAGCTTGTTTGCGACATTGGCTTGTTTCTCGCTGATTCCAATTTCCGCAAGCTTCTCGACAAGTTGGGCGTAAGTCACGCCCTTTCGCTTCAATTCAGCCCTTAGCAAGTTCGCAGACAAGGATTCCCACTCGTTTTGGTCGGGCATATATCACCTTTGCAATAAAAACATCGCAAACAGTATATAAGTCCTTGTATTCAGTATGTCTATATACTATATTCGATATATAAACATCGGATACGGTATAAAATGGCACAGCACTTCCTTCTATCAGCAGCGGCCCGGTCCCTTTCGGTCAAGGAAATCTACCTTGCTGGCGAAGCCGCAGCTTATGAAACGTTCAAGCACATTCGCTGGGCAGACGGCGAAGCCACATGCCCAAAATGCGATTGCTGTGAAACCTACGAAATCACCACGCGGCGCAAATTCAAATGCAAGGCATGTGGAGCGCAATTCTCGGTCACGTCTGGCACGATCTTTGCCAGCCGAAAACTGGCTTTTGTCGATCTGTTGGCTGCGATCTGCTTGTTCGTGACCAATTCCAAGGGAATGTCATCAGTGCAGTTCTCGCGCACTCTGGACGTGCAATACAAAACCGCTTGGGTCATGGCGCACAAGCTGCGCGAGGCTTTAGCGCTGGAAACCTATCTGGCGAAACTTGACGGCCATGTCGAAATCGACGGCGCTTATTTCGGTGGCACAATCCGCCCGGAAAACCGCAAGGAAGACCGGATTGACCGACGCCTTGTTGCGCACCAGACCGGAACACGTCGCGTTGTTATCGCCCTGCGCAAGCGTGGTGGTCGCACATTGCCTTTCATCGGCAAGAGCGAAGCCGAAGGTGTGGCAATCGCCCGGTCAATCGTGGCGACCAGTTCAACGCTGTATGCCGACGAAGCCTCGCATTGGGATGTGCTGGAAGACAATTTCAAAACGGGCCGGATCAATCACTCGGTCGAATACAGCGCCAAGGGCGGCAAGCACACGAACTGGGTAGAAAGCTATTTCTCGCGCCTTCGCCGGATGGTTGCTGGGCAGCACCATTGGGTATCGGCGCAATACCTGCATCAATACGCAGGTCACGCGGCTTGGATTGAAGATCACCGCTCGGACGATAGCAAGGCGACGACGACACGCGCCCTGCGCAATGCGCTGTTATCGCCAGTCAGTCGGAATTGGGCGGGGTATTGGCAACGGGCGGCGTGAGCCACCACAAACACTTTCCCCGCGCCACAAAGCCGTCACGTTGAAGCCTTTGTAGCGCATTGTTGCACCGTATCTTTGTCGCGTGTTCCGACAAGTGCGGCTGGACTTTGCCAAGGATCGTTGCAAGTTCCCCGCGCCTCATAGGGCCGTCACCTAGCGTTGTCTTGATGAATCGCCTTACTTCGCACTGCCGGAACCTGTCCAAGGGTGCCTTGCGCCTTACATGCTGGCTGGCAGGATCAACGCCACGCAGCACCAACAGCGCGTTGACGTGTTCCAAGCCTTCCAGCCCGTCGCGGATAATATCAGCGCGGATTTGCAGCAAGACGTTGATTTTGGTGCGTGGTAACATGCGGAAAGACTAGCGGAGTCAGGGCTTTAGGGCTATGTTGCTGTTGGTGCTTTTGCTACATAAGGCCGAAAAAATCTTCGGGAAGATTTTTCAGCAGACGATTGAAAGGTACTACTGGGAGGACTTTTACGACCAATTCGTTACCAGACCGTGAATGGCTTTCACTCGCTTTGACAAACTGCCATATTCGTCACACGACGGCCGGTATTTACCCGCGCTGCCGACGCCCTTCGCGCCGTCCTCGCGCACCCGGCTCGACTTCGCCTTCGGCCAAAGGTGGGCGGTTGTGTTTGATCCATTGCGCCCCATGCGCGTCGTTGTTCATCAGGAAATTGGCAGCACGGATCGCTTCCATTTCCTGCGGGCGCACCGGGTTCATGATGGCGCTGGTCATGCCCGAGGCGATGGCCATGGGCAAAAACGCCGCATTGATGCCGTGGCGGTTGGGCAGGCCGAAAGAAATGTTGGAGGCGCCGCAGGTGGTGTTGACGCCGAGTTCCTCACGCAAGCGGCGGACAAGGGCGAAGACTTGGCGACCGGCGTCGCCTAGGGCGCCGACGGGCATGACCAACGGGTCGACCACGATGTCATGCGCGGGGATGCCGTAGTCGGCGGCGTGTTCGACGATTTTCCTGGCCACCGCGTAACGTACGTCGGGGTCCATCGATATGCCGGTTTCGTCGTTGGATATGGCGACGACGGGGACGTTGTATTTCTTGATCAGCGGCAGGATTGCTTCGAGCTTTTCCAACTCGCCGGTGACCGAGTTGATCAGGGGGCGGCCTTCGCAGATTTGCAGGGCGGCTTCGAGAGCGGCGGTGACGGAACTGTCGATACAGAGGGGTACATCGACCAAGGATTGCACCAGTTTGACTACTGCGCACAGCAGCGGCGGTTCGGTGATGTTGGGGTTGGGGTTGGAGTTGAACACCACACCGGCGTTGACGTCTAGCATGGTCGCGCCACAGGCGACCTGCTCCAGCGCGTCTTTTTCGACGGTTGAGAAATCACCAAGTTCCATTTGCGCGGCCAGAATCTTGCGCCCCGTCGGGTTGATGCGTTCGCCGATGACGCAGAACGGCTGGTCAAAGCCGATGATCGCGGTGCGGGTTTTGGATTGAACGATGGTGCGGGTCATTCTACGGGTTCTTTCATCAACGCATTGAGGTGCGACCAGAGGACTGGATCATCATAGTCGGCGAGGGTCTTGTTGGCACCTGCCTGACGAAGGGTATGGTCGTCAAGGGATGTGCGCATGCCAAAGACGTATGCGCCCGATCCCTTGGCGGCGCGAAGGCCGGCGGGGGCGTCTTCAAAGGCGATGGAGTCCGCTGGGGTAACGTTGAGCGCTGACATGGCGGCACGGTAGGGTGCCGGGTCGGGTTTGGGGGCGGTGCATTCGTCGCCGATGATGAGGGTTTGGAAGCGGCTTTGGATGCCCAAGGCCGGAAGAACGGCTTCGGCACTGGCTCTGGGCGCGTTGGTGACGACGGCGGTTTTGATGCCGTGCGCATCGGCCCAATCGAGCAGGGCGATCAGACCGGGTAGGGGTTTCAGGGCATGGCTTGGCAGCATATTGCGGTAAGTCGCTTCTTTGCCCTCGGCGATTGCAGTTTGTTCAATGCGCGACAGATGCGGAAAATAGCGGTGCATGATGTCGGTGTTGGGATGTCCGAGGATATGGGTGGCGTATTCGGCGTAGGTTAGCTTGATGCCTTGGAGCGCAAGCAAGTCCGCGAATGCCAAATGGTGCAGTTCGTCGGTGTTCGCCAATGTGCCGTCGAGGTCGAAGAGCAGCGCCTTAAGCATCAGGCGCGGGCCTGCGCGTCTTTGGATTGCGTCGCTTCGCGGACGAATTCCGCCGTAGGCAGGATGCCGCCCAGCGGGAAGAAATGAACCTGTTCGATTCCGAATTTGGGATTGGCGGCCTTGTGTTGCGCCAGATCTGTCAGGATTTCGGTTGGAGTGAAAGGCAGCAGCAGTTTGGTCAGATCGGAGGCGCGGCGTTGCAGCACCCGCAACGAGGGGCCGACGCCGCAAGTCATGGCGAATTTGATCATGGTTTGCAGCTTGGCGGGACCGGCGATGCCGATGTGGATGGGCAGTTTGATGCCTTCTGCCGCCAGTTTATTGGCCCAGGCGATGACCGGTTCGGCCTCAAAACAGAATTGGGTGACAATGGCCATTTCGGCGTCGCTGCGTTCGGCGAAGGCTTGCTTCCAATGCAATGCCTGCATCACCAGATGATCGGTTCCATCGGTATCAATGTCGCGGTTACCTTCGGGATGACCGGCGACATGCAGGCGGCGGAAATGGTTGAAGACGCCGGAATCGAGCAACTGCATGGCGCTGTCATAGTCGCCAGCGGGCGTGGTGACGCCGCCACCAAGCAGCAGGCCTTCGCGCACGCCAGCTTCGACTTCATAGCGTTTGACCCATTCGCTCAACACCGGTTTGTCGTGAATGATGCGGGCGGGGAAGTGGGGCATTGGTTCGAATCCGTCGTTGCGGATGCGCTTTGCGGTGGCGACCATATCGTCGATTGGAGTGCCTTCGATGTGGGCGATGTAGATGCGGGTGTTGGTTGGGAACACTTCGCGCAGCGAGTCGATTTTGGCCAAAGTGCGGGGCATTACCTCGATGGAGAAATTGTCGAGGAACGCGGGCAACGCGCCGTTGCTGGCCAACGGGGTTGGCTTTTTGCGACCGAAGCTGAGAATCGAGGCCATGCGTTTGATCCAGTCCATTTTCAGCCGCGCTTGGCGGCCCATCCATCGTTGGCAATCAGGGTTTTGATATGGTCCTGATCGAATTCAGTATCCAGCTTTGCAGCTTCGTTTTTCGCCACTTCGGCGTCGTCGCCTTCGACGGAATAAGCCTCCGCCTTGCGCCATTCTGCCAAGTAGGCATCGGCGTCTTTGGCACCAATTTTCATCGCGCAGCGGTCGATGGCTTGCTCGAAGCGTTCGGGCAACTGCACCTTGGCGGCGCGGCGACCTTTGCCGACGATGACCTGAGCGGGAATATCGCGCCAATAAACAATGGTCACATCCGGCATCGCACGCTCCGACTCAAGACTTTGGCCGCTTGTAGCTTGCGCGAAGGGCACAAGTAAGGCCATGACGACTGACCTATGCCTATTTGCGACATGGTCGTTTTTGGCGCATTGGTGTGATTTAACCGACACGTCGCATTCAAACGTTGAAGTGTCGGGAAATTCGTGTATGGTGCAAGCACTGCAAAACTCATTGACGGTTTGGACCGACGCACATGACACAGAATGTAAAACAGACCCCGAGTCTGTCTTTCGAATTTTTCCCTCCCAACACTACCGAAGGTTCGCTGCGACTTTGGCGTTCGGTTGGACGTTTGTCGCCTTTGGGGCCGAAGTTCGTTTCGGTGACCTATGGTGCCGGTGGCACTACGCGCGAGCGCACCAATGCCGCGATCATGACGATTGTTGATCGGGCACGGCTGAATGTGGCGGGGCATCTGACCTGCGTTGGAGCTTCGCGCGAAGAAACGCTGGACGTAGCGCGGGCCTATGCCAAAATGGGCGTGCGCCGGATCGTGGCGTTGCGCGGCGATGCCCCAAAGGGGCAGGGCGCGTTTGTGGCGCATCCTGACGGGTTTGGTTCGGCGGTTGAGTTGATTGGTGGGCTGCGTTCCGCTGGTGATTTTGAGATTTCGGTCGGGGCTTATCCGGAAAAGCACCCTGAGGCCGTTAGTCTGGCGGCGGATATCGACAATCTGAAACGCAAACTGGATGCCGGGGCGACGCAGGCGATCACCCAGTTTTTCTTTGAAAATGAGACGTTTCTGCGATTCCGTGATGCTTGTGCTGCCGCCGGGATTACGGCACCGATCTTACCGGGGATCTTGCCGGTCGAGAATTTCAGCAAGATGTGCAATTTCGCCGGTCGCTGCCAAGCCAATGTGCCCGACTGGATGCACGAAGCGTTCCGTCATGCCGCAGATGAAGAGCAGACCATGTTGCTTTCGACAGCGATTTGCACCGAACAATGCGACGATCTGTTGGCCGAAGGGGTTGAGCATTTGCATTTCTATACGCTCAACAACCCGGAATTGACTTATGGTATTTGCCGGGCGCTTGGCATGCCAACGGTGGGTGTTTCGATGGCAGGCGCGATGGCGTGAATCGGTGCTTGCGAGCACGCACCCTACATTTGGCCGAACTTGGTGCCGCCGCTTTGGTTGAAACCCTTCGCTTGCCGACTTGAACTTTCTGCACTAGCGTCATCGCCAACATATCGCGGCCTGATGGTGCGCGGTCAGGATTGGCGTGAACATGGCGAAACACCGTTCCAGAAGGGGGCGGGCGGGTGGCATTGCTATCCCGCTTCCGGTCGTTCCGGCTGCTGCGTTGAAACCGGGCGAGCTTTACGCCGCCCTGGATCTTGGCACCAATTCGTGTCGGATGTTAATTGCGACGCCGCATGACGGGCATTTTCGCATCATTGACGCCTTTTCTAAATCCGTCCGGTTGGGCATTGATTTGGAGCGAACAGGGGCTCTTTCCAAACAGGGCATTGGCCGCACCCTGCAAGCTTTGCGGGTTTGTGCGGCGAAACTGACCAAAATGAATGTGAAAAAGACCCGCTTGGTGGCGACCGAAGCCTGTCGGCGTGCGGTTAATGGCCAGCATTTTCTGGTGCAAGTCGAACGCGATACCGGATTGAAATTGGAAATCATTACGCCGGAAGAAGAGGCGCGGCTGGCAGTGATTTCTTGTGCGCCATTGGTGGACGCGGAAACCACGCAATTGTTGGTGATTGATATTGGCGGCGGCTCTACCGAACTGGTTTGGATCGATGTTGCGGATGTTGAACCGCATCGGCGGGCGAGCGAGATCATGAATTTGCGCCCGGGCAAAAGCGAGGGCGGCGCGACCGGAGCGCGCGTGATTGACTGGATTTCGATACCCTTGGGCGTGGCGACTTTGCACGAACGCTTCATCGATGTCAGCGACGAGCCGGCGCGGTTTGCCTTGATGTCGTGGTATTTTGAAGAGCAGATGGCGGCGTTCAAGCCCTATCTTGGTGCCAGTGTTGGATCGGTGGTGGATGGTTTCCAGATGATCGGCACCAGTGGCACGATCACCACAATCGGTGCGGCACATTTGGGATTACGGCGCTATGATCGCAGACGGGTCGATGGCATGCGCCTGACGGGCGACGAGATTGACGTTGTGATCCAGCGCTATTTGGCCGTTGGTCACGAAGGCCGACTGGCCGATCCAAGTTTGGGCAGGGATCGTGCGGCGCTGATCATGTCTGGGTCAGCCATTCTGCAAACGCTGTTGCGCCTTTGGCCGACGGAGCGTATCCGCGTCGCCGACCGCGGGCTGCGCGAGGGGATTCTCTACGCGATGATGCATGCCGACGGTGCTTTGCAGGGGTCGCAATGATGGCGGAAAAAGGCACTTCGGGACGCGGATCGCGCGATATGACGGTGCGCGTGAAAACCGCCAAGGGTCGACGGTTGTCTTCCACGTTGTGGCTGCAACGCCAGTTGAACGACCCCTATGTGGTGCGCGCCAAGAAGGAAGGCTATCGCGGGCGGGCTGCTTATAAGATCATGGAATTGGATGACAAATACCGCTTTCTGGTTCCCGGTGCGCGCGTGGTTGATTTGGGTTGTGCGCCGGGGGGGTGGTGTCAGGTAGCGGTTGATCGGGTCAATGCGCTGGGTTCGCGGGCGAGCAAGCCGCAGGGGCGGATCATTGGCGTTGATATACAAGAGGTCGAGGCGATTGCCGGGGTGGAATTGCATGTCCTCGATTTTCTGGCGGATGACGCCGATATATTGGTGAAGACTTGGCTGGGTGGCAAGGCGGATGTGGTTTTGTCCGACATGGCTGCAGCGGCTTCCGGGCATAAACAGACCGATCATTTGCGGATTATTGCCTTGTGCGAAGCGGCGGCGGAATTTGCATTTGACGTCTTGGAAGCGGGCGGCACGTTCGTGGCCAAGGTTTTGGCCGGTGGGGCCGAAAATGAATTGCAGGCGCGGTTGAAGAAGCATTTTGCCAAGGTGGTGAATGTGAAACCGCCGGCAAGCCGGGCCAGTTCGTCAGAAAAGTTTGTGGTGGCGACCGGGTTTCGCGGGCAGGACGGATTGGTTGATGAAGTGGGTTGAGGGGTTCGGGTTAATGATGAAAAGTTTAGCGGTTTTGAATTTTTGTAACGAATGATTCACGTGCGCGCCGGTAAACTCGCCGGAAGTGCTCGCCGCTTTTACAGGCCTGCAAAGAAAGGAAGAATTTTCTCGAAAATTCTTGTGACGGAAAATTTTTCGAGAAAATTTTTAAGAGTGAATCGTGCGGGCGCGAGGCCGAGCAAGGGTCGCCTGCGTTTTGCTTACAAGCACCTAGGTTGGAATGGTCTTGGTTGGTGCCGCCCTTGGTTCGTCGGCATTCAAGCAACCGCCAATTATTTTCCGCATAATTGCAGCGACAAACTGGCGTTGGCGGAAAAATGCCCCTATTGCTAGGAAATTGGTGAGGGAAAACATTCAGATGGCTGAAAAAACCCAGTTCTGGCGCAGCACACCGCCGGCCTTGTTTCCGGTGTGTTTGGGCTTGGTCGGGCTGGGAATGGCCTGGCGAAGGGCGCCGTCGGTTTTTCCGGTTCCTTCCATCATCGGTGCGGCGTTCTTGTTGTTTGCCGTGATCCTGATTGCAATTTCGGGCACGTGTTATGCTTTGAAGGTAGCGGCACGGCCTTCAGTCATCATGGAAGATTTGAATCGTACTGCTTCGCGCGGCGCTTTACCGGCGCTGTCAGTGGCCTTGATGTTGGTGGCGGCAGGAATATTTCCACACAGCCGCCTGATTGCCGATGTTGTTTGGAAGTTCGGCATTGGTTTGCATGTGATTTTGTTAACGTTATTGCTGGTTTCGCTGTCACGCGGCAATGCGGAGCGGCGGACGACCAATCCATATTTATTTCTCGCTTTTGCCGGGTTTATCGTCGCGCCGATTGCCGGAATTCGATTGGGGTATACCACGCTTTCTGCCGGTATTTTCACCGCCTGTTTGCCAGTTTATTTTGTGATTCTGGCGGGTTCGGTGAAGAACTCGTTACTCGAGCCAGTGACGCCGTCGTTGCGGGCTGGCCAGGTGATCCATCTGGTTCCCGTCAGTGTCTTTGGGATCGTGGCGGGGCAATTGAATTATTCGGCAGAATTTTCAGTGGCGGTGTTTCTATCGGGCCTGTTGGCGTTGATCCTTCTGTTGTGGTCGGGTTGGATTTCGGAAGGTGGCTGGCGGCCATCGTGGGGTGCGATGTCTTACCCTTTGGCGGCCTTCACCCATTTGCAGATTGATGCTGCAGACAAACATTATGGGCTGATCCCAAAGGCATTGGCCGGTGCGGGCCTGTCGGTTGGCACGATGCTGGTGATTTTTGTGACCTATAAGACATTGCGGTCATGGTATCGCGGCGATCTGCCCGAACTGTCCATGGCTGCCACCGCCTGATTGGGGCTTTCCATTCGCCGCGGCCCGTGAGATAGCGACGCGCCAACACGCAACATCTTAAGGGAAACCCCGATGCAGATTCGTGAGGCGCTTACCTTTGACGATGTCTTGCTGGTTCCAGCCGCATCGTCGGTGCTTCCCGCCCAAGCCGATACACGCACGTTTGTGACGAAAACCATCCGGATGAACATTCCGTTGCTGTCGTCAGCGATGGATACGGTGACCGAAGAAAAGATGGCGATTGCCATGGCGCAGGCGGGTGGGTTGGGGGTAATCCACCGCAATCTGGATGTTGAAGAACAGTCACGGCAGGTGCGGTCGGTCAAGAGGTTTGAATCGGGCATGGTAGATGCGCCGGTGACGTTGACGCCTGACCAAACCCTGGCCGATGCCAAGGCTTTGCAGGCGCGGTATCATGTTTCGGGATTTCCGGTGGTTGATGCGTCGGGCCGGGTGGTTGGCATTGTTACCAACCGCGACATGCGTTTTGCCAGCGATGACAAGACGCCGGTGCGGGTGATGATGACGTCGAACAATCTGGCGATCATGCACGAGCCGGCTGATCTTGGAGAAGCGCGGTCGCTGATGCAGGCGCGGCGAATTGAAAAGCTGTTGGTGACCGATGGCAATGGTAAGTTGACCGGCCTGCTGACGTTGAAGGATTTGGAACAGGCGGTTTTGAACCCGCAGGCTTGCAAGGATGAGTTGGGGCGCTTGCGGGTGGCGGCGGCTACGACTGTTGGCGATGCAGGCTTTGCGCGATCGGAAGCGTTGATTGATGCCGGGGTTGATTTGATCGTGATTGATACGGCGCATGGCCATTCGCAAAGCGTAGGATTGGCGGTCGAACGGGTGAAAAAGCTGTCCAATTCAGTTCAGGTCGTGGCGGGCAATGTGGCGACTGCCGAAGGGACGCGGGCGTTGCTTGGCTCGGGTGCCGATGCGGTGAAAATCGGCATTGGCCCGGGGTCGATTTGCACGACACGGATTGTTGCAGGCGTAGGCGTGCCGCAACTGACGGCGATTATGGATGCTGCGGGTGAGGCAATGAAAACCGGGCATCCGGTGATTGCGGATGGTGGCATCAAGTTTTCCGGCGATTTCGCCAAGGCGATTGCCGGTGGGGCGCATTGCGCGATGATCGGCTCGATGCTGGCGGGAACCGACGAGGCACCGGGCGAGATGATCCTGTATCAGGGCCGGACGTTTAAGGCTTATCGCGGCATGGGTTCGGTTGGGGCGATGGCGCGCGGGTCGGCGGATCGATATTTCCAGATGGAGGTTTCCAACGAAAAGCTGGTGCCCGAGGGGATTGAAGGGCAGGTGCCCTATAAGGGCGCGGTCAACGTCGTGTTGCACCAATTGGTTGGCGGGCTCCGGGCGGCGATGGGGTATACTGGGGCTGCGGATATTGAGGCGATGCGGAAAAATTCGAGCTTTGTGCGGATAACCGGTGCGGGATTGCGCGAAAGCCATGTGCATGACGTGCAGATCACCCGGGAAAGCCCGAATTATCGGGCTGGTTCGTGAATGCCGCTGCATTTGACCGTATCGATTGCCGCGGTGTTTGCGCAAGTATTGCTAGTGGGGATTGTTTACATGGTTCTGCTGAATCGACGATTGGCCGATATTCGCAGCAAGCGCGTTCATATCCGCGATATTGCTTTGTCCAATGACGCCTATGAAATTGGCGTGCAGAAGGCGCAGAACAATCTGGTCAACCAGTTTGAATTGCCGGTGATGTTATATGCTTGCGTCGCGTTAGCTGCCGCCACTGGCGCGAGCAATTGGGGGGTGGCGATTGCTTCGGTGGCTTTTGTCGCCGCGCGCTATGTGCATGCGTTCATTCATATTGGCAGCAATCGGGTGACCTATCGATTTTTGGCTTTCGCCTTTGGCGGTTGTGCGATGGCTGTGGCTTGGATCTCGCTGGGCTTGGCCCTGCTTGTGTGAGGCTAAATTTCAGGGCAGAAAAGTGCGATGACACCCGGTGCTCGGCTGGCGGCCGCCATTTCATTGTTGGACGAAATTTTGCGCGGCGAACCTGCTGAACGTGCTTTGACGCGCTGGTCACGGGCCAGTCGATTTGCCGGGTCAAAAGACCGGGCAGCGGTGCGCGATGTAGTGTTTGATTGCATCCGGCAGCGACGATCTTTCGCGTGGCGAGGTGGGGCAGAAACCGGGCGTGGATTGGTCATTGCGCAGTTATTGGCCGAAGGGCTTGATCCCGGCGAATTGTTTAGCGGCGATGGGTTCGCGCCGGAGCAATTGTCGGTCGCGGAAAAAGCACAAGTCGAGTGCGAATTGCCGCCCGCGCCGGAAGCGATTTCCTATGATTACCCCGACTTTTTGCAAGATGAAATTGGCCGATCTTTGGGAGCGGACCGCTTGAAGATTCTTCGTGCCATGCAGGCGCGGGCGCCGCTGGATTTGCGTGTGAACACTTTGCGCGGCACGGTTGCGGGCGCCAAGGTGATGTTGGCGCAGGAAGGGATTGCGGTTGAGGAGCATGCGCTTTCGCCGCATGCCTTGCGGGTGGTCGAGAACCCAAGGGCGGTTGCCGGAAGCCGGGCCTATACGTCGGGTTTGGTCGAGTTGCAGGATGTTTCTAGCCAAGCCGTCGCCTTGTTTGCCGGGGCGAAGCCTGGGATGCGGGTGTTGGATTACTGTGCCGGTGGCGGGGGCAAAACGCTGGCATTGGCGGCGGAAATGGGGGGTCAAGGGCTGTTGATGGCGCATGACATTAACGCTGGCCGGATGAAAGATTTGCCAGACCGGTCAGCGCGGGCTGGGGCGAAAGTTAGTTTGGTCGCGACTGGGGATTTGCCGAAGTTGGCAGGGAAATGCGATTTGGTGCTGGTCGATGCGCCCTGTTCGGGGTCGGGCGCTTGGCGGCGCAATCCGGATGCGAAATGGCGGATGGATGCCAGCGGTTTGGATTTGCTGGTGCTGCTTCAGGCCGAGATTTTGGACAAGGCGCAGGCCTTGGTGGCAACGGGTGGTCGGTTGGTTTATGCAACCTGTTCGTTGCTGAAATGCGAAAACAGCGACCAGAGCGCTGGGTTTTTGCGGCGCAATGCTGGTTGGTCAATGGGTCGAGAAGTGCGCTTTTTGCCACCAGAAGCGGGCGACGGTTTTTATGCGGCGGAGTTCGTGCAATTGCCGGGACTCTAGGTTCGATGTTTACCATTCATTAACTGTTTTTGGGTAGATTGGGGGCTTGTCTGTCTCAATCTGGAACCCAATCCGCATGGTCTTTGTTACGCCGAATTTTCCGAGCAGTTTTTCGGGGCGTAAATCGGTTGGAAAGGCGGCCGCGGTCGGGGCTATTTGCTTGCTGCTTTTGGCGGCATTTGTCATTTATCAGGGCATAACATCCGCCAATATCCTGCACGCTTTTCGCGCGACTGTGGTTGGTCTGGCCGGGTTTGTGGCGGTTCAACTGGTCGCGCAAGTGCCGAGCCGATTGCGAAACGTGCAATTTGCTGGGCTTTTTGCCGGGTCGCAGAATTCGTATTTTCTGACGGATTTTAACGGTGCAGTTCTGACTGGCAACGCCAAGTTTGACCAAGAATTCATCAAGGCGCGCCGGGTGAATGTTGCGGCGATTTGCGGCGACTTTTTTGTCGGTTCAGGCGGAAATTGCGGACAGTTTCTGCGTCAGGCCGCAGTGGCGGGGACTGCGCAAATCGCAGGCGATTTTGGCAGCATTCGCGCCGAACGGGTTGGCAGCAATCGGCTGCTGTGGTTGAAATCCGTTGGCGTCAGCGCAGAAATCTTGCCGACCTTTGCGTCAGTCAATTCGGCCTCCTTTGACGAAAAAGCCTTCCAGGACCTGCCGGTGGCGTTGTTGCGCCTTGGCATGGACGGGCGGATTGATTTTATCAACAAGGCCGGCAAATCTTTGCTGGGCGATGCGGCGCAGCCGAAGGTTGATATTTGCGATCTGCTGGATGGATTGTGGCGCTCGATGCGCGAAAGACTGGTGGAAACCGCTACCGCACCCGCTAAAGCGCGTTCTGAAATGGCGCGGCGGATTTCGGGCGATCAGAATGTATTTTTTCAGGTCAATCTTTTGCGCGTGGACAGCATTGATGGTCCGCAAATCATTGCCACGATGAACGACGCAACTGAATTGAAATCGCTGGAAGCGCAATTCGTGCAAAGCCAGAAGATGCAGGCCGTCGGTCAATTGGCTGGTGGAATTGCGCATGATTTCAATAATTTACTGACTGCAATCAATGGACATTGTGATTTGCTGTTGCTGCGTCACGAAACCGGCGATTTCGACCATTCCGACCTGATGCAGATTCGGGCCAACGCCCTGCGTGCAGCGGCGTTGGTGCGGCAATTGCTGGCATTTTCGCGCAAGCAGACGTTACAGCCCAAGACCATTCAATTGACCGATACTTTGAGCGAATTGGCACATCTGCTCAATCGATTGCTGAGCGAAAAGGTCAGCTTGGTGATCGAAAAATGTGACGACTTGCGCCCGGTGCGCGTCGACGAACGCCAGTTTGAACAGGTGATCATGAATTTGGTCGTCAACGCGCGCGACGCCATGCCGTTGGGTGGCGAGGTCCGTATTGCCTGCGAAAACTTGTTGGTCAGTCAAGACACGCAGCGCAACCGCGCCAACATTCCGGCTGGTCCGTATGTGCTGATCCGGGTTTCTGACACCGGAACCGGCATTTCCGACGATGAAATCGGCAAGATTTTTGAGCCGTTTTACACCACAAAACGGGTTGGCGAAGGCACCGGACTGGGGCTTTCAACCGCTTATGGCATTGTCAAACAAACCGGCGGATTCATTTTTGTCGATTCAACGCTTGGGTGCGGCACGGTTTTCTCGATTTATCTGCCTGCCTCAGACAGCGAAACTCCGCTGAGACTAGTTGCCGATGTGCCGCCGAAACTTTCGCTGCATGATATGAGCGGGCAAGGCAAAATTCTGCTCGCCGAAGACGAGACTGCGGTCAGGTCCTTTACGGCACGCGCGTTGCGGATGCGGGGGTATACGGTGTTTGAGGCCTGTTCGGGCGAAGAAGCCTTGCAGATTTTGAGCGATGCCGCCTTGAACGTCGATCTGCTGATATCGGACGTGATCATGCCGGGACTGGACGGGCCAAGTTGGGTGCGCAAAGCGCGGGCGAACCGGCCCGATGCCAAGGTGGTGTTTGTGTCGGGCTATGCCGAGGACGCATTTTCTGGCGGCTCGAGTGATTTCGAACATTCGGTATTCTTGCCAAAGCCTTATTCGCTAAGCGATTTGACCAAGGTCGTGAAGGACCAACTGGCGCTGGCGTAGGGCCTTTGGCCGACGCCAGCGAACATTGCCACATTATTTCACGCTGGTGCGGCTTTGTTCACCTCTTGCTAACCAAATTGCCGCTAGTCTTGGACCGTGAAAATTTGGCTTGCATTGTTCCTATTTTGACCGCATGACTATGAGAACAAGAAGAGAACAGAGCAGTGATTGCCAGCCAATGGCGATTGTGAAACAAGAGGTAAATCAATGGCATCCCCGATACTGGACCTGAACGAAAGACGCGGCATGGACAAGGCGAAGGCGCTGGAATCGGCTTTGTCACAAATCGAGCGCAGCTTTGGCAAAGGCTCGATCATGCGGCTTGGCCAAGATGGTGCAGCGATCGAGATCGAGGCGATTTCCACCGGGTCAATCGGGTTGGATATTGCGTTAGGGATCGGCGGGCTGCACAAGGGCCGGATCATCGAAATTTACGGGCCGGAGAGTTCGGGCAAAACCACTTTGGCGCTGCATGTGATTGCCGAAGAACAGAAAAACGGCGGCATCTGCGCCTTTGTCGATGCCGAGCACGCGCTGGATCCGTCTTATGCCAAAAAGCTGGGTGTCAATCTGGACGAGCTGCTGATTTCACAGCCCGATGCCGGCGAGCAGGCGCTGGAGATTACCGAGACTTTGGTGCGATCCGGCGCGGTTGCCGTGGTCGTGGTCGATTCGGTGGCGGCGTTGACGCCGAAATCGGAACTTGAAGGCGATATGGGCGACGCGCAAGTCGGGGCGCAGGCACGGCTGATGAGTCAGGCGATGCGTAAGCTGACTGCGGCGATCAGCCGGTCGAACTGCATGGTGATTTTCATCAACCAGATCCGGATGAAAATTGGCGTGATGTTTGGCTCGCCGGAGACGACCTCGGGCGGCAATGCCCTGAAATTCTACGCCTCGGTGCGGCTGGACATCCGCCGGATCGGCGCCATCAAGGACCGCGAGGAAGTGGTCGGCAACACCACGCGGGTGAAGGTGGTGAAGAACAAGGTGGCGCCACCGTTCAAACAGGTGGAATTCGACATCATGTATGGCGAAGGCATTTCACGCACCGGCGAATTGGTCGATTTGGGTGTCAAGGCCGGGATTGTGGAAAAATCCGGTTCGTGGTTCTCGTTTGGCGATGAGCGGATCGGGCAGGGGCGCGAGAATGCGAAAGTGTTCCTGCGCGACAACCCGGATGTGGCGGAAGCGATTGCCGAAAAACTGCGTTCGGCGCATGGATTGGACTTGCAGGCGAGTCCTGAAACCGAAACGGCGGATGTGATCGAGGATTGAACTTTTTGGTTTGAAGGTGGCGACCGTCCTTGATCGGGCGGTCGTTTTCGTTTGTCGCCAGTGGACAGGCGCGGGGCCGCAAGCTAAATGCCAGAACGATTTGCCGCGCGAGTTGTCGTTTCGGCATGAGACCGGGAATTCGACATGACCAGCGTGAACGACATCCGCAGCACTTTTCTGGGCTATTTTGCCGATCATGGGCATCAGGTGGTGGAATCTTCCAATTTGGTGCCGCGCAACGACCCGACACTGATGTTCGTAAATTCCGGCATGGTGCAGTTCAAGAACGTGTTCACCGGCGTGGAAATTCGCGACTATAAACGCGCCACCACTTCGCAAAAATGCGTGCGGGCCGGCGGCAAGCACAATGATTTGGACAATGTGGGCTATACCGCGCGGCATCTGACGTTTTTCGAGATGCTGGGCAATTTTTCGTTCGGCGATTATTTCAAGGATCAGGCAATTCCCTTCGCTTGGGAGTTGTTGACCAAAGGGTTTGGCATTGATCCCAAACGCTTGACGGTGACGGTTTATCACGATGATGTTGAAGCAGCGGCGGTGTGGAAGAAGGTGGCCGGTCTGCCGGATGATCGGATCATCCGCATCGCCACCAATGACAATTTCTGGATGATGGGGCCAACCGGGCCTTGCGGGCCGTGTTCGGAAATATTTTACGATCATGGGCCGAGCATGGCGGGCGGGCCGCCGGGGTCGGCGGAGCAGGATGGCGACCGGTTCGTTGAGATCTGGAACAATGTATTCATGCAGTTCGAACAGTTTGCCGACGGGCGGCGCGAGCCTTTGCCCAAGCAATCGGTCGATACCGGCATGGGGTTGGAGCGGTTTGGCGCGGTGTTGCAGGGCAAGCAGGACGTGTTCGCCACCGATACGTTGCGGGCATTGGTCGAAGCCTCGGCCAATTTCACCGACGGTGATGCAGATGGTGTTGGCAAGTTTCACCATCGGGTGATTGCGGATCATATCCGATCTACCAGTTTTCTGATTGCCGATGGGGTGATGCCCTCCAATGAGGGGCGAGGGTATGTTTTGCGCCGTATCATGCGGCGGGCGATGCGGCATGCGCATTTGCTGGGGGCGAAAGAGCCGGTGATGTACCGGCTGGTGCCGACTTTGGTTGCCGAAATGGGGCAGGCGTTTGGCGAATTGGGCCGGGCCCAAACGTTGATTTCCGAGACTCTGTTGGCGGAGGAAACGCGGTTTTTGACGACCTTGGATCGCGGGTTGAAGCTGCTGGATGGGGAATTGGCGGGATTGCCTGATGGTTCCGATTTGCCGGGGGCGACGGCGTTTAAGCTGTATGACACATTTGGGTTTCCGCTGGATTTGACGCAGGATGCTTTGCGCGAGAAGGGGCGTGAAGTTGATGTTGCCGGGTTTGATACTGCGATGGCGGCGCAGAAAGCCAAAGCGCGTGCCGCTTGGGCGGGGACGGGCGAGGCGGCGGACGACAGGATATGGTTCGAGTTGGCCGAGAAACACGGGACCAGCGAGTTTCTGGGCTATGATACCGAAGTGGCCGAAGGGCAGGTGTTGGCGCTGGTTAAGGATGGCGCTTTGGTTGAGCGAGCGGTCAAGGGCGACACGGTGCATATCGTGCTGAACCAGACGCCATTTTATGCCGAAAGTGGTGGCCAGGTGGGCGACACCGGGCTGATTGTGACCGGTTCGGGAACGGCCAAAGTTACAGATACGCGCAAAAAGGCCGGGGTTATTTTGCATGTGGCGGAAGTGGTGCAGGGGACGTTGGATGTAGGTTTGGCGGCGGAATTGAAGGTGGATTCTGCGCGTCGGACCGCCATTCGCGCCAACCATTCGGCGACGCATTTACTGAACGAGGCTTTGCGGCGCACGTTGGGTGACCATGTGGCGCAACGCGGCAGTTTGAATGCGCCGGATCGGTTGCGGTTTGATTTCAGCCACAACAAGGGACTGACCGAAGCTGAATTCAAATCTATTCAAAGCGAGGTCAATGCGTTCATCCGACAGAATTCTTCGGTGCAAACCCGCATTATGACTCCCGATGATGCCCGCGCGATTGGCGCTCAGGCATTGTTTGGCGAGAAATATGGTGACGAGGTACGGGTGGTGTCGATGGGGGCACTGGCAAGGTCGGGCAAGGGTGCCGATAAGCGGACTTATTCGTTGGAGTTGTGCGGCGGCACCCACGTGGGTCGCACCGGTGAGATCGGGCTGTGCGTCTTGTTGGCGGACAGCGCGGTTTCTTCGGGTGTTCGACGGATCGAGGCGCTGACCGGGGTTGGGGCGTTGGCCTATGTCGAGCAACAACTGGATTTGCTGCAGGCGGCTGCTGGCGCGATCAAGACCAGCGCGGTGGATTTGCCGGAACGTATTGCCAAGATGATGGGCGAAAACCGGGCCTTGAACAGTGAGGTTGCGGATTTGCGGCGACAGTTGGCGATGTCGGGCGGTGCAAAAGTGGGTGAAGATGAACCTAATGTTATCAATGGGATAGCTTTGGTTTCTAAAGTTTTGAAAGGTGTATCCGGCAAAGATTTGCGCGGATTGATGGATGAGCAGAAGGCACGCATCGGTTCAGGCGCCGTGCTGTTGATTGCCGATGCTGATGGAAAAGCGGCGGTGGCAGCGGGAGTAACCGATGATTTGACTGCCCGAGTTTCTGCGGTTGATCTGGTGCGCGTTGCCGCCGAAGCCATGGGTGGCAAGGGTGGCGGCGGTCGGCCCGATATGGCGCAGGCGGGTGGCAGCGATGCGAGCAAGGCGGGGGACGCGGTGAGGGCGGTGGAGGTTTGGTTGACCAGTGCAACAATCCGCTAAATAATTGGCGCAATTTGTGATAATCTTCGCTAATTCAGCGGGAGGTTTGTCATGAAAAAGAAAATCGCCGTTCTTGTCGTGCATGGAATGGGGACGGCTGCTCCCGACAAAAAGCCCAAGACGACCAAGCCGACCTATTCAGAACCTTTGTTTACGGCGGTGCGCAATATTGTTGGCGGCGCAAGTTTCGCGGCCAATGTGGCGTGGCGCGAGACGTATTATGCTGATATTTTGGACAACAATCAGGACAAGTTTTTGAAGTCGGTCGCCGGGTCGGTCAGCGTGGGCATGGTGCGCAAGTTTGTTGTGAATAACTTGGGGGACCCGGCGTCGTATCGAACGGACCGAAATGACCCCAACAACACTATCTATGACGACGTTCACGCCAACATTGATGCGACCGTCGGCCTGCTGGAAGGCGATGTCGAAGACGGAGCGCCGTTGGTCATTTTGGCATTCTCGTTGGGCTGTTATGTCATTTCAAACCACATTTGGGACAGAAAGAGCAACCCAGCTTTAGGCATGCGAAATATGCATCAAGTGGCGTCCATAATCACCTTTGGTTGCAACATGCCGATTTTCAATTTTGCCTATGATTATTCCAAGATTTTCGCGATTCCCTTTTCGGGTGACCAACTCGCGCCGAAATTTCAGCTTAAGAATTGGTGGCAGAATTATTACGGGGAATACGATCCACTGGGGTTTCCATTGAGTAAAGCTGGGGTGGACTATGCGGAATTGGCGAAAACCAAACAATTGCGCGACATCAAAGTCAATGTCGGAGCGCCGTTTCCGGGGTTGGATCTGATGGCGCATAACAATTATTGGTGGGATCGCAATTTGGCGGCAGGTGTTGCGGCGCAGCTAGAAGCGTTGATCGCTGCCTGAACTGATTTCGTCACCTTTGTCAGATATCCATTGGCGGGTCGGCCGTGCCCGAAACGCTAAAGCGCCTTTTCGAGGTTGGCGGCGACTTGTTCCAAGTAGCCAATGGTTGTCAGCCATTTTTGGTCGGGTCCGACTAGAACGGCGAGGTCTTTGGTCATTGCGCCGGATTCGACGGTTTCGACGACCACGCGCTCCAGCGTTTCGGCAAAACGTTTGAGCGCGGTGTTGTCGTCCAGGTTGGCGCGGTGTTTCAGGCCGCCGGTCCAAGCATAGATCGAGGCGACCGAATTGGTCGAGGTGGCCTCACCTTTCTGATGTTGACGGAAGTGGCGGGTGACTGTGCCGTGGGCGGCTTCGGCCTCGACGATTTTGCCATCGGGAGTCATTAATACCGAGGTCATCAAGCCGAGCGAGCCGAAGCCTTGTGCCACAGTGTCGGATTGCACGTCGCCGTCATAATTCTTGCAGGCCCAGACATAGCCGCCCGACCATTTCATCGCGCAGGCGACCATGTCGTCGATCAGGCGGTGCTCGTAGGTGATGCCAGCCTCGTTGAAGGCCATCGAAAATTCTTCGAGATAGACCGATTCGAAAATGTCTTTGAAACGCCCGTCATAGGCCTTGAGGATGGTGTTCTTGGTGGAAAGATAGACCGGCCAGCCAAGGTTGAGGCCGTAGTTCAGCGAGGCGCGGGCGAATTCGCGGATCGACTCATCAAGGTTGTACATTGCCATGGCGACGCCGGCGGCGGGGGCGTCGAACACGTCTTTTTCGATCACCGTGCCGTCGTCGCCGACGAATTTGATCGTCAGCTTGCCTTTGCCGGGAAAGCGAAAATCGGTGGCCTTGTACTGGTCGCCAAAAGCGTGACGGCCAACGACGATGGGTTTGGTCCAGTGCGGCACTAGGCGCGGCACATTCTGGCAGATGATCGGTTGGCGGAAGATGACGCCACCGAGGATGTTGCGGATGGTGCCGTTGGGGCTTTTCCACATCTGTTTCAGGCCGAATTCCTCGACCCGTTGCTCATCAGGGGTGATGGTGGCGCATTTGACCCCGACGCCGTATTTCTTGATTGCCTCAGCCGAGTCGATGGTGATTTGATCGTTGGTGCGGTCGCGTTCTTCGATGCCGAGGTCGTAATATTTCAGGTCGATGTCGAGGTAAGGCAGGATCAGCTTGTCTTTGATGAATTGCCAGATGATGCGCGTCATCTCGTCGCCGTCGAGTTCGACCACCGGATTGGCGACTTTGATTTTGCTCATGACTGGATCCTTGACCTGAAAGTTGCGGCTTTCCTACAGGAAGTCGATTTGGGTTAAAAGCCGGTGAAGACGCTATTTTGGCGGCAAGGTTTTGATATAGGCGAGCGCCAGTTGCGCCAATTTGTGGCGCTGGTCGTCGTCGAACACCACATCGGCGCTGGTCAGGATGAAGCCCGTCGCCTCGCGCCCGGCCTGGATCATAGTTTCGGTGCCGGGAATGGCGAGAGCCTTGGCGGCGTCATGCTTGGCGACGCGGAACATGCCGCCCTGTTTGTAGGTGCCCATGGCCATGTGGCCGTTGAGCATGAAACAGAGCCCGCCGAACATTTTCTTTTCGATCACCGTGCCGTGTCCGGTGATTTCGGCCCGCAAAAGGTCGGCGAGATCGGGGTCAAAGGCCATGGCGGCTCCGTTTGCAAGTGGCTGGATGAGAGGCTATCACGCGGGCGGGAATTTGGAAGGGCAAGATGTCGGGCACGGATCATTCGGCGGCGCTAGATTGGCAGGGACCGGGGCCGGTGATGGTGTTGGTGCGTCCGCAAATGGGCGAGAATATTGGTGCGGCGGCGCGGGGGATGTGGAATTTCGGGTTGGATCGGTTGCGGTTGGTGACGCCAAGGGATGGGTGGCCGAATGAGCGGGCGGTGGCGATGGCTTCGGGTGCGGGGCGGGTGTTGGATCATGTGATTGTGGCCGAGGATTTGCCGGGGGCAATTGGCGATTTGAATTTCGTTTTCGCCACTACTGCACGCGGACGGGAGTTGACCAAAGAGGTGTTCACGCCGGAAAGCGCGATGGTGCTGGCGCGAAAGCTGATTGCGGATGGGCAGAGTGTAGGGGTGATGTTCGGACCGGAACGGTCTGGGTTGGAGAATGAGGATGTGGCGCGGGCGAACGCAAGCATTTCGGTGCCGGTGAACCCGGCGTTTGGTTCGTTGAACCTAGCGCAGTGTGTGTTGTTGATGGGGTATGAGTGGCGGAAATCGGCGGGTGTGGTGGCGGATGCAATGGAATTGGGGCGGACGAGGTTTGCCGAGCGGGTTGAAGTTGAGAAGCTGGTTGAGCATCTGATGTTAAAGTTGGACGAAGCACGGTTCTTTTTCCCGGAGGCCAAAGCGCCGGGGATGCGGGAAAACTTGCGCAACATGTTTGGCCGATTGCCGTTGAGCGACGCCGATGTGAAGGCGTTGCATGGGGTGTTTCGTGCCTTGGCGCGAGAGAAGGGGCAGTGATGGCGGGCAAGCGGAACATTTTTGAGGATGTGAGTGCGGCGAAAACCAAGGTCACCCGCGTGAAGGTGGATGTCGAAGCAGTTCGCGCCGGGCAGCGGCGGGGAATCGTGCGCTGGCTGTGTGTGCTGTTCGTATTAGTCGCGGTGATGGTTGTGGTTGGTGGACTGACGCGGCTGACGGATTCGGGGTTGTCGATCACCGAATGGAACGTGGTGACCGGGGCTATTCCGCCGATGAATGAAGCGGATTGGCAGTTTCAGTTTGACCTGTATCGGGCCAGCCCGGAATTTACCGAGCAGAATTTCAGCATGGATTTGGCCGGGTTCAAAAGCATCTATTGGTGGGAATGGGGGCATCGGCTGTTGGGCCGGGTCATTGGACTGGTTTGGGCGGTTGGGTTCATTTGGTTTCAGACGCGCAAGGCGATTCCGACCGGTTGGACCGGGCGGTTGCTGGGGATTGGCGGCTTGATCGGGCTGGAAGGTGCGATTGGCTGGTGGATGGTTTCCTCGGGCCTGACCGGGCGCATGGTGGATGTGGCGTCGTATCGGTTGGCGGGTCATTTGGGGCTGGCGTTTGTAATTTTGGGATTGCTGGCGTGGTTTGTGATGAAGCTGCGGCGCGGCGATGCCGTTTTGCTGCAAGCGCGGCGGCAGCGTCAGGTGGGGCTGTCGCGGTTGGGGTTGGTATTGGTCGGGCTGGTTTTCGTGCAGGTTTTGTTGGGCGCTTTGGTGGCGGGGATTGATGCGGGGCGGAACTATCCGACCTGGCCGCTAATGGCGGGTGAGTTTTTGCCATCAGAGAGTTTTGCATTGGCACCTTGGTGGAGCAATTTCTTTGAGAATGCGGGATTGGTGCAGTTCAATCATCGGATGCTGGGATATGTGGTTCTTGCTTTGGGGATGTTTGGCTGGTGGGTAAGTCGGGTTTCGTCATTGGATGGGGTGAAGCGGGCGTTTGGCTGGATGGCGCTGGCATTAGCGGGCCAAGTGGCGTTGGGGATTGTGACGGTGGTTTATGCCGCGCCTTTGGTGTTGGCATCGCTGCATCAAGTTGGCGCGATGGTGCTGTTTGTGGCGGTTCTGGCAGCAAGGTTTGAGGCGTTGTATCCGAAGGTGCAGAGGTTGCGGGGGTAGATTGGTGCGTTGAAAACGCACCCTACTTCAGAACGGGAAGAACACACTGATCGCTATAACCGCCACGATGCCGACACCTATGTCCATCGGGATGCCGATTTTGACGAAATCGCGGAAGCGATAGTTGGCGGCACCATAGACCATCGTGTGGGTTTGATAGCCAATCGGGGTGGCGAAAGCCATTGTGGCGGCAAACATGACTGCCACAACGAGAGGCCGCGGCTCGATACCGGCAGCGTTGGCAATGCCGATGGCAATGGGGGTCATGATCACCGCAACGGCGCTGTTGGAGATCATTTCGGTCAGCAGCATCGAAAAGATGTAGACGCCGATCAGAATGACAATAGGTGACGAATCTTGCAGGAAGGGGCCGAGCGGCGTCACCAAAAGCTCGATGGCGCCGGTATTTTGCAATCCCTTGCCGATGGCCAGCATGGAAATGATCATCATCATGACATTGGCGTCAAACGAGCTCCACGCCTCGGAGGGATCGATGCAGCGCCAAAGTAGTAAGACGGCGACGGCAAGGATAGCCAGTGCGCCAATATCCATGACGTTGAAAGCTGAAAGCAAGACCACCGCCGAGAGAGCGGCGATGGCGATGGGTGCTTTGGAACGGCGGAAGGCGCGGGCCGGAGTTTCGGTGACGGCGGCGAGATCGACAATGTCGCGCACGCGGCTTAGGGCGAGTTGGGTGCCAGACAGCAGCAATCGGTCGGCTGGACGCAGGACGACCGAGCCAAGGTCGGAACCGGCAAGGTGCATATGGCGGCTGACGCCGATGATGCGGATGCCCATGCGCTTGAGTTCGTGAAAGTCGGAAATGCGCTGGTGTTTGCCTTGGCGAGCTGGGGCGACATAGGCCTCGACGGTAACGCGTTCTTCACCGGTGCGCAGCGCAAGCGGGGTTTGATAGACAAAGATACCGGGCAAAGTGTCGAGCGTCAGCACTTCGTCGCGGGTGGCTTGGACGATCAACCGGTCGCGCGCCTGGATGGTTTCTGACTCGAGACTTTTAGATATCCGCGCCATGCCGCGGCGAATGGCCAGCAGGGTTACTCCGCCGGGTTTGAGAAAGGAAATTGCCGGGATCGCCGTGCCGATGAGGGGCGAGTTCTGCGGGAAGCCGATTTCGGTGAGGAAATGTTCATCATTGCTGCCGTCAATTTGGTGGTCGGCGCGCGAGGGCAGTAAAATTGGGCCGAGAATTGCCATGATGGCAGCACCCGCCAACGAGACGGCCAAGCCAACCGGGGCGATTTCAAAAATCGAGAATCCGGGAAGGCCGTGTTCGCGCACCACGCCATCGACAAGTAGATTGGTCGAGGTGCCAATCAGGGTGCACATGCCGCCGAGGATGGTGAAATAGGACAATGGGATCAAAAGTCGGGTCGAGGCGGTACCGATGGCTCGGGCGAGCTTGATGACGACCGGGATCATCACCATGACGATAGGGGTGTTGTTCATGAATGCCGAGGTGACGGCGATACCGGCGAACAAGCCTATTAGGGCGACATACGGGCGTTCCTTGGCATGCGACGTAAGCCAGGCCGAGACAATTTCCAGCGTGCCTGTACGCACCAACGCGCCCGAGATGATGAACATCGCTCCGATCGTGACGGGGGCGGAATTGCCGAAGGCGGCGGAAAAGTCGGAAAAGGAAATCAGACCGAGGGCAAGAAATGTTGCGGCGCCAATGGCGGCAATTGCGGACGGCGGCATCAATTCGGCGACGAAGGCGACAAATATCAAGCCAAGCAGGACCAGCGCGATTGCGCCTTGGTGGAGGGCGATAAATTCCAAATCGGGTCACTCCGTTGCTGTGACCTGTTTCTGCCAATAAATCTCGACCAATGCAATCGTGATAATTGTTTCGGCGGACTTTTGCCCTTTGGATGGTTGCAGATACTTTGAGAAAATGTGGGGTATTAAAATACCGTTATTGTAAGGCATTGTTTTTACGCAAGATAAAGACACATTATTGCATTGACGCGGCAAGGCAGATCGTTAAAAGGCACCATCCGGTTCGACCAATAGGTTGGGCCAAAGACATTTGAACAGAAACAACGGACCAGCCCTGATGAAAACTTTCACTGCCAAACCGGCTGACATCGACAAGAAATGGATCCTGATTGACGCCGAGGGCGTTGTTCTGGGCCGTCTTGCCTCGATTGTTGCCATGCGCTTGCGTGGCAAGCACAAGCCGTCTTTTACCCCGCATATGGATATGGGTGACAATGTGATCATCATCAACGCCGAAAAGGTGCAGATGACTGGCAACAAACGTGCCGACAAGCGGTACTATTGGCACACCGGGTTTCCGGGCGGGATCAAGTTTCGCACTGCGGCGCAGATACTTGAGGGTAAGTTCCCCGAGCGGGTTGTGACCAAGGCGATTGAGCGCATGTTGCCCGGCGGCCCGTTGAGCCGTGCGCAAATGTCGAACTTGCGGGTTTATGCCGGTGCGGCACATACCCATGAGGCTCAAAGCCCCGAAGTGGTCGATCTGAAAGTGCTGAACCCTAAAAATACGCGGAGCGCATGAGCATGGCCGAAGAAATCAAATCGCTCGAAGACTTGAAAGAAATTGCGGTCGCGCCGGTTGTGGTGGCCCCGCGTGTTTCGGTGCGCGATGCCTTGGGTCGGTCTTATGCGACCGGCAAGCGGAAAAACGCGGTTGCTCGAGTCTGGATCAAACCGGGCAAGGGCAAAGTGACGGTGAATGGCAAAGAGATGAACGCCTATTTCGCCCGTCCGGTGTTGCAGATGGTGATTGGCCAGGCATTCTCGGTGGCCGATGTGGTTGGCGAGTTCGACGTGATGGCGACCGTCAAGGGTGGCGGGCTGTCGGGCCAAGCCGGTGCGGTGAAGCATGGCATTTCCAAGGCATTGCAATTGTACGAGCCGTCGTTGCGTCCGGCGTTGAAAGCGGCGGGATTCCTGACGCGGGATAGTCGTGTGGTTGAGCGGAAGAAGTACGGCAAACGCAAAGCGCGCCGGAGCTTCCAGTTCTCGAAACGGTAAGCTGGTTACGAATGGGATTGGGGAGGGCTGGCAGCGATGCCGGCCCTTTTTGTTTGGGGTAGGACGGTGCGCAAAATGCGCACCCTACGGGGGTTTGGATGCCGATTGGGGTGTTTGACAGCGGCTTAGGCGGATTGACGGTGTGGCGGGCGTTGCAGGCGCGGTTGCCGGGGCAGGGGTTTGTCTATTTGGGCGACAATGCGCATGCGCCTTATGGGCCAAGATCGGCGGATGAAATTTTTGATCTGACCTGTGCAGGTGTTTCCACGTTGTTTGAGCGTGGCTGTGAGTTGGTGGTGTTGGCTTGTAACACCGCTTCGGCGGTCGCTTTGCGACGGATGCAGGAGGAATGGGTTCCGGCGGATAAACGCGTTTTGGGCGTGTTCGTGCCGATGATCGAGGTTTTGGCCAAGCGGCCTTGGGCGGATCGGTCGTATGCCAAATACGTCGGGCTGGAACGGGTGGCGTTGTTTGCCACCAAAGCGACGGTAGATTCGGGGGCGTTCGAGCGCGAATTGGCGTTTCGCGCGAAAGGCGTGGCGGTGACGGCGCAGGCTTGCATCGCATTGGTGGACGCGATTGAGGAGGGCGACAGTTTCAGCGCCGGGATGTTTGTGCGCGACCATGTGGCGGAATTGTTGCGGCGTTGCCCCGATCCGCAAGTGGCGGTTTTGGGCTGCACGCATTACCCGCTGGTGCAGGAAGTGTTCGAACGCGAATTGCCCGTGGGCACGTTGGTGTTGTCGCAGCCAGCCATTGTGGCGGAATCCTTGGCGGATTATTTGATAAGGCATCCGGAATTTTCCGGGTCTGGCGAGACGGTGTTTTTGACGACGGGTGATCCGCGCCAAGTGTCGCAGCAAGCGCACAGGTTTTTGGCTATGGAGTTGGGTTTTCAGGGCGTGTGATTGAAAGCATTGGGCGGTTGGCTTAAGGCTGCCGAAAGGTCGTTCGGGCGGGCAGATGAAACAGCACAGAATCGCAATCCTTGGGGCAAGTGGGTACACTGGTGCGGAATTGGTGCGGCTGATTGCCGGGCATCCGGCGATGACGATTGTCGCTTTGAGTGCGGATCGCAAGGCTGGGCAAGCGATGGGCCAGATTTTCCCGCATTTGGCGCATCTGGATTTGCCGGTAATGCTGGGTTTGGATTCGGTCGATTTTGGCGTGGTTGATCTGGTGTTTGCCGCACTACCGCATGGGATCATGCACGAACTGGTGCCGAAACTGCCGTCGTCGGTGAAAGTGGTGGATTTGTCGGCGGATTTTCGGCTGCGCGAGGCGGCGGCCTATCAGAAATGGTATGGGCTTGAACATAAAGTGATGTCGTTGCAGGCCAGTGCGGTTTACGGGTTGCCGGAGTTTTATCGCGATGAAATTCGCGCCGCGCGGCTGGTGGCCAATACCGGGTGCTATGTGGCGACCTCGCTGTTGCCGATATTGCCCTTGTTGCAAGCCGGTTTGATTGACCCCGATGAGATCATCATCGATGCGGCTTCCGGGGTGACGGGGGCGGGCCGCGCTTTGCGCGAAGGGAATTTGTTTTCTGAAGTGTCCGAAGGTTATGCCGCTTATGGCGTTGCGCATCATCGGCATATGGGGGAATTGGATCAGGAATTTTCCAAGGCCGCGGGGCGGGAGGTGGTGTGTGCGTTCACGCCGCATTTGTTGCCGCAGAACCGGGGGATATTGGCGACAATATATTTGAAGGGCGATGCTGCGGCAATTTATGCGTGTTTGAAGGCGCGATATGCAAACGAACCGTTTGTCGATGTGCTGCCGATTGGTCAGTATCCGGCGACAAGGCATGTGCGCGGGTCAAATCGTTGCAAGATTGGTGTGGTCGCCGACCGGCGTTTGGGCCGGACGATTGTGATTTCGGCCTTGGATAATCTGGTCAAAGGTGCCTCGGGCCAAGCTGTGCAGAATGCCAATCTGATGTTGGGTCTGCCGGAAGTGATGGGGTTGGAAGCGGCTGCGGTATTTCCATGACGCGGCTGCGCCGATACGTGCATGTGTTTTGGACCGCCTATTTGCGGTTTGATAAGCACGACGGATCGGCGATTGCGGGCTATATCGCGTTTTCGGGACTGTTGGCTTTGTTCCCGTTCCTTATATTCGCGGTGGCATTCGTGGGCGTAATGGTGGGCAAGGATGACAGCCTGCGGGCGATTGATGCACTTTTTCGGTTGGCGCCACCGCATATCGCGCAAACGATTGAACCGGTGTTGAAAGAAGTTTTGGCGCAGCAACGCGGCGGATTGCTGACGTTTTCTTTTGCGGCCACGATTTGGATTGCCTCAAGCGCGGTTGAGGCAATTCGCACCGGATTGGACCGCGCCTATGATGTGATAGAGATCCGCAATTTTTACATTCGGCGCAGCACGGCGATATTGTTCGTGTTCTTGGGGGCGTTTGTCGCGTTTTTCTTGGGGCTGACGGTCATTTTCAGTCCGTTTCTTGTCAGTGTCGCCGAGAAAATCACCAAATCGAGTTTCCAATACGGCACGGTTTTCATGAGTTATGCGTCAGGGTTTTTGGTGTTTGTGTTTACCTTGTATCTTACGCACCGCTTTTTACCCGGCAAAAGTATGCGCAGCGAACGGCTTTGGCCGGGGGTCATTTTGACCTCGTTGTTGTTTTTGGCCGGGGCATTGGGCTTTTCGATCTATCTGAGCTACGCGCCCAGTTACACCCTGACTTATGGCACTTTGGCCGGGGTGATTGTCACGTTGTTGTTCTTTTACCTTGTTGGCACCGCAGTGATATATGGCGCGGAAGTGAATGCGACATTGGCGGCGGCGGCGCATGTGACCATGGTCGCACCGGATGACGAGGGTGACATTGGCTAGTTTACGCAAACGACGGCGGATTCAGATGATTGTAGCCGGGCTGGCGTTGTTGGCGGGGGCAAGCGTTCTGGTCGGCTATGGCTTGCGCGGTGGCATCGAGTTTTTTAAGGCACCCGTGCAAGTGGCCGCCGACAGGCCAGCGGATGGCGAGCGGTTTCAATTGGGTGGATTGGTGAAGGAAGGCTCACTAGTGCGGGGGGCGACCAATGAATTTGTCATCACCGACCGCAAGGCGGAAGTGCCGGTGCGATTTGTCGGCATTTTGCCGGCGCTGTTTGGCGAAGGCAAAGGCACGATTGTGAAAGGCTTTCTGCAAACCGGAGTGTTTGTCGCTGACAATGTTTTGGCCAAGCATGACGAGAATTACATGCCGCGCGAACTGGTCGATGCTTTGAAAGAGCAAGGCGTTTTCAAACCGACAAGTTGAGGTGAGCCGATGGCGATGCCGGATTTTGCGAGTGTCGGCGCCTATTTGGCGGCTTTGCCCGAGCCTGCGCGGCTGGTTTTGACCGAAGTTTGTGCGGTGATTGATACGGCTTTGCCGAGGGCCGTGGCGGGGATTTCCTATAAGATTCCGACGTGGAAAATTGACGGGCGCATGGTGATTTATTGTGCGGCTTGGCAGAAACATTACGCGATTTACCCGGTATCGGCGGCGCTGTTGGCGGCGATTGGTGTAGGTGATTCGGGGCTTGAGGTGGAAAAAGGCACGATTCGGTTTGGTTACGGGGCACCAGTTCCGGTGGATTTAATTCAGCGAATCGCCATTTTCCGCGCCAAAGCCGCGATGCAAGAGGGAAGATAGCAGCGAACTGTGGCGCTACGCCTTGTTAAGGTTTCATTGGTAATTAAGCCCCTGTTAACCAGACAGGAAAGCCAATGCCGACAGTTCGTGACATAGCCGCTGAGATTGTCCGCCGCGAAGGCGGGTTTGTGAACGACCGCGACGATCCGGGTGGCGCGACCAATTACGGCGTGACGATTGGCACCTTGCGCCGCTTGGGTTTGGATCTGGACCACGACGGCGATGTCGATGTATCGGATGTCAAGAAACTGAGCCTTGAGCAAGCGCAGGGGATTTTTGAACAGGAATACTTTGAACGACCCGGCATCGGTAATTTGCCGGAAATTGTGCAGGCAAGTGTGTTTGACATGTACGTCAACGCTGGAAATTGGGCCGTGAAGATATTGCAGCAAGTGCTTGGGTTATTTGGCGAAAAAGTTGAAATAGACGGCGGCATTGGCCCGGTGACAGTGGCAGCGGCGGGCCGGGTTGCGGCAATTGCACCGCAGCATTTGGCTGATGCTTATGGCATTGCCCGGCGGAATTATTACTACAATCTGGCCGATAGGCGCGAAGCCTCTCGCAAATATGCCCGCCGTCAAGACGGTGGCAAAGGCGGTTGGATCATTCGAGCGGAACAATTCATTGCGCCAAAATTTCATTTGAGCGCAGCACAACATTCACAAAGGGTTTCAAAATGGGGCTGATTTCGATTTTGCTTGGGTTGGTGCGCGGCGGAAACATCGCCGGCGGCACGATCAAGGAAGCGGCGGAAGTTTTCATCGGTAACAAAGCCGAAGAAGCGCGGATGGAGAATGCCGAATTCAGCGAAGTTCTGAAGCAGTTCGGTGCGGAATTTGCCGGGCAACGCTTGGGATGGTTTGACCGTTTTGTCGATGCGATGAATCGGCTGCCACGGCCGGTTTTGGCCTTTGGAACCATGGGGTTATTTGCTTTTGCGATGACCGCTCCGCAAAGCTTTGCGATACGAATGGAAGGTTTGGCCTTGGTGCCCGAGCCATTGTGGTGGCTGATGGGGGCGATCATTTCGTTCTATTTCGGCGCACGCGAATTGCAGTATCAGCGCGATGGCGTGTCGATTGAACGCATGCGCCAGACGGTGCAGAAGCTGACGCCGAAAGCGGAGGTGGAGCCGAGCGTTACTGTTGACAACGTCGCGGTAACAGTTCCTGCGGGTGATCCGAACTATAACGCTGCGGTCGAGGAATGGCGGGCAATGCATGCACGCTAACACTTGGTTCCTATCCCCGGGCCGCGCTATAGTTGCGTCAAACGGGGTAGTCGCATGATTTCGGAACTGGGCCATTTTGCATTGATCCTAAGCCTGTGCGTGGCTTTGGCGCAGATGGCGGTGCCGATGTGGGCGGCGCAGCGCGGTTGGCGGGCCGGGATGCTGTTGGCCGGGCAGGCGGCATTGCTGCAATTTCTGTTGGTTTTGGGCGCGTTTTTGGCGCTGACTTGGGGCTTTGTCACCTCGGATTTTTCACTGTGGTTAGTGGCGGCGCATTCCAATTCGGCAGTGCCGTTGCTGTATAAAGTGACCGGTGTTTGGGGCAACCACGAAGGCTCGATGCTGCTCTGGGTGCTGATACTGACGCTGTTTGGCGCCATGGTGGCGGGTTTTGGTGGTAACCTTCCGCTGCCGTTGAAGGCGCGGGTTCTGAGCGTGCAGGCGGCGATTGGGGCGGCGTTTCTGGCCTTTATTCTGTTTACTTCCAACCCATTTGCCCGGCTGGCCAATGCGCCGTTTGATGGCAAGGATTTGAACCCGTTGTTGCAAGACCCCGGTTTGGCGTTTCATCCGCCGTTTTTGTATTTGGGCTATGTCGGTTTGAGCATGGCGTTTTCCTTTGCCATTGCAGCGCTGATCGAGGGTAAAGTCGATGCTGCTTGGGCGCGGTGGGTGCGGCCTTGGACCTTGGCGGCTTGGATGTTTTTGACCATCGGCATCGCTTTGGGGTCTTGGTGGGCCTATTACGAACTGGGCTGGGGCGGCTGGTGGTTTTGGGATCCGGTGGAAAACGCCAGCTTCATGCCGTGGCTGATTGCCACCGCTTTGCTGCATTCGGCCATAGTGGTTGAGAAGCGAGATACATTAAAAAGCTGGACCATCTTCTTGGCAATACTGGCTTTTTCGTTTTCCTTGATTGGCACTTTCATTGTGCGGTCGGGGGTTATCACCTCGGTGCATGCCTTTGCCAGTGACCCCGAGCGCGGCAAGTTCATTCTGCTTTTGTTGGCGCTGGCGATTGGCGGCGGTTTCGGCCTGTTCGCATTGCGGGCACCAAAATTGCGTTCCGGTGCGAGTTTTGCCTTGGTTAGCCGTGAAAGCGGGATGATTGTGAACAACTTGCTTTTGGTCGTTGCCGCTTTCGTGGTGTTTATCGGCACCGTCTGGCCCTTGGTCATGGAAATAGCCACCGGTGCCAAAGTTTCGGTTGGCAAGCCGTTCTTTGAAACGGCCTTCACACCGTTCATGCTTGCCTTGGCGCTGTTCCTGCCGTTTGGCGCTATTTTGCCTTGGAAACGGGGAGATGTGACCCGAAGTTTGCGTAGTCTCTCAGGAGTGGTGGTGCTTGCTTTGGCGCTGTCTGCCTTGGTTTGGAGCTTGCAAACCGGCGGGCGAATGCTGGGACCGGTGGGTTTGGCCTTTGCCGTTTGGGTGATCGGTGGTGCTGTGGTTGATTTTGGTCAGCGGGTCAGAGTCGGACAGGTTGGCCTTAGCGAAAGTTTGCGGCGAATGGCCCATTTGCCGCGTGCAGACTGGGGGAAATTGCTGGGGCATGCAGGGTTGGGGGTGACGATTTTTGGTATGGCGGCGGTGACCGCTTGGGAAATCGAAGATATTCGATCGTTGCACATTGGCGAAAGTTTTACATTTGGCGGCTATGAATTGCGCCTTGAGAGCGTGGAGAATAGGCCGGGCCCGAATTATGCCGCCGATGTGGGACAGTTTAGTTTATCGCGGCAAGGCATTGTAATTGCACAGATGTTTCCGGAAAAGCGGTTCTATCCGGTGCAGGGTATGGCGACGACAGAGGCGGCGATTGATACAAGGCTGACGCGCGATGTCTATGTCACCTTGGGCGACAAACAGACGGACGGAAGTTGGGCGGTGCGATCCTACCTCAAACCGTTTGCCCTGTGGATTTGGAGCGGGGCGATGATAATGGGTCTGGGCGGATTGCTGAGCCTCAGTGACCGGCGGTTTCGCCTTGGCGCGGCGGTTCGCTATGCACGCAGTGCCGTGGCGGCGCGATGAAGTGGTTATTGCTCTTCCTGTTGTGGGCCGGGCCAAGTTGGGCCGTGACGCCCGGCGAAATGTTGGCTGACCCGGTTTTGGAGGCGCGGGCGCGGGTGATCTCGCAAGGACTGCGCTGCCCGGTGTGCCAAAACGAGACAATCGATGAATCGGCGGCAACAGTGGCGGCGGATTTGCGTTTGCTGGTGCGCGAACGCCTGCTGTTGGGCGACAGCGACGCGGCCGTACTGGCCTATGTTGTGGCGCGGTACGGCGAGTTCGTGCTGCTGCGACCGGTGCGCAAGGGCGGAAATTGGATTTTGTGGTTGGCGGGGCCGGGGCTTCTGGTGCTTGGTGGCGCGGTTGCCTGGACAGCGATTCGTCGGGTCAAAATGGTCGAAAAATCCCCCGAATTGAGTGAAGAAGAGGTACGTAAAGTCCTAGAAGTAATGGATAAAATGTCGTGAACGCGACGGTGGTTCTGTATGCGTTGGACGAGGGCGTCGCTACAATTACGCTCAATCGGCCCGAAGTCATGAACGCGATCAATGCCGACATGCGACGTCAGTTGATTGTGGCGCTTCAACGGGCCAAAACCGAGGCACGGGTGATTGTGATGACTGGTGCGGGCAAAGGGTTTTGCTCGGGCCAAGATTTGGCCGATGTGGATTTGACCAAGCCCGAGGCGTTGGCTCGAATACTGGACGAGGGATACACGCCGATATTGAAGGCGATCTATGATTGCCCTTTGCCGGTTATCGCTGCTGTTAACGGTGCCGCGGTGGGGGCCGGAGCCAATTTGGCCTTGGCATGTGACATTGTGATTGCGGCGCAATCGGCTGTCTTCGTTCAAGCTTTTGCCCGCATCGGTCTGATTCCCGATGCGGGTGGTACCTATTGGTTGCCACGCCAGATTGGCTTTGCCCGCGCTTTGGGGGCCGCATTGTTGGCTGAACCGGTGAGTGCGGCGCAAGCGGCGGCTTGGGGGATGATTTGGCAGATGGTTCCAGATGCCGAATTGGTTGGTGTCGTGGCCAAAACTTCGCAGCAATTGGCGCAGGGGCCGAATGGTGCTTTGGCTTTGATCAAACGGGCGCTGCGGACCAGTTTTGACAACGGGTTGGATGCGCAATTGGCATTGGAGGCGGAGCTCCAGGCTGTCGCCTTGGCAAGCGCCGATTTCCGCGAAGGTGCAACAGCGTTTCTGGAAAAACGCAAACCAAATTTCGGGCGTTAGCTTTGGTCCGCCATGAGTTTTTTTAACGAAATCAACACGTCACCGATCGCGTTTGACGTCGAACGGGCGCTTGAAGCACAGTCGCTATTTCCGGAATTGCGCGGTGTTGCACAGGAGTTGATCGGCGCTGCCGCCGGGTCGTCGCCTTACCTTTGGTTCCTGTTACAGCGTGAGGGCGAATGGTTGCGCGAGAGCGGCGCGCAGAATGCCAAAGATATTTTGCAACAGATATTGGTGGCAATGCCCGATGGATTGTCGGGCGATCCCGGCGTTGAATTGCGCAGTGCCAAGCGTCGCCTTGCTTTGCTGACGGCCTTGGCCGATTTGGGCGGGGTTTGGGGCCTTGAGCAAGTCACCTGTGCCTTGACGAGATTGGCCGACAGAGCGGTGCAGGCGAGTTTGAACCATTTGTTTCTAGCCGAAGTGATTCGCGGTCGAATGCCGGGGTTAAGCGCTCAACACCAAGCCGATTTAGGTGGGTATTTCGTATTGGCGATGGGAAAGATGGGGGCGTTCGAGTTGAATTACTCCTCCGACATCGACCTCATCTGTTTGTTTGATGAAAGCCGCTATCCAACGGAAGACCTTGCGGAAATTCGCACGGGATTTGTGCGGATCACCAAAGGTTTGGTCAAAATGCTGTCGGAAGTGACGGCACAGGGCTATGTGTTTCGTACCGATTTACGATTGCGACCGAACCCGGCGGTTACGCCCATTTGCATCGGCATGGATCACGCCGAGCATTATTACGAAAGTTTGGGCCGCACTTGGGAGCGCGCGGCTTATATCAAGGCTCGGCCCTGTGCCGGGGATATTCAATCGGGCGAAAAGTTTTTGGCGAACCTGCGGCCATTCATCTGGCGGCGGCATTTGGATTTTGCCGCGATCCAGGATGCCCATGACATGCGGCTGCGCATCCGCGAGCATAATCGGATCTTTTCCGAACCAGAAGTGCCCGGATTGAACCTGAAATTGGCGCCGGGCGGCATTCGCGAAATCGAGTTTTTCGCCCAAACGCGGCAAATGATTTGTGGCGGGCGCGATGCCGCATTGCGCGAACGTGGTACTGTGGCCGCACTTGGTGCATTGGGTGAGAAAGCATGGCTAAGTGTTGGGTCTGTAACAGAATTAAGCGAAGCGTATGTTGCGCACCGTACTTTGGAACACCGTATTCAAATGATCGATGATGCGCAGAGCCATACCCTGCCCGCGCAACCTGAAAAACTGGACCGGTTGGCGCGACTTTGCGGGCAGGCGGATACGCGGAAATTCGTGCGTGAATTGGATGAACGTCTGGCGCTTGTACGCGGTTTGACCGAAGTTTTCTTTTCCGGAAACACCGCGCCTTCGGACAAGGCTTCGGTTGATTTGGCCAAAATTTTTGCCCGTCCAGCGATTGCTCAGGACGTGAGCGAGCGTTGGGAGACATTGCCTGCCTTGCGTAACGAGCGCGCGCGGACAATTTTCCGACGGTTATTGCCCGAAATTATGGCGAGAATGGCCGGTGCCGCCGACCCGGATGCTGCCTTGTTGCAGTTCGACGCATTTCTTAACGGGCTGCCAGCTGGTGTCCAGTTGTTTTCATTGTTTGAGAGCAACCCACAACTGCTTGATTTACTGGTGGAAATTTGTGCGATTGCGCCCTCGTTGGCACAGTATCTGGGCCGAAATGCGCAAGTGTTTGACGCGGTCATCGGCACGGATTTTTTTGGAACACTGACGGGAATGGGGGAATTGCAGACGGAATTGACGGCCATTTTTGCAGAAGCGCCGGATTACGAGCGCTTGCTTGATGCCGGCAGGATTTGGGTCAAAGAACAGCAATTCCGCGTTGGGGTGCAAATGTTGCGGGGGTTTATCTCGGCAAAAGGGGCCGCCGCAGCCTATTCGGATATCGCCGAAGCCAGTCTGCGCGCCCTGTTGCCAGTTGTGACGGCAAACATCGCCGAAAAGCATGGGCAGGTCGCGGGGGGTGGTGCGGTCGTTTTGGCAATGGGAAAATTTGGCTCGGGCGAGATGACCGTCAGTTCGGATTTGGATCTTATTGTTGTCTATGATGTTGGCAGTGCCGAAAAATCTGATGGGCCAAGGCCGCTGTATGTGGCGCAATATTTTGCGCGGTTTACGCAAGCTTTGGTTTCGGCCATGACGGTGCAAACCGCGCATGGCGCGATGTACAAGGTCGATATGCGCCTGCGTCCATCAGGCCAAAAAGGCCCGGCAGCGGTCGCTTTGTCGGGCTTTGCAACTTATCAGTTACACGAAGCGTGGACATGGGAACATTTGGCTTTATGTCGGGCAAGGGTTGTTGCAGGCCCAGAAGCACTGGCAAAAGACGTTATGCATGCGGTGGCGCAAGCATTGGGGCGTCCACAGGATATTGGTAAGGTCCTGGCCGATGTGCGCGATATGCGGCAGCGACTGGCGGATGCGAATTTTGAAGCGGAATCAGATAGTTGGGAGGTTAAACTGGGCCGTGGACGCATGCTGGATATCGAAATGATGCTGCAAACCGGGCTGGTCTTGCACTATCGACCCGATTGTCGGGCACCTTTGGCAATGTTGGACGCGCTAGAGAATGATGGTTGGATCGGGCGAAACGACGGCGCATTTCTTAAGCAGGTTCTGCGGAAATTGTCGGCGTTTCAACAGTTTGCGCGATTGGGATACGATGGCGTATTTGAGCCAAGCAAGGCCGGAAAAGGCATGATGAATCTGTTGTGCAGGGCGCTAGAAGTGGCGGATGCACAGGCGTTGCAAAGTGAATTGCGGGAGATGAGGCAGAAAGCGGATGCGATTGTGACGAAAAGGTTGGCAGGGTGACGATTTCAAAGGGAAATCTGGCGATCGATCCGCGCGGGTTGATCTTGGAAGCCTATGGGATGGAAGGCATCGGCGCTGCTGAATGCCGGGTGATATTTTTGGATTGGGCGATGTCTTCCCCGGTTGGCGATACGAAAACCATGTTGCAGAACCTGATGGACGCCTATGGCAATGTCGCGCCCGATCATCCTATGACGGCGCTTATTTCCGACGGTCTGGCCCGCGCGGCATCGCCAAAGCGACGAAGGCACTAGGTTGAAAGCGCATCCAGTATGCGCACCCAGGAACGGATGCCTTTGTGAAAGCTGGATAAATTGTATTTCTCGTTTGGCGAATGGATGGCGTCGTCCTTTTGGGCGAAGCCGACCATAATTGAGTTCATTCCCAATATTTCAAGGAAATGACCGACGACCGGAATGGAGCCGCCGCCGCCAGTGAATACAGCCGGCGTTCCCCATTCTTGGGTTAAAGCGATGCGGGTCCGTTCGAATTCTGGCGCATCGAAAGGTAAGGATGTGGCGGGCGCGCCTTCTTTTTCGATGTAACTTACACTGCAATCCGCAGGTAGACAGGCGGCAATAAAGTCTTTGAATGATTGCAATATGGCGGCGGGTTCTTGGTCGCCCACCAAGCGGAAACTGACTTTGGCGCTGGCTTGAGCGGGCAGGACGGTCTTGAAGCCGGCACCGGTATAACCGCCCCAAATGCCGTTGACCTCGGCCGTGGGACGCGACCAGATTTGTTCGAGCGCCGAAAATCCGGTCTCACCGGCCGGGGTTGATAGGCCGACCGACCCAAGAAATTCGGCGGCGTCGAAATTGAGCGATTGCCATTGCGCTTTCATTTCGGTGGTCAAGTCTTTGACGCCGTTATAAAAACCCGACAGGGTCACGCGGCCATTTTCGTCGTGCAATCCCCCAAGAATATGGGTGATGACGCGGATCGGGTTGATCGCTGGGCCGCCGTAGATGCCGGAATGAAGGTCAACTTTAGGGCCGTGAATGGTAAATTCAGTCGCCGCCAAACCGCGCAGCATGGTGGGAATTGCCGGGGTTTGCGCGTCCCACATGCCGGTGTCGCAAACCAACGCAAAGTCCGCCGTTAGTTCGGCGGCGTTGGCTTTGAGGAACGGGATCAGCGAAGGCGAACCGGATTCCTCCTCGCCTTCGAACAGAATCGAAATGTTGGCGGGAAGTTGGCCGGTTACGGCTTTCCAGGCACGGCAGGCCTCGAGAAACGTCATCAACTGGCCTTTATCGTCGGATGCACCGCGGGCACGGATGACTTTGCCATCTGCGGCGTCTTCAATCGCCGGTTCAAACGGCGGATGTGTCCAAAGTTCAAGCGGATCAACCGGTTGCACGTCGTAATGGCCGTAAAACAACAAGTGCTTGCCGCTGCCTTTGCTATGGCCGACAACCATTGGATGGCCGGGCGTATCGCGGAGAGTAGCGGTGAATCCGAGGGTATTCAAGTCGGCAACCAGCCAATCCGCAGCTTTGCGGCAATCGCTTGCAAATGCGGGGTCGGTCGAAATGCTTTTGATTCGCAAAAGTGCAAAAAGCCGCTGAAGTGCCGGTTCAAGTTCGCGGTCAACGTGATCAAGTACTGCCTGTAAATTCGTCATGGCACCAACTTTCGTGTGATTTTGCGGGCAATCTAACAGCCTGGCGGCCACTGTCCACGCGGTGATTTATTAAGGAATCATTAGGCGTCATTAACTTTTGCCGTGGTGCTATGCATTTGTTAACGCGGCATTCATGCGACATGCGCTAAACGATTCTTACCAAACGATTAAAATACTGTTGACCTGTTGCCCCCACGATGAGACCCTAATTCTTTCTTGCGGATGCTGGTGGGAAGGCAGTTTCCGGTAATCACGCAAGCCTAAGGAGCGTAGCGATGATCGAGTTAAGTGCGAACACCGTTTTTGTTTTGATCGCGTCGATGGTACTTCTGGCAGGTTTGAACCTGCTGACCTTAGCCTGAAAATCACCCAATGCCGCGTCCGAAAGGGCGCGGCTTGTGCTTATCTGGTGATCCAACCACCACCGAGAACTCGTGTGGAATTGGGCGCGTAAAATACGCAGGCCTGTCCGGGTGAAACCCCTTCTTCCGATGCCAATAACTCAACATGCGCCAGACCGTTTGACAGCGGGATCAGTCGGCCAGCTTTTGGCGGACGGGTGGAGCGGACTTTTACTTCGACATCCCAGCCTTGACGTGGCGCTTCGTGTAACGGAGAATCACCAAGCCAGTTCAATTCTTTGAGCGGCACTTTTCGACTGGCCAATGCGTCGCGCGGGCCGACGATGACGCGATGATTGTCTGCATCAAGTCTGACCACGAACAAGGGCTCGCCACCGCCTATGCCCAGGCCACGACGTTGGCCGACGGTATAGTGGATGACGCCTTCGTGCTGACCCAAGACACGGCCATCGAGGTGAACCACCTCACCGGGTTCAGCGGCGCCGGGGCGAAGTTTCTGGATCACGGCGCTATATGAACCGTTAGGGACAAAGCAGATGTCCTGCGAATCGGGTTTGTCGGCGACGTTCAGCCCATATTTGCGCGCCAAGGCACGGGTTTCCGCTTTGGATTCGAGGTGTCCCAAAGGAAATCGCAGATAATCGAGTTGCGGTTTGGTGGTTGAAAACAGGAAGTAACTTTGATCGCGGGCAGGGTCAGCGGCGCGGTGCAATTCAGGGCCAAAAGGGCCGTCGAAGCGTTGAATATAATGACCGGTGGCCATGCAGTCGGCACCCAAATCTTTCGCGGTTTCCATTAAGTCGCGAAATTTGACCCGTTCGTTGCAACGGATGCAGGGCACTGGGGTCGCCCCGGCCAGATAGGCGTCGGCGAACTCGTCGATCACCGAATCGCGGAAGCGGTTTTCATAGTCGAGCACATAATAGGGAAAACCCATGGTTTCAGCGACTTGCCGGGCGTCACTGATGTCTTTGCCTGCACAGCACGCGCCTTTTTTCGCCAAGGCGGCACCGTGGTCGTAGAGCTGCAGAGTGATCCCGACCACATCATAGCCTTGGTCTGCCAGCATTGCCGCCACGACCGACGAATCAACGCCACCTGACATGGCGACCAAGACGCGCGTCTGCGCCACTGGTTTGGCGATACCTAGAGAATTCAGCGCAGGGCTTGTTGCGGCAACAGTGGCGGTGTTTGGCTGCATGATGCGACGCAATATAGGAAAATCTTACTCATTCACAAGACGCGGCTTCATAGGGCGTTAACGACGATGGTCTTTAGTGGACCTTGGGGACGATAAGGTGGCGGAACATGTTTATCAGAAAGTCAGAAGGTCCAAGATTTGCCGAATTGCCCGACGGGCGGAAAATATCTCAGTCCGATCTGCCGCCTGCAGGCACAACGCGCTGGGTGGCCAAACGAAAGGGTCAAATCGTGCAAGCGGTTAACGCCGGCTTGCTGTCGGCGGAAAAGGCTTGCGAGCGTTATGGGCTGAGCACCGAAGAATTGCAGGAATGGTGCCAAGCCATGGCGATACACGGCGCCGGTGCGCTGCAAGCGACAAAGTTACAATTGTATAGACAACCTTAGGTAGTGTTATTAAGATTGTTTCTGGGACGTAAGGAGTGGTTAACCTTTGTGAACCAGACTCTGCCTGCGAGGTGGGGTTTGAGTGCCATGACAGGAGTCCATAATGCGTGTTTTGTTGATTGAAGATGACCCGGCTACTTCCAGAAGCATCGAAATGATGCTGAATTCTGCAAATCTTAACGTCTATGCTACCGATCAGGGCGAGGAAGGAATCGACCTCGCAAAGCTTTATGATTACGATATAATCCTGCTGGACTTGAACTTGCCGGATATGCACGGATTGGAAGTTTTGCGGCAATTGCGGGTTTCGCGCATTGAAACACCGATCCTCATTCTGTCGGGTAGCGATGATTCGGAAAGCAAACTGAAAGGTTTTGGTTTTGGCGCCGATGACTATCTGACCAAGCCATTCAACCGCGATGAATTGGTGGCGCGTATCCACGCGATCGTGCGCCGCTCCAAAGGTCACGCTCAATCGGTGATTGCAACGGGCGAAATCAACGTCAATCTTGACGACAAAACCGTGGAAGCCTGCGGCCTGCCGGTGCATTTGACCGGCAAGGAATATCAGATGTTGGAATTGCTGTCGCTGCGCAAAGGCACGACTTTGACCAAAGAGATGTTTCTTAACCATCTTTACGGCGGCATGGACGAACCGGAACTGAAAATCATCGATGTGTTCATTTGCAAGCTGCGCAAGAAGCTGAGCGAGGCGACCGGCGGTGAGAATTATATCGATACCGTTTGGGGTCGCGGCTATGTTTTGCGCGAACCGTTACCGCAAATTGCCGAACGACGGCTAGCCATGCGGGCATGAGGATCTATGCCGGTGGTGGCGCCCGAGCTTCTTAAAAGCGGCGGTTAGCGTGATTTGCCGCTTAACAGACTGGACGCGTTGCCAAGCTGATCTTATCCCTAATGGCGGATACTGACCGTTGGGATAAGCCATGCCGGAACTTCCAAAAGTCGAGGAATTAACCGCAACGCAAGCGGTCGAGGAACTTGGCCGACTGACAAAAATACTGGATCGGGCCAATCGAGCGTACCATGCGGCGGATGCGCCCGAAATAACCGATGCCGAATATGACGCGTTGAAACGGCGCAACTTGGCAATCGAGCAACGATTTCCCGATTTGAAGCGCGGCGATTCGGTAAGTGACAGGGTTGGTGCGCCGGTCAAGTCTGGTTTTAGCAAGATAAGGCATCGCGTGCCGATGCTTTCATTGGCTAATGCCTTTGCGGATGTTGAAGTCACGGATTTTGTCGAAGGGATCCGTGCCTATTTGAACTTGCCGGCCACTGCCGAATTGGCATTTGCCGTCGAGCCGAAAATCGACGGACTGTCGCTGTCGCTACGCTATGAGAGCGGCATTTTGGTCCAAGCGGCAACGCGGGGTGACGGCGAAACCGGTGAAAACGTCACCGCTAACGCCAAGACGATTGCCGACATTCCGCAGACCTTGCACGGCGCACCCGAGATTCTGGAAGTGCGTGGCGAAGTTTACTTGCGCCACGATGATTTTGCAGCGCTCAACGACAAGCAAAGGGCGACGGGTGGCAAATTGCTGGCCAATCCGCGCAATGCGGCAGCTGGGTCTTTGCGGCAGTTGGATGTTTCCATCACCGCCAGTCGGCCGCTGCGATTCTTTGCCTATGCTTGGGGCGAAGTGTCGGAACCTTTGGGTGAAACACAAAGTTCGGCGTTGAAGCGTTTGGAATCGCTGGGGTTTCAGACAAATACCTTGACCCGCACCCTGGTTGGCGCCGAGGCGATGCTGGCACATTATCGCGCGATTGAATCGCAGCGGGCAACTCTGGGTTATGACATTGACGGCGTCGTCTACAAGCTCGACCGACTGGATTATCAAGCCCGGCTTGGCTTTCGATCAAGCACACCGCGCTGGGCAATTGCGCATAAGTTTCCCGCCGAAATTGCCTGGACACGACTGGAAGCGATCGAAATTCAGGTGGGGCGGACCGGGGCATTGTCACCGGTCGCCCGACTTTTGCCGGTAACTGTTGGCGGCGTCGTCGTTTCCAATGCCACCTTGCACAACGAGGACTATATTGCCGGGCGTGACAGTCACGGTGGCATGATCCGCGAAGGGCGCGATATTCGGGTGGGTGATTGGGTCAGCATTTATCGCGCGGGCGACGTAATTCCCAAAGTCATGGATGTGGATATCGCCAAACGGGTGCCTGATTCGGTGCCGTTTGTGTTTCCGCAAACCTGCCCGATTTGTGGCTCCGACGCGACTCGCGAACCTGGCGAGGCGGTTGCCCGTTGCACCGGTGACATGATCTGTGCGGCGCAAGCGGTTGAAAAGTTGAAACATTTCGTCTCACGAACAGCGTTTGATATTGATGGACTGGGGGCAAAGCAGATTGAGGCGTTCCATGCCGAGGGTTGGGTCAAAGAACCTTCGGACATTTTCATGCTTGCAGAACGCCACGGGGCGGAGTTGCGCTTGCGCGAAGGCTATGGCGAGAAATCGACGGCGAAATTGTTTGCCGCGATTGCCGAAAGGCGAGTTGTTTCGCTCAATCGGTTGATATTCGGTTTGGGCATTCGCCACACCGGCGAAAGCACGGCGCTGCTTTTGGCGCGGGCCTATGGCTCGTGGAGCGCGTTTCGCGCTGCGATGGAGGCGGCGAGGGAGCATGAAGGCGAAGCTTGGGAAAGTCTGAATGCGTTGGATGGTGTCGGCGAAGTTCTAGCCGCATCGCTGGTCGATTTTTTCCACGAAGAACGCGCCCGCGCGGCGCTGGATCGGCTTATGGCGCATCTGACGGTCGAGGATGTGGAAGCGCCAAGAACTGAGGGCAGCCCCGTCGCGGGCAAAACAGTGGTTTTCACCGGCGCTCTGGAAAAGATGACGCGGGCCGAAGCCAAGGTCAAAGCCGAAAGTTTGGGGGCGACGGTGGCCGGATCGGTTTCAGCAAAAACCAATATTGTTGTGGCCGGGCCGGGCGCAGGGTCAAAACTGAAGGCAGCAGAGGCCTTGGGTGTGCAAGTGCTGAGCGAAGACGAATGGCTGGAGCTGATCGGGTGAGCGGCCGACCGGAGGTTCTGTTTCCGTTGTTCGCTGACATCGGCGTGGTACCCGGCATTGGCCCGAAAACCGCGCTGTTATTGGCCAACATCGACATCACGCGCCCCCGCGATGTGTTGTTCACATTGCCAACCGGGGTGATTGACCGACGCATTCGCCAGTCGGTGCGCGGCGCGGTATTTCCCTCGGTCATCACGGTTGAGGTAAAGATTGGCCTGCATCAGCCAGGAAAAACCAAAACTGCGCCCTATCGGATTTTTGTGCAAGACGCGCTGACCGAGTTTCAATTGGTGTTTTTTCATCCGCGTGCAGAGTGGCTGCGCCAGCAGTTTCCGGCGGGGCAAAGGCGCATCATCTCGGGGCGGGTTGAGTTGTTTGACGGCATCGCCCAGATGACCCACCCGGACTATGTGTTACGACCCGATGGAATCGAGGATTTGCCGGAATATGAGCCGGTCTATCCGCTGACAGCGGGGGTGACACAAAAGGTTATGGGCAAAGCGGTGGCCGAGGCCTTGCAGCGCGCGCCGACCCTGCGCGAATGGATCGACCCGTCGGTGCGGGCGACGCGCGGTTGGCCGGATTGGAAAGCCGCGCTGGTCAAGGCACATGGGCCAAAGTCCGATGCGGAAATTTCGCCTTTGACGGTGGAACGCTCTAGGCTGGCCTATGACGAATTATTTGCGCATCAATTGACCTTGGCGATTGCGCGAGACCGTTTTCGTCGGGTCAAAGGGTTTGTCACCAAGGGCGATGGGGAATTGTCGGCTAAAGTTTTGGCGTCATTGCCCTATCGCCCGACTGCGGCGCAAACACAGGCGATTGCCGAGATTACCGCCGATATGGCCGCGCCGTTACGGATGAGCCGGCTGCTGCAAGGCGATGTTGGGTCGGGCAAAACCTTGGTGGCGTTTATGGCGATGCTGGTTGCGGTCGAGGCAGGCGGGCAGGCGGCGATGATGGCGCCTACCGAAATATTGGCACGCCAACATTACGAAAGCCTGCGCCCATTGGCCGAATTGGCGGGGGTGAAATTGATGATTCTGACCGGACGCGACAAGGGGCTGGAACGGGGGTCAAAGCTGGTCGCCTTTGCTGACGGAACCTGCCAAATCGCGGTTGGCACGCATGCCTTGTTTCAACGCGATGTGGAATTTGCCGCCTTGCGACTGGCGGTGGTCGACGAACAGCACCGCTTTGGCGTGCATCAACGCATGGAATTGACTGCGAAGGGCGAGGCTGTCGATGTGCTGGTGATGACGGCGACGCCAATTCCAAGGTCGCTGACTTTGGCGCAATACGGCGATATGGACCTATCAATTCTGTATGAAAAACCGCCGGGGCGAAAACCGGTGCAGACGGCGTTGATTTCCAACGGTCGCTTGGATGAGGTTGTGGATCATTTGCGCAAGGCGCTGGCGGAGGGGCGGCAAGCCTATTGGGTGTGCCCGTTGGTTGAGGAATCCGAAACTGTGGAACTGACCGCTGCTGTGGCGCGGTTTGAGGCGCTGAAGCTGGCATTGGGGGCGGAAAATGTGGGACTGGTGCACGGACAATTGCCACCGTCGGAAAAAGACGCGGCGATGGCGGCGTTTCAGCTTGGCCACGTGAAACTGCTGGTGGCAACAACGGTGATTGAGGTGGGGGTCGACGTGCCCAATGCTTCAATCATGGTAATTGAAGGGGCTGAGCACTTTGGCCTCGCACAATTGCATCAATTGCGCGGGCGGGTCGGTCGGGGTGAGGCGGCCTCGACTTGCCTGATGATTTATGATGCGCCACTGGGCGACGCGGCGATGGCGCGGTTGTCGGTGATGCGCGAAACTGAAGATGGGTTTCGCATTGCCGAGGAAGATTTACGGCTGCGCGGGGCGGGGGATTTGTTGGGGGTCCAACAATCTGGCCTGCCAAAATTTCGCATTGCCGATGTGGAATTGCAGGCGGATTTGATGAAGGCGGCGCAAGACGATGCACGGTTTTTGTTGCATCAAGACCCGGAATTGAAGGACGAACGCGGCCAAGCGGCGCGGGTTTTGTTGTATCTGATGGACAAGGATCGCGACGTTTTGAAACTTCAGGTTGGATGAATGTTCCGCCTATGTTCTATTTTTCGCTTGACGAATAAGATCAAACAGTGAACAAATAGTTAACTGAGTGGGACTTCAATTGGAGATTCAACCTATGGTTGCTACAATTCGCAAAACGCTATATTCCTCACCGCGATTGGTTTTTGAAGATGCCGCCGGGGTTGCCGCGCTGTTTGTTTTAATATTCGTTGGGCTGTCGCTTCCAACATTAATTTGATTGCCTGCGGACTGCTGTTTGATCGGGTTTCCTGACCTCACCCAATCAAACCCGGAACGCCACTTACGCCGCGTCGTGTTGATGCCGCGTTTTTTTATGCCAACGCTGCGTCCATTGCGTCGAGCGCCGCTTCAACCGCCAACATGATGGAAGCATGGCGGTTTTTGTAATCGCGGGCGGGTTCAAGAACCTGGTAGTCGCCAAAAGGGGCTGCTGGCACTGGGCCGTTTTCGCGTAGCATCTGGCGTAACTGGTCGCGCAGTGTTTTGAGTTCGTTCTGCGAGCAGCCAATAATCTGTGCGCCAAGGATAGAAGCCGAGGCTTGGCCAAGGGCGCAGGCCTTCACATCCTGGCCAAATTCGGCGATCTTGCCGTCGGTAATTATAACGTCGGCGATGACAGTGGATCCACAAAGGGGCGAGCGTTTGAACGAACTGCCCTGCGGATTATCCAGACGTTGGGTCAACGGAATCGCCGCCGCAAGCGCCAGAATGCGGTCCGAATAAAGGTTCAGAAGGTCCCCATCTGCGGGCATCGGGTGCTTTCCATTTGTGACTTGGCCCCATAAATAGGATGAAAACGCGGGATGCGAAAGATGGAAGGCATGGGTTATGGCGGAATTTGATGTGTCGTCATTGGTTTTTGATGCCCGCGGCTTGATCCCTGCGGTGGCGCAAGATCATGCAACAGGCGCGGTCTTGATGCTGGCTTGGATGAATGTCGAGTCGATTGGACTGACTTTGGCCAGCGACGAGGTCACTTATTACTCACGGTCGCGGCAGGAACTTTGGCGTAAGGGGGCGACTTCGGGGCATGTGCAGAAATTGGTGGAGATGCGGGTGGATTGCGACCGGGATTCGTTGCTGCTGATCGTCGATCAGTCTGGCCCCGCGTGTCATACGGGCGCGAACTCGTGCTTTTTCAATGCTGTGCGAGACGGAATTGAAATATCGCTATAACCCGACCATGCGGCGAATGTCGTCGGGCGTCGCGCCTTCGGCCCGGTATTTTGACAAAGCCCGCGCATCGTCGCGCTTGGCCAGCCGCTTGCCGGTCTCATCGCGGATCAGGCGGTGGTGGTGGTAGATCGGGGTTGGCAGGCCGAGCAAGTTTTGCAGCAGGACATGGATTTTGGTTGAGTCTTCAAGGTCTTGCCCGCGCGTGACATGCGTCACACCTTGGGCGGCGTCGTCGATGACAACTGATAGGTGGTACGACGTGCCTATGTCGCGGCGGGCGAGGACGATGTCGCCATGTTCGCGTATCAAGTGGCTTGGCGTAAGAAAAGCTAAGGCCGCGCGACCGGATTGGTGAAAATCCAATTCTCGGTGCGAAAGTCTCGGTGGTGTTTTCCCATCCCAATTTACCCAATCACAAAAGTGGTCAACGGCGCGGTGCATATCGAGCCTAAGTGTCGTTTTCAAAACTAACTTCCCATCGAGCGAGTATCTATCGCGGCAAGTTCCTGGATATATCAAAGTTTCCACGCCTTCCTGTGGCGCACCTGCCGCCAGTTCGATATCGCGCCTTGTGCAAGTGCAAGGGTAAATAAGCCCCATATCCCACAGTTCTTGCAGCGTTTTCTGGTATTCTGGCAAGCGTTCCGATTGACGCATAACGGGTTCTTCCCAGCGAATACCCAACCAATGGAGATCCTCATAGATCGCAGCTTCCCATTCCGGGCGGCAGCGGGTTTTGTCGATATCCTCGATGCGCAACAGGAATTTGCCGTGGTTGGCGACAGCCGCATCCCAAGCGGTCAAAGCCGAAAACGCATGGCCAAGATGTAGCGGACCCGTCGGCGATGGCGCGAAGCGTTCTATGTGTTCAGCCATGCCAGCCAGTCAGCTTTGGCGCGGTTGGTATAGGCGGGATAGCGTTCTTTGCGGCCCTTGCGCCCCGATTTGGCGGCATCCAGCGGTGGAAACAGGCCGAAATTGACGTTCATCGGTTGGAAAGTTTCCGCCTCGGCCCCGCCGGTGATATGGTTCAGCAAAGCGCCGATGGCGGTTGTGGGGGCGGGTAGTGCGAGGGTATGGCCCAGTCGTTCCGTCGCCGCCAGACGGCCCGCAAGCAGGCCCATGGCAGCGCTTTCGACATAGCCCTCGACCCCGGTGATCTGTCCGGCAAAGCGTAGGCGCGGCATGGCTTTCAGGCGCATGCGTTCATCCAGCAGCCGAGGCGAATTGAGAAACGTATTGCGATGAATTCCACCCAACCGGGCGAATTCGGCGTTTTCCAGCCCCGGAATTGTGCGGAAAACCGCTGTTTGCGCCGCATATTTCATTTTGGTCTGGAAACCGACGATATTATACAGCGTGCCCAAAGCATTATCGCGGCGCAGTTGTACCACCGCATAGGGTTTGACCGCCGGGTTATTGGCATCGGTCAGACCCACGGGTTTCATCGGGCCAAAACGTGGGGTTTGCCGCCCGCGTTCGGCCATCACTTCAATCGGCAAACAGCCGTTGAAATAGGGCGTGTCCTTTTCCCAATCCTTGAATTCGATCTTTTCGGCGGCCAGCATGGCGTCGATGAACGACTCGTATTGCCCACGGTCCATCGGGCAGTTGAGATAAGCTTTGCGCTGTTCCTCGGTCTCGCCTTTATCGTAACGCGACTGGAACCAGACTTTGGTCAGATCGATCGAATCGAAATGCACGATCGGGGCGATGGCGTCGAAGAAGGCCAGCGAGTCAGAACCGTTAAGATTTGCAACCGCTTGTGCCAAAGCCGGTGACGTCAACGGGCCAGTGGCGACGATTACATTGTCCCAATCTTCGGGGGGCAAACCGGCAATTTCGCCGAACTCTAAACTTATCAGCGGGTGCTCGGTCAGTTTTTCAGTGACGGCATTGGCAAACGCCTCGCGGTCCACCGCCAAGGCGCCACCGGCGGGCAGCGAGTGTTTATCCCCCATCGCAATGATTAACCCACCGGCTTGACGCATTTCCCAGTGAAGTAGGCCAACCGCGTTGTTTTCATCGTCGTCCGAGCGGAAGGAATTTGAGCAGACCATCTCGGCAAACTGGCCGGTTTGGTGGGCGAAAGTTTTCACCGTTGGCCGCATTTCGTGCAGCACCACCGGCACGCCCATATTGGCTGCCTGCCAAGCCGCCTCGGACCCGGCCATGCCGCCGCCGATGATGTGGATAGGTTTAGGTCCGATCATTCGCGGGGTTTAGGGCAGGTTCGAGAAAATGAAAAGAGGGGCTTCTTTGGCGCCAATCTGAAACGTTTCAGATTGACGCCAAAGCGACAAAATGGGCCACTTATTCAACCGAAATTTCGCCTTCTTCCTCACCCGTTTCAACAACCCGGGCCACTGAAACGACCTTTTCCTCGCCGCCGGTGTTGAACACTTTCACCCCACCGCCAGAGCGTGACTGGAACGAGATGCCGTCAACCGGGCAGCGGATGGATTGGCCGGAGTCTGTTACCAGCATGATTTGGTCATGTGCGTGCACCGGGAAAGAGGCCACCAGCGGCCCGCCACGCCTAGCTTTGTCAGTGGCGAATACGCCTTGGCCCCCGCGACCACGCACCGGGTAGGAATGGCTGGAGGATAGTTTGCCAAGGCCTTTTTCAGTGAGCGTCAGGATCAAGTCTTCGGCGGCGGCCATTTCGGCATAGCGTTCTTGGGTGATGGAAAAGTCGCCGGTCGGGGCCTCGTCGTCGTCGCTTTCTTCCGCGTCGTCGGTTAAACCGGCGGCCGCCCGACGCATTTTGGCATAGGCCTCGCGTTCGCCCGACGTTGCCTCAAAATGGCGGATCACGGCCATGGAAACCACATTGTCGCCCGCTGCCAGCCGAATACCGCGCACGCCGGTTGAGCCCCGGCTTTTGAACACGCGCACTTCGGTTGTGGGAAAGCGGATTGCTTTGCCCAATCGGGTGACCAACATGATGTCATCGGCATCGCTGCAAACGCGGGCATTCACCAAAGTAACGCCTTCGGGCAGTTTCATGGCGATTTTACCGTTGGTGCGGACATTGGTGAAATCTGACAAAGCGTTTTGCCGCACGTCACCATCGGACGTGGCAAAGAATATTTCCAGTTCGCCCCATTCTTCTTCGGCCTTATCAACCGGCATGATCGCCGCCACCGAAACACCCTGCGGGATTGGCAGGATGTTGATGATCGCTTTGCCCCGCGCATTGCGACCCGACAGGGGCAAGCGCCAAGTTTTAAGCATGTAAACCATGCCCTCGGTGGTGAAGAACAGCAAAGGTGTGTGGGTGTTGGCGACGAACAGGTTGGTCACCACATCCTCTTCTTTGGTGTCCATGCCTTGCGTGCCCTTGCCGCCACGGCGTTGGGCGCGAAACTCATCGAGACCAGTGCGTTTGATATAACCGCCGGACGTGACCGTCACGACCATTTCTTCGCGCTCGATCAGGTCTTCGTCGTCCATATCGCCGTCAAACTCGATGATTTCGGAACGACGGGGGACGGCGAATTGGGTTTTGACTTCAAGCAGTTCCGCCGAAATGATCGCCATGATCCGGTCGCGTGAACGCAGGATGTCGAGGTAGTCGCTGATCTTGCCGGCCAGTTCCTGCAGTTCGTCAGTGACTTCTTTGACGCCAAGCGCTGTCAGCCGGGCGAGGCGCAGGTCGAGTATGGCGCGGGCTTGGATATCGGAAAGGTAGTAGGTGCCGTCGTCGTTGACCTTGTGGCTGGGGTCGTCGATCAGGCGCAGATAGGGCACAATGTCGGCGGCGGGCCAGCGGCGGGCCATCAGTTTTTCGCGGGCGTCGGTGGAATCATCCGAGGCACGTATCGTGTGCACCACTTCGTCAACGTTGGATACGGCCACAGCGAGGCCGCAGAGGATATGGCTGCGTTCGCGGGCTTTGCGCAGTTCATAGGCGGTTCGGCGGGCGACGACTTGTTCGCGGAAAGTCAGGAACGCCGTGAGGAAACCTTTGAGGTCAAGTTGTTCAGGTTTGCCGCCATTCAGGGCCAGCATGTTGCAGCCGAAACTGGTTTGCAGGGGCGTGAAGCGATAAAGCTGGTTCAGCACCACGTCGGCGGTAGCGTCGCGTTTCAGTTCGACGACCACGCGCACACCGAAACGGTCGCTTTCATCCTGCACATGGCTGATGCCTTCGATCTTTTTGTCTTTGGCGAGGTCGGCGATTTTTTCGACCAGTGTCGCTTTGTTCACCTGATAGGGGATTTCGGTGAAGATGATCGCCATGCGGTCCTTGCGGATTTCTTCCATCATCGAGCGGGCGCGGATAATGACCGAGCCGCGACCTTCGAGGTATGCCTTGCGGGCACCAGAGCGGCCCAGAATCAAGGCGCCGGTGGGGAAATCGGGGGCGGGAATGAATTCCATCAGGTCTTCGATGGATAGGTCGGGTTTTTCGATCAGTGCCAGAGTGGCGTCGATAACTTCGCCGAGGTTATGCGGCGGAATATTGGTTGCCATACCAACGGCGATACCGCCCGCGCCGTTGACCAGCATGTTGGGGAAACGCGCTGGAAGAACTGTGGGTTCGCGGTCTTTGCCGTCGTAATTATCTTGGAAATCAACGGTATCTTTGTCGATGTCGGCCAAAAGGAAGTCGGCGGGTTTATCCATCCGCACTTCGGTATAGCGCATCGCTGCCGGGGCATCGCCGTCCATCGAGCCAAAATTGCCTTGGCCGTCGAGCAATGGCAGGGACATCGAAAAGTCCTGCGCCATACGCACCAATGCGTCATAGATCGCCGCGTCGCCGTGTGGGTGGTATTTACCCATGACATCACCTACGGGACGCGCCGATTTTCGATAGCTTTTGTCATGCGTGTTGCCGGTTTCGTGCATTGCAAACAGAATGCGCCGATGCACGGGTTTGAGGCCGTCGCGCAGATCCGGGATGGCACGGCTTACAATCACGCTCATCGCGTAATCGAGGTAGGATTTTTTCATCTCCTCTTCGATGGCGATGGTCGGACCGTCGTGCACGGGCCGGGCAGGCGGCGTGGTGCCGTCTTCGGGAATTTCAGTTTCGTCGGACAATGGTTTTGCGCCTGTGGTTTTCTACCAGATTTAGTGGTGGACTTTAGGCGGAACGGGGGGCGGATGCAACACGTGGTATGGAATCGTGGCACCGTTGTCGGAATTGATCTATCCGTCGCAATTGAGACATTTTTAGCTATAAGCGGCTGATTTTCCAAGCTTTACCGCAAATTCTCCCAGCTTGCGCCGCAATTGCCGCGCAGCTTGAAAGTGCGGAATTGGCAGGAGGTATGAAATGTCCCGCACGGATACCGAGAAAATGTTGGCCGGTCACGGCCTGACGACGGCGGAAATTCTGTATCGGATGCCCGATCATCGTTCGATTTTACAGTCTTACCTTTGGCAAGATTATGATCTTGCCCCGGACTTTCCCAGTTTGCACAAGTTCATTCGCTTCTGGCGCGACACGTTGGAAGGGCCACTGCATTCGGTGCGCTATACCCATTGTCACCTGATCCGCCCCGGCGAATGGCGCAATGTCAGGGGTGAGTTTGTGGTGCACTAGTCAACTCTAGAACGGGATTTCGTCATCCACATTGGCCCGACCACTGCCTACGGGGGCGTAGTCGTTGCCTCCGTTGTCATTACTGGCACCGCGCGAACCGCCGTTGCCGCCGGGCCCGTCGAGCATGGTCAGCGTGCCATTGAAGTTTTGGAGGACAACTTCGGTTGTATAGCGGTCGGCACCGGATTGGTCTTGCCATTTGCGGGTTTGCAAGGCGCCCTCGACGTAAACCTTCGAGCCCTTTTTCAAATATTGCTCGGCAATCCGCACCAGATTGTCATTGAAAATGGCAACGGTATGCCATTCGGTTTTTTCTTTGCGCTCGCCAGTGGTTTTGTCTTTCCAGCTTTCCGAAGTGGCGATGCGGATGTTGCAAACCTTGTTTCCGTTTTGAAAGGTGCGCACCTCGGGATCTGCCCCAAGATTGCCGATCAAGATGACTTTGTTCACGCTTCCGGCCATGGCTGTGCTCCGACTGATTCTAAGATTGCGACGTTAACCATATCGCTCGTGAAAGGTAAAATTGTAGTTAAAGTCAAAAAGCGCTATACGGGGTGCGATCGGGTTTGGGGGATTTCGTGTCAGTGCTGCGCTGTGCCATAATATTCGCCGTATTGGCCGCGCCCGCCAGTGCCGGGTCGCTGTTTGGCCATAGCAGCGGCACTGACCGCTACAAGTCGTTGTTGGAAGGGCGTTTGCAGGACCAATATAACCAGCCAGACGCGGAAGACGACGTTTTGAACGCGCTGGCGGTTTCCATCAATCCTGGCCCGTTCAAGGATATGGCACGCGAGGCGGCGGAAAAGCATGGGGTGCCGGTCAATTTGTTTTATCGGCTTGTCCGCCAGGAATCGGGGTGGAATCCGAATGCGGTTTCCAGCAAGGGCGCAATAGGTTTAGGCCAACTCATGCCGCAAACCGCGCAAAGACTGGGCGTGGACCCGCGCAACGCTGGCGAGAATCTTGAAGGCGCGGCGCGGTATTTGAGCCAGCAATACCGGCGATTTGGCTCTTGGCGACTGGCATTGGCGGCTTATAACGCCGGACCGGAAGCGGTTGAAAAGTATGACGGTATTCCGCCTTATCAGGAAACCGAGAATTATGTGCGGGTCATTCTTAACGAATCCTGAATCCGCTTGCATTTGATCCCGTTTTGTTCTCAATCTTGGCTTGGTTAATTCCCGCCTTCCACCTATATGCCACGTTTGGGCAGGAGCTGTTGATTTGGCTGAACAGAAATTCATCGAGATCAGGGGTGCGCGTGAGCACAATCTGAAGAATATCAACGTCGATATTCCACGCGACAAGCTGGTAGTTATTACGGGATTGTCAGGATCGGGCAAATCATCGTTGGCGTTTGATACGATCTATGCCGAAGGGCAGCGGCGTTATGTCGAATCGCTGTCGGCCTATGCGCGGCAGTTTCTGGATATGATGCAGAAACCCGATGTCGACCATATTTCGGGCCTGTCACCTGCTATTTCGATTGAGCAGAAAACCACGTCGAAAAACCCGCGCTCGACCGTGGGCACTGTCACTGAGATTTACGATTATCTGCGCTTGCTGTTTGCCCGCGTCGGTACGCCGTTCAGCCCGGCCACTGGATTGCCGATTGAGGCGCAGCAGGTCAGCCAGATGGTCGACCGGATAATGGCGATGGAGGAGGGGACGCGGGCCTATCTGCTGGCCCCGTTCGTGCGCGACCGCAAAGGCGAATATCGTAAGGAATTTCAAGACCTTGTGAAGCAAGGCTATCAGCGTGTCAAAGTGAATGGCACCTATTACGAATTGGGCGAAGTGCCGGTTTTGGACAAGAAGCTGCGGCATTTCATCGACGTTGTGGTGGACCGGATCGTGGTCAAACCAGGCTTGGAAACGCGGCTGGCCGATTCGTTTCGCACCGCGTTGGATCTGGCCGATGGGATTGCGATTCTGGAAACGGCGCCCGCCGAGGGTGAGCCGGTGCGGACCACGTTTTCCGAGAAATTCGCCTGTCCGGTTTCGGGATTTACTATCCCCGAAATTGAACCGCGGTTGTTTTCGTTCAACGCGCCGTTTGGCGCCTGTTCCGCTTGCGACGGTTTGGGGGTGGAGCTGTTTTTTGACGAACGGCTGATCGTACCCGATGAATCTTTGTCATTGACCAAAGGTGCAATTGCCCCGTGGTCGAAAGGCAATTCGCCGATCTATCGGCAAACCATGGATGCCATTGCCCGACATTTTGGCTTTGATAAAACGCTGCCCTGGCGCGAGTTGCCGGAAACCGCTCGTGAAATTCTGTTGCGTGGCTCGGGTGGGGTGGAAATCAAGTTTCGTTACGATGAGGGCGGCCGGATTTATGAGGTGAAACGCCCGTATGAGGGCGTCATTCCCAACATGGAACGCCGTTACCGCGAAACCGATTCGGCGTGGTCGCGCGAGGACATGGAGCGCTATCAGAACAACCGCCATTGCGGGACCTGCAATGGCTATCGGCTGCGGCCCGAGGCCTTGGCGGTAAAAATCGGCGGCATTCATGCGGGGCAGGCGGTGAAAATGTCGATCCGCGAGGCGCTAGATTGGATTGTTGCGGTGCCGACATCGCTGAGCGCGCAGAACAACGAGATTGGCCGAGCGATTTTGAAGGAAATTCGCGAAAGATTGGGGTTTCTGGTCAATGTCGGGTTGGATTATCTGACGCTGGCGCGCAATTCCGGCACCTTGTCGGGCGGGGAATCGCAGCGGATTCGGCTGGCTAGCCAGATTGGGTCGGGGCTGACCGGGGTTTTGTATGTGCTCGACGAGCCTTCAATCGGGCTGCATCAGCGCGACAATGACCGTCTGCTAACGACGCTGAAAAACCTGCGCGACGCCGGTAATACGGTGATTGTGGTCGAGCATGACGAAGAGGCGATTCGCGAGGCTGACCATGTGATCGACATTGGTCCCGGCGCTGGCGTGCATGGCGGCGAGATCATCGCCTTTGGCACGCCGGCGGATATTTGTGCGGCGGAGAATTCGGTGACCGGGCAGTATCTGACCGGAAAACGCAAGATTGCCATTCCATCTAAGCGGCGGTTGGGAAATGGGAAAAAGGTAACGATTGCCGGCGCTAATGGGAATAACTTGAAGAACGTCTCGGTCGAATTTCCATTGGGAATTTTTACCTGTGTGACCGGAGTTTCCGGGGGCGGCAAATCGACCTTGACCATTGAAACCTTGTTCAAGACCGCCTCGATGCGGCTGAACGGGGCGCATCAGGTGCCCGCACCGTGCGAATCAATCAAAGGGTTGGAAGTGCTGGTCAAAGTGATCGACATCGACCAATCGCCGATTGGTCGCACGCCGCGGTCTAATCCGGCCACCTATACCGGGGCTTTCACCCCTATTCGCGATTGGTTCGCCGGTCTTCCGGAAGCCAAGGCGCGGGGCTACAAATCGGGGCGGTTTAGTTTCAACGTCAAAGGCGGGCGCTGCGAGGCCTGCCAGGGTGATGGTTTGATCAAGATCGAGATGCATTTCCTGCCCGATGTCTATGTGACCTGCGAGTCGTGTCAGGGTCGCCGATACAACCGGGAAACAATGGAAGTCTTGTTCAAAGGCAAAAGCATAGCCGATGTTCTTGATATGACGGTTGAAGACGCCGAACAGTTTTTCAAGGCAGTCCCGGTGATCCGCGAGAAGATGACAACGTTGATGCAGGTGGGCCTAGGCTATATCAAAGTCGGTCAATCGGCGACGACGCTTTCGGGTGGCGAGGCGCAGCGGGTGAAATTGTCCAAGGAATTGTCCAAACGCGCGACGGGGCGGACGTTATATATTCTGGACGAACCGACGACGGGTCTGCACTTTGAAGATACCAAGAAGTTATTGGAAGTGCTGCATGAATTGGTGGAGCAGGGCAATTCGGTGATTGTGATCGAGCACAATCTGGATGTCATCAAAACCGCCGATTGGATCATCGATATTGGCCCGGAGGGCGGCGACAATGGCGGTGAAATCGTGGCGGTTGGCACGCCCGAACAAATCGCGCGCAATCCGGCCAGTTATACCGGGACTTATCTGAAAGTGATTCTGACAACAAATCGCATTGCCGCCGAATAGTTGCCCGATTCTCGCCGCATAGGTTGCGTAGACCAGATCACTTGGTGGATGTGTGTGAAAGTTGCGTAATGGGTACCAATTTTATCTTTGTGCTATGTTGCATGGCCGCCGTGTTTGCCGCCATCAACCGTGACGAAATCAAGGCTGGCAATGTGCCGTCGCTTTTGACGTCCAACCAATAATTCAAACTGCGAAAACGGCGTTGTTTTTGGCATGACGGCCAAAAAATGCAAAAAAGCGGTTTTTCTTTTATTCATCTTATGGTAGTATGTCTTGGATCAACGCCAAGATATTCGGCGCTGAACTGGGGGACTGCTTTTGGATCGAGACCGCAATTTGCGCCTGGTTGGCGCGAAGGAACCAATTTCAGGAACCTCGGCTGCGATGCCGCAGCGCGAAGATCGCCCGCCCGAACATTCCTCGCCCGAGGCGATGCTGAAATGGGCGCGTGCGCAACGACTTAACCAGAAATTGCCCAAGGAATCGGCCGCGAGTCACAAAAAAGCGCAAAAGGAATTCGTCTCGTTGGCGTTTGCCGCGCCGGTTGCAGCGGGTGTGCATTTGGTGGCTGAAAGCGCCGAAAATGCTGCGTTTGCGCCAGATTCGGCGGCAATTGTGCCATCAAGATCCGCCTCGAATCGGTCGAGATTTTTAGGGCCTACTGGTGCCGTACTGGCGGTGTTGTTGGCGCTGGTAGTGATCTGGTCTGGAATGAATGGCAGTCAAACTTTGCCGTCGGTTCAACCGGAAACCAGAATTGACCCGAACGCGGCGCTGGATCCTTTCGCAAGTAATTCGTCGAATGGCGAGGCTGCTATGCTGCAATTGGTGGCAGCAGACGCGTTGCAGACGAATTTTTTGGTGCCCAATCTGTTGGTTCCTCCAACACCGGGTCCGATTCTGCCGCTGGCCAATGTGGTGCTGATGAGCGAACCCGAAGTGGCGACCGATCAGGCGCAAACGCTTAGACTGGCGGTTTTGTTGCAGTCCAGTTTTGCGGTTTCGGATTCTGTCGTTTCGGTCGTTTTTGTGCCGACGGTTGGGGTTCGGCAGGCAATTGCTGATATGCCAACACTGGCAGCCAGCAGGTCGGACCACGAAAGTTTTGTGCCGCCAGTGCAGTATTCCCGAAGCGATCTGGGTGTCGGTGCTGCCTCGCTGCTAGGCCTGATGACGGGTCAAGACAGTGTGCAGCATTCAAACGCGGCGCCACCGGACACAGCCGTGGTGAAGATCAAACCGCTGATCTATGTGCATCACGGTCTGGGTGTGTCGCCGGAAACCGTGCGCAAGGTCATGCAAGTGCTGTCAAGTTCGGGCTATGAAAGCGTATTTCAAGTTGGCGTGCCGTTCCGCATTGGCCGAACGAATGTGCGGTTTTACCATGCCAGCGACGGTAATTTGGCCCAAGCGATTGCCGGCACCGTTATCCCGTTGGTGCAGGGGCCACAATTTTCACAACCGCGCGATTTTTCGCGATTTTCCAAACCGCCGCGACCCGGCACAATCGATATCTGGTTGTCCGACAAGGCCTAGCGCTGCCGCAATTTCTTGACTTGAGCATTGGCTTCCTGCACCATTTCCCAGCTTAGCGCTGAAGGAGGAATCCGATGCTGGTGCAACATATTTTGGCACAAAAACCCAACGCGGTTATCATGACAATCATGCCAGAAAGTTCGGTCGCCGATGCAGCAAAACTGCTGGCTGAAAAGCGCATCGGCGCCTTGATAGTGACCCGCGATGGCAAAACTATCGATGGAATTCTGTCGGAACGCGACATCGTGCGCGAATTGGGCAAACGTGGCCCGGAAAGCCTGCAGGACAAAGTATCGGAGATCATGACCAATGCCGTTATCGGCTGTCATCCCGGCGATACGGCTGTTTCGGTGTTGGAAAAAATGACAGACGGCCGTTTTCGTCATATGCCGGTGTTGGACCAAGGCCGCATGATCGGGGTGATCTCGATCGGCGACGTCGTCAAGGCGCGAATCGGTGAGGTCGAGACGGAAAATTCCGCACTTGCGGAAATGATTGCAGGTCATTGAATTTTCGGCATTATGCGCCCCAACGCGATTAGGTTTGGGGCGAACGACGCATGAAACGCATAGGATTGTATCCCGGTACGTTTGATCCGGTGACTTTGGGCCACGTCGATATTATGCGGCGCGCCTGTTCGCTGGTCGACGAGTTGGTGATTGGCGTTGCCATAAATCGCGACAAAGCGCCGTTGTTTTCGCTGGAAGAGCGGGTAGCGATGATTGAAGCCGAGGCGGCACCGATTGCGCGCGAAACTGGCGTCAAGATCGTGGCGCATCCGTTTGAAAACCTGTTGATCGACTGCGCGGTTGAGGTGGGGGCAGCCACGATCATCCGGGGGCTTCGGGCGGTGTCGGACTTTGAGTATGAGTTTCAGATGGTGGGGATGAACCGGGCGCTCAATCACCAGATTGAAACCGTGTTTCTGATGTCGGAAGCTGAATATCAGGCTATCGCTTCGCGGTTGGTGAAAGAGATTGCCCGATTGGGCGGCGATGTTTCGCGCTTTGTGCCGAAAGGTGTCGCGCCGCTTTTGGCGGCAAAATTTAAGGCCGCGAAGGCTTGAGCCCTTTCACTTTTCTGGGTCGCACATTAGGGTTTGGCCGCATTCAAATAAAGGAACGACACATGGTCACGATCAATGACCCGGAAAACACTATTGTCATCGAGCTGAAAAACGGATCGGTGCATATCGAACTTTTGCCCGATGTTGCGCCCAAGCATGTCGAGCGGATGAAAATGCTGGTGCGCGGCGGTGACTATGACAATGTCGCGTTCCATCGTGTTATCCCCGGCTTCATGGCGCAGACCGGCGACGTGGAAAACGGCAATATGGCGAAAGATTTCAACATTCGCCGCGCTGGGACCGGTGGTTCGGTGCATGCCGATCTGCCGGCGGAATTTTCCAAACTGCCGTTTGATCGCGGCGTTATCGGCGCGGCGCGGTCTTCAAACCCGAATTCGGCGAACAGTCAGTTTTTCATCATGTTCAAGGAAGGCCATTTTCTGAACGGCCAGTACACTGTTTATGGCCGGGTTATCGCGGGGATGGAGCATGTCGACAAAATCGCCCGCGGAGAACCACCCAGCGACCCGGACCGGATGATTTCGGTCAAAGTCGCGGCGGATATATGATGCGGGGGTTTTTGAAGATTGTTATTGCCGGACTTGCGCTGGTTTTTGCCGCGGCGGCAGTGGCGCAGGATGCCGAAAACATTCTGGTCATCGATGTGGCGGCGGCTGCGGGCGACGGGATTGTCGAAATCGAACTGTTACCCGATTTGGCTCCAAACCATGCGGCGCGATTGAAGGAACTGGCGCGGGCCGGAGCCTATGACAATGTGGCGTTTCACCGTGTGATTGAAGGGTTCATGGCGCAGACCGGCGATGTGGAATTTGGCAATGTGGATGCTTTCGCCAACGGGGGAGCGGGCACCGGCGGTTCTGCATTGCCCAATCTTGTGGCGGAATTTACGGACGAACCTTACGTCAAAGGCATTGTCGGCATGGCGCGGGCTGGCGATCCGGATTCGGCCAACAGCCAGTTTTTCATCATGCTGGCTGAAACCCCGTCGTTGAACGGTGCCTATACGGTTTTGGGCCGGGTTTTGAGCGGGCAAGATGTTATCGACCGGATCAAGCTTGGCAATCAAGATGCCAACGGAATGCTGGAAGACGCACCAGATTTCATGCGAAGTGTTAAAGTGAAGGCCGACATGTAAGCCATTGAAAGGGCGGGACTCCCCGCCCTTACTGCGCCAGTTTGATCAGCGCGTGCCGTTTTTTGCCCGCCGAAAGTTTAAGGGTTTGGGAAAACTCGGTGCTGGCCAATACGCGGGTGCTGTCGGTAACTACAACATCATCAATTCGGGCACCATGGTCGGCGATCAGGCGCTTTGCCTCTTTACCCGAGGCGGCCAAGCCCGATTTGACCAGCAGTTGAACAATGGAAATACCCGCGCCAATATCGCTGGTTTGCAGGGTCAAGGTCGGTAAATCCTCGCCAATACCGCCACGGCGAAACACTTCGTTGGCGGTGGCTTCAGCGCTTTGCGCTGCCGCCGCACCGCGAGCCAGTTTGGTGGCTTCATTGGCGAGGATGATCTTGGCCGCGTTGATTTCAGCCCCGCCCAAAGCACCCAACCGATCACATTCGGCAACCGGCAATTCGGTGAATAGCTTCAGGAACTTGCCGGTATCGGCGTCGGACGTGTTGCGCCAAAATTGCCAAAAATCCCAGTTTGGCAGTTTAGCTTCGTTCAGCCAAACCGCACCCGCTGCCGATTTACCCATCTTGCTGCCGTCCGACGTGGTCAACAACGGGGTGGTGATGCCAAAAACCTGGGCACCCGAAACCCGGCGCGTCAGGTCAATGCCATTGACGATATTGCCCCATTGATCGGAACCGCCCAGTTGCAGCAAACAGCCATGGTGGCGATTAAGTTCCATGAAATCATAGGCTTGCAGTAGCATATAATTGAATTCAAGGAAGGTCAGTGGCTGCTCACGCTCCAGCCGAAGTTTGACGGAGTCAAACGTCAACATGCGGTTGATCGTGAAATGTCGGCCAAAATCTCGCAAAAAATCGACGTAGTTAAGCTGGTCCAACCAATCAGCGTTGTTGACCTGCAAAGCGTCTGTCGGACTATCACCAAACGTCAGATACGCCGCGAAAACCGAACGAATGCCCGCCATATTGGCGGCAATTTGTCCGTCGCTAAGCAGTTGGCGCGTCGCATCTTTACCCGAGGGATCTCCCACCCGCGTGGTGCCGCCCCCCATGAGGGTGATCGGTTTGTGGCCGGTATTCTGCAGCCAACGCAGGATCATTATCTGGACTAAACTGCCGACGTGCAGACTGTCGGCCGTGCAGTCAAAACCGATATAGGCGGGCACGATTTCCGCCATCAAAGCTTGGTCCAAGCCTTCAAGGTCGCTGCAATCCTGGATGAATCCACGAGACTGCAGAATGGTCAGAAATTCGCTTTTTGGTCGGAAAATCATTGTTAGATCCGGTGTTACTTTGCAGTGCGGCGATGTATAGCCGATGCAAATGGAAAGGAAAGCGGCTTGGCCAGATTGAACGTCATTGGGCTGATGAGCGGCACGTCGCTGGACGGTGTTGACGCGGCAATGATCACGACGGACGGGGTGGAGATTGGCAATTTTGGACCATCGGTTTTTGTGGCTTATTCAACCGAAGAACAGGCTATTCTGCGCGATGCATTGGGGCTTTGGCCACAGAGCGCTGACGGTCGATTGGACGCCGCTCGAGCCATCGTGCATCTGCGGCATTTGCAGGCGATTGCGCTGTTGCCGAAGGCTGATCTGATTGGATTTCACGGGCAAACATTGGCGCATGATCCTGAACATGGGCGCACGCATCAGCTCGGCGATGGCTCGTTGATTGCCTCGGCAACTAAGACGAAAACGGCGTGGGATTTTCGCAGCGAAGACATGCGGCAAGGCGGGCAGGGGGCGCCTTTGGTACCTTTTTTTCATCATGCGCTGGCACGGCGGGCGGGTTTGCAAAATCGCGTGGCGTTTTTGAACATCGGCGGGGTGGCGAATGTCACCTTTGTCAATCCGAGGCGTGAATTGCCGCAAGACCCTGCCACGCTTTTGGCATTTGACACGGGGCCGGGCAATGCGATTTTGAACGATGTGATTGCGGCGCGGACGGGTGCAGCGTTTGATCGAGACGGGTTGCTTGCGGCGCAAGGAAAGGCGGATGCTGCCCTGGTAAAGAAATGGCTGGGCCATAAGTTTTTTGCCGCTCATCCGCCAAAATCGCTGGATCGTAATGATTTTCAGGCGGTGCATCTGGATGTGGCCAAGTTGGAAACCAAGGACGCTTTGGCAACGTTGACCGCTTTCAGCGTGGAAACGATTGCATTGGCGATCGACAATAGTCCTGCGGTTGGCCAGATTTATGTTTGCGGCGGCGGTCGGAAAAATTTGTTTCTGTTGGCCGCTTTGCAAAAAAGATTACCGCAAAACGTGCTGCCCGTTGAGCATTTGAATTTTGACGGCGATATGTTGGAAGCGCAGGCTTTTGCATTTTTGGCGGCAAAGGTGCTGCATGATCTGCCCACAACGGCACCGACAACAACGGGTTGCAAACAACCTACCTGCGGGGGAAAAGTTTCCGCGCCAAATGTGGCGTCTTGAGAGTTCGCTAACCATTTTGCGCCACTGTTACGTGAAATGACGCAAGTGTTTTAGCCATGGCCGACGCGGACAATGTTCTGAAAAGAAAACTACTTGGCCCAACGGCGGCGCAAGTTGATTATGCTGTTTTGCCAACACTGGTATCCACGTTGGAAGCGGTTGTGGCACGGGTCTTGGGTGGCCTCTTCAAAGTGCAATCCAGCGCGGTGACGGAAACTTGCGGCTTTACGACCGGTGAAGAGCTGGGCGAAAAGACTGCCGAACTTGCCCTTTGCGGTGTCATTGGATTTGGCGACAATGCCGAACTTGGGTTGTTCGCGGTGGATGGTGATCTGCGCGAGAGTTTGATCGATTTTTTCGCCGGACGCGACGCGCCGAAAAAGGGGGACGGAGCCTTGCGCGGCACCACGCGGATCGACGAACAGATATGCAAACGGGCGCTGGATGCGGTGCTGACCGGGTTTGGTCAGGATTTGCGCGACATTCTGCGTAACCCGGCGATTGCTGTGGGCAAAGTGACGACGGCCGTCTCTCGGGAGGAGTTGTTGCAAGGCAGCGAGGCGGCCAAGTTCTTGCTGATCCAGTTGTCGCTCGATCTGGGGGAAAACGGGCGCGGCGGGCGGCTTGTTCTTGCGCTGCCCAGCGCGTTCATCGAATTTCTGGAATCGGCGGAAAACGAAGATAGCCCCATTCTCAATCCAGATGATCAGAAATGGACCGACAACATGCTGGCGCTGATCGGACAGACACCGGTCAATCTTGAATGCGTTTTGCATCGGCAAACGCGCACGCTTTGGGAAATTGCTGGGCTGAAGATTGGCGACAGTCTGGCATTGGACGGGGCCAGTATCGACACGATCAACCTCGAATTCATTGACTCGTCGGATGAGCGGCGGGTGCTATCAATTGGCGATCTTGGCGCTTTGCGCGACGTCAAAGCTTTTCGCTTTTCCGGCAAGGCGCTGGTCGAGGGCGAGCAGTTTCAAGACGAGGATGCAACGTTTTTGGCGGCGTCAGACCTCATCCAAAACGATCAATTGTAACTCACCGCTTTCCTCCAGCGCCCGGATGGCTTTGATGATTTCGGTTTGCGCCGATTCCGAGTCTTGCAATTTCACCGCACCAAGTTCCGCCATTGCTTCCTTCAATTGGTCGGCCAAACGCGAAGATATGTTTTCGAGAAACTTGGGTGGCACCAGCGGTGCGTTGGTAGAAGCGCCTGCCAAGGCCTTGAGCAAGGTTCCCTGATCGACGGCGCGGGCGATTTTGGCGATGTCGCGATTGTCGATCCGAGATGGTATGTCGTTGAAGGTGAACATTTTGCTGCGCACGTCACGGGCAAATGCCGGGTCGGCGGCTTCGAGATGGGCCAAAAGCGATTCGCGCACGCTGCCCGATACAAAATCGAGCATTTTGCTGACTTGGCCCGCTGGCTTTTCAACCGGTCCGGCGTCGGAGGACTGCAATACGAATTTTTCAGCGATACTGCGACCTACGTCGTCGATGAAGGCTTGTTCGGGTCGACCGGATTGATTGAACGCGCTGATAACGTCTTGCGAAAATTCCGGCGCCAATAAATTGAATATTGCCGCAGCTTTTTCCGGCGGCAATTTCGCCAGAACAATCGCCGCAATTTGCGGATGCTCCTTCGCCAGACATTCGACCAAGGGTTCCACTTCGACACCGGCGATGGATTGCCAGACCGAGGCGGTATTGTCTTGGTCGAGTTCAAAACGAAGCCGATTCAGCGTCGAATCGCTGATATTGCCCGCCAATAGTTCAAGCGCTTGTTGTAGACTACCGCGCATAAGCGCTTGGCTTTTGTTCACCGCCGCCATGAATTCGCTGACAATGGCGTGAATCGTATCATCGTCGATGTCACCCAAAGTCGCCATTGTCTGGCCAAAGACGCGCAATTCGCCTTCCTCAAGGTGATCGAGCACCGGTTTCGCGGCTTCTTTTCCCAGAAGACTGATGATAACCGCGGCTTTTTGTTGCGGCGAAAGCAGCGAGGTTGCAATTGCAGGCAGATGCGGCTGTCGTTGAGACGCGGTGGTCAAGATCTAGAGGCTCCAATAAAGCCGTTTGCCAGTGATCAGATCGGGATTCATCATCGAGCGCACATCGACAATGGCACCACCCTTGCGGACAAGGTTTTGCAGCCGCGCCCCGATTTTGGTGACATACTGCCGGTGCGGGACGGCGAGGATCATCAAGTCCAAGTTGCGCATGTTTTTCAGCGAGGTCCATTGGATTTCGTTGGACGAATTGGCGTCGGCCGGGTTGGCCATTGGGTCGTTCACCATCGGATTCACGCCGTAGGCACGTAATTCGTCAATAATATCAAAGGCTTTGGAATTGCGCAGGTCGGGCACATTTTCTTTGAACGTCAGACCCAGTAAGCCAACCCGTGCGGTTTGGGTGCTGACTTTCATCTGGCTGAGAAAGCGCACAGCTCGACCGGCGATGAAACGACCCATGCCGTCGTTAACCCGACGGCCCGACAATATCACCTCGGGGTGGTAACCCACTTCCTCGGCCCGGGCGGTCAGGTAATAGGGGTCAACACCAATGCAATGACCGCCGACCAAACCCGGCGAAAACGGCAGGAAATTCCATTTGGTTCCAGCGGCTTTTAGAACGTCGGCGGTGCGGATGTTCAAGCGGTCACAGATCAGCGCCAATTCGTTCATTAGCGCGATATTGACGTCGCGTTGAGTGTTCTCGATCACCTTGGCGGCTTCGGCAACTTTGATCGACGGGGCCTCAAACAGCCCGGCATCGATGATGGTCGCATAGACATTGCGCACCCTGACCAAGGCTGCGTCGCAATCGGCGGCCACGATTTTGGTGATCGCCTGCAATGGATGGTCACGGTCGCCGGGGTTGATACGCTCGGGCGAATAACCAAGGTTGAAATCCTGCCCCATTTTCAGGCCGGAAAGTTGTTCGAGCAATGGTCCGCATATGGTTTCGGTCACACCGGGGTAGACGGTGGATTCGAATACCACGACGGCACCTTTGCGCAGATGCGGTGCGATTTTGGCGCAGGCAGATTGCAACGGCGACAGATCAGGGCGGCGGCTTTGGTCAATGGGCGTGGGTACGGTGACGATGAAAAAACTGGTGCCCGAAATCTTGGCAGGGTTGGATGTTACCAAAAGCTTGGAGGCGCGAATTTCGCTGCTGGCAATCTCATTTGTACTGTCCTGTCCGCGCAAGAGGGCTGCAACGCGCTGTTCGTTGACATCAAATCCAACCACACCGGCGAATTTTTTCGCCAAGGCGATGGCGACCGGAAAACCAACATAGCCCAAGCCGACAATTGCGATTTTTTCCGGCGTTTCGAGGGTGTCAAACACGTGTAAGCTCCCGTTGATGAGGGGCAATAACGACCAAGTTTAGGCCGCTCAATTGCGCGAATAGTGCGCAAAGCTTGCAAGCATCACGGTTAATACGGAGTAAATTATCGTGCTCAAGATCAGCGTTGCAAAAACTATTTTTGCGATATTCCTTTGCCACGACATGTTTTCAGAATATGGGGCGGACAGGGTTTCAAACTGAATGCGCGGGCCCGTTGGATTTTGCGGCGAACCGTTCATCGACACTGTGTAGCTATTGTCGATACTCCTTTGGTTAAAATGCAGTTCGGCCATTTCCAGAATGGCCTGGGATGCCAATTTGGCCTGCTCCGGGCTATTGCCATCGACGCGCAATGTCAGAATATTTTCCTGAATGTTGACGCTTGCGCTGACGTGCGATCGGTAGCTCGACAGCGAATCGACTCCAAAAAACGCGATGATCTTTTGCCGTATGTCCTGTTCGGTACCGGCTTGGGAAAACTGGTCGAGAAAGGCCGACTTGCTTTGCAATAACAGCATCATGTCCGAAGATGTCAGGTAATGGCTGACTTTGAATGACAAGTTTTCCGTCAGAGCGGCGCTGGCTATTGCTGGCTTGGTATCGGCCATTTCGCTGACGGCAAAGATCGTGGTGGCTTGAAAAATTGGCGTCGCAATACTGATCATGTAATAGGTAACCGCCAGCACCGGCAGGCCGACAAAAAAGCCGAATCTAAACAACCCGCTGCGTTGACGTGTGCGGCGCGAGCGGCGAAATTCGTCTTCAAAGTTGGACAAATCCTCCAAGCCAACTAGACGCGCCCGCAACTCGGATTGTCGCGCCGATTCGCGTTCGGCAAGTTCAACGTCGCGTTTGTGCCGGTTCGCGTCCAGTCGTTGCTCTTTGTCGATTTCGAATTGCTCCAGCCGTTGTTCGCGATTGTGGCTGGCGATATTCAACCGTTGTGCGCGTTCTTTTTGCGCAATTGCAGCACGGTCATTGCGCCAAGCAGCGAGGCGAAAGTCATCGGTCAGTTTCAATGGCATTTCAGACAAAGCTGAAGTCATGGGTGTTCTCTTTTTCTGTCATATGGGACAATTCAAAAGCGTCGGTCGCACTTGCGCAGGCCAAAAAGCGGCCCTTGGCCAGTGCATAAAACCGGTCGCAATATTTCTCGGCTGCTTTCGCGTTTGAGGTCAAAAAAATCATACCGGCACGATCCATTTTTTGCATCAGCATGGCCTCGCATTTGGCTTTGAAGGCGGTATCTCCGGTGCCGACCATGTCTTCGGCCAAATAAAACGGAAAATGCGCCGCAAAGCTGAATGCATAGCCAATCATTGCTTTTTTTATGGGTGAGATCAGGCGAATGGGTCGATAAAAATCATCGCCCAATGCGCAAAATTGTTCAACAAAAGCCACGACCGAGAGAGGATTTTCGCCCATGATGCGGGCCAGAATTTGCACGTTCTCGGCACCGGTCAGATGGGCGTTGAAGGCTTGTGTGTTGCCCAGAACCGGCGACAATTGCCCATGTTGAAACACTTGCCCGCGCTGGGGCAGGGCGGTTTTCAACAATAGCTGCGAAAGCATCGATTTGTTAAAGCTGGCATGGCTGACAATTGCGGTGTGCGAACTGGCTGGGAATTTGGCATTGGCACGGTGCAAAAGTGCCGCGACCGAATTGCCTAGCGCAAAAAGGCTGATATCCACAAGTTGGATCATTGCCAACCCAATCGGTGGTTTTGCCAGCCGCCGCGAAGCAGCAAAGCGGTTGCCGCCAGATAGAAGAAACTGATGGCAAGAAAGGGGACCAGCGGGTTGATGAACGTGTCTTGCAGGCCACCGAATGCCGAGGTTCGCACCAGTTCGACGATATGCAGCAGCGGGTTGAACCAAAATATGTTGGCCAACTGCACCGGCAGTTCGGCGGTGGTGAAAAATATCCCGGAAATCCAGAACATCGGGCGCAAGGCAATGGGCAAAATGCGGGCAACAAAATCGCTGGAGCCACCCAAGATTGCCGCCAATCGCCCGAAGCTTGCGCCCAGTAGCCACGCCAGAACAATGCCGGTGATAAAGCCCGCAATGTCGTGCATTTCCATCGGGCCATAGATCAGGCCGAGGATCAATAACATGCTGGAACACAGCAGCGCAGCATTCAACAATTCAAGGCAGGCAAAGGCGAAAAAGACATCGGCGGGGCGGATGCCAGAAAAACCGATAAGGCTGCGATTGGCACTGAGCGCCCGGGTCATGCCGGTGATGGTCTGGCGGAAAATGACATAGGGCAGCATGCCGGTGGCGACGAAATAGGGGACCGGCACTTGAACCGAGGGCCGGTGGTTGAGGAAGGCGAAAAACAGGATCAGACCGCCAATCCACGCGGCGGGCATCAGGAACGCCCAAGCATAGCCGATATTGCCGGAAGCATAGCGACAGCGCACTTCGCGGACCATCAGGCCGAAAATCACCGACTTCCAGCGGGTGAAGCCGTAGCCGAGATCCGGGGCGAAAACACTCATCCTTCGGCGACTTTGGCTTGGTTATGGCCATAGTATTCGAGATACCAATCGACAAAGGCGCGAATGCCTTCACGCACCGATGTATTGGGTTGGAAGCCGGTCAAGGCGCGTAATTTCGTTGTATCCGCCCAAGTGGCGGGCACGTCGCCGACTTGCATCGGCATCAAATTGCGCAATGACATCCGGCCCAGCAACAATTCCAGTTCGGCGACAAAATCGAGTAGCGGAACCGGCGCGGCATTGCCGATATTGACCACTTGGAAAGGCGCATTCTGCTGCGACTGTGGCGGGCAATCGGCGAGCAGGGTGATTGCCTTGACCAAATCACCGACATAAGTGAAATCGCGCTGCATCTTGCCATGATTATACAGGTCTATCGGCTGTCCGGCCAAGATTGCTTGGGTGAACTTGAACAGCGCCATGTCGGGACGGCCCCAAGCGCCATAGACCGAAAAGAAACGGAATGACGTCGTCGGAATGTTCCAAAGGCTGGCATAGGAATGGGCCATCAGCTCGGTTGATTTTTTGGTTGCCGCATAAAGCGTCAGCGGCGCGTCGCTGGCATCATCTTCGGAAAACGGCATCTTTTGGTTCGCGCCATAAACCGAGGAAGTCGAAGCAAGCATGAGGTGCTCGATGCCAATCTCTCGCGCCACTTCCAGGACGTTGAAAGTGCCAACCAAGTTGGCGTCGACATAGGCGGCAGGATTTTCAAGGCTGTAGCGCACACCTGCCTGCGCCGCCAAATGGACAATCCGGCCGGGTTGAAATCGTAGCGCGGCTTTGCGCAGTGTATCGCGGTCTTCCAGCATGGCTTCGTTGGCCGAGAAGCCTGAAAACCGCCGCAGGATGGTGTGGCGGGCCTGTTTCAATCGTTGATCATAATAGGGGGTGATGCCGTCATAGCCATGCACCTGCGCGCCGGATTCCAACAGCAGTCGGCTCAGATGAAAGCCGATGAAGCCGGCAGTTCCGGTGATGAAATATTTCACGGTCGTGCTCCAGCGATTTTTGTCGGCTGTAATGCCATTTCGGTGATTTGTTCGGGCGTCGCCGGGCCGTGGCCTTTGAACAATTGCACAGTCTGCGCCAGAATTGCCGGCAGGGCGAATTTTTGGCGGGCCCGTTCGCGGGCGATATGGCCCATGAATTTGAGACGAGCCGGGCTGGAGATCAGTTGCTCGAGTTTGGTCAGATAATCATCAAGAGATGGGTTTTTCGCCGAGTTAAGCACCAAGCCTGTGCGACCGGTAACAAAGGTTTCTGTGGCACCGCCAGCCGGGGTGGAGATGACGGGCAGTCGCGCCAATTGCGCTTCGATCAGCACATTGGGCAGGCCCTCAAACTCTGACAGCAAGGTCAGGATATCCATTTTGCCCAGCCAATAGCCGACACAATGCGAATGACCGACAAAGAGGATTCGTTCGGCGATGCCAAGGCTTTCGGCCAAAGCGCGGGATTGTTCCAACACCGCGCCGGAACCAACGACGACAAAGCGCAAATCGGATCGTTTTTGGAGGGCCGCTGCGGCAAACTCTACCCACAACAGCGGGCGTTTGTTGGGATCAAAGCGAAAGACGCCGCCGATAGTGATCTGTGCATCTTCCGTCTGGTTGGCAAAGGCATGCCAGCGGGCAGTTTCGGTGGGATCGACGTTTTTGGCTTCGGCCTCAAAGGCGTTGTAGATGACGGTGAACGCGGTTTTCGGCAACGCCAGCCAGTTGCAATAGGCATCGGCAGCGGCGCGTGAATTGGAGGAAAACACTACACCGGGGACGCGGGCCAAAGCCTGATACATGCCAAGGAATTCGTCCTTGGCCAGATTGCGCCGCATACTGGGCGGCATGCCGCGCACCGAAATGACAATGCGCGGCACTTGTGCCACCAAAGCGGCCAAGGCCGCCATCAAGACGGCACCATCCTGCCAGATATAAGCGACCTCGGGCCGCACGCGGCGAAAGTGGGCGACCAGCCGCTGCAGGCCGAACAATGCGTTTTTCGGCAGCGCTGCAGCGAGGTCGGAAACCAGACCCAATGGTAGGCCAATCTCGTCAATCGGTTCGGCCTCGATGTCGCTAAGGGCGGTAAAGGCAATGCCAGCGCTTTGAACTTGCGGAAGGAAAAAGTCGTTGCCTGCCGCGTGGGAAACGTTGGTGATGACGATTTCGACCGGACCTTGCAGGCGGATGCCCTCGATGGCTTGATCATGAGTTCGGTGTCTGTGCATGGCGCAGGCGATGCGGGTGAGCTGGCGTTCAGCCCCACCGGCCCCCAATGTGCCCGTGATAAACGAAATGCCGCCCAAATGCGGGCTGACCGAGGGTGGGACTTGGCGGTCGTGGAAATGCAGGATCGATTGATGCAGGGCAGCCGAAGTCAAGTTCATGCAGCCGATGACAGCGGGATCGAGAATTTCCAAAGCCTTGGCCGAGGCATCCAACTTCTCAAGCAAAGTCACCGTACTTGCCGATAGTTTTTCAAGGCCGCGTAGGGAGGCGGCGACGGCCAAGGCTTGCGTGACATCGCCGCGTGCTTGCAACAGTTTTACCCAAAGCGTGCGGGTTTTAGCGTCGTCGGGGCTTTGCGACAGCAATTGGTCAAATATCAAATCGCAGCCGTCGCAATCGCCAAGTTCGGCTAATAATTCGGCGTCGTGCGGACTTGCACGCTGCCCCATTTTTGCCCGCAAAATTGCCTGGCCTTCGTGGACGCGGTTTTCACGGCGCAGCCAGCGCATGTGCATACGTTGCGCCAAGCTGTTGGTCGGAAAGCGTTGCGACAGAGCTGCCCAAGTGTCGAGCATGTTGTCGCGGCGACGGGTCAGTTCCAACATTCTGGCGGTGGCAATCTGGTAGTCTTCACTATCGGGAGCGGCGGCAACCAAGGCGAACAATGTTGGCAAAACTGCTTGGGCCTGTTCTGGCGTTTCACAGTGATTGAGCGATGTTAAAAAGTTCGCCGGACAGGCGATATCAGGTGCCGCGGATTGGGTCAGGTGATGCTCGAGCAAATCCATGACCGCTCAACCCGCCAGAGCCATTGGCGGCACTTGCGCCAAGTGGGTTTGATACCAGTCGGCAAAGAGGGCGGCCTCGAAATCGTCGGTGTAATGCGTCAGACTGCCAAGTTCGTTGCGCATCGCCTTGTCTTGTCCGAATTGCGCGATCAACTGGGTCGGGTCGCAATAATTCGCGCCGCAATCGCGCAGAACACGGGTCAAGAGTTCGTTGAATTTAGCCCGACTGGGTATCGGTTGGCCGGTGGGCAGCAGCGGGTTGCAATGCGTTACAAACAACACTTTCGGCAATTCCTGCATGATCGTTTCAATGTCGATGGTCAGCGAAATATCATCGACAATTTCCAGTTCCATCTGGCGCAACAAATCTTGGTCGATTGCGCTTAAGCGACGGAACACGGGATCGGCGTCCAGAAAGGAACGTTTTTCTGTTGGATTCGATTTTTTTGCTAGCGTCCAAAATGTTTTCGCGCGCTGCGGATTATCAAGAAACGGGTCGAAATGGCGGCAGACGTGATTCCACTGCACGCAAGTTGAACCAACGCGTACGATTTTGGCCGATGAAATTTCGACAATGTAAATGTCGGAGCGACGATGAATTGCTTTTTCGTGCACCATGGCATCGACCAATGGCATCAGTAACGGGTGCGCCTGCGCCGGAATATCGAAACGATTCTTAAGAAATCGGATTTGTTGCACCACTTCCGCAGCCGAATGAACATAGCCATAGACGCGCGAATTATTCAAAATAATCGGATACTTTGCCACGGCTTTGCGAACGGGGTTTGTTACGCGACACGATCCTAAAGCGGTTACGACCAACATTTGCAAAGCATGCTCCCAATTCGTCCTTGGTTGGACATGGGGCACAGAGTTTTCCGAATTGGGTTAAGGGGGAGTAAATTTTAGCGACAATTGTGTGGAAAATTTCAAAAATGCATTAGACAGTTTTTGCGGCCTGCAACATAAGCGCGAGGGCAAATTCGACCGAAGCTGCGCGAACTTGCTCGCGCCCGATGGGTCCAAATGGGATAGTTTGAGCTTTTGGTTCCGTCGCCGGCGACACGATGGCGAAGCAAACCCAACCTTCGGGCTTTTCCGCCGTGCCACCCGGTCCAGCAACGCCGGTTATCGCCACAGCAATACGGGCACCACTTCTATCGGCCGCGCCAATGGCCATGGCCAGAGCGGTCTGTTCGCTGACGGCGCCAAAACTGCTGAGAGTCTTTGATTCCACATTCAAATCGCGCATTTTTGCTGCGTTTGAATAGGTGACATAGCCGCATTCGAAAACATCGGATGATCCAGCGACCTCGGTCAATGCCGCCGAAAGCAAACCGCCCGTGCAACTTTCTGCCGTGGCAATACGCAAGCCTTTGGCGCGGCAAAGATCAAGGATTTCTGCCACCAATTTGCGTTGGTTCGTCATAGCAAGGAATGCGCCAAACTGGCGGCGGCGAGCACGACCAAGGAGGCCAAAATGCCGGCAATCACATCGTCCAACATCAATCCCAAAGGCGTCTCCATCCGGTCTGCCCATGACACCGGCCAAGGTTTTAGGATGTCGAAAAACCGAAAAGCAAGAAACCCAACAATCCAGCCGGGGTAGGGGAATATTGTCGGATCAGCCGCCATCAGCCAAAGCCCTGCTGATAGCGGGAAGAGAGCAAGCCATTGGCCGACGACTTCATCGACAACAATCCATGAAGGATCGTGGGTTTCTTGGTCTTTTATGGCGATAGATGCCGCCCATAAGCCAATGACAAACAGCAGGAACGTGGTCGTTGCCAGCAAAGGAAATGACCCCAAATAATGCAGGGCATAGGCCAATGGCAGTGCCGCGAGCGACCCCCAGGTTCCGGGTGCGCCGGGCAAGTAACCGATGCCAAAAACCGATGCGATCCATCGGCTCATTTCGACACCAAAGTAGCGTTTGCCATAGCGGCGATACCTTCTTTGCGTCCGGTGAAACCTAAGCGTTCGGTTGTAGTCGCTTTGATGCTGACACAGTCGACGGCAATGCCGCATATCTGGGCGATTCGGTTGCCCATGGCGTTGGCGTGCGGGCCGATTTTCGGCATTTCACAAATGATGGTGCAATCGATGTGGTTGATTTTCAAATTGGCTTGCGCGGCCAAATCGACAGCTTTTTGCAGGAATATCGCCGAATCGGCGTCTTTCCATTGCGCCTCTGTCGGAGGAAACCATCGACCGATATCGCCTTGAGCCAAGGCGCCGAAAATTGCATCGGTGATGGCATGCATTGCTACATCGGCGTCCGAATGGCCTGAAAGTTTGTGGGTATGAGCAATCGGCACCCCGCACAGGATGACTTCTGTCCCGGGCACAAAGGCATGCACGTCAAACCCGGTTCCGACCCGAATATCCATCGGCAAGCTCTGCTTTGCCCGCTCCATATCGACGGGCCGGGTAATTTTGTAGTTGTCTTCGCTGCCTTCAACGAAATTGACGCTTAGGCCGGCGGCCAGTGCGATGGCGATATCGTCAGGTGCATCAGCGTGATTATTTTTATGGGCGGCAAGTATCTTGGCAAAGTCAAAACCTTGCGGGGTTTGTGCACGGGCTAGGTTTTCGCGCGGGATGGTTTCGTAGGTGGATTCCGCCTGTTTCCACAAAGTGTCGACTACGGGCAGAACCGGCGACACCGCTTGGGCGTATTTAAGCGCATCGATGACCCGCGTGATGACGGATGGGCCAGCAAAAGGCCGCACCGCATCGTGGACAAGCACATGGGTGAACCCAAAGTTTTCCAGCGCCGACAGGCCCTTATACACCGATTCGGTGCGGCTTTCACCACCGCTAACGGGCTCGCACAGTCGGGGATCGGAAATCGTCAAGATAGATTCCCGATATTTATCAATATCTTGCGGTTGAATGATGCAATGAACCATTTCAATGCGCGGTTCAGCCAGCATGGAACTGACAGACATGGCCAATATCGACCGGCTGCCTACAAGCATGTATTGCTTGGGCACCGATCCACCCATGCGGGTGCCCGAACCGGCGGCGACGATAATACATGCAAGCTTCATGCCGCTTCAAAACCAGAGAGCAGGTGCCCTGTCCACCGTCAATTATCATTTACTTTGCCAGTGGCTGCCTGACAAATTCGACAATCGGACAGATATTGCTCATAAAATAAGCATCTATTGACATATCTGCGGCAACATTAACAAATCTGCCCAAAAATGTATCGCTATTGTTGCGTCTTTCGGATTAGAGAGCGTCGCCAATTGGAAGTGAGCCATGCAAAATAGCTTTGACGCTTTGTGGACTGCGATTCCCTACCCGGCCTTTGTCATTGGCCGCGACAACCTTGTTCTCGAGGCCAATTCGGCTGCGGAAAGCTTTGCTGCCACCTCGTTGAAACAGATGCGCACCAAGCAATTCCATCGTTTTGTCGGGGAAGCGTCGCTGGTCATGGATGTGATCGCGCAAGCACGCCGTCGGGCGGTTTCGGTGGTGCAGCACAATGTCGAGGTTTCTTGGGCCGACCATGCCCCGATTTTGCACAATTTGCACGCGTCACCGATCCAAGAAAGCGAAGGCGACATTTTACTGCTGTTGCACCCGCGTGCCATAGCTGAGCGGATGGATCGGTCGCTCAATCATCGTTCGGCGGTGAAATCGGTGACGGGTATGGCAGCGATGCTGGCGCATGAATTGCGCAATCCGCTGGCGGGAATTTCCGGTGCAGCGCAATTGTTGGCGATGACGCTGGACGAAAGCGACCAGGAACTGACCCGGCTGATCGAAGAAGAAACCCGGCGCATTGCCAAGCTGATCGATAAGGTCGAACAATTCGGCGATTTGCGACCCTCGCAGCGCGATGCAGTGAATATCCACGACGTGTTGGACCGTTCAAAACGCGCCGCCAAGGCCGGGTTTGCCGCCCATATTCGTTTTGCCGAGGAATATGATCCGTCGCTACCTTTGGTGGCGGGCGACGCCGATCAATTGTTGCAGGTCGTACAGAACCTGTTGAAAAATGCCGCCGAGGCCGCACCGAAGGTTGGCGGAACCATCACGGTGCGCACCGCTTTTCGACCAGGAGTGAAACTTTCGCTGCCCGGACAAAAATCGGAAAGCCTGCCGCTGTTGATAACTTTCACCGACAACGGACCCGGCGTGCCGGACAATTTAATCCGCGATATTTTTGAACCCTTCGTTACGACCAAAGCGAATGGCACCGGGCTGGGGCTGTCGCTGGTGTCCAAGCTGATTTCCGACCACGGTGGCGTGATTGACTGTGAATCGCAGCCCGGCAAAACGGTCTTTTCCATTCGGCTGCCTGTCTGGCACGTCGGCGATGTCGCGGCCAACAATGAAACGGAGGGCAAAGCATGGAAGGTACAGTTATAGTTGCCGATGATGATCGCACCATTCGCACGGTGCTAAGCCAAGCCCTGACGCGGGCGGGGTGCCGTGTGCGCTCTACCTCGACCGTTTCCACGCTTTGGCGTTGGATCGAGGAAGGCGAGGGCGATTGTGTTGTGACCGATGTGATGATGCCCGATGGCGACACGCTTGATCTGTTGCCAGCCATTCGCAAGCGGCGACCCGACCTGCCGGTGATTGTGATGAGTGCGCAAAACACCGTGATGACGGCGATCCGCGCGGCCGAATCTGGCGCCTATGAATATCTGCCAAAGCCGTTTGATTTACGTGAGGTTTTAAACCAGGTTTCCAAGGCGCTGTCGCGTCGAACGTCGCGCAATATTGTGCCCGATACCGGGCCAACCCGCGAAGACAACATGCCCCTCATTGGCCGATCAGCCGCGATGCAGGAAGTGTATCGGATCATGGCGCGGCTGATGAATACCGACCTTGGTGTGATGATTTCCGGCGAATCTGGTACAGGGAAAGAATTGGTCGCGCGGGCTTTGCACAATTTCGGCCAGCGCAAAAACAGTGCTTTTGTCGTGGCCAGTCTTGCAGCGATTCCGGTCGATTTGATCGAGGGCGAATTGTTCGGTATCGAAGCCTCTGGTGGCCAAGCCGACAATCACCAGCCCGGATTGTTTGAAAAAGCAAACGGCGGCACCCTGTTTTTGGATGAAGTGGGGGATCTTTCGATTCAAGCGCAAACGCGCCTGTTGCGGGTTTTGCAGGAAGGCGAGTTTGGCCGGGTTGGCGGTCGAACGACGGTGCAGGCCAATGTGCGCATCATTGCGGCAACCCACCAAGATTTGCGCGCCTTGATCCACGAAGGGCGCTTTCGCGAGGATCTGTTCTATCGCCTGAACGTAGTGCCAATTCGCTTGCCCCCGGTGCGTGAACGGCTGGATGATATTCCCGATCTGGCCCGGCATTTTCTGCGCTTGGCGGAAACCGAGGGCCTGCCGCGCAAATCAATTTCCAGCGACGCAGTTGAGATTTTGAAAAAGCAAAACTGGCCGGGCAACGTGCGCGAGATGGAAAACTTGATGCGCCGTTTGGCGGTGCTATGTCCGGACGACATCATTTCCGCACAGATCGTCAATGTTGAACTGAACGCCCGCCCGACGTCGGCGAGCGAATCGGCGCATGTGCGGCACAAGCAACTGTCCAATTCGGTCGAGGAACACTTGAAACGATATTTCGATCTGCACGGCGATGCTTTGCCGCCCGACGGGCTTTACGACCGCATTCTGAAAGAGGTGGAGTTGCCTTTGATTGCCCTTGCCCTGTCGGCGACGCGCGGCAATCAAGTGCGCACGGCTGACTTGTTGGGGATCAATCGAAATACCTTGCGCAAAAAGATCAAAGACCTCGACATTCGAGTGACACGCGGCAACCGAATGATGTAAGATTGCCACAATTGGGTTTTCCGTCACGGATTCTGTAACGGCTTTGCAACAGACATTGCTCACAAAGGCTTGGACTTGGGTCGTTGCCACGCGCAGGCAGCGGCGCTTTCAGAACGCCTATGCAATTTCATTGGTGATCTTGGGCCCAGCCTTGGCCATTGTGACCTTTCTGTCGTTGGGTGGCGTAGAACGGGCGTCGATTAACAACCAACTGCGTTTTATTATTCTGGCGGATTTGGTTTATGTTCTCGTGGTTGCCGCCTTGGTCGCGCAGCGCGTGGCGCAAATGGTTGCGGCGCGACGGGCCAGATCGGCGGGGTCGCGGTTGCACCTTCGCTTGACCGGCGTGTTCGCGCTGATGGCGCTGCTGCCTACGGTTCTGGTGGCGGTTTTTGCCACGGTAACGTTGAATTTTGGCCTTGAGGGTTGGTTCTCAGATCGCGTGCGACAGGTTCTGGGGTCATCGCTGACAGCGGCAGAAGCCTATGAACGCGAACACAAGGACAATTTAATAAACGATACCAAAGTGTTGGCCGAGTATTTGAATGTGCAAAAACAGCGCTTTCCGTTGATTACCCCCGCACAATTGCGCGACCTGTTGAACCGTGGCCAAGTACAAATGCAACGTGAATTGCCCGAAGCCTATGTCATTTCCAGCGATGCAGAATTGCATGCGCGCGGCGAAAAAAGCTATTTGTTTGACTATGAAGCCCCGTCTGCCGCCGAGATTGAGCGTGCTTTGAACGGCGAAATTGTCGTCATCGAAGATTGGCCCAACAACGAATTCAGAGCTTTGGCATTTTTGCCGGCCTATGTGGATCGATTGCTTTATGTTACCCGCGATGTTGATGGCGAAATTTTGAATTTGCTCGATGACACCAAGGCGACTGTCGGTCTGTATCAGCAACTGGAATCGGATCGCGGCAAGCTTTTGTTTGAGTTTGGCCTGATTTACCTTGGCTTTGCCCTGATCGTTATTCTTGCCGCCATATGGTTGGGCCTTTGGTTTGCCGAAAGATTGGCGCGCCCGGTTGGCAGACTTGCCGGCGCCGCGCAGCGGGTTGGGGCAGGGGACTTTGACGTGCAGGTACGCGAGGAACCCGGCGACGACGAAATCGCCATGTTGGGGCGGATGTTCAATCGGATGACGCGGCAGGTGAAAGGCCAGCGCGACGCGTTGCTCGAAGCGAATGCCGAAACCGAAAGGCGGCGACGGTTGTTTGATTCGATCCTCACCAGCGTGACTGCAGGTGTGATTGGCCTGAACGATCAGGGTGAAATTGAATTGATGAATATGGCCGCCAAGCGGTTGTTGGTATTGGAAAACAAGCCGCCGCTGGGGCAATTCATTGGCGACATGGTGCCCGAATTCAGCGCTCTGTTTCAGAAACTGCGCGACAATAACAACGCCGAAGTGCAGGGCGAAATTCAGCTCACCCGCGCGGGCAAAAGCGAAGAATTGCACGTCCGCATTGCCGGTCGCGTTGGCGAAGACGGCGTTTTGGAAGGCTATGTGGTGACCTTTGATGATGTGACCGATCTGGTTTCGGCGCAGCGTATGGCGGCTTGGGGCGATGTGGCGCGGCGTATTGCGCATGAGATCAAGAACCCGCTGACCCCAATAAAATTGTCGGCTGAACGTATTCGGCGAAAATTCGGGCCGCTGGTTGGCGAAGGGCGCAAGGATTTGGAGCAATATTCCGAAGTGATCGTGCGCCAAACCGACGATATTGGCCGCATCGTTGACGAGTTTTCCAAATTCGCCCGCATGCCCGCGCCCGAACGTTTGGACCTTGATCTGATGGAACTGGTGCGCAACGCGGTCATTTTGCAGCAGTCCGCACAAAGCGACATCACCATCAAACTCGACTCGCCAGATTTAGTCGTGCATGCCTATGTCGATTCCACCATGATCTCGCAGGCGATGACGAACCTGCTGAAGAATGCATGCGAAGCCATTGAAACCAGACGGGAAAAATTTCCAAACTTGCCGTTTGCCGCTGAAGTGCGGGTGGTTGTGCAGTCGCGTGGCTCGCATATCGCAGTGCGCATCCAAGACAATGGCATCGGGCTTCCCACACAGCGGGCGCGATTGTTTGAGCCTTATGTCACCACCCGATCCAAGGGAACCGGGCTTGGCCTTTCCATCGTCAAAAAAATCGCCGAAGAACACGCCGGGCAGCTTGAGTTGAACGACGCACCACCATTCACTGAGGGTGCCAGCGTTGGGGCTGAGGCAGTGTTGACATTGCCGATTAAACCACTGCCCAGTCCGGCCAAGCCGACGGCAGACAACAAACAGGGGGAGCAGGCAGCATGACCGATATTCTGGTCGTTGACGACGAAAAAGACATTCGTGATCTGATCGCCGACATTCTGAAAGACGAAGGCCACGGCACCCGGATGGCGTGGAATTCGGAATCCGCTTTGGGTGAGATCAACGGCAAAGCGCCGGACCTGATTATTCTGGACATTTGGCTGAAAGAGAGCCGGATGGACGGGATCGAAATTCTGAAAACCGTCCGACGCGACAACCCTGATATTCCGGTTGTCATCATTTCAGGACATGGAAATATCGAAATCGCCGTCGCAGCGGTGAAACAAGGTGCATATGACTTTATCGAAAAGCCTTTCAACATTGACCAATTGCTGGTGGTGATTTCGCGGGCCTTGGAAGCGTCAAGATTGCGGCGTGAAAACGCGGCGTTGCGGCACCGCGAAACCACGTCGCACGAAATGACCGGGGCTTCCTCGGCGTTTCGCAATTTGAAATCGCAACTGGAAAAAGTGACGCGCACCAATGGGCGCGTCATGCTGTCGGGCCCGGCAGGATCGGGCAAAGATATTGCGGCGCGGTTTATTCACAGCAAATCCGAACGCGCTCAGGGACCGTTTATCACCGTCAATTCGGCAACGATTGAGCCGGAACGTATGGAAGAAGTGCTGTTTGGCCGCGAAAGCAACGAACGCGGCCACGAGCCGGGGTTGTTTGAGCAGGCACATCGGGGAATTTTGTTTTTCGACGAGGTGGCAGATATGCCCATCGTTACCCAATCCAAAATCCTGCGGGTGCTGGTCGACCAGAGTTTCACGCGCGTTGGCGGCTCGGATATCGTTCGCGTTGACGTGCGGGTGATTTCGGCCACCAATCGTGACCTTGCCGCCGAAATTGCTGGCGGGCGGTTCCGCGAGGAATTGTTTCATCGCCTCAACGTGGTGCCGATTACCGTGCCGTCACTGGAGGCCCGGCGCGACGACATTCCCGAACTGGCGCGGTTCTTTTTGCGCGATTTGGCGGCCAATCAGGGCTTGCCGATGCGCAGCCTTTCCGAGGATGCGGCGGCGCATTTGCAGACAATGCGCTGGCCCGGCAACATTCGGCAGTTGAAAAATCTGGTCGAGCGCGTGCTGATCATGGGCCCAGAAACCGGTCCGGTGCAGGCGAGCGAGCTGAAAAGCGAGGCGGATCGTCCGACCGGATCGGGCGAGGGGGCCGATATTGCCGCCAATTTTGCTGCCGTTCCCCTGCGCGAAGCCCGCGAGATGTTCGAGCGCGAATATCTGATGTCGCAAATCAACCGCTTCAGCGGCAATATCTCGCGTACCGCCAGTTTCGTCGGCATGGAACGCTCGGCTTTGCACCGAAAGCTGAAATCTTTGAGCGTCGTAACCACAGCGCGGTCAGGCGCACGGATGGCCGAACTTTACGATTCTGACGATGAAGGTGAGGACTGATCTACCCGAAAGCAGACTTTTGTGAGCAATCCCAAATTCTTCGCCGGGAAAATTCGCGTGACCTGAGCGTAATATTTGCGTAAAGCACTGGACATTGATCGCCACCAAACCCAAATTTGTGGGAATAACAACAAGGGAACCGCGCGACGGAACCCCATATAACTTAAGGCTGATAAAATGGCTGCCGAAAAACAAAATCTGCAGGACGCGTTTCTCAACAATGTCCGCAAAGCTAAAATTCCCGTGACCATATTCCTCGTCAACGGGGTCAAATTGCAGGGTGTCATCACTTGGTTTGACAACTTTTGCGTCTTGCTGCGCCGTGATGGGCAATCGCAACTGGTCTACAAGCACGCGATTTCGACAATCATGCCAAGCCAACCTGTCAATCTGTATGACGGCGAAGACGCTGCCTGAAACCAGCGAATCATCGGTCAAATGCGCGGTGTTGCAACCTGCATTGACCACTGATCGCAGGCTTCGCTCGCCCGAAATGGCGTTGGTGGAGGCTATCGGTCTTGCGCATGCATTGCGTGTGGACGTTGCCCACAGCGCTATCGCACAGGTGCGCAAGATCAACCCGGCGACATTGTTTGGTTCGGGCAAAATTGCCGAACTGAAAATAGCGTTTGAATCCGCCGAGATTACACTGGTCGTCGTTAACGGCGTGGTGACGCCGGTGCAACAGCGCAATCTGGAAAAGGAATGGAACGTCAAAGTTCTGGATCGAACCGGTCTTATCCTCGAAATATTTGGCGACAGAGCGCAGACACGGGAAGGGGTGCTGCAAGTCGATTTGGCGCATTTGACCTATCAAAAATCGCGATTGGTGCGCAGTTGGACCCATTTGGAGCGCCAGCGTGGGTCGACCGGAACTGTTGGTGGTCCGGGCGAGACTCAGCTAGAATCCGACCGCCGAACGATTGAAGACCAGATTCAAAAAATCAAATCGATGTTGAAGGATGTGGTCAAAACCCGTTCCTTGCATCGGGCGGCACGCAAGAAGGGTTCCTTGGCAATTGTGGCTTTGGTTGGCTATACCAATGCCGGGAAATCGACCATATTTAACCAGATTACCGGCGCCGATGTCTTTGCCAAAGACCTGTTGTTTGCCACATTGGACCCCACGATGCGTGGCTTGGCTTTACCCTCCGGCAAGCGCGTAATCGTTTCGGACACCGTTGGTTTCATCTCGGATTTGCCGACAGAATTGGTCGCCGCCTTTCGCGCCACGCTAGAAGAAGTGCTGGACGCCGATCTGATTGTGCATGTCAGGGACATTTCACATCTGGAAACCGCACATCAGGCGGCTGACGTTGTGGCGATTTTGGACAAGCTTGGCGTCAGTGACGAAAAGCAAGGCCAAATGATCGAAGTTTACAACAAGATTGACGTCTTGCCGCATGAAGCCGCTGAAACGTTACGCCAGCAAACCTTGCAAACCGACACCAAGATTGCCGTCTCGGCTTTGACCGGTGAAGGCATGTCGCGTTTTATCGACCTGATTGATATTGCGTTGTCAGAGCCGAAAACAAGCGATGTTTTGGACCTGACTTATGCGCAGGGTCGCCTGCGTGCCTGGCTTTTCGACCATGCCCTCATTCGCACCGAAGAGCAGACGGAAATCGGCTATCGTGTCGAGGTTTACTGGACACAACGCCAACGCTCGCTGTATTTCAACCTGTAGGTCAAGGCTTTCGTCAGGCAGCCGTGGCGCTGGACGCGGCAAGCGCAGGGGCGCAAGCCACACCAAAACCATACCGAGGTGACCATTGGGATTGATCCGCCGGTCCTTTGGCTACATCGCGCATCTGATCGAACAATTCCGCCGATGTGAGTCCGGGGGATTCCGACCAGAGAACCGCAGCCAATCCTGCTGCCAATGCCGAAGCTGCCGAGGTTCCGGTATTGGATAAGTCAGGATTGTCGCTTTCGCTGAACCAACTTGGGGCGCAGAGGTCGGGTTTTTGGTTGATCTCGCCGATGACGGCACCCAGTTGATCGGGCCCCGGCCCTTGGCTGGAAGAGCCGATCCACAAACCATCGGTGCGCACGGCACCGACCGTCAAGACCGAAGCCAGCCCATTGGCCCCCAATATCGAGCGGCCCGGACCGACATCATAGGTGCCATTGCGCGGATCGCCGCCGAACTGGCCGTTGTTTCCAGCTGCAAAAACAAAGGCGACGTTGTCGTTGGTCGCCATCTCATGCACCAACCAGTTCAAACGATGATTTCGGTTGTTGGTATAGTTCTGCGTGCCGTGTTCGCTGGCACTGTCGGCGACGGCCCAAGCATTTACGATCACCCAACGCGCATCATTGGCAGCATCTTGTCGAATTTTATCTCGGATCGCCTCGAACAACAGTTCGGCATGACCGGTGAAAATATTCACCTCGTCAATGCGCGGCGGCAGCAATGGCGCGTCGTGGATCATTGCGTCGGGTGCAACGCGCAAAACGTTGCGTGCAATCATGTTCCCGTGCCAATCGGGTTGACGCGCATAGGGGTCAACAAAACCACCGGGGAAGGGCTGACTTGGGTCCATCGACACCCAGCCACCGCAATAATTAGCGTCATGGCCTATTTGGCGCAAATAGTCTCGGCTGATGCCATGATCGACAATGACGACATTGACGCCCTGGCCGCTGCCGCCATTCCGGCGCAAAAGCCCCATAGATCGCAGCGCGGCTGCACTTGTTCCCGACAATCCCGGGCCAGACCAGTGTTCGCGATTTTGCAACCCATCGGACGCCGAGAGCGACAGTTCGCAATGGCAACCGTCGACATCCGCACGGCTACAATGTTCCAATTTGAGACGATTGAAGGAAAGGCCCTGAAACGGCAAAGTTGCGCGAATAGTGGCCGCATCGTCATCTCGGCCAACATAAGCGAAAGCTCGCGCCGGTTCGGTTTCGTCCAAAGGTCCGTCATCCCGATATGAAACTCGAAGATGGGCCATGCTTCCTCCATCGTTTTTTTCGACTTAATCGAGGATAAATCAAAACATTTCAAACAGAGAGTGATTTTTCGCACGCATCCGTGTTAATGTTAACGCTAGGTAAATTCGGCAAGCCAAGACGGCGGGCAAATCGGTTGAATTGCACGCGGTTTTGCAGCGCCCCCGCAAGGCCGGAATTGGTGTTATGGCATTGGAACTGACGGACGAAAGCTTGGCACTTGCAGAAGTTCAGGTGCGGGCTCAAGGCAAACGACAATTGCTGTGTGTCGTCTTTGCCGACATGGTGGGCTATTCGGCCCTGATTTCCGAAAACGAAACCGAAACGCATGAAATGTGGATGCGTTTCAGCGAACTGGTCGTAGCGCCGTTGATTTCCAAGCATAGCGGTAACCTAGTACGCACTTTGGGTGACGGGATTCTGTCTACCTTTTCCAGTGCAACCGACGCGCTTGGCTGGGCGATGGATATTCAGCGGGTAATTTTGGACAACCGCAACGCCCGCGCGCGACCTTTTCCGGGGCTATCCCTGCGCATTGGCATCAACATTTGCGACGCTATATTGGACGGCGGCGATGTTTATGGTGATGGCGTCAATATTACCAAACGCCTGCAAGAAACTGCGGCAGCGGACGGTATCATCATATCTGAATCGCTGCATGAATCGGTGCGCAAAGGCACCGACCTGCGGGTGCGCAATCTTGGCTTTTTGACGCTCAAGAACATTTCCGACCCAGTGCGCTGTTTTGAAGTAATCCTTGATCGGGCGACATCTGGCCCGACACCGGTCATCGACCGCAATTTACCCTCGATTGCGGTGCTGCCGTTCCAGAATCTCAGCGGCGATCCGTCGTTTGATTATTTTTCTGACGGCGTCGTTGAAGACATCATTGTTTCGCTTAGCGCCCTGCGCGAATTGTTCGTCATCTCGCGCTCCTCGGCTATTGCCTTTGGCACCGGTCCGACCGACCCGCGCGAGATTGGTCGCGTGCTTGGCGTGCGTTACAGTTTGCAAGGCACCCTGAGGCTTGGACCCTCGACGATCCGCGCCTCGGTTTCCCTGAATGATACCCGCACGGGGGAAACACTTTTCTCCGAGAAAAGTGAGTTTCCGCACAGTGATCTGTTCGCGGTTCAGGACATGATTGTCGAGCGCGTGGTGGCCCGCATCGCGCCTAACGTCCGGGCTTCTGAAAGAACCAAGGCTTTGCGCAAACCACCGGAAAATTTCACCGCCTACGACCTGACGCTTAAGGCGATCGATCTTATGGGATCATTGCAGCGCGACCGGTTCGATCAGGCGATTGGTTATTTGGACCAAGCGATGGAGCTTGACCCGGAGTTTGCCATGCCCGCTGCCTATGCCACGCGATGGTATTGCATCAAGATCGGGCAGGGCTGGTCGACCGATCTGGAAGGCGATTGCCGCAAGGCTGCCAAGGCTGCGTCCCAAGCAATTTCGGTGGACCGGCAAAACGCGTTGGCCCTGGCGTACTACGGCCATATGAAATCATACCTCGAACGCGACTATGACACCGCGCTGATATTTCTGGACCGAGCACGCGATGTGGGGCCGAGCCATGCGATTGCCTGGATGTTGTCCAGCGCCACGCTGGCCTATGTTGGACGCTCGGAAGAGGCGATCAAACACGCCGAGTATGGCTTGCGCCTGTCGCCGCACGACCCGGATTTGTACCAATTCTATGACTTCCTGTCGATTGCCCATTATTCGATGTCAAACTTTGATGAAGCATTGATCTGGGCCAAACGGTCGCATTCCGAAAACCCGAAATATACCTCGAATCTGCGGGTTCTTGCCTCGTGTTTGGTGGCCAAGGGTGAACTGAGTGAAGCCAATCGGATTTCGAAAAAACTGCTGGAATTGCAACCGGATTTCACTGTGTCAAATTTCGGCACTTTCAAATGCCCGTTCCAAATGCCGGAAGTCAAAGACATGTATCTGCGCCATTTGCGGTTGGCGGGATTGCCGAATTAGCAGGGGGGTGAACAAATGTCAGGAATAAAAAGCGCGCATGGGGCACATGGGGCCCACGGTGCACATGGGGCACACGGGGCACATGGCGCTCACGGTGCACATGGTGCCCACGGAGCGCATGGTGCCGGCGGGCAAAACGCGATGGGGCCAAACACTGGGGGCAGGGTGACCGGCTTTTCCGCTGATGTCGCCGCAGGTAACCCCGACGCCGATAGTGTGGACGAACTTTGGTGGCCGTCAAACAATTGGCCACAGGTCACGCCGATTGGCTATTTCCATAGTTCCGGCGCGGGCGTTTACGCCCCAGTCCCTTTATCAGAAATCTACGGTCAGCGCCCGGATGCCCCGGCATTTACCGAGAAATATTTTGCACCCCAGTTTTGGGCTACAGCCCTGACCACCGACTTCGTGCAACTTTTTGATTGGGACGCGCATTTGCTGGATGACTGCATCGCTGGCGTAAACGTCGACGATGAAATCAAAGAGCTGGTTGGGTTAATTGAATATCGCGCCGGTGTGATCGATGAAGCGGTCTTTCAAATGGCCAATATCGAAGATCCGTTCCGCGGCATCTTGACCTATGGCTCAAGCACCCATCCCAAAACGACGCGTCTGGTCGGCGTTGCCTTGCAAATGGCGATTATCGCCGAATTCCATTATAAGCGCCTCTATGCGCGGCCAAGGCCGTCGCAGATTAGCCCGGCGCTTATGCCACCGCTTGATCCGCCTGCGCATGCAGCTTTCCCTAGTGGTCATGCGACCGAATCGATGATTGTCGCCCTCACGCTCAAAGCCGTGATGCCCGATCTTGTACGCGCGCATGAACCTAAAGGCGGGGTAGGGCCGGATATTGTGCGCGATCCGTTGATCGAAATGGCGCATCGCATCGCCCGAAACCGCGAGATTCTGGGCCTGCATTACCCATCCGACAGCAAGGCAGGGCAGAAACTTGCCTATTCGGTTTTCGCCAATTTGTTGGAAATGGAAGCGATCAGTCACCTTTGGGGTGAAGCCCGCGACGAATGGATAGCACCTGCTTGGCAACAGCCCTCAGATGCCTGAGGCTTTCGCCACGTAATTGCCAAGCGCCGTGACGGACGGGAAATGTAACCCGCGCCCGCGCCGCAGCAATACGCCCGCGCGTTTCATTCGCCCCATTTCGCGGGCGACACCTTCGCGGTTGGTGAAGACAAACGCGGCAAGATCGGTCTGGGTAGGCGGGTGATCAATCATCGCGCTGCCATTGGTAATTTCATGCGCTTTTGCCAGTCGTAACACCTCTTGACGCACCCTTTCGTCGGCGCTGAGGGCATTGAAATCCGAAATGCGTTGGCTAAGAGCACGAAGTTTGGCCACCAAAACCGATGATAACGCGAAAGACAGCCCGGCGTTTTCCTTTAGCAACGTTTTGAACATCGCCGACGAAAGCCGTGCCGCCGTGCAATCGCTGGTGGCGACAACGGCGGAAGAACGCGGAGCGTCATCGATGGCGGAAAACTCGCCAAAACAATCACCGCGGGCCAGCAGAACGAAAGAAACTTCGCGGCCGGATTCGGTGAATACTGTCGCCCGTGCGGTGCCATGCAACAAGAAGCAAACATCATTGGTTGCCTCTTCCGCCGCCAGAATAAGCTGGCCGTCGGTGTAGTCAGACGAATGCCAAAGACGATTGAGGTCTTGCCAAGACTTTGCGTCGATACGACCCAACAAAGTCTCGTGTGGATATTTCAGGTGCAAATTCTGGGCATATCGCCAAGTCATGGGGGCATCCTTTTCTTTGCGTTCTAGCACAAAGGCTCGGTCGCGAAAAGCGCGGTGTGGCGGCCTGCACATTACGGATAATATATATTATGTTAACTAATGGATCCCAGAATTTTCCTTTCGACTTTCGCTTCGAACCATAACATATTGGAGTCATGACACAAAATACCACGCCACTTCTAATAGCCGGGCCCACGGCTGCTGGCAAATCTGGCTTGGCTTTGGCAATCGCGCAACGCGACAACGGCATCATCATCAACGCGGATGCGTTGCAAGTCTATGCGAACTGGCACATTTTGACTGCCCGACCTTCGACAAGCGATCAAGAACTGGCGCCGCATTTTTTGTTCGGGCATATTCAAGCGGACGCACAATATTCTGTGGGAAAATGGTTGCGCGAGCTGCGCGATGTCTTGGGATCGACCAAGCAAAGGCCAATCATTGTTGGTGGCACCGGATTGTATTTTACGCGCCTTCTCAATGGTTTGGTAGCGATACCTGACATTCCAAGCGAAGTGCGCGAAGTTGGCAATGCTTTGCGAACTCGTTCCGCTGGAATTGAATTCCTAGACTATCTGCGTCGCCACGACCCGCAAACCTTGGCTGTGATTGACGTGAACAACCCAATGCGGCTGCAACGCGCTTGGGAAGTACACACGGCAACGGGAATTGGTTTGTCGCATTGGCACAACAGGCCGCAAGCGCCGCTTCTGCAACTGAATCAGGTCGAAGCCGTGGTTTTGGCGGCACCGACCGATTGGCTAAATCGCCGTATATCGGGGCGGTTTGAGGCGATGTTGGCGCAGGGCGCTTTGCAGGAATGCGAAGCGTCGTTGCAGAACGGCTGGAATCCGCGCCTGCCCTCTGCCAAGGCTTTGGGTGCGCCGGATATTATTGCGTATTTGCGGGGCGAAATTTCGTTGGACTTGGCTCGCGAGCAAGCCATCACTGCGACGAAGCAATACGCAAAACGGCAGCGCACGTGGTTTCGCCGTTATATGCAGGATTGGCGGCATGTCCCGGCGGAGGCGTCGCCGTCTTCGATATAACCCGTTTGCACCAAAAGCTGTGCCCCGAAAACCACGCATGCCGCTGGATTCATTGAGTCTTTCGTCCAACTGTTGCACGAAACGAACCTAATCGCCATGTTTAGGCAATGGAAAAGCAAAAACACCCTGCCGCTAAGGCTCCTCGTCATGGGCGCGTTGCTTGCGAAACAATCGCGCAGCGCAGCAAGAGCAGTTCGGGCGGTTTGGATGACCAGAAACACAGCCAAAAGAACCAATTCCTTTGGGTCGCCAAGGGCGGTGGTCGAGCGCGGATTGACGGAACAGTTCGCGGATTTGGTGCCTCTACAGCGATATTCGTGCCGCATTTGACCCTGCACGCCTTCGAATTTTCGATTGGCACCCAAGGATGGATCGTGTCGCTCGATACGTCGATTTCGGCGGAATTGCCCGATCAGCCGGTGATTTCTTCGGTGACGTCGATGTCTGACCAAAGCCAGTTAGCCTATTTGTTTGATGCGATTGATCGAGAAATTCGTGCCGAACGCGAACTCAGCGAACGTGCACTCGAGTGCCATGTTGGTCTGTTGGCGGTTTGGTTTGTCCGCCATCAACACAACATGACCCGGCATATACTGCCCGCCGATTCGGCGCGGCGCCGGCTGATGCGCCGATTCGTCGTGATGTTGAACGACCGCTACGCCTCACAAAAATCGGTCGCCGACTATGCCAGCGCTTTGTCCGTTACGACGACGCATTTGACCCGCGTTTGTCGGCAAACAACCGGGAAACCGGCCTCGTCGTTGATCCACGAACGCTTGATTGAGGCCGCTCGGCATGAGCTACGAACCTCGGACGCGCGAGTATCGGAAATTGCCAAAGACCTTGGATTTGACAATCCGGCTTATTTTACCCGGCTTTTTGGCCAGAAAACCGGCCATTCACCCAGCGATTTTCGCTTGAAGTCGCGAGTTTAGCAAAGACGCGACGTTACGGCATCTTGCGGCGGAAGCCGTCGCATTTGCGTGCCCTCTTGTCGCTAATGTTACAAGATTTCCAAATTGCCCAGTTGACGTGTGAACGAAAGTCTACTGCTATCAGTCAATCTGTGTCCGCGCGAAACTTGCGTTCGGTCCGCCGAGGGATAGCCCGGAGCAATGAGCATAGCAAGAACAAAAATCTGCGTAACGCGCTGATATAAAAGATAATTCTGTCGTTCAGGGAGGAACATAATGACCAAGGCAACAATAAACGGCAAAGCAATGCATCCTGCGGTTGAACAACTTGTCCGCGACGTCAAGGCCGGCAAGATGGAACGGCGCGAGTTTCTGGCTATGGCAACCTCTTTGGGGGTGACCACGATAGCGGCCTACGGCCTTCTTGGTGCCGCGCTTCCGGCGCCCGTGCAAGCCGCCACAATGGGTGGCGCATTGCGCTGCCAGATGGGCATACTGCGCGTTGGTGACCCGCGGATATTTGACTGGTCGGAAATGGCCTGCGTGGCGCGGGGCCTGTGTGAAAACCTTGTCCGTTACACTAGGGATTTCACCTTTGAGCCTTGGCTACTGGAAAGCTGGGAAGTGTCCGACGATGCCAAGGTCTATACCCTGCACATCCGTCCGGGCGTGAAATGGTCCAATGGCGATGATTTCTCTGCGGTCGACGTGGTCTTTAACCTCAATCGTTGGTGCGACAAGGCGGCTGAAGGCAACTCGATGGCCGGGCGCATGGCCAGTCTACTGGATGAGGCCACTGGCAAAGCCGTTGAAGGCGGCATTGTTCAAGTTGATGACATGACGGTGCAGCTGAACTTGATATCGTCCGATATTTCGATCATCGCCGGTATGACCGATTACCCGGCACTGGTCGTGCACCGCAGCTTCGATGAAACAGGCGCCGACTTAACGGCCAATCAGATTGGCACTGGGCCTTATTCCTTCACCGTCGAAGTCGGTGTCAAAGCAACGCTGACCAAGCGCGGCGAATGGTGGGGCGGCGATGTTGCGCTCGATACTATCGAATATATCGATTACGGCACCGATTCATCGGCACACCTTGCGGCGATTGAAGCCGAAGAAATCGACATGGTGTACCAGTCGTTCACAGACTATGTGGCGATTTACGATTCGCTCGGTCTGACAAAATCGGAAGTTGTCACCGGTGCCACGCTGGTGGCGCGGCCCAACCAGGTCGCCGATGTCGGCGGCGTGGTTCCCTATGCCGACAAACGTGTGCGTCAGGCCATGGCGCTGGCGGTCGACAACCAGACGGTGCTTGAACTCGGTTACGCTGGACTGGGTCAGGTCGCGGAAAACCACCATGTCGGACCAATGCATCCGGAATATGCGCCCCTGCCGCCGATCAGCCGCGATCCGGCCAAGGCCGTTGCCCTGATGACCGAAGCTGGGATGATCGATTTCGAACATGAGTTGATTTCGGCCGATGTTGATTGGGAACGCAACACCATGGATGCCATCGCCGACCAGATGCGCGATGCCGGGCTGAAGGTGAAACGCACAATCATTCCAGGGGCGACCTTCTGGAACGACTGGTTGAAATATCCGTTCTCGACCACGACCTGGAACATGCGCCCGCTTGGCGTGCAGATTCTGGCGCTGGCCTATCGCTCCGGCGAGGCATGGAACGAATCGGCGTTCTCGAATGCCGATTTCGACGCGGCTATGGTCGAGGCGCTGGCAATCGCCGATGCCGACAAGCGCCGGGTGGTGACGGAGCGGATCGAAAAGATCATGCAGGAAGAAGGCGTGATCATCCAGTCGTACTGGCGTTCGCTCTACCGACACTATCGCAGCACGGTGACCGGGGTCGATATGCATCCAACGTTCGAACATCACCACGACCTTTGGTCGCTGGCCTGACATACGGACTTGGCGCGGCGGAATCTCGTCGCGCCAATCGTTCGCATAACTGCCGATCATCGGAGGGCGCTTTGTGCTGAACTTTGTGCTGCGACGGATTGGCATGATGATCGTCACGGCAATCTGCCTGACGTTTATCGTGTTTTTTTTGACCAATCTGGCACCAAATCTGGAGCGGCTGGCCAAAGAACAGGTCAATAGCCGCATGTCGGACGAGCAGGTCACGTCGTGGCTGGCCGAAAACGGCTATGACCGGCCTGTCGTGGTCCGTTATGCCGAATGGCTGGGCAATGTCGCCACCGGCGATTTTGGCCATTCCACTCGGTTCAACAAACCGGTCGCCGAAATTGTCGGGCAACGGCTGGGCAACACCGGCTGGCTGATGTTTTGGGTGATGATCACCATGGTGCCTACCGCGCTGGTCATTGGCGTGTTGGCTGGAATGAACGAAGGATCCAAGACCGACCGCGGCCTGTCGGCATTCTCGATCCTGAGCACGGCAACGCCGGAATACGTGTCAGGTGTTATTCTGATTGCGGTGTTCGCCACCTCTTTTGGTGGCCTGAAGTGGTTTAAGGGCACCGCGACATCGGCCGAGGAAGCCATTACCTTTACCAACTTCACGCTGCCGGTGCTGACGATGGCGCTGTACGGCGTTGGCTATATCGCGCGCATGACCCGGGCCTCAATGGCCGAGGTGATGACGTCGCAATATATCCGCACCGCCAGGCTGAAGGGGGTTTCGAGTTGGGGCATCGTGGTCAAACACGCCTTGCGCAACGCTCTGATCGCGCCGTTCACCGTCATCATGCTGCAATTCCCCTGGCTGCTGACCGGCGTGGTGATTGTCGAGACCCTGTTCAACTACAAAGGTTTCGGCTGGGTTCTGGTTGAGGCCGCCTTGAACAACGACATTGATCTGGTACTGGCTTGCTCGGTGGTTGCCGTGTTCGTGGTACTGACAACGCAACTGATTTCGGACATCGGTTATGTCTATCTCAACCCGCGCATCCGGGTGCGGTAAGGCATGGAGCCACTCTCGACAGTAGCAATCTGGGGCGAGACATTTGCCAGGTTCGTGCCAGTTTGGATCGGTATGGCTGTCGTCTTCGCCATCTCCATCTATTTTAAACGCAGGCTGTCTCTCTATGGACGGCTGTTTGATTCACCTGTCGGCATGTTCGGCTTTGGCATCATCCTGTTCTGGATCCTGACGGCAATTCTGGCTAGCCGGATTGCCCCTTACTCGGCCGTTGACCAAGTCCTGTCGATGAAGAACGCCCTGCCCGGCAAAATTGAAAGCGAGTTCGGCATCAGCTACATATTTGGCGGCGACAATCTGGGCCGCGACGTGTTCAGTCGTATGGTCTGGGGTAGTCAGACCGTGCTAGCGATTGCGCCGTTCGCCACCCTGTTTGCCTATATGGTCGGCGTTACCTTAGGCCTGCCCGCCGGTTATTTTGGCGGCTGGTTCGACACATTGCTTAGTTTTCTGGCAAACCTTGTGCTGGCATTCCCGGTGATCCTGTTGTTTTTCCTGCTGGTCACGCCCGAGATTGCCCGCGAAACCAATGTACCGACAACACTGGCCGCCATCCTGTTCGCGTTCCCCTTGGTGTTCTTCACCATAGTGGTTTATTCGAAATACCATACCCAACCGGACAAAGTTTGGCTGATCCTTGGTACAGGTTTGGCCTTTGGCCTTTGGGCCTATTCCGGCCTTGCCTTCAACCGCGATCCGCTCGGCGTATTTGGCATGGATCCAAACCGTTTGAACATCTTTGTCTCAGTCGTGTTCGTCAACTCGCCCACCGTATTTCGCATCGTGCGAGGTATGACATTGGACATCAAAACGCGGGACTACGTAGCAGCCGCACAGACGCGGGGTGAGGGGCCCTGGTACGTCATGCTATGGGAGGTGCTGCCCAATGCGAGAGGACCCCTTATCGTCGATTTCTGTCTGCGTGTGGGCTATACAACCATCCTACTGGGCACCTTGGGGTTCTTCGGCCTTGGTGTCAGCCCGGAAAGCGCCGATTGGGGCTTTACCATCAACGACGGGCGGCGGTTGCTGCTGGTAACCGTCTACCCAGCAATGGCCCCGGCACTGGCCTTGATGAGTCTTGTCCTTGGCCTAAACCTGCTGGCCGACGGGCTGCGCGAACAAAGCATGAGGGATTAGCATGGCCAAATGGGATTACGACGGCCCGATCCTTGAAATCGAAAACTTGTCGATTTCGTTCTTCACCCGTGCTGGCGAAATCCCCGCCGTGATGGATTTTTCCTGCACGGTCCAACCCGGCGAAGCGATGGGGCTGGTCGGCGAAAGCGGTTGCGGCAAATCCACCGTGGCGTTGGGCGTCATGCAAGACATGGGCAAGAACGGGCGCATTGTTGGCGGTTCGATCAAATTCAAGGGCCGCGATCTGTGCAAGATGAGCCAGGAAGAACTGCGACAATTGCGCGGTTCGGAAATCGCCATGATCTATCAGGAACCGATGGCGTCGCTAAATCCGGCCATGCGCATTGGTGCGCAACTGATGGAAGTGCCGATGATCCACGCCGGAGCCACTTCAGAGTCGGCGCGAAAACTGGCGCTGGAAGTCGTCACCGCTGTCCGCCTGCCCGATGCCGAACGCATTCTGCGAAGTTACCCACACCAACTTTCCGGTGGCCAACAACAGCGCATCGTCATCGCAATGGCGTTGATGTCCAAACCCTCGCTGCTGATCCTCGATGAACCAACCACCGCGCTGGACGTGACCGTCGAGGCCGGAATCGTCGATCTGGTCAAAGACCTCGGCCGCACCTATGGCACCTCGCTTTTGTTCATCAGCCACAACCTCGGCCTGATCCGTGAAACCTGCGACCGCATTTGTGTGATGTATTCCGGTGAAGCGGTCGAGACCGGTTCGATCAGTGATGTCTTCAACAAGATGCGCCACCCCTATACCCAAGGGTTGTTCCGATCCATTCCCCTGCCCGGTGCCGACAAGAACTCGCGTCCGCTGATTGCCATTCCCGGCAATTTCCCCCTGCCCCACGAGAGGCCAAACGGCTGCAACTTTGGCCCACGCTGTTCGTATTTCGTCGCCGGTCGCTGCGACGCCGCCGAAATCCACATGGCAACGGTGGACGGCAATGACCGACATTCCAGCCGTTGCCTGCGTTTTGGCGAGATCGATTGGAAAGCCGTGCCCGAACGCAAAGCCGCTACCGAGGCAACCATAGCTGGCAAGGTTGTGCTCAAGGTGGATGCCCTGAGCAAATACTACAATGTCGCCGCCAGTGCGCTGTTTGGCGGTGCGGGCGGGCGGACGGTTAAGGCCAACGAAGGCGTTTCGCTGGAGGCGCATGAGGCCGAAACTCTGGCGATTGTCGGTGAATCCGGTTGCGGAAAATCAACCTTGGCCAAAGTGCTGTTGGGGCTGGAAACCGCGTCCGAGGGGCTGGTCATGCTCGGCAACAATTCCATCGGCAACACGCAAATCGAAAATCGCTCCACTCGAACCGTCGCCGACATTCAGATGGTGTTTCAAAACCCGTTTGATACGCTGAACCCATCGCATTCCATCGGGGCGCAAATCATCCGGGTGCTGGAAATTTTCAAGGTCGGCAAAAACAATGCCGAGCGGCAAGCGCGGATGCTGGAATTGCTCGATCTTGTCAAACTGCCCCGCGCCTTTGCCACCCGTAAACCGCGCCAGCTTTCAGGTGGACAGAAACAGCGCATCGGCATCGCCCGGGCCTTTGCCGGGGCGCCGAAAGTCGTGGTGGCTGACGAACCGGTTTCAGCCTTGGATGTTTCCGTGCAGGCGGCGGTGACCGACTTGCTGATGGAAATACAGCGCAAGCACCGCACCACCATGCTGTTCATCAGCCATGACCTGTCGCTGGTGCGCTACATCGCCGACCGGGTGATGGTGATGTATCTGGGGCATGTGGTGGAAATCGGCACCGCCGATCAGGTGTTTTCCCCGCCTTATCACCCCTATACCGAAGCGTTGCTGTCGGCGGTGCCGATTGCCGATACATCGGTGACAAAAAAGCATGTCGTGCTGGAAGGCGACATCCCTTCCGCCATGAACCCGCCCAGCGGCTGCCCGTTCCAGACCCGCTGCCAGTACAAAAAGCAAGTGCCGGGTAACTTGTGCGAGACCGAATTGCCCGCGATGCGGGTTATGGCAGCGGGGCATCAAATCAAATGCCACCTGTCGCAAGCGGTGTTTGACAGCATGGAACCGGTGATCAAGATGGTAAGCGCGGAATGAGTTTAGGATGGGTGCTCTGCACCCATCGCTAGTTTCAATTCCTCAAGTCCGCGCCGACCCGACCAGTTTCCAGACCGCCGGAACCAGCAGCGCCGCCAGCGCCAGTTTCATCGCATCGCCAATCAGGAACGGCGTGATGCCCCATTGCAACGTCTGCGCCCAGCTTTCGGCAAACTGCCGCAGCCACAACAACCCCGGTACATAAATCAGCACGTTGCCAACCAACAGGGCCAGCGCCATCGTCAGCACATTGCGGTCCCAGCCTTTCACTGCGGCATAGCCCAAAGCCAAAGCCGCCAGCACATAACCCACCAAATAGCCGCCAGTGCCGCCTTGCATATAGGCCCAGCCAAATTTGGTGGCGCTTGATCCGGCAAACACGTCAAGGCCAAGAAAGCCCAGCAGCATATAGCCAAGGATCGTCACCAGACCAAGGCGCGGGCCATAGGCAGCCCCAATCGTCAACACGGCAAAAGTGCCCATTGTAATTGGCACGGGTGACGGTGGCACGGCTACTTTCAATTTCGCTGCCAACATCATCACCGCAATCCCGGCGATCACCAGCAAAGCGCGTTTAACCCAAACCGATTCCCCGGCTTTCAGTTGCCAACCGGCCTCTTGCAGAACGGCATTGTTGCCTGTGGTATTCATTCGTCTGTCCCCTTGGATATTTTCTTGTCGGTTTGGTTGCACGAAGCTTTCACCAAAACAAGGCGTTACCGCGAATAATTGCTGACCATTCGGTAGGATTTTTTTGGGCCGCTGACA
>JANOQZ010000023.1:0-7736 GCA_031415055.1 Oceanomicrobium sp. | reverse complement strand
GCTGAAATTGGGTGCTTTGGTTTTGCAAGAGCGGGCATTGGGCAAAGTATCAGCGGATGCGATTGCAGCGGCGATGGCGCAGGGCGTGCGCGAATTGGGATTGGACGTTTTGCCGTGGAGTGCGGCGACAAGAGGCTTGGTTGCGCGCATAGAATGGGTACGGCGGCATGGCGCTGCGTTGGCAGACTTTTCCGATACGGGTTTGACTGGCGATTTGGCCGGATGGTTGCAGCCGCATCTGGGCGATTGCCGCAAGTTAAGCGATCTGGCCGGGTTGGACTTGCGCGGTTTGTTGGAGGCTCGGTTGGGTCGGGAAGGCAAACGCGCATTGGACAGGCTTGCCCCCGAGGCAATTTTTGCGGCAACGGGCACTCGGTTGACGATTGATTATGCGGGCGAAGTGCCGAAAGTGACGGTGCGACTGCAAGAGATGTTTGGCACCAAGGTGCATCCGATGGTCGGGCCGGATCAGGTGGCGGTGTTGTTTGAACTGGTGTCGCCTGCGGGAAAGCCGGTGCAGTTGACGGCGGATTTGCCGGGGTTTTGGGCGAAATCTTATGCCGACGTGCGTCGCGATTTGCGCGGCCGCTATCCCAGGCATCCCTGGCCCGAAGATCCAAGCGTGGCGGAGCCGACAAGGCGGGTGAAGCGGCGTTCGTGAAATATTTACACTTATCGCGCATGACTTGATCTAAGGTCGTGCATAGGCCGTCAGAGCCGCATGGGGAAAATATTATGTCTGCTGCCAGTACCAAAGAACCGTCGTTCCGCCAATCCGTCGACATGATGTTCGACCGGGCAGTTAGCTTGATGGATTTGTCGCCGGGTCTGATTGAGAAAATCAAGGTTTGCAACTCGACCTATACGGTGCGTTTTGGCGTGCGATTGCGTGGAGAATTAGTGACATTTACCGGCTATCGCGCGGTGCATTCCGAACATATGGAGCCGGTCAAGGGCGGTATTCGCTATTCGATGGGGGTCAATCAGGACGAAGTTGAAGCGCTGGCGGCGCTGATGACGTATAAATGCGCCTTAGTGGAAACGCCTTTTGGAGGGTCCAAGGGTGGGCTGTGCATTGATCCCAAGGCTTGGGATGTGCACGAGTTGGAGTTGATTACCCGGCGGTTCGCCTATGAATTGATCAAACGCGACTTGATCAACCCGTCACAAAACGTGCCTGCCCCCGATATGGGCACGGGCGAGCGCGAGATGGCATGGATCGCCGACCAATATCGACGGATGAACACGACAGACATCAACGCGGCGGCATGTGTGACGGGGAAGCCGTTGAACGCGGGTGGGATTGCCGGGCGCGTGGAAGCGACTGGGCGCGGCGTGCAATATGCCTTGCGCGAGTTTTTCCGCCATAAGGAAGATGCGGCGGCGGCGGGTCTGTCGGGCACATTGGACGGGAAAAAGGTGATTGTTCAGGGGCTGGGCAACGTGGGCTATCATGCCGCCAAGTTTTTGTCGGAAGAAGACGGCGCGATTATCACGGCAGTGATCGAGTTTGACGGCGCGATATTGAACCCCAAGGGGATCAATATCGAGGCGCTGCGCTTGCATATCGCGGCGCATAAAGGCGTGAAAGGGTTTCCGGGCGGCACCTATCAGGCCGATGGCCCGGCGGCCTTGGAAGGCACTTGCGACATTCTGATACCCGCCGCGATGGAAGCGCAGATCAACCTTGGCAATGCCGCACGGATCAAGGCGAAAATGATTATCGAAGCGGCCAACGGGCCGGTGACGGCGGGGGCGGATGCGATTTTACGGCAGAAAGGCTGCCTGATTATTCCCGACATGTATGCCAATGCGGGTGGGGTGACGGTTTCCTATTTTGAATGGGTGAAAAATCTGTCGCATATCCGTTTTGGCCGGATGCAACGGCGGCAGGAGGAATCGCGCCATCAAGTATTGGTCGATGAACTGGAGCGGTTGAGCGACGACGAAGGCACCAAGTGGACGCTTTCGCCGAATTTCAAGGAAAGATACCTGCGCGGTGCCGGTGAATTGGAGCTTGTGAGGTCTGGTTTGGATGACACGATGCGAGCGGCATACCAATCGATGCGCGAGATTTGGCACGGTCGTAACGACGTGGAAGATCTGCGGGTGGCGGCCTATCTGGTGTCGATTGGTCGTGTCGCGGCGAGTTATGCCAGCAAAGGGCTGTAAATTTGGGGCGGTTTTTGGGGCTTTGATCCGCGACTGAAACGATACAGGTGTGGGGTTGGTGATGCCTGCTTTTTGCGCCGCTAAGGCGCGAGATAATTCACCAACCGATAAAATCCACCGCATTTTGTGTTTCGCGTTGAAAAGCGTCGGCGCGGGTTGCGTAGCGTGGTCTTAACTTTTGGCCGAGCGTGGCTGTTAGATCGGGCGATTGCAACAAAAACTAGGGCCGGTGATCGCCCCCACGGGATCACCGGCCCTTCTACTTGTTAAACAACTCAATCCGACCGATGTCTGACCCCCAGTCATTCATCTTGTTTTCATGAATACAGCATTATTGCATTACACGAAAGATGATTCGTGCAAGATGCGGAAGAAATGCTGGATCGATGCGGCATTGTGACCCAAAAACAACAAAGCCCGCGATGACCCCCCGGTCAACGCAGGCTTGGCTGGAACCACACCCACAGGCTCACGGTCATCCCCCGATGACCGTCCCGCGTACAAATGCGGGTTATTCGATTCAATGTCTGATAAAATTTAAGGCCTGTGTCTGCCCCCGCTAGACACAGGCCGTGATAGTTCTGAAAACCTTTTACTCGTTACACTTACACTCAGCCCCCACGGCCTTCGAATGAACAATCAATACAGCATTTTTACATGAATTGGAAGTGAAAAATGCATTAATGTGAAATAATGCTGGAATTGCACTGTTTGCCCTGCGCCGTTCAACGGGAGGTAAACAAAACTCATCAAAATAGGATAGTTTTTCAAATCTGAAACCGTTCAGGTTGATCTTTCCAAACTGAAAACCATGGTTTCCGGACATGAGGGCCCGGGCAAAACTACGACTTGGTTAACAAAATAGGGAATCTAGGGTGACGGCTGTATCGAATACGGAGAATCAGCCATTTGTCTGATGCAAAAATTTCGCAATTATTTTCCAGAGACTGAAACCTTTCAGGTGGCAGTTTGTGGATGCCGCACTCTGGCGGTGTAAACGGAAGGGCCGGTGTTTGCCCCCACGGAAACACCGACCCTTTTTATAAGCAAATTAATTGCCCCACTAACAACCGCCCCCACGGTTGCCGCGGTACTTGGCGACCCCCCAGTCGCTTTTTCCGCTTCCGTCAGGCCCCCCAGCCGTCCGGATGACTGATTCTATACAGCGATTCAAAGTGAATTGAAAGTGAATTATGTCTTAATATGAAAAAATGCGACATTTTATGGGCAAAACCGCCTGAATCAACAAGGCCTGTGTTCGCCCCCACGGGAACACAGGCCTTGATTAAGAAACGTTCCGGTTTCCTGTCGGCCAGCCCCCAAAAAGGCTTTCCTACAATCTTGATAATACAGCATTATTGCATCAATGAAATAGGGATTTTCACAATTTAGCCACAATTTTTTTGCGCTGGTTGAATCAGGGTTCAGCATAAAAATGATCTCGTGAGATTTCAGTCTCTTAGTGCTGCGACTGCATTCGACAAAATTTGGTGTTCGCAGTCGGTTGGTCGCCAGCGCCCCCTTGGCGAATGCATCGTGGACAATCATATGGGAAGAAACCACCCATTCAGGAGCAGTTTGATGTCATTTCGCCCAGTAAAAGCCGAATCACTTGCGCAAGCGACCTTGGAAGGGGCCGGGGTGCATTTGCACCGGGCGTTTGGCTTCAGCGACCCAACGATGCTTGATCCGTTCTTGTTGTTCGACGATTTTCGCAATGACCGGGTGGAGGATTTCGTCAAGGGCTTCCCCTGGCACCCGCATCGCGGGATTGAAACGATTACTTATGTTCTGGCGGGAACAGTGGAACACGGCGATTCGCTGGGCAATCGCGGTACTTTGGGCGCGGGATCGGTGCAATGGATGACGGCGGGTTCGGGCATCATGCATCAGGAAATGCCCAAGGGAAACGCCAAGGGCCAGATGCACGGGTTTCAGCTTTGGGCGAACCTGCCGTCGCGGTTGAAGATGACCACGCCGCGGTATCAGGATATTCAAGGGTCCGATATTCCAGACCTGGTCGATGATGACGGCGTTTCGGTGAAAATCATCATCGGCGATTATCGCGGCCACAAGGGACCGGTCGATGGGATTGCGGCAGAACCGCAGTATTTGGACATTTACGTGCCCGCCGGCGTGAAAAAGACATTCCCGGTCGATACGCGCAGGCACGCGTTTGCCTATGTGTTTGAGGGTGCAGGAACATTCCGCGATGCGTCGCGTCCGCGCGGGGTGCGGGTGGAAAAAGAAGTGGCCGGCGAGGAAATCAACATTCGCGATATGTCGGGCAACCGCACCTTGGTCCAGTTTGGTGCCGGTGACGAGGTTACAGTTCAGGCCGGACCGAACGGACTGCGGTTTTTGTTGGTGTCGGGCAAACCTTTGGAAGAACCGGTCGCTTGGCACGGGCCGATAGTGATGAATACGCGGCAAGAGCTGATGGTGGCGATGCAGGATTTGCAAAACGGGACGTTTATCAAGGCATTGAACTAAAAATGAAAACCCCTGCCGGTGGGGACCATGCAGGGGCGTTCATTTCGGGGCATCGTTACGTTAGTCTGTATAGAGGGGCAGTTAGTTCCATTGGGGGCTCGACAGAAGAATTCGTAAGGCGTGAAAGTATCAGATCAGCACTGGATTATGGCTGAGACGATCTTTGACCCGCATCAGGATTTTCGTCTGTTCAATCGAGCAGAAAAAATGTTCGGTCGTTCGGCGATTGAGTCGATAGTGAGCGATAGTGTCGATCAACCGGTTGGTGGCGTTTAGAAAATCTGTTGTGTACGTTTGCATGCGGGGGATCCTTGCGGTGATTGTTACGCGATTTCGATGATGCCTTTATGCGGGCCAAGTGTGTGCGGATCGGGTCGGGAATTGGACCATTTAATGGTTAATACAATTGTATTGATTTATCTGGCGTCGGATGAGTCATCGAAAATAAATGATATAAAACAGAGTGTTACCCGACGATAAGTCTAATCATTTCCCGAAATCGACGGCTTCGTTCACGAAGTTGAAAGGGAAACAGGGCAAAGCGGCCACAAACTTTGTCAGCCGCCAGCGAATTTGTTCTCATCAGAATAGGTATAGGGCGTTTGCTGCATTTCGAGATGCAGACGGTCGCCGGTGTAGGGGTGGGCGCGGGCGAATGATTCGTTCAAATCGGTGCCAAGTCCAGGTTCGGTTGACGGGATAATATGGCCGTCTTCCCATTGGATCGGCTTGGTCAGCAGGCTTTGGTGGAATGCGCCGCCGGTCTGGATGGTTTCCGCCATCAACAAATTTGGCGTGCAGGCGGAAAGCTGGATATTGGCGGCGAATTCGATGGGACCGGCGTAGAGATGCGGGGCGATTTGGGCGTTATATACCTCGGCGACGGCGGCGATTTTTTTACCTTCCAATATGCCACCACAGCGACCCAATGCTGGCTGCAAGATGCTGGCGGCACCGGCACGCAGCAGGGGAGCAAACTCGGCTTTGGTGGTCAGGCGTTCACCAGCGGCGATCGGAATTTTGGTGGAACGGGCGACTTCGGCCATGGCGTTGACGTTGTCCGGCGGCACGGGTTCTTCGAACCACAGTGGGTCATAGGGTTCTATGCGTTTGGCCAACCGTTTGGCACCCGATGTGGTGAACTGGCCGTGGGTGCCGAACAGCAGGTCTGCTTTGTTGCCAACCGCCTCGCGGATGCGTTTGCAGAAGCGTTCGGATCGGTCAAGATCGACCGTCGCCGGTTGGTGACCGTCAAAAATGGTGTAGGGACCGGCTGGGTCGAATTTGACGGCGGTAAAACCAAGGTCCGCCATGCGCGCGGCGCATTCGGCCGAGGCATCGGGGTCGGCGTAGAAGGTGGCTGGGTCTTGGTGCGGTTCGGGGTAGAGATAGGTGTAGGAGCGGATACGGCTGTTCACGAGGCCACCCAGCATGGCGTGGATCGGGCGGTTGCGGGACTTGCCGACGATGTCCCAACAGGCGATTTCGAGGCCGGAAAATGCCCCCATGACGGTCAGGTCGGGGCGTTGGGTGAAGCCCGAAGAATAGACGCGGCGGAACATCACCTCGATGTTTTCCGGGTTCTCGCCCAACATATGGCGGGCGAAGACGTCTTCAATCACCGCCTTCATGGCGATCGGGCCGACCGTGGACGCGTAGCATTCGCCGTATCCGACGATGCCGTTGGAAGTTGTCAGTTTGGTGAAAATCCAATAGCGTCCACCGAAAACGCCGGGCGGGGTGCCGACGGTGATCACTTCGAGGTCGGTCAGTTTCATTGGTGGCTTTCAGTCAAAGACGATGACGTTGCGGCGGGCATGGCCCGCGCGCGTATCAGCCATCGCTTCGTTGATTTGGTCAAGGGACCAGCGTTTGGTGATCAGTTCGTCGAGTTTCAGACGGCCTTGGCGGTAGAGGTCGATCAGCCAAGGAATGTCACGTGATAGCACCGTCTGGCCCATGCGGGAACCGAGCAGAGATTGGTTCATCGAGGAAATGTTGACGGGTTTGTAGGTGACTTCATCCGCGCTGCCGGTCATGCCGACCATGACCATCGCGCCACCGGCAGCAAGCAGGTCGGGGGTGGATTGGAAAACGGCGGGCACGCCGACGGTGACGAAGGCGTAATCGACACCGCGTCCATTGGTGAGGGCGCGAATTTGTGCAGGTACGTTTCGGGTGGTGGAAAGGATCGTGTCTGTTGCGCCGAATTCTTTTGCCGCAAGTAGTTTGTCGGGGTTGATGTCGAGCGCGATGATCTTGGCGGCACCGCAAATGGCCGCGCCTTGGATGGTGTTTAGGCCAACGCCACCAGCGCCGATGACGGCAACGTTGGATCCGGGTTTCATCTTTGCGGTGTTCACCACCGCCCCGATGCCGGTGATCACGCCACAGGCAAGAAGCGAGGCCACATCCAGCGCAATGTCGTCGGGCAGTTTCACGCATTGGCTGGCGTCGACTACGCAGGATTCGGCAAAGCCGCCGACATTCATTCCGCGGGTGATGTCACCGCTAGAATCGGACAATGGAGTTGGCCGGGCGTCCCAAGTATGGTCGCATGACGTGGGTTGCCCGCCTTGGCAGGAAGGGCAGTGGCCGCAGGAATTGATCAATGTCACCAGCACGCGGTGGCCTTTGGCGAAATTGCTGACGCCCGCGCCCAACGCCGTGACGGTTCCGGCGGCCTCGTGGCCATAGATCGCCGGTAAAGCGCCGCCCCAAATGCCGTTGGCATAGGCAATATCTGAATGACAAATGGCGCAGGCGGCGAGTTTGACTTGGATTTCACCAGCGCGAGGCGGCGCCAGCATCACCTTGGCAATCGTGAATGGTTTGCCGAATTCGGTGCAAATGGCGGCCTTCATCCGCGCATTCTTTCGGCTTTCGGATCAAAAAGCGGTGTCGCGTGAACGGTGGCTTTGCGCCGTTCGCCAAGGATTTCGATGGTGAATTCAGCGCCGTCGGTGATTCGTTCGGTGGGCAGGAAGCCTAGGGCGACGGATTTACCGGCGAAATGTGCATAACCGCCCGAGGTGCAAAAACCGAGCACCTTGTCGCCGTCAAAGATGGGT
>JANOQZ010000022.1:0-39981 GCA_031415055.1 Oceanomicrobium sp. | reverse complement strand
AAACTGCAGGCATTTTTCAATTTCTTACCAGATCCGTCGTGGAACCCACATTTGCGTCTCATCGTGCCAAATGTTCACAGCGCAAGCGAAAACGCAGTGTCAAAAATCACTTCCTCCAAATTCGCCCCAACCCCATCCCGGTCCACCACCAGAAAGTCCTGCGCCTCGCCCAAAACCAACAAGGGATGGTGCCACACCCCAAGGCCATACTGCACACCCTGATCCCCGCGACAACGAAATGCCCTTAACGCCCCAACCTCAGGCCTTTCCGCTACCACAACCAGCCAATCCCAACCGTTCAACGGCATGAACGCCTGCGTGCCCAAAGGATGCCGCTCGACCATGCCAATCTCCAGCGGCCTTACTCGACCACGAAAGATCGACAAAATCACATCCGCATCCGAGCGAACCCGCGCCAAAGCATGAAACCGCGTGGCAAACCCGCCGTTGATCTCCCGCGCAGCCACAGGATTCGCTTCGATAACCGAGCCAAACGGCGCAAACGCAGCCGCGCTCAAAGGCTCAACAGCAATCACACCCGTTTCCCAAACACCCGAAACCGGCTGACCCCACCATCGGGGAAAATATTCAATTTCACATGCGTCACCGGCAAAAACGATTTCACTTCGAAACTGTGCTTTTTATCTGCTTTCAACTTGCTTTCGCGCAGAATATCCGACCAGAACATCGCTTGTGTTGGCAGGCTCGCCTCGTTGCCCCAATTCACATTGGCAACTTGCACCGAAGCGCGGTCGGGAAAATTGCCTTTGAAATGCGCCGTATCAATTTCAATCTTCTCGATAATCCCGGTCGCGCCCAAAGCGACGATGATCCAATCATTGCCCGGTTCCCGCCTGCGCCGCGTCTCCCAGCCATCGCCCATGAATTTACCACGACCCTCCGACAGCAAGGCGGCAACATCGCCATAATGCGCGTTGTTATACGCAATAATCCGCCCGCCGTTTCGCAATCCTGACAACTCAACCGAACCCTTGCCGGCCCATTCCGGCACTACATCGCCATAAACCCGCAACCGCGCCAAACCGCCGTCGGGATACATCGACACTTTCAGCCAATTGACCGCCTCATTGTGAATAGCCGTTGCAAAATGATGCGCCGACGGTCCCAAAGCCGTCGTAGGTACCAGCAATTTCCAATTTCCCATCGGCTCAGGCTGAGTATCAGATTTCATCGCCCAGACCGAACCACCCGGCGGATAATTCCCGGTGAAATGCGCCGTATCAAAATCGACCCCGGCAACCCGACCCGTCACCCCAAGCTTCACAATGCACCAATCGTGCTCGCCATCGCGGCGACGCCGACTTTCCCACCCGTCCATCCACTTGCCGTTGTCGTCATAAACTCCCGGCTTCCAAACCGCCGGCCCATCCGCCAACATGCGGGCCATCGGCGCGAAAAAATCATCGCTACAACGAACCGCTACAGTCCCCATTTTGGGCGAAGCCAAGTTGACCCGACCGAAAGCCCAATCCGGCAAAGGCGCATCCGGCATCAAAATTTCGTCCATGTTTCCCTCGCAGAACCGCTACGGCCAAATTCGCCTGACGACTGGCGAAGTCAAGCCTCGGCTGCTAATTGGGGCATATTCCAAAGGCGGCCCGTAGGATGCGTACTCGCACCCATCACCCCTCTACCCCGCCGGATGCACCTGCCGCCAATGCCGGGCGATCTCCAGCCGTGTCGTCACCCAAGCGCCACCCTTTTCCACTACATAATCCAGAAACCGCGCCAAAGCCGCCGCCCTCCCGGGCCGCCCAGCCAACCGGCAATGCAGCCCCACCGACATCATCCGCCCACCTTCCGCGTGCAAAACGTCAAACGTATCAACAAGATAGCGATAGAACTGCTCGCCTGAGTTGAACCCCTGCGGCGTGGCAAAGCGCATATCGTTCGCATCCAGCGTATAGGGCACCATCAAAAACGGCCCGTTTGGCCCGTTCACATAATACGGCAACTCATCGGCATACGAATCCGCCGAATACTCAAACCCCTGCTCCATCGTCAGCGCCAAAGTGTTGACCGAAGTCCGCCCCTGATACATCCCCGCCGGACGCTCGCCCACAACCTCGCTATGCAACCGGATCGCCTCGATAATCTGCGCCCGTTCATCCGGAGCGGAAAAATCGCGGTAATCGATCCACTTCAACCCATGCGTGGCAATTTCCCAGTTCGCGGCCTTCATCGCCGCGACAACCCCCGGATTCCTCGCCAAAGCCGTCGCCACCCCAAAAACTGTCACCGGCAAGCCGCGTTCGGTAAACATCCGATGCAACCGCCAAAACCCAGACCGCGACCCATATTCATAGATCGACTCCATATTCATATGCCGCTGCCCAACCCAAGCCGCAGCGCCAACGATCTCGCTCAAAAACGCCTCCGAAGCCGCATCGCCGTGCAAGATATTGTTCTCGCCACCTTCCTCATAATTGACGACAAAATTCAGCGCCACCCGCGCTCCGCCCGGCCAATGGGGATCCTGCGGATGCGCCCCGTAGCCGATCATGTCGCGTGGATAATCAGCCATGCGCAGCCTCCCTCATCGCCAGCGGCAGCATTTCCTCAAACAAGTCGAGGTCCGATTTGGTCCCCGCCGTAACCCTGATACAGCGGTCCTGCGGCGTGACAGACGGCATCCGCACGAACACATCGCGCGCGATCAGCCCATTCAGAACCCTTCGGGCAAACTCCCCGTCGCGTCCACAATCCAAGGCGACAAAATTCGTCGCCGAAGGCAAGGCGACCAAGCCGTTCGCCGCCGCAATCGCCCCAATCCGCGCTTTCGCGGCGGCAACCTCGCGCAGCACATCCGCCAGCCATTCCCCATCCGCCAAAGCCGCAATCGCCCCGGCAACGGCGGCGCGGTTCATGGCAAAATGGTTGCGCACCTTGTTGAACGCCGCAATCAAATCGACGTGCCCAATCGCATAAGCCACCCGTGCCCCGGCCATGCCATACGCCTTGGAAAACGTCCTCATCCGGATCACCCTTGGGTCACCCACATCAAACGTCAATGCCTGCGGCGCGAACTCGGCGTAAGCCTCATCCAGACACAAAACACAGCCTTCCGGTAGCGCGTCGACGAATTCCTGCACCCGCGCTGGCTTGTGCCAAGTCCCCATCGGATTGTCCGGATTGGCCAAGTAAACCAACTGCGCATCCACGGCTTTCACCCGAGCCAGCAACCCCTCCAAATCCTCAAAATCATCGCAGTAAGGCACCATTTCCAGCCGCCCGCCAAACCCCGTTACATGATAATTGAACGTCGGATAGGCCCCCAGCGATGTCACCACCGGCACCCCCGGCCCCACAATCATCCGCACCAAATACCCCAACAGCGCGTCGATCCCCTCACCAACAACAATGTTCTCAACCCCAACCCCAACCCCATGAAACGCCGCCAATACCGCTTTCAGCTCAAAATTCTCCGGATCGGCATATTTCCAAACGTCCGCCGCCGCCATCGCCGCAACCGCTTTCGGCGACGGCCCAAACACCGATTCATTCGCCCCGATCCGCGCCCTGAACACCCGCCCTCGCGCCCGTTCCTGCGCCTCCGGTCCCACAAAAGGAACCGAAACGGAAAGGCCGGCAACCAAAGGTGTGAAGTACGGACCCCTCATGCCGTGCGGCACAATTCATTCATTGTCGCGCGACCCGCGGCCCCCAAACAGAACGAACGCCACCGCAAGCGCCATCCCAGCGACCGTGACCACCCCCGCAGCGCCGTTGACACCGTATTCCGCGACCAAAATCCCGACACCGCGCCGAAGAAGCCGGGTCTTGCTGCTGCCGCTGTTTTCGTCGCCAAGGCCATCGGACAGGATCAGAAAGCCTACATATCCGGCCAGGCCCAGCACCAGGAACGCAGAGAAATACCGCATGAAAACCTCCGAGGCGAAATCGCTTGCCGATACATTGGCCGCGCCCCGTTGAATCCGTCAAGAAAAAAGCGGCCTGCCGCTTGCACGACAGGCCGCCGTCCGTCTGGACGGTTATCGGCTTCCCAGCCGGATTTACCTCAGCGCCTGCAACCGCGCCATTGCCGCCCTGATTTTCGCGGCTTCCTCATCACCCTCGGCGATCCGCTCGACAATCTGCGCCACCACCTCTTCCGGTGCCCGCGACATGAAATTCACGTTCGCCGTCTTGCCCTTCAACCCGTTCAACTCGCCCTCCAGCTTGGCCAAAGTCTTGACCAGCCGCGCCAGTTCGCCCGACACATCAATCACATCCGCCAAAGGCAGACAAAACGCCCCACCCTCAACCGGCAACGTCACCGCGCCCTTCGGCGCAACCGAAGCGAATTCAAACCGCTCCACCCGCGCCAGCCGCCCAATCAATACCCTATTCCGCTCCAATCGAGCCAAAGCCACCGCATCCAGCCCCAAAGCCACCAGCGGCACTTTCGCCCCCGCATTCACATGCATCTCGGCCCGCACCGAGCGAATGCCTTCAATCAACCCAATCACCCAGCCCATCTCGGCATCGGCCTCGCCATCCGCCAATTCCGCGCCATAGGTCGGCCAATCCCCATGCACCAGCATCTTGGACCGCGCCCCCGTTTGCCCCCACAATTCCTCGGTGATGAACGGCATCACCGGATGCAGCAGGATCAGGCACTGATCCAACACCCAAGCCATCACGCCTTGCGTCTCCGTCTTGTACCGCTCATCCTCGCCCTGCAACAACGGCTTGGCCAGTTCGACATACCAGTCGCAGACCTTGCCCCAGACATGGGCATACAGCGCCAAAGCCGCCTCGTTGAACCGGTACTCTGTGAACGCCTTGTCCACCACTTCCCGCACCCGCGCCGTCTCACCGATAATCCAGCGGTTGACCGTCGCCTCGGCCTTCGGCACGCCAACAGCCCCCGCAACACAGCCATTCATCTCGGCAAACCGCGCCGCGTTCCACAGCTTGGTGCCAAAATTGCGGTAGCCGGCAATCCGTTCCCGGCTCAGCTTCAGCGTGCCGCCCAAAGCCGCCATCGAGGTCAGGGTAAAGCGCAACGCATCGGCGCCAAACTCGTCGATCAACTCCAGCGGGTCGAGGACATTGCCCAGCGATTTCGACATCTTCACCCCCTTCTCGTCACGGACCAGCGCGTGCAGATAGACGGTGTGAAACGGCACCTGTTTCACCACCTCCAACTGCATCATCATCATCCGCGCGACCCAGAAGAACAGGATGTCAAAGCCGGTGACGAGGACCGAGGTCGGGTAATATTTCTGCAGTTCGGGCGTGTTATCGGGCCAGCCGAGGGTGCCAATCGGCCAGAGGCCGGAGGAGAACCAGGTGTCGAGGACGTCGGGGTCGCGGAAAAGAGTTATCTCAATGAAACCTTCTTTCGCATTGTTTAGAGCGGCTTTGGCCCTATCTATTTGTCCATCGCGTTGAACGTCCGCGTCACCCGCAAAAACGACTTTTACCCGAACGCCCTGATCCTCATAGAATTTGGTTGCTTGCGCAATGACATCCGCTTCTGAGGGAGCACAGAACACCTCGTGCAAGTTCGTTTCGTCCATCGACACTGACGTGGTGCCGGAGATTATTCCAAGAAAGTCCCTTTTCAATTTCGGCCCATACCAAACCGGCACCTGATGCCCCCACCAGAGCTGCCGCGAAATGCACCATGGCTCGATATTCTCCAGCCAGTGGTAATAGACCTTCTTGTCGCGCTCCGGCAGGATCGCCACCTCGCCCGACTTAACCGCCGCCAGCGCCGGACCGGCCAAAGTCTTGGCATCGACATACCACTGGTCGGTCAGCATCGGCTCGATCACCACCTTGGAGCGGTCGCCGAACGGCTGCATGATCTTTTTGTCCTCGACAAAATCCATCAGCCCCAAAGCATCAATATCCGCCACCACCAATTTCCGCGCCTCAAACCGGTCCAGCCCGCGATATTGCTCCGGCACCAGATTGTCCGCCGCCGCATCCGCCCGCATCACCCCACGCGTATCCATGAGGCGATAAAGTTCAATGCCGTTGCGCATCGCCACCGCATAGTCGTTGAAATCATGCGCCCCGGTGATTTTCACCGCGCCCGAGCCAAACAGCGGATCGGGGTATTCGTCGGTGATGATCGGGATCAGCCGGTCGCATAGCGGCAGATGCACCAGTTTCCCCACAATCGGCGCATAGCGTTCATCCGAGGGATGCACCGCCACCGCCCCATCGCCCAGCATGGTTTCAGGCCTTGTCGTGGCAATCGCGATATAATCCCGAGTCTCGCGCAGGGTCACATTTCCATCCAAATCCTTCTCGACATATTCATAGGTCTCGCCACCGGCCAACGGGTATTTGAAATGCCACATATGGCCCTGAACTTCGACATTCTCGACTTCCAAATCCGAAATCGCCGTCTCGAAATGCGGGTCCCAGTTGACCAGCCTCTTCCCCCGATAAATCAGCCCCTTGTTGTACAAATCGACAAACACCTTCATCACCGCATCGGGGAAATTGCCCGACATGGTGAACGCTTCGCGGTCCCAATCACACGACGCCCCCAGCCGCTTCAACTGCTCAACAATCGTGCCGCCCGACTGCTCCTTCCACTCCCAAACCTTCTCCAGAAACTTCTCGCGCCCCATCTCGCGCCGCGACAAATTCCCCGTCCGCGCCAGCTCTTTCTCCACTGCCAACTGCGTCGCAATCCCGGCATGGTCGGTTCCGGGTTGCCACAACGTGTCAAACCCGCGCATCCGGTGCCAGCGCACCAGAATATCCTGCAAGGTGTTGTTGAACGCATGCCCGACATGCAGCGACCCAGTCACGTTCGGCGGCGGGATCATGATGCAAAACGTCTCGTCGCGCGACGCATTCGCCCCGGCCCGAAACGCCCCCGCTTCCAACCAACGCGCCAAAATCTCCGCTTCGGCGCGCGCAGCGTCGAAATTCTTGTCCAGTGTCATGCAATCAATCCCTTGGTTGCTGGCTATTTAGCCCGCCAAAGCCCCAAGGAAAACCCCTCAACCGGCGTCAGGGGCGGGCAAACAACCATTCGCCCATGATCTTGCGGCCTTCGGATACTGCCAGCGCCCGGTCATTGTCGTGCAAGCCGTCCAATTCGACAATTCCCGCCCAATCCACCGGTTTTTCCTTGGCCAGCCAATGCGAATAGTCCTTTGGCAACCGCGCTATCAAATCCGCCCGCAGATTGGTGGCATGTTCCATCACGGTGTCGTGCAATTCCACCACCAGAAACGCGCCGCGCAAGGCGGCCAACACATCCGCGTTCAAGACGCTGAATTCCGCGCCTTCAATGTCGCAAATGACCAGTGCATTTTCGCCGACAAAGTCATTCGCCCGCAATTGTTCGGCAAAGGTTTCATCCGCTTTGCCCAAAATGATCAGCTTGTCGCCAACACCATTGGTTTCCGCGTTCAGGGCAATTGCCGCCCGGCCTTTCGCCGTCATCTCAAAACAAATCGACCGCCGCGCCAAACCCGATTTGACCAAACCAATCGCGTAAAACCCGTCCGCCGCGCCGATGCAAACCGCATCGCCATAGGGACCGTGACGCACCAATTCGGCAAACACGGTCGGCTCGTAGAAACCCAGCACCTTGGCCGCCAGGGCCCCGCGCGAAATGTTGGAAGCGCCATCCAGCACCAAGCCCTGAAAAGCGCCGTGCCGCACGGTTCCGCCACATGCGGCGAAAATCTGATTGGAAATCCGCTTGCGCCGGATTTTCACCATCGCTTTGGTTAAGGCGTCCAACAACTTGGCCAATAATCCTTGGGTTGGTTAGATGGCGTCGGATGTTTCACCGATGCCAACAAAGCGCAAGGAACAAACGCGTGTTGTCAGCCGCGATCCAGTTTCGTCGTCAAGTGAATCAGCGATTCAAGCGACTTTACGCCGTCGATCTCGCCAATTCTGTCCAAACAGGCGTCCAGCTTCGCCGTGCCCAAGGCCGCCACCTGCACGTTCAAGTCAAATCGGCCCGACGTCGTGTGCACCGCCCTGACTTCCACCACCGATTTCAGTCGCGCCAAAACCGACACCAATTTGTGCGGGTCCACCACTACCAAAACGGTGGCCCTGATCAATGCCGCGTCCACAGCCATACCCAACTGCACGGTATAGCCCACAATCGTCCCGTTGCGCTCCAACCGCTCCAACCGTGCCTGCGCCGTGGTTCGCGCCACGCCCAGTTCGCGGGCAATCAGCGCCAGCGGCAGCCGAGCGTTTTTGCGCAGCAATGCCAACAGCTTATCGTCCAGTTCATCCTGCATATTGCCCAAATTTCTGTCATTATGCCGTCATTTAACGGCTAAACGCACAATATAACGCTGCGAATTGACCAGTCAACGATTGATAATCCCTGCGAACGCGAAGGAACCGCCATGCTCAACACCAAGATCAAAGCTTTTGCCACCCCGATTTCCTACCTGAAATCCGCGCAACCCGATGCGCCGGTTCTGTTCAACGCGCCCGCGATTTTGCACGCTACTGCCCAGCGTTTCCTCGCCGGTTTCCCCGGCCTCGTCACCTTCGCTGTCAAAGCCAACCCCGATGAAACCGTCATCACCAACCTGCTGGCCGCTGGCATAAAAGCTTTCGATGTGGCTTCCCCGTTTGAAATCGCCCTCATGCGCCGACTTGGTGGCAATGTGGCGCTGCATTATCACAACCCGGTCAAATCGAAATCCGAGATCGCCTTCGCCCACAAAAACGGCGTCAAATCCTATTCGCTCGATTCGCATTCCGAACTGAAACGCATCGCCGCCATCGTGCCTGCCAAAGGCACCGAACTGTCGGCCCGCTTCAAACTCAACATCAAAGGCGGCCATTACGATTTCGGCAGCAAATTCGGCCTCGTCGAAAACGAAGCCGCGACCCTGCTGAAAGCCGTCGCCGACGCCGGCTTTACCCCTAGCCTAACTTTCCACCCCGGAACCCAATGCGTCGATCCGGCTGCTTATACCAAATACATCCACGCCGCCGCCCGCATCGCCAAAGCCGCAGGCGTCGAAATTCACCGCCTCAACGTCGGTGGTGGCTTCCCGTCACGCCGTGGTGAATCCGTGCCCGAACTGGAAGTATTCTTCGACGCCATCGACGCCGCTATGTCCGCCTTCCCAACCCGCCCAGCGCTGGTCTGTGAACCCGGTCGCGGCATGATCGGCCCGGCCTTCGCCCTTGCCGTTGGCGTCAAAGCAATCCGCGACAACGGCGATATCTTCCTTAACGACGGAATTTACGGCGGCCTGACCGAATTCCCGTACCTGACGGTCAACACCGACTTCACCGTCCACGCCAGCGACGGCACGCAGCGGCTTGGCCAAACCAAACCCGCCCGTGTGTTCGGCCCAACCTGCGATAGCGCCGACGTGGTTCCTGCGCCCATGAATTTGCCAACCGACTTAGAGGAAGGTGACTTCATCCTATTCCACGGCATGGGGGCCTATGTCTTGGGCCTGAACACTGCTTTCAACGGCTATGGCACGATCACTCAAGTCTCGGTCCGCTCGCTCACCTGATCGCTGACTTTTCGGTCAAATCATTGCACTGCCACGCTGGACGCGGCGCAAAAAACCGTTATCGTTGCGGCAAAGAATTCCCCAAAGCCGAGAGCCCCAACCAATGAGCAAGTTTGGTATCAGCCAGCCTGTCAAACGCCGCGAAGACCGGCGTTTTCTGACTGGCACCGGCGATTACGTCGATGATCACACGCCCAACGGCGCCGCTTTCGCCGTGTTTTTCCGCTCGCCCGTCGCCCATGCGAAAATCTCCCAACTCGACGTATCCGCCGCCCGCGAAGCCGATGGAGTAATCGCCGTGCTGACCGCCGCCGATTTCAAAGGCAAACTGATCAATGCGATGGATTGCGACATCCTCGACATTCCCAGTGGCGGTCGTGGTGCCAAACCAACCCGCCCGGTCTTGGCCGACAGCGAAGTCAATTATGCCGGCGAAGCCATTGCCATAGTCATTGCCGAAACCATCGAAGCCGGTAAAGATGCGCTCGAATTGATCGAGGTCGATTTTGACGACCTGCCGGTGCATATGGAAACCGCAGTCGGTGGGCCGCTGGTTCACAATGAAATCGCCAATAACCTCGCTTTCGACTATGCCTTTGGTGATAAATCCGCCACCGACCAAGCTTTTGCCAAGGCCGCGCATCGTGTGTCGCTTGACCTGATCGACAACCGCGTTATCGCCGCCCCGATGGAGCCGCGCGGTGCTTTTGCCGAGTGGGATGGCACGCGCATTCATGTCGCCGTCGGTGGCCAAGGCGTCTGGGTGCTGAAAAAAGAACTCGCCCGCAAAATGAAACTCGACAAGGCCAATGTCCGCGTCACCAACCCCGATGTCGGCGGTGGTTTTGGCATGAAGGGCTACAACTACCCCGAATATCTGGCCGTGGCCGAAGCCGCCCGCCAACTGAACCGTCCCGTGCGCTGGATGTGCGAGCGCGGCGAAGGCATGATGAATGACGCCGGTGGCCGCGATCACGTCACCACCATCGAAGCGGCCTTCGACGCCGGCCACAAACTGACCGCGCTGCGCACCCATGTCGTTGCCAACCTTGGTGCATATAATTCGATGTATGGCCAGATTATCCCGTCCGAATTGTTGCTCAAAGTTTACCCCGGCGTCTATGACGTTCAAAACGTCTATCTCAACGTCAAAGCCGTCTACACCAACACCGGTCCGATCGATGCCTATCGCGGCGCCGGTCGGCCCGAGGCGATTTACCAACTCGAACGGCTGATGGATTATTCCGCCCGCCAAATGGGGGTGGATGCCATCGAACTGCGCCGCAAGAACTTCATCCCGGTCGACAAATTCCCCTATGCCACCGCTTCGGGCGAACTCTACGACGTTGGTGATTTTCCGCGCGTTCTGGATCGAGCCTTGCTGGAAGCCGATACCAAAGGCTTCGCCTCGCGCAAAGCAACCAGCGCCAAGTCCGGCAAATATCGCGGCCTTGGGCTGTGTTATTACATCGAATCGATCCTTGGCGACCAAAACGAAACCACCAAAATTGGTTTTGCCGAAGACGGCATGGTCGATCTTTACGTCGGCACACAATCCAACGGCCAAGGCCACGAAACGGTATTCGCGCAAATCCTGCACGAACGCAGCGGTGTGCCGTTTGAAAATATCCGCTTTGTCCAAGGCGACAGCGACCGCATTCCCATGGGTGGCGGCACTGGCGGCTCACGCTCGGTCACCATGCAGGGCAATTCGATCAATGCCACAACCGACATCATGATCGAAAAATTCAAAGCGCTGGCCGAAGACGAACTCGAAGTCGCCGCAGCCGATTTGGTGTTTGAGGACGGCGCCTTCCACATTGCGGGCACCGACCGCAAAATGACACTGATGGCGCTGGCGGAGGTGGCCCGCCGCCAAGGCAAGACCGACTTCCTCACCACCGAATACGAAAACATCGTCCCCGGCCGGTCCTACCCCAACGGCTGCCACGTCGCCGAGGTCGAAGTCGAAATCGATACCGGTGCCACCAAAGTGGTGAAATATACCGTGGTTGACGATTTTGGCCGCCTGATGAACCCGATGCTGGCGCAGGGCCAAGTGCACGGCGGTGTCGCCCAAGGCATTGGTCAGGCGATCATGGAACACGTGGTCTATAACGAAGACGGCCAGCTTCTGACCGGCTCGTTCATGGATTACGCCCTTCCCCGCGCCCAGGATGTGCCCTTGATGCCGTTTCATGTCGAACTGACACCCTCAACCGCCAATGACATCGGCATGAAAGGTTGCGGCGAGGCCGGAACGGTTGGTGCCCTTGCCGCTGTCACCAATGCCGCGCTTGATGCGGTATGGGACCATGGCGTTCATCACATTGATATGCCGATCACCCCCTTGCGGATGTGGACTTGGCTCAAAGCTGCCCAAGTAGCGGCGGAATGATACGTTAACCTTGATGCAATCCAATTGTGCCATCTTGGCGTAACTGGTCTGACAACTTAAGTTTTGGCTATGGCACTACCTAATTCCCCTCGTCCCTCGCGGACCCATGTTTTTATTTTGGACGGCACCCTTAGCCGGTTCGAAGAAGGGCGCGAAACCAACGCCGGTCTCTTGTATAAAATGCTGCGCGACCAGGGCCCATTGCGCGACCAAACCTATGGCTATGACTCTGGCGTGCAAGGCATGGGTTTCACCAAATGGCTCGACGTCGCCATGGGCAAGGGCATCAACGATTCCATTCTCACCGGCTATGCTACCCTCGCCAGCCGTTATCGCCCGGGCGATCGCATCATGCTGTTTGGCTATTCGCGCGGTGCCTATGCCGCCCGCTCGCTGGCAGGCTTCATTGGTCGCGTCGGCCTGTTGGCGCACGAACACGCGACCGAATCCAAAACCATCCAAGCCTTTCGTCATTACGAGGCAGAAAAGCTGACGCTTTCAGGGCGCAAGTTCGCCAATATGTTTTGCCACGCCAATGTGCCCATCGAAATGGTTGGCATTTGGGATACGGTGCGTGCCCTTGGTCTACCCTACCCCATCCTCGCCCGGCTTGCCCCGATGGCAACGTCCTTTCACAACGACGAACTTGGCCCCACCATTCGAAACGGCTTTCACGCACTAGCTATTGATGAAGACCGGGTCGCCTATGAACCGGTCGTGTGGAAAAAAGCCGATGGCTGGATGGGCCGTATGGAACAGGCGTGGTTCGCCGGGGCGCATGCCGATGTTGGCGGCAATGTCAGCGCCAAACCCGAATCCCGCCCATTGTCCAATATCCCATTCCGCTGGATCGTCGAACAAGCACAATCCTGCGGACTGATCCTGCCCGATGGATGGCGCAACAAGTTCCCCATTGACGCCGCCGCACCAGCACTTGGCAGCAGTTTCGGCAATGCTCGGCTTTTCCGAACCCGCATACCGCGCGTCATTGGCGTCGGCTATGGCGAATATATCCACGCCAGCGTGAATGACCGTGAAAGACTTCTGCCCGGTTACACCCCACTAGCACACCGGGTTGACGGCCAAACCCCCGAACCCTTGCTGGCATGACTCCGGCCCGCTAATCAGGGCTATGGGCAAGGCAATCATGTTTCAAGGCACCGGATCGAATGTCGGCAAATCGCTGATCGTTGCCGGCCTTTGCCGCCATTTCGCCCGCCAAGGACTGCGGGTTCAACCGTTTAAACCACAAAATATGTCCAACAACGCCGCCGTCACGTCGGACGGTGGCGAAATTGGCCGCGCCCAAGCCCTGCAAGCCCGAGCCTGTTTTCTTGACCCGCACACCGACATGAATCCCGTTCTGTTAAAACCCGAAACCGAAACCGGTGCGCAAGTCATCGTCCAAGGCAAACGTCTGACCAGTGTCAAAGCCCGCGATTACGTCGCCCTAAAACCCACGATTCTGCCCAAAGTCCTGCAAAGTTTTGCCCGACTTCGCGCCGTATCTGATCTGGTCCTCGTCGAAGGTGCCGGCAGCCCGGCCGAAATCAATCTGCGGCAAGGCGACATTGCCAATATGGGTTTTGCGCAAACCGCCGATGTGCCGGTCATCCTGATTGGCGACATCGACCGTGGTGGTGTCATCGCCCAAATCGTCGGCACCAGCGCCGTTCTGGCCCCCCAAGATTGCGCCCGGATAAGGGGTTTCCTCGTCAACAAATTCCGCGGTGATCCCGCACTATTCACCGATGGCATGGCCGCCATTGAAACCCAATCGCGCTGGCCCGCCCTTGGCCTGATCCCGTGGTTCCCCGATGCCCACAAACTGCCCGCCGAAGACGCGCTCGATCTGCGCAGCGGCGGCAGCGGCCCGCTTAAAATCGCCGTGCCGCTGCTTTCGCGGATCGCCAATTTCGACGATTTCGACCCGTTGAAAGCCGAGCCCGGCGTCATGCTTGCAATGGTTCCACCCGGCCAACCCATTCCCGCCGATGCAAATCTCATCATCCTACCCGGCACCAAATCGACCATCGGCGATCTGGCCTTCTTGCGCCAACAAGGCTGGGACATCGACATCCTCGCCCATGCCCGCCAAGGCAAACCCGTGCTTGGCATCTGCGGCGGCTATCAAATGCTGGGCCGGATGATCCATGATCCCAGCGGTATCGAAGGCCCTCCAAGCAGCGCCACCGGCCTCGGCCTGCTCAATGTCGAAACCACCATGCTGCCCGACAAAACCCTGCGCCGCGTCACTGGCGAAAGTGCGGGCAACCCAATCAACGGTTATGAAATCCACCTTGGCAGCACCACCGGCCCCGACACGTCTCGCCCTTGGCTGACCATCGAAAACCGCCCAGAAAGCGCAACCTCGGCCAGTGGCCAGATCAAAGGTTGCTACATCCACGGCCTGTTCGCCGCCGATGCCTTCCGCCACGCCTTCCTCACCGCCCTGGGTGGCCCGAATTCAACGCAAAACTACGAAAATTCGCTCGAGGAAACCCTCAACGCCTTGGCCGATCACCTCGCCCAACACGTCGATTGCGACGAACTGCTAAAAATCGCGACTTAATCCGTCAAACTGATGTTTAGCGCCCGTGAAATCTCGCGCCGCACCATCTTGCGCACATTGCGCGTGATTCTATCGCCCAAATCGCCCTGCAGTTCTTCGCGGATGATCGCGCGAATCATTTCGCGCATCGCTTCATCCCCCACCGCAGTGTTGCGCGAGCGGAATGTTGCATCGACCCGGTTGGAAGCGGTCAAAACCAACACATTCGAGCCATTCTTCTGGCTCGACTTCTTATCCTGAATGTTCACTTCATCCGACACAAGCTGGCGTATGGAGGAAAGGACGTCACTCACGTGCTGGATATCCTGGTAGGGTTTCATTAATCACTGCTCTGTTTTTGCCACCGAATTGCGGCCAGTATATGACCGATCCGCGCGGCAAACAATCAGAATGTAGTCGGACTTTCACAATTCCCTACCGTATATAGTTAGACTATTGCTTCCAACGATTGGTGATCCGGTCCAGAACCGATCCATCAAACCCCTCAACCGGCCCGTTTTGCACCCGATTGTAATTCACGTCGGGGTCGTACGACGGTATGCCCAGTTGCAAATGCGATACGGTCAGCAACCCCATCGCTGCCAACAGATTATAGGCTGCGACATATTCATCGCGCTGCGCCGAAACCAAATTTGACCGCGCCGTCAGCAATTCCTGCTCGGCGTTCAACACGTCCAGCGTCGTGCGCGTGCCAAAAGTCGCCTCGACCCGCACCCCGTCATGCGCAATGGTCGCGGCCTCTATCTGCTGTTGGCTGGCCACAATCGAGGCCCGCGCCACCCCCAAATTCGCCCAAGCAATCGCCACTTGCTGCTGCACCCCGCGCGCAGCGCTCTGCAATTCGAACTTGCGTTGATCCAATATCGCCCCAGCCTGCCGCTCCAAAGACTCCAACGTCCCGCCCTGATACAAAGGTATCGTCGCGTTCAACCCAACATTGGCACCCAGCACCAGATCGTGGTTGGTTATATCGCCTGTCTGCACGCCCAACTGCCCGTTCATGCTGACCATCGGTCCGGATCGACCCTTGGATCGCTCCACATCAAACGTCGCCGAATCCTGTGCAAAACGGGCGCCGATGATCGAGGGATGCTCGCCCATCGCAATCGAAATGGCACTTGCCAATACATCAGGCAAATCGGGAATCGGTGGCGGTACCGACAAATCATTCGGCGGTGACCCTACGGCTGCCAAATAATTCTGCGACGAAATCGCCAAGCCGCCCTGACTCCCGGCCAGACCTGCTTGCGCAAATGCCAGCCGCGCTTCGGCTTGGCTCACGTCAGTGCGAGTCACTTCACCCACGGCAAAACGGTCGTTCACCGCCTGCACCTGTTCGCGCAAAACCCGCACGTTGTTTTCCGATAAATCAACAAATTGCATGTCGCGGCGCACATCCAAATAGGCAACCGCCGCGCTTAGCAACACACCCTGTTCCACCGCCTTCAGCCCCGCCCGCGCCGCCATAATTCCGGCTTTTGCCGAATTAACTGCGGCCGGGGTTTGGCCTGAATCATACAAAACCAAACTGGCGTTCAACCCGGCCTGCCAAGTGTCGGTAATCTCGCCCGGCTGGCCCGAATTGACTGCCAAAGTGCCATTGGCATCCAGCGAAACATTGGGTCGCAATGCCGAGCGCGCCAATGGCACCGATTCATCTTGCGCCCGCAATCCGGCGCGATTGACTTCCAGCACCGGTGAATTCTGATAGGCTGCAATCAACGCATCGGTCAGCGAATGCGCCGCCACCGGTGAACTCGACCACAGCGCCAGCGCCGCTCCAGCCAAAAGCCTAGCCCTAAGTCGCTGGAACAGCATGCAACGCCCCTCGATCATCTATTGTTAACAGCAATTTAGGGACGGTTACGCCAAGCGCAAGCACCCATTGTCAGAATTGGAAAGCACGGGCCTTACTAAATCCCGGCAATACAGGTGCCGTGGCGTCAAAAGCCCGGCGCCAGACCATGCTGTTGGCCGTTTTCAGGCCGGTTCGACACTGCCCAACCGAGCCTTCCATGAATATCGCCGCCGCCCGACCGCCGGTTTTCAATTGCGCTTCTAGTTTGGCGGGAAACTCCTCAACACCGCCCTGCACCAGTATCACATCAAAGGGCGCTTGCGCCTTCGCGCCAGCCGCTAAAGCACCCGAAACCGCAACGGCATTGGCCACACCATCCCCGGCAAAACTCGCCTCCGCCAGCATCGCCATTTCAGTACTGTCCTCCAGCCCGACAACCGACCCGGCGATCCGCGCCAAAACCGCGGTCGAATAGCCCTGCAAACATCCAACATCCAATACCTTTTCGGTCGGTTGAATATCGACCGCATCCAGCATTTTGCCTAAAACCCGTGGGTCCAACAACACCCGCCCATTTGCCAGTGCCACATGCTCCCCCACATAAGCAACACTGCGCTTTTCCACCGGCAAATAGGCTTCGCGCGGCACATGCAGCATCGCTTCGATGATCGGAAATCGCGTCACATCCGACGGCCTGATCTGGCAATCGACCATAGCTGTGCGGGCGGCTTGGAAATCATTCATCGGGTCATCTCACGGGTCAGTGTCGCGTTGAGCCCTGTCTGCCATATTTGTCAATGCGGGGCAACGCGTGTTGCACGGGTCTTGCTCAACCATTGCATTGCTTGCTATATGCAGCCCTCAAACCATCCAAGGCGACGTGGCGGAGTGGTTACGCACCGGATTGCAAATCCGTGAATACCGGTTCGATTCCGGTCGTCGCCTCCAATATCCCAGCCCGGATTCCATGCCCTTTGACACCTCCACCCTTGTCTGGCTCACCGCACTTGCCAGCATTGCCGGCCTTGTGCGCGGTTTCGCCGGCTTTGGTGGTGCGCTGATCTTCGTGCCCGTCGCCAGTGCCCTTGTCGGCCCACAAATTGCCAGCGTCATCATCTGGACCGTCGACACGATCCCCTCCCTTCCCATCGCCATTCCCGCCCTCAAGAAAACCGAATGGCGCACCGTCTGGCCTGTCGCCATCGGCAATATCTTGACCGTCGGCCTTGGTGTCTGGTGGTTGACCCACGGCGACCCGCTGGCGCTGCGTTGGGGCATCGTCGCCTTCATCTTCATATCCGTGGCTTTTCTGTGGAGCGGCTGGCGCTATCACGGCACCCGCCCTTGGCCCCTGTCTACCGCTGTCGGTGCCGTCTCTGGCTTTTTCGGTGGCGCCGCCCAAGTGTCCGGCCCGCCCGTCCTCATCTACTGGCTGGCCGGCAACGAACCCGCCGCCCTCATCCGCGCCAACGTCATCTCACTATTCACCATCACCACAGTCTCCACCGGCATCGCCATGTGGTTGGGTGATTTGTTCACCAAACAAGCCGTGACAACTGCCATCATCACCGCCCCCGTCTATGCCATTTCCTTGCTCATCGGCCAGCGCCTGTTTGGCAGAACAACCGACCAAACTTTCCGTAGCCTCGCTTTCGCCTTGATCTTGGTCGCCGCAATCATCTCGCTGCCGGTCTTGGATAATATCCTACGTTAGCGCCCGTTGGATGGGTCCTCTGGACCCATCACTCCACCCTCAAATCAATCCGCGCCGTGCCAAATTGCCCATCAAATCCCTGATGCCAAAATTCCACGGCGCGCAATGATCACTTGGCTTCATCCGATTGGTCAATGCGCCCAACAACGGCGTTGATACCGTCACCACATCACCGTCGTGATGGGTAAACCCCATGCCAACCTCGTCCCGATCTTTCACCGGCGCAAACATCGTGCCACAATACAAAACGAACCCATCGGGATATTGGTGATTGGTGCCAATCGTCTGGGCCACCAAATCCAACGGGTCGCGGCTGATTTCGGCCATCGAGGATGACCCTTCCATCACAAACCCATCTTCCCCCTCAACCCGCAGCGAAACCACCATGCGGCGCACATCCTCAATGGTGAATGCCCCATCAAAAAACCGCACGAACGGCCCGATCGCGGCGCTGGCGTTATTGTCCTTGGCCTTGCCCAACAGCAAAGCCGACCGCCCCTCAATATCGCGCAAATTCACATCGTTGCCCAAGGTCACGCCGCGAATCCGCCCGTCCGAGCCGACAACCAGCACTACTTCCGGTTCGGGGTTATTCCACGACGATTTCGGATGAATCCCTGCATCCGCCCCCGTCCCAACCGACGACATCACCGGTGCCTTGGTAAACACCTCAGCATCCGCCCCAATGCCCACTTCCAGATATTGCGACCACATCCCTTGCTCAATCAACCGTGCCTTCAACGCCATCGCCGCTTCCGACCCCGGCACCAGCCTGCGCAAATTACCCCCCAGCAACGCGCCAATCTCGGCCCGTATCGCATTCGCCGCATCGGGTGAACCTTTGGCCCGCTCCTCAATCACCCGCTCCAGCATCGAAGCGGCAAAGGTAACGCCCGCCGCTTTGATCGGTTGCAAATCTACCGGCGATATCAGCCAAGGCATCGCTTCATCGCGGTTGTCGGGCAGCGTGTTGGCCAAAACTTCGGCGACCGTGCCAATGACTTCGCCGTCGCTTTCCTGCAACATGCCAACCGGGTCGGGCAATTCGCACAGATCGCGCATGGTCGGAAACATGTCGGACACATCGACCAACATGCTGTCGCGCACCGCCACCACAGAAGGACCGTCCTGGTCGGGTCGCCATATCCGCCCGGCCAAAGCAGCAGTCGCGGCGTCAATAGGCAAGGTATCGGCAAGATCAAAGTCGGGCATTGTCCACTCCACTTGACCCCACCAAGGCAAGATAAACATGGAACGCTTTGATTTGCCAGATTTTTACAACTTGCCCGCCACCGCCGCCTCGGCAAACGTCGCCATGCCGGAATGACAGGCCAAAGCCGATTTCAAAATCGACACCGCCAAAGCCGCCCCCGATCCTTCGCCCAAGCGTAGGCCCAACGACAAGATCGGCTCCAAACCCAATTTGCCCAACAACCGCGCATGTGCCGCTTCCGCCGACACATGCCCAGCCACACAATGGTCCAGCGCACCCGCCTTGGCCAGCGCCAAAACCGCCGCTGCTGCACTACAAATGAACCCATCCAGCACTACCGGTATCCGCTCCACCCGCGCCCGAACAATCGCGCCCGCCATCGCCGCAATCTCACGCCCACCCAAGGCAGCCAAAATCGCCAAAGGCGAACCCAAAGCCGATGAATTAACCTCAACTCCACGCTCTATCGCTTTGATCTTCCTCTGCAATCCGGCATCATCAACCCCCGTCCCGCGCCCAACCCAATCTGCCGCATCACCGCCAAACAATGCCAAGGCAATCGCCGCCGCCGCCGTTGTGTTGCCAATCCCCATCTCGCCAACCAGCAACAAATCAGCCGCAACATCAACCGCATTCCAGCCCGCGCTCAATGCCACGCCCAACTCGGCATCGCTCATCGCCGGACCTGTTGTGAAATCAACGGTCGGGCGTTCCAGTTCCAGCGCCAGCACGCTCAGCGCAATTCCGTTCGCCTCGCACAACTGGTTGATCGCCGCCCCGCCATTCGTAAAATTCCCCACCATCTGCGCCGTCACTTCGGCGGGAAAAGCTGAAACCCCCTGCGCCGTCACACCATGATTGCCCGCAAAGATAATTGCCTGTGGCCGCCCAATCTTTGGCGCAACGACCCCATGCCAACTCGCCACCCAAACCGCCAATTCCTCCAAACGCCCCAACGAACCCGCCGGCTTGGTCAAAACCGCGTTTCGCGCCTCTGCTTCACCGCGAACCGCCAAATCTGGCCCCGGCAAAGCCACCAACGCCGCCCTAAAATCATCCGCCCCACGAAATTCCCTGTTGGTCTGCACCGCGATTGCCCCTAATCATTGCCAAAACCGCTCTAACCCGCCAATCCCGGCACCGACAGCGCAAAAACGCAGAGTTTTCACCGATGGTCGACCCATTCGCCAGCAAACTCGGTCAACCACGCGATATTCTCGCCGCTTTCGCCATCCTCACCCGTTGGCCAGTGCTGATTGACCACGAATGGGTGGCAGAACGTGCTGCACGGGCCGTCTGGGCCTTCCCGGTTGTCGGTGCAATCCTCGGACTCGCCGCGGGCCTCACTGCCCATGTTCTAAGCTGGATCGGCGTCCCGCCCGGCATCTGCGTGGTCGCGGCAATGGCGGTGCTCGTGCTTTCCACCGGTGCCCTGCACGAAGACGGTCTGGCCGATAGCGCCGACGGCCTTGGCCCGAATGTAGCGCAAGAAAAACGTTTCGAGATCATGGCCGACAGCCGCATTGGCACCTTTGGCGCAGTTGCCCTGATCCTCGCCTTCCTCGCCCGTTGGAATGGCTATGTCTGCTTTGATGGCTGGGGACTGACCGCAACCCTTGTCGCCACAGCCGCCCTATCACGCGGCATGATCGTCGTCGCCATGTTCGTGCTGCCCCCGGCCAAGCCTGACGGGCTATCGGCGGGTCTGGGCCAGCCGATCATCAACACCGCGTTCTTGACTGTCGGACTTGCCTTGATGATCGGCTTTTTTACACTCGGCTGGTCGGTCATATTGGTCGCTTTCGCCACCGCAATTGGCGCTGTGCCGGTACTGCTTCTGGCCAACAACCGCCTCGGCGGCCAAGCCGGCGACATTCTGGGAGCAGTGCAAATCACCTCCGAAGTGGCCGCACTGGCGATTGTTTGCGCGACGATGGCATGAAAAAGCCGCGCCCGGTTTCCCAGACGCGGCCCTCAATCCCTCAAATCAAACTCAAGCGGCGCGGCTGTCCAATACGGCACCAACCCGCTTTTGCGAGACCATTTCCTCAACGCCGTCAACCGCAGCAACTTCGCGCGTCAACCGCTCCAAAGCCGCCTCATACAACTGACGCTCGGAATAGCTTTGCTCGCGCTGCTCGTCGTTGCGGTGCAAATCGCGCACCACTTCGGCAATCGAAATCAGATCGCCCGAGTTGATCTTCTGTTCATATTCTTGCGCCCGCCGTGACCACATCGCCCGCTTTACCCGCGCCCGACCCTTCAACGTCGCCATTGCCTGGCCGACGATATCCGGCGAGGACAAAGCCCGCATGCCGACAGCCGTCGCTTTCGCAGTCGGCACCCGCAAGGTCATCTTGTCCTTGGCAAAGGTAATGACGAACATTTCCAGTTCGTGCCCCGCCACTTCGGCGGTATCGATCGACACAATGCGACCAACACCATGCGCCGGATAGACGACAAATTCATCCGGGCGAAATTCGTTGTTGCCTGATCTGCTCATTCTTTTTACATCCCTTTTGCAATCGTGCCGTCGTCGCGCGACACAAACGCAGCCAGTCCAGTCCCATCGGGGCCGAGGCGCATTTGGATCTTGGTCAACGAATTTGCGACGCGTTCCGTTCCCACTTAGAAACGCATCTCCGGCCCGATTGAGTTACATGTCGTATATAGCACAAAAAACGTCCCAATTCTACGCTTGCGTGCGGACAAACCACGGGCTTTTGCTCGATTGTAGGCAAATTTGCCCGATCTAGCGGCAGGTGATGGCACAATTGCGACACGAACATCCAAAGCATCTTAACGTTTCGAATCAGCCTCAATTGCCTTCGCCCGGTCTTTCCGAAAAGAATTCCATCTTGCCGGGCAGCTTTTCCTTGCTTTCGGCATCGGGTAATCCCGGCTTCTTGATGGTGATAACCGGCCATAGTTCCGAATATTTGCGGTTGAATTCGACCCATTTTTCCGTATCCGGCTCGGTGTCGGGTCGTATCGCATCTGCCGGGCATTCGGGTTCACACACGCCGCAATCGATGCACTCATCCGGATGGATGACCAACATGTTCTCGCCTTCGTAAAAGCAATCGACCGGGCAAACCTCCACGCAATCGGTGTATTTGCACAGGATACAGGCGTCATTCACGATATAGGTCATAGGGCGTCACACCTTTGGGCCGAAAATTTTGGAAGGCCTGTCACGCCGTGCCGTTCATGTGTTCAAATATAAAACCAATCGCCAAGGTTCAAGAGGGGAGGGGCATTATCGGCGCATCCGCCGCAGTCAAATCATCGTAAAGCCCCTGCGCTTCGCTTGCCGGTCCGCGCCTTTGCGGCAAAGCCAAAACGCGAACCACCCGAATTTCGTGGTTTTGGGGAAAGGTCAGGCCGTCCCCCACTCGCACTGGATGTGCCGGCTTATCAACTTTAACCGCATTCACTCGCACCTTGCGTGCAGAAATAACTTCAACCGCCAACCCCCGCGTTTTGAAAAACCGTGCCTGCCACAGGAATTTGTCGAGACGCAGGCTTTCTGGCCGCTCACCCATACTTCAGATTTTGCCCTTCAACGCCATCAACGCCGCAAACGGATTGTCCGGGTCGATGGGTTTTTCAACGACGGCTGGACGCGCCTCAGGCTTAGCTTCCTGCTGATCGCGCCCCTTGTCACGCGGGCCTTTGCCCTTGGGTCGATTGAACGATTTCCGCTCTTCGCGCGGTTTGCCATCCTCGCGCGGTCGCCTGTCCTCACGAGGCTTGCGCTCTTCGCGCGGGGCACGAATCTCGCCTTCCGGCCTTGGTTCGCGTCGTGGCGGCGGTGCCGCCCGCTTTGGTGCCCATTTGAAAGTATAGAACACCTCCATTTCCACCGGCGTCGCTGGCAATTCTTCGGCCACGACTGGAACTTCGATTACAGTTTCTGCAACGGCTTCGATCGCTTGCGCGGCTAGTTCTTTAACTGTTTCAACCACGTCGACAGGTTCTGCAACTGTTTCAGCCACGTCGACAGGTTCTGCAACTGTTTCAACCACTTCCGCAGCGACAGTACCCCCTGGCACTGCCCCCTTCACCGCCTTCGCCCGCTCACCCTTGTCCGCCGAATACCCCATCCCCTGCATCAGCAAAGCAAACTGATCCATCGACAGGCCGGTAATCGACAACATATCCGGGCTGGCTTCAAACCCGGCCCGTGTATCGCGGGTGCGGATCATGTCGGCCAAACGTTCCAACATATCAATCCGCATCGCCCGCTCACCCGAAAGACGATAACCTACGATGGTGTAATAGCCTTCGGGTGCATCAATCAAAGCCGGTATCGTCACCAAACCCGGCTGCGGGGCGCTCGGAAACTCCTGCAATCCCTTTGCCAAAGCCCACAAAACCAACCGCAGGCGCGTCGGCGCGGGCTTCAACATCATCGGCAAAAACACGGTGAATTGGCCAAACCGCACGCCCAGCTTGCGCAAAGCGGCGCGACTTTCCTGATCCAATTCCTTCACGTCGTTGGTAACGTCTGACCGTGGCAACACCCCCATTGCTTCGACCAATCGAAAGGCAATGCCACGCGCCATGCCCGACAAAGTCCCGTCCTTCTGCAGCGCCAACAGAGGCTCAAACAAAACCGATGTTTTGCGATCCAACCAATGGCCCAGCCGCCGCTTCACCTTTTCGGAAACATCGACCCCGGCTTCTTCATCGACGAAGGCCTCAATCCTCGGAGTCAGCACGGCGTCGCCCGCCACTAATTTGCCAACCGCATGCTCGCCCCACATCAAACCGCCCTGCTCGGTCACGTCGATCTCGGTATCCGGCGCGTTGTAAAATTTGTCGGACCGCAGTGAAAACGCCGGGGCCAAAGCTGCCATCGCGGCGCTGCGCAAAACACGGGCAGCCTCGGGCGTATCGGACACATCCTGACGAAAACGGAAACCTTCCAAACGGCCGACAAATTCGCCTTCCACCGTCACGTCGCCTTTGTCATTCACTTCAGCCACCAGGCTCTCCCTCTGCTTCAAACGCTTCATCAGCACCGAGGTGCGACGATCGACAAATTGCTGCGCCAACCGCTGATGCAAGGCATCCGACAGCCTGTCTTCTACAGCACGGGCCTCGCCGCGCCAATGGTCAGGATCGGCAACCCAATCACTCCTCTGCGCCGCGTAAGTCCAGGTGCGGATAAAAGCAAGCCGTTTTGACAGGGTATCAATATCGCCCTCGACCCGATCGATCCGCTTGATTTGCCCAGCCAACCAATCCGAAGGAATGGTGCCACCAGCATGCAGAAACTCAAATAACTTCAAACACAACGCCGCATGTTCTGCCTCACTGACTTTGCGAAAGTCGGGCAATTGACACACGTCCCATAACAGACGCACGTCTTTTGCATGACGCATCCGCCCTTGCACCTCGGCCATGCCGGCCAAATGCCGCAATGTTTTCACGTCATCCGCGTCACGCGCTCGGATCAAATCGGGATGGTCCGGCGCAACCTCCAGCGAGCGGATCAGTGCCTCGCTTGAGCCGAATTCCAGATTGGGGTTGCGCCAGTTCAGCTTTTTCACCGAGGCAAAGCGATGGTTCTCAATCGCTTCAACGACTTCATTATCGAACGGCGCACATTCGCCTGTCACGCCAAACGTGCCGTCGGTGGTAAATCGACCCGCACGACCCGCGATTTGGCTCAACTCGTTTGGCCACAAATCGCGGTGTCGATGCCCGTCAAATTTCGATGATCCGGCAAAGGCGACATGGGCAATGTCCAGATTCAGCCCCATGCCAATTGCATCGGTCGCCACCAGATAGTCAACGTCACCGTTCTGATACATATCGACCTGCGCGTTGCGGGTGCGCGGCGACAAAGCCCCCATCACCACCGCAGCGCCGCCTTTCTGCCGCCTGATCAGCTCTGCAATCGCGTAAACTTCCTCCACCGAAAACGCCACAATCGCCGCGCGGGACGGCAGACGTGAAACCTTTTTTGACCCAGTATAGGTCAGCTTGGAAAACCGTTCACGCCCTACAAACTGCGACGCAGGAATCAGACTGGCAATCCGCCCCCGCATGGTGTTGGACCCCAACAACAGCGTTTCCGAACTTCCTCGCGCCCGCAACAACCGGTCGGTGAACACATGACCCCTTTCAGGATCGGCACAAAGCTGCACCTCATCCACCGCCAGAAACGACGCCCCAATATCGGTTGGCATCGCTTCGGTCGTACAGACCCAATACTTTGCTCGCGGTGGCACAATCCGCTCTTCACCAGTCAACAGCGCCACCACCGATGGCCCGCGCAAGGCGACGATCTTGTCATAAACCTCGCGCGCCAACAGCCGCAGCGGCAGCCCAATCACCCCAGACGCATGCCCCAGCATCCGTTCAATGGCGTAATGGGTTTTGCCGGTATTGGTCGGCCCAAGCACCGCCGTTACGGTCGCGTCAAGTTTGTTGGTCACATGCGGCCTTAAACGCGGTCGGCTTACAGCGCCGATCCGCCGGTTTGTTTTTCCAATCGCTTGATCGCGTCGTTAACATCGACACGGAACGGATGCAAAGCTTGCGCCGCCTTGAATGCTTCCAGCGAATGCTGCTTGTCGCCAATCTCTTCCAGCATGATGCCCAAGCCCGACAAAGCGCCAAAATGGCGCGGATTGAGCGCCAAGGTCCGCTGCACATCGCCAATCGACAACCCATATTTACCCATCAGAAAATAAGCCGTCGCCCGCATGTTATACCCTTCGGCAAATTCCGGCGCATGGTCGATCAGCGCGCTGAAATGCTCAACTGCTTTTGGAAAATCGCCGTCTTCCAATGCCTTGCGACCGCGCTCAAGCAGCAAATCCATCGCATCCGACCCGGATTGCGACCAGATTTCCAGAATTTTATTCTCGATCCGCTCCCAATCCGGTTTCTCGCCCTGCAATTCCGCGAACAAAGCGTCCACTTCGGCTTCGTCCTGTGCCAGCAAAGCACCGCCCGACAGCAAAAGCACCGCTAACGCCACGGCAATCTGCAAAAACCGCATTGGAAAAATCTTCATGCCGCATAGACTAGCATTTGGGCCGCGAAATGCGAGTGCTTCGCGCCGCAAAAAAGGACATGTGAAAATGAGTGATGTGATAAACAATGCGGTGAAGGCGCTTACTGCGAAAATGGGCGGCAAAGGCATCGAAGGCGGCACGATAAAGTTTGATGTCGAGGGCGAAGGCTGCGTTTTCATAGACGAAAATGGCGTTACCGCCAGCGACGGCCCGGCCGATTGCACGGTCAAAGCCAGTTCCAAGACATTTCAGGGCCTGCTGTCGGGCGACGTGAACCCCACGGCTGCTTTCATGATGGGCAAAATCAAGGTCGAAGGGAACATGGCACTGGCGCTTAAACTGAGCTCCATACTTGGTTAAGTCGAAACCCGCTCCCCTTTACCGCGAAATCCTGAAGGACGCACCGGAAGGCCACGCCTTTTGGGCGCACACAGATGATGGCAAACGCATCCGTGCCGCCATATTCCGCGGCGGCAATCGCGGAACCGTTATCCTCTACCCCGGTCGTACGGAATTTATCGAGAAATTCGATGACGTAATCGCCCGGCTAGTGAAAATGGGCTTCTGGGTCGCCGTGAACGACTGGCGCGGTCAAGGTCTGTCGGACCGCCCATTTGGCAATACTGACCTCGGCCATGTGCTGAGCTATTCCGAATACCAACGCGACGTCGCCGCCCTTATGGCCACGCCCGAATACCAAGCCCTGCCCGGACCGCGTATCCTTTTCTCACACTCGATGGGCGGGGCCTTGGCCCTGCGCTCCCTCATCAACGGGCTCCCAGTCAAAGCCGCCGTGTTTTCCTCGCCGATGTGGGGGTTTGACATCAACATCTGGCTGCGTGTGCCGACCTATTTCGCCACCCAGGCCGCGCGACTGTTCCGCTTTGGCCACCTGCATGCGCCCGGCGGCGACCGCCAGTTCTACCCGCTGAAACAAGGGTTTGAAGGCAACCTGCTGACCAACGACCCCGATGAATTCGAACGTTACCGCCGCAAGCTGCAACTGCATCCGGAACTGGGCCTCGGCGGCGGCTCCTACCGCTGGTTGCGCGAATCGATGGACGAAATGGCCCGCCTGCGCCACGCGGAACTGCCCAAACTGCCCATTCTCACCTTCCTCGCCGAAAACGAAGGCATCGTCTCCAAAGCCGCCACCCGCCAATTCATGACCTCCATGCCCAACGGCCGCCTCGAATTGGTCAAAGGCGCACAGCACGAAGGCTGGCTCGAAGTCCCCGCAACGCGGGAATGGATTTGGGCGAAGACGGCGGAGTTTTTGGCGCTGGTTGGGGTGTGACGTGGTAACTTTGTCATTCCCGCGCAGGCGGGAATTTCTTCTGTCATTCCCGCGCAGGCGGGAATCCCTCATCTGCTAAATCGTCAGGTTCTCTGCCAAATCGTGCCAGTGAGGATTGTTTTCTTCAATCCGAATAATTTTCCAAGCTCTGTTCCATTTTTTGATCTGCTTTTCGCGCGTGATAGCGGCGCTTATGTCGGTGTGGTGCTCGAACCAAACCAAAGTCTTGCAGCCACACTTATGTGTGAACCCGCCAAAAGCGCCAGATCGATGTTGGGCTACTCGGCGCGCTAGGTCGTTGGCAACGCCCGTGTAAAGTACGCCGTTTGGACGACTGGCAAGATAATAGACAAAATAGTTGTGATCGCGCATGGATTCTACGTTGGAAAAGTCTCGCGGGATTCCCGCCTTCGCGGGAATGACAATCAATGGTGTAAGTTAAATCAGCGTAAAGATTCCCGCCTACGCGGGAATGACAGCGAGCTCACCCCGCCAAAATCTCCATCGCCGCCCTGTGCATCCGCCGATCCCCCGCCGCCAGCACCCTACCGCCCTCGTGCGCCGGTCCGCCCTGCCAATCGGTAACAACACCGCCAGCCGCCGCAATCACCGCCATGGGTCCTTGAATATCATAGGCCTTCAGCCCCGCTTCGATCACCAGATCAATCTGCCCCATCGCCAACAGCATATAGGCATAACAGTCCAAGCCATACCGCGTCATACGCACCCGAGATTTCACCCGGTTGAACGCCGCCCCCTCTTCTTCGGTGCCAACTTCAGGAAATGTCGAAAACAAAATCGCCGCGCCTAAACCCGCGCATTCCCGCACCTCAATCGCCCGGCTTTCCTCACCGCGCTGCCAAAGTGCAGTCCCCGAATGCCCGCTCCACCGCTCACCCGTAAACGGCTGGTCCACCACGCCCAAAATCGGCCCCGCACCGGCATCCAGCCCAATCAGCACCCCCCAATTTGCGGTGCCGCTGATATAGGACCGCGTGCCATCAATCGGGTCCAACACCCACGTCAACCCGGAAGCGCCCAAGACCGGCGCGTGTTCCTCCCCCAATATTCCGTCCATTGGCCGCGCCCGCGCCAAAACCGCCCGCATCGCCAGTTCGGCTTCGCGGTCGGCCACGGTCACCGGGTCAAACGCCCCCAGTCCAGCTTTATTGTCGGAAATTAACTGCCCCTGACGGAAATATTTCAACGTCACCGGGCGGGCGGCATCGGCCAATTGATGCGCAATTGCCATCAACTCGGCCATTTCTTTTCCTGAAACTGCCATCAGAACCCCCGGTGCAACACACTCTGCACCGGGATTTCAGATCAAACGGCTGCCGTCAATCAGGCAACGTCGCTTAGAACCCGCGCCAGATCAAACAGGCGACGGCGTTGTTCTTCGGGAATGTTGTAATAGGAGCGAACCAATTCCAACGCCTCTTTATCGGCCAACAAATCACCGCGCGGATCGGCGTGTTTTTCTTCGTCGCCCGCAATCGCGCCTTCATAGCCTTCAAAGAAAAAGCTGATGTTCACCTCCAGCGCATTGGCAATATCCCAAAGCCGCGAGGCGCTGATCCGGTTCATGCCGGTTTCATATTTCTGGATTTGTTGGAACTTGATTCCAACGATTTCGCCCAGTTGCTGCTGGGTCATGCCCACCATCCAACGACGATGACGAACCCGCTTACCGACATGCACATCCACTGCGTGTTTCATTATCAGCCTCTTCTTCTTGTTACCCACTCTACGTATAGTAGATGCAAGAATCGTGCCAATTTTCTCAATTCGTTAAAAATTTATCAAACTATTTTGTAAGCCATTGATATTGACTGAAACAAAATTTTCAATCTTAGCGTGTGCCGGGCGTGTCAACCGGCGATTTCAAAATCGCCGCACTCTCCCTATGCGTGTTTTGCAAATTGCAATGCAAAATGCAACTAAAAGGCGACTTAACTCGCCTCTTTTCGCAATTCGCGCTTGCGGTCGTGCGGGCTGAGGAACTTTTTGCGCAGCCGTATGTGCTGCGGCGTCACTTCCACCAACTCGTCGGTCTCGATATAGGCAATCGCTTCTTCTAGGCTGAAGGTGATCGGCGTGGTCAACCGCACCGCTTCGTCGGTGCCCGAAGCGCGGATGTTGGTCAGCTTCTTGCCCTTCAGCGCGTTCACGTCCAGGTCGTTGTCGCGAGAATGCTGGCCAATGATCATGCCCTCATAAATCTGCTCGCCCGAACCAATGAACATGCGACCACGATCTTCCAGCTTCCACAGCGCGTAGGCCACCGAATCCCCGGCTTCCATCGAGATCAGAACACCCTCACGCCGCCCTTGGATGAACCCCTTATAGGGCTGCCAATCAAAAAACACCCGGTTCAAAACCCCAGTCCCGCGCGTATCGGTCATGAACTCGCCCTGATAGCCAATCAACCCACGCGACGGCACATGCGCGATCAGCCGCGTCTTGCCAGTGCCGGCAGGTTTCATTTCGACCAATTCGCCCTTGCGCTGCGTCAGCTTGTCGATCACCGCACCGGCATATTCCTCGTCCACGTCGATGGTAACTTCTTCGACGGGTTCCAACTGCTGCCCTCCATCATAGCGAAACAGAACTTGGGGGCGCGAAATCGACAACTCAAACCCTTCGCGCCGCATGTTCTCGATCAACACACCCATCTGCAATTCACCACGACCCGCCACATCAAAGGCATCGCCGCCGGGCGTATCCGTCACCCTGATCGCCACGTTGGATTCGGCTTCTTTCATCAAACGGTCGCGAATAACGCGCGATTGAACCTTTTTCCCATCGCGGCCCGCCAAAGGTGAATCGTTGATGCCAAAGGTCACCGAAATCGTCGGCGGATCAATCGGCTGCGACGGAATCGCGTCGGTCAAGGACATATCGCCAATCGTATCGGCAACCGTCGCCTTCTGCATTCCCGCAAGCGAAACAATATCCCCCGCTTCTGCCTGATCAATCGGCTGCCGGGATAGCCCGCGAAACGCCAATATCCGCGAGACGCGGAAATTCTCCACCGGCTCGCCATTGCGGCCAATGGCTTTCACCGTCTGCCCCGATTTCACGATGCCCGATTCAATGCGACCTGTCAGGATGCGGCCCAAAAACGGGTCGGCAGCCAAGGTCGTGACCAACATTGCAAACGGCTCGGCTGTAGCGGCAATTTGCTTTGGCGCTGGCACATGTTTCACAATCAGATCGAACAATGCGTCCAAATTTTTCCGTGGTCCGTCCAATTCCATATCCGCCCAGCCAGCCCGGCCCGAGGCGTACATATGCGGAAAATCCAACTGGTCGTCCGTCGCACCCAGATTGGCGAACAGATCGAAACATTCGTTCAACGCCCGGTCCGATTCCGCTTCCGGCTTGTCAACTTTGTTCAAAATCAAAATCGGTCGCAGCCCCAGCCGCAGCGCCTTGGCCGTCACAAATTTGGTCTGCGGCATTGGTCCTTCGGCGGCGTCAACCAGCAGCACCACACCGTCAACCATCGACAGAATACGCTCAACCTCGCCGCCAAAATCGGCGTGGCCCGGTGTATCGACGATATTGATGCGCACGCCTTTCCACTCAACCGACGTGCATTTCGCCAGAATCGTAATCCCGCGCTCGCGCTCGATGTCGTTGCTGTCCATCGCCCGCTCGGCGACAGCTTGGTTGTCGCGGAATGCGCCCGACTGTTTCAGCAGCTCGTCCACCAGCGTGGTCTTGCCGTGGTCAACGTGCGCGATGATCGCGATATTCCGCAATTCCATGATATTTCAGCCTTTAGAACGGAGTGAGCGCGGCGTTTGCCACAGCCAGCACAATAAAGCCAGTGGTCATTCTGGCACAGGAATATCGCGACTATTCCGCCGCCATCGCCCGCCGGTGCCCGTAGGCAGAACGGATCAAATCCGCCAGATAATCAATCACGCCCGTGTTGCTTTTGCTTTGGTACATGTTGACTTTGAACATTGGCAGCGGCGGCAAACCATTGCCGACTTCGATCACGTCATGATAGGGCCGCGCCGCACTCAAAAGTCGAGTTGCAATCGCCAGATCGGCGGCAATCGTTGCGTCAATCGTGCTGTCGCTGTCGGATTGCACGCCGCTTTCCCAAATAATCCCGGCACCATCCAACGCCGCTTGGGTGTAACGGCGAAACATGCAATGAGTCAGGAATGCCAGCCGAATTGGTCGCGCCCGATAGGCGTTGCCGCCCGGTGCGCCGATCCAAACCAACGGCGTCATTTCCATCGTCTCACCGCCCGCGTCGGTTTCCACTTCGGTGGTCAGGATCAAATCCAGATCACCGCGTTTCAACTCATCCTTCAATATCGTGGTAAACGACGAACACAACTGCACCTTCATCCGCGGAAATTCGGCGGCGAAGCGCTGCAAAACGCGCGGTATATGCGGATGCACAATGTCGTGGGGCACTCCCAAACGCACTTCACCCTCAAAATCCTGATTGTTCATCCGCGCCCAAACTTCGTCGTTCAACGCCAGCATCTTGCGACCATAACTCAGCAACTGTTCGCCCTGCGGTGTCAAAGCCACGCCGCGACCGGCGCGGTCCAGCAGCACTTGGCCCAGAAACTCTTCCAGCCGCTTCAACTGCATCGACACCGCCGATTGCGTCAGGTGCAACTGCCCCGCCGCGCGGGTAACGCCACCCGAATCCGCAACCGCCACAAACGAACGCAACGCAGTCAGATCAATGTTCCGTGCCATATCAACATCCGTGATGATTCATCTCTCAAACATTCATTTTCATTATTTCTCGCCGCATGTCAAAACAAATCAGCAAAAACGATGAATCAAAGACGATACATCAAATATCTTAATGGAGACCATCATGCACGCTGATATTACACGAGCACAATCACCGCGCCGCAACCAAGGCTTTTTCCATTGGCTGACGACAGCATTCGCTATCTCGCGCCAACGTCATCACCTCGCGCAATTGGATGGGACCGCCCTAAAAGACCTCGGCCTCACCCGTGCCGATGTCGAACACGAACTTTCGCAGCCGTTCTGGATGCGGCCCGATTTTGGTCGAGTCAGTCAACCTCGGCAATCAGACGCAACACGAATGGCCCAATATCATCGACAATAGCCTTCACCCCGACGGCATCGGGATGCAATCCGTCGGGCTGAAACAGCGCGGCAATTTCCATAAAAGTCTTGTCCTTGGCGACCGCTTTCAAGAAATTCGGATACAATATCGCGCCGTATTTCGCGGATAATTCCGGGAACATCGCGTCGAACTCGGCCTTGTAATCCGCTCCCAAATTCGGCGGTCCCGGCAACCCCACCAACAAGATAGGCAACTGCCGCGCCGAAATTGCCGCCAGTATCCCGTCCAAATTCGCCCGCGCTTCCGCTGGGGGCAAAGCCCTCAACAAATCATTCCCCCCCAATTCCAAGATCACCGCGTCTACATCCTCCGTCAGCGACCAATCGATCCGTGCCAATCCCCCCGCCGTCGTATCGCCCGACACCCCAGCATTGACCACCTGCACGTCCTCACCGTGCTCGCCCAACCAACCCTGCAACTGCACGGTGAACCCCTCCGCCTCAGCCAGTCCAAACCCAGCCGTCAAACTATCGCCAAAAGCCAAAATCACCGTTTCGGCGCTGGCAGGCTGCACGATAAATACGAAACTTGCGACAAAAGCCGCCTTGCGCAGCCAAGCCTGCGCCCCATATCCAACCTTCAGGCTCACAAACGCGGAAATCCCCAACATGAACGCCCCCGTGATTTCCCTCAACGATGTTCGCCTGACCCTCGCGGGAAATGCCGGCCCCATCGAAATCCTGCGCGGCATCTCGCTGGATGTCGCCAAAGGCGAGACCCTGGGCCTCGTTGGTCCGTCGGGCAGTGGCAAATCCTCGCTCCTCATGCTGATGGGCGGGCTGGAAGCCGCGTCCAGCGGCAGCATAACTGCCTTTGGCCACAATCTCACGCGAATGAACGAAGATAACCTCGCCCGCTTTCGTCGTCACCATATGGGGATTGTTTTTCAATCCTTCCACCTGATTCCCACCATGACCGCGCTGGAAAACGTCGCCACCCCCCTTGAACTCGCCCATGCCCCCGATGCCATGGCCCGCGCAACAGCCGAACTAGCCACTGTCGGCCTGTCGCACCGTCTGCACCATTACCCCGCCCAGCTTTCGGGCGGTGAACAACAGCGCGTCGCCCTCGCCCGCGCTTCGGCCCCACGCCCCAAAATCCTGCTCGCCGATGAACCGACCGGCAATCTCGATACCGTGAACGGCGCTGCTATCATGGACCTGCTGTTCACCCTGCGCGACCAACACGACGCCACCCTTGTCCTTGTCACCCACGCGCCCGAACTCGCTGCCCGCTGCGACCGCATCATCCATCTGCACGACGGCCAAATCGCATGAGCCTGCGCTCCGCCCTGCGCATCGCCGGCCGCGAATTGCGCGGCGGCCTCAGCGGTTTCCGGATATTCCTCGCCTGTATCGCCCTTGGCGTCGCCTCCATCGCCATCGTCGGTTCGATCAAAACGGCAATCCAAAACGGCCTCACCCAAGAAGCCACCACAATCCTTGGCGGCGATGCGCAAGCCGAATTTACCTATCGCAAGGCCAGCCCCGACGAATTGGCGTGGATGCACAGCAATGCCGAACAGGTCTCTGAAACCCTGCAATTCCGTTCAATGGCTGTCAAAAAAAACGACCGTGCCTTGGTGCAAGTCAAAGCCGTGGACGACCTCTATCCGCTCTACGGCGACATCACGTTGGACCCCGAAATCCCCCTAGCCAAAGCCTTGGCCAGCAACGGTTTCATCGCCGAACGCGCCTTGGTTGAACGCCTCAGCTTGAAAATAGGCGACAAAATCACCATTGGCACCAACACCTTCACCCTCAACGCCATCCTCACCCACGAACCCGACAACGCCAGCGCCGGCTTCGCTTTTGGCCCCAAAATCATCCTGCTTACCGAGTCCCTCAAAGACAGCGGCCTTCTCGAACCCGGAGCGCTGTTTGATTCCGCCTATCGCCTGAAACTCCCGCCACAAACCGACTTACCCAACCTCCAATCCGATGCCGAATCCCGTTTCACCACCACCGGCCTGCGCTGGACCGACCGCCGCAACGCCGCCCCCGGCATCGAGCGCTTCGTCCGCCGCATGGGGTCATTCCTCACCCTCGTCGGCCTCGCCGGCCTCGCTGTTGGCGGTATCGGCGTTGTCGCCGCCGTGCGCAGCTATCTCGACCGCAAAACGGACACCATCGCCACGCTGAAAACCCTTGGCGCAACCGGCAATACCATATTCACCGTCTACTTCACCCTCATCACGCTCATGGGCACGCTCGGCGTCGCAATCGGCCTAGCCCTTGGTGCCGCCATTCCCGCCTTCCTTGGCCCGCTCCTCGCCAGCAAACTGCCGGTCCCCGCGCTGTTCGCCGTCTACCCGCGACCCATTCTAGAGGCCGCCCTCTACGGCACCCTCGCCATGTTCGCCTTCGCCCTCTGGCCCTTGGCCCGAACCCGCAACATCAAAGCTTCGGGCCTATTCCGCGCTCAAACAAGCAAGGCGAACTGGCCGCGCTGGCCCTATATCGTCGCAACCTTCTTCATCGCCGCCGCCCTTGTTGCAAGTGCCGCCTTTCTCACCGACATGCCCACCCTCACCCTCTGGTTCGCCGCAGGCATCATCGCATCGCTATTCATACTGCGTCTCAACGCCCGCCTGACCCGCTTTCTCGCCGCACGACTGGCAACCAAACTAACCCAAAGCCGCCCCGCGCTGCGCCTGGCCTTGCGTTCCATCGCAGGCCCAGGCGGCGAGGCAAATTCGGTCATCCTCTCGCTCGGACTTGGCCTGACGGTGCTGGCGACTATCGGCCAAGTCGATGCAAACCTGCAAAACGTCATGCGCTCCGAACTGCCCGCCGTTGCCCCGGCATTCTTCGTGCTCGACATCCAACAAGACCAGATCGAGCCCTTCACGCAAATCACCGCCGCCGACCCCGAAGTCAGCAAGACCGAAACCACCCCGATGCTGCGCGGCATCCTTACCCGCATCAACAACTTGCCCGCCGAAGACTACGTCGGCCACAGTCATTGGACGCTCGATGGCGACCGAGGGGTCACCTATTCGGCCACCCCACCGACCGGCACCATCCTGACCGCTGGCACTTGGTGGCCGGAAAATTACACCGGCGAGCCACAAGTCAGTTTCGCCACAGAAGAAGCCACCGAACTTGGCCTCAAACTTGGCGACATGATCACCCTCAACGTCTTGGGCCGCGACATCACCGCCAAAATCACCTCATTTCGCGTCGTCGAATTCCGCGACATGGGGATCAATTTCCTGATGGTGATGAACCCCGCCGCCCTGCAAGCCGCGCCGCATACCTCCATCGCCACCATTTACGCCGAACCCGCCGCCGAAGGCCGCCTGCTGCGCAATGTCGCCGGAGAATTCCCCAACATCACCATGATCTCGGTGCGCGAAGGCATCGCCTCTGCCGCCAAGAACCTCGCCAGCCTTGCCGCAGCTACACGTTGGGGCGCGCTGGCAACTTTGCTGACAGGGTTCATCGTGCTGATCGGCACTGCCGCAGTTACCGAGCGATCCCGCACCTACGAGGCAGCGATTCTCAAAACCACCGGAGCCGACCGTACAACGATCCTTGTCAGCTTTGCCTTACGATCTGCCATCGCCGGTGCCGCAGCAGGCGCCGTTGCAATAGCTACTGCAGCCCTTGCTGGATGGGCGATTGTCACTTTTGAAATGGAATCAACCTACACGTTCCAAGGCGGCTCCGCCGTAGCCATTGTTGCTCTTGGAACCTTCGCCAGCCTCATCGCCGGTCTGCTCTATACGTGGCGACCCTTGGCTACACGCCCGGCATCAGTGTTGCGCGGCCAAGACTAAACCGCACTTTCCCGACATTTCCCCACTTATGCCTTGAAAAAGGCGCGACAATCACCATACCTATACCGGGAAACCAGTGCGCATGCATTGGCCGATTTTTCGACCTCAGGAGGGAACCATGGCCGAATATGATACCATCCGCCGCGCCAGTGCTGGCACGCAGGGATTGGCTATTGACGAGGGGCTTCGCGCCCATATGAACAAGGTCTATGGCCTGATGTCGGTGGCCATGGTCATCACCGGTGCCGTCGCCTACGGCGTCGGCAGCAGCCCATATCTGCTTAACGCAATCTTTGCGTCACCGCTGCGTTGGGTCGTGATGTTCGCGCCGCTGATTGTGGTTTTCGCCTTTAGCGCCATGATCAACCGGATGTCGCAAACCGCCGCACAAGGCGTGTTTGCCCTGTTTTCGGCGCTGATGGGCCTGTCGATTTCGTTCATTTTCGCGGTCTACACCGACTTTTCGATTGTGCAGACTTTCCTCGCAACCGCTGTCGCCTTCGCTGGCCTCAGCCTGTGGGGTTACACGACCAAACGCGATATTTCCGGCTGGGGTTCGTTCCTCATCATGGGCGTGATCGGCTTGCTCGTCGCGTCAATCGTCAACATCTTCCTCGCCTCAAGCGCGGTGAACTTCGCCATTTCCTCGCTCGGCGTGCTGATCTTTGCTGGCCTTACCGCCTATGACACGCAGAAAATCAAAAGTCAGTATGTGCAAATGGCCACTTCGGCACAGGGTCAGGAATGGCTGGGCAAAGCCGCCATCATGGGCGCGTTGAACCTGTATCTCGACTTCCTGAACATGTTCATGTTCCTGCTCAGCTTCATGGGCAACCGCGAATAATCCCGCGTTACATATAATAATCAAAGGCCGGTCCCTGTGACCGGCCTTTTCATTTCTGCAGGTCCAAGACCATTTCGACCACCGGAAATCCCAAGCCGCGACCGGCCCTGATATCGCCCCGCCCTGCCACTTGAAAACCGAAACTTCGGTAAAACGGCACCGCACCCAAAGTCGCCGAACAGGTGCACCATTCGGCACCCGCACGCTTGGCCGCATCCAAACATGCATGCATCACCAGACGCCCGACGCCCATGCGCAACCAATTTGGATGGGTGGCGAAATAATGCAGCCGCGCTGTCCTATTGCCGCGCAGGCTCCACCCTCCGCAGCCAACCGCAATCTCGCCCGACGCCACCAAATAATACCGCCCCGACTGAAGTATCGCCCGATTGGCCACCGTCACCGACGGCAGCATCGCCCGCAACTGCGCCACCGAATAATCCGCCGCCAACACCCGTGTATAGGAAATCGTCAGCAGCCCCGTCACTGCCTTGCCGTCGCCCAACCCGGCAACGCGCAGGTTCAATGGCGCAATTTCGTCCATGCCACCCGCCAAAAACGAAAAAGCCGCAGGAAACCCCGCGGCTTTCGATCCACAGCCCAATCCGGGCGATCCGCCAAGATCACTTGATCTTGCCTTCCTTATATTCGACGTGCTTTCGCACAACCGGGTCGTATTTCTTCACCGACATTTTTTCGGTCATCGTGCGCGAGTTTTTCTTGGCCACATAGAAATGCCCGGTTTCAGCCGTCGAATTCAGCCGAATCTTGATCGTCGTTGGCTTCGCCATGGTCCGTTCCTTGTCATACGTCGCGGGAGCAAAGCACCCGTAAATTCCAGAGACCGGCTTCTACACGCACCATTGCCCAAGTCAAGGGACGCTGCCGCGGAATTCAAGCGATCCGTTCAGTTGGTTTCGCTTCGACCAAACCCATGCATCTTCTTGGCCCATTGTATCGCCACGAACATGCCCTTTACGCGCGGCAACAGAAATAGCGCCAAAGCGCTGAAGGCCACCGAAAACCCCACCGCCATCACCCAACCCTCGGGACGCCATGTCACAAACACGATCAGCAGCAACGGCGACAACAAATGCCCCGCTACAATGATTGTTGCCCAAGCCGGACCATCATCGGCGCGGTGGTGATACAGCTCCTCACCACAGGCCATGCAGGTTTCGCGCACCGTCAAATACCCCGACAACAGCGGTCCACCGCCACAAGCCGGACATTTGCGACGCCAACCGCGCCGCAAGGCTTTCGCCAGCGGGCGCAGATCATCGCTTAGCAAAATATGTGATTCGTCTTTCATCTGCGCATCTCTAAAGCCAATGAACGCGAATGTGAGTGAGACAAGGTGGCCTTGCGGCGCGATGTCGCAAACATCTCCGACGGAATCTTGCGTGGCCGTCGTTTGACTATTTGAAAGCGCGGCACTGAAGCAGCGCTTACGAAACGGAGCAGAAAATGAAGAAACTTATGTTCGCATCCCTCGCCGCCCTTGCCCTCGCAGCGCCAACGCTGGCCTTCGCGCAAGATGCGCCCATGGCACCCGGCGCGATGTTTGAATCGCTGGACGCCGACAAAGACGGTAACGTCACCCAAGCCGAAGTTGACGCCGCCAAAGCCGCGCGTTTCGCCCAGGCCGACACCAATTCTGATGGCAAGTTGGACGAAGCTGAACTTCTGGCGCAAGCCGAAACCATGCACACCGAACACATGGCAGCGATGATGGAACGCATGAAAACCGAACTACCCAAACGCATCGCGCACATGATGATCGACCTTGACGCCAATTCCGACGGTTTCATCACCGCCGATGAAATGGGCGACAAGGGCATGGGTCGGATGTTTGACCATCTCGACGCCAACAGCGATGGCTCCATCTCGCAGGCCGAAGCCGATGCCATGCATCAACAGATGCAGGGCCGAATGGGCAACCACGGCGGTGGTCACGGCCAGCGCCATGGCTGGTTCGGCAATTGGTTTGGCCGTGGCCAATAAATCGGGCAATATGGGGGCATGATTGAGCATAGCCCAACATGACCGAGCCAGACCAAGACGCGTCAGAAGCAGACCATCTGCTTCTGGCGCGCTTTGCCAAAGGCGACCGTTTGGCCGCACGAACGCTGACATTGCGCCACGCCCCGCGCTGCCTGTCTCTGGCGCGACGCATGTTGTCCGATCAAACCGAAGCCGAGGATGTGGCGCAGGAAGCCATGTTACGGCTGTGGAAAATCGCGCCGGATTGGCAAAGTGGCAACGCCCAAGTCTCAACCTGGCTTTACCGCGTCACCGCCAATCTTTGTACCGACCGACTGCGTCGCCGTCGTTCCGTGCCCTTGGACGATCAGCATGACCTGCCCGACGATACGCCCGGCATCGACGCCAAGCTCATCGCCCGCGACCGTTTGGCGGCCCTGCACGCAGCTATGGCCCAACTGCCCGAGCGCCAACGCGCTGCCGTCGCACTGCGCCATTTTGAGGAACGCGGCAACCCGGAAATCGCCGAGATTCTCGGCCTTTCCATCGAAGCCGTCGAAAGCCTGTTATCGCGCGGCAAACGTAACCTTGCGGCGTTGCTCGCGCCCCACAAAGCTGCCGTGGGCCTGCTATGAAAGATTATCGAGAGGAGTTTGACATGCACAAAGACCCGTTTGATCTCGATGCCCTTTTGGCCG
>JANOQZ010000021.1:0-239063 GCA_031415055.1 Oceanomicrobium sp. | reverse complement strand
AAAAGCAAGGACGAGGCGCGGTATCAAACTTTGATCACCCGGCTAGGCGTTCGCCGCTAAATCCAACATGAAACGCGCCTTTTTGGGCGCGTTTTGCATTTCAAAGGGCCCGTGCAGGTGCCCGAAATTGTTATGATTCCGAAACTTGCCAAAGCTGTCCGAATGCTGACGCCACCTGACCCAAGGCGAAAGCTGGATCATATGAAACGGGTCCGTGGCAGGTGCCACGTATTGCGGGCTTGCCAGGGGGCAATGGCCGCTGAAGGGAAACGACATGTTCAAAATCCACAAGAAATCAATCCAATGGGGCAATGAGACGCTGACACTGGAAACCGGCAAAATGGCCCGTCAGGCCGATGGCTCGGTTGTTGCCACTTACGGCGAAACTACCGTGCACGCCGCCGTGGTGTTCGAGAAAAAGCCGAAAGAGGGTTTCGACTTCTTTCCGCTGACCGTGCATTATCAGGAAAAATATTATGCCGCCGGTAAAATTCCGGGCGGCTTTTTCAAACGCGAAGCGCGTCCGACTGAAAAAGAAACGCTGACCTCGCGGCTGATCGACCGGCCGATCCGGCCGCTGTTTGTCGAAGGTTTCAAGCACGAAACGCAAGTGGTCTGTACGGTTCTAAGCCATGATCTGGAGAACGATCCCGATATCGTCGCGCTGATCGCTGCCTCTGCCGCGCTGGTGATTTCCGGCGTGCCGTTCATGGGGCCGATTGCGGCGGCACGGGTTGGGTTTTCCAACGGCAAATATGTGCTGAACCCGCCGGTCGATGACATGGACAAGCTGCGCAACAACCCCGAACAACGGCTGGATCTGGTGGTTGCCGGAACGCAAGGTGCGGTGATGATGGTTGAATCCGAAGCCTATGAGCTGTCGGAAGAGGAAATGCTGGGTGCGGTTGTGTTCGGCCACGAGCAGATGCAGCCGGTGATTCAGATGATCATCGATCTGGCGGAAAAGGCGGCAAAGGAGCCGTTTGATTTTTCTGCGCCGGACTATTCGGCACTATACAAAAAGGTCGAGAAAGCGGGTGCCAAAGATATGCGCAAGGCATTCGCCATCAAAGACAAGCAAGAGCGGACCAAGGCGATTTCCGCTGCCCGCGACACGCTGACCGCGAGTTTGACTGAAGACGAAGCTGCCGACAAGAACCTTGGCACCTGCTTCAAGAAACTGGAATCCGACGTTCTGCGCGGCGATGTGATCAAGACCGGCAAGCGGATCGATGGGCGTGATTTGACCACTGTGCGTCCGATTGTATCGGAAGTTGGCCTGCTGCCGCGCACGCATGGTTCGGCCCTGTTCACCCGAGGTGAAACCCAAGGTCTGGTGGTGACCACGCTTGGTACCGGCGACGATGAACAGATCATCGACGCTTTGCATGGCGAAAGCCGCTCGACCTTCTTGCTGCACTACAACTTCCCACCGTATTCGGTGGGTGAGGCCGGTCGCATGTCCGGCCCGGGCCGGCGCGAGATTGGTCACGGCAAGTTGGCCTGGCGAGCGTTGCAGGCGGTTCTGCCTGCGGCGACCGAGTTTCCTTATACTATTCGTTTGGTATCCGAGATCATGGAATCAAATGGTTCCAGTTCGATGGCAACCGTTTGCGGCGGTTCGCTGTCGATGATGGATGCCGGTGTGCCGCTGAAAGCACCGGTTGCCGGCGTGGCGATGGGCCTGATCCTTGAAGGTAAGGAATTCGCGGTTCTGACCGACATTCTAGGCGACGAAGATCACCTTGGCGACATGGACTTCAAGGTTGCGGGCACGGCGAATGGCATCACCAGCTTGCAAATGGACATCAAGGTTGCGGGCATCACGCCGGTGATCATGAAACAGGCTTTGGCGCAGGCCAAAGATGGTCGTCTGCACATCTTAGGCGAAATGGCCAAGGCGCTGACCGAAGGGCGGCACGAGTTTTCCGCCCATGCGCCGCGCATCGAGACGATGACGGTGCCGACCGACAAAATCCGCGAAGTGATTGGGTCGGGCGGCAAGGTGATCCGCGAGATTGTCGAATTGTCGGGTGCCAAGGTCGATATCAACGACGACGGCGTCATCAAGATTGCCTCGGCCAATGCCGAGTCGATCAAGAAGGCCTATGACATGATCTATGCAATTGTGGCCGAACCGGAGGTTGGCGGCATCTACACCGGCAAAGTGGTGAAACTGATGGATTTCGGTGCCTTCGTGAACTTCTTCGGCAAACGCGACGGTCTGGTGCACGTCAGCCAATTGGCTGCCGAGCGGGTAAGCCACCCGAAAGACATCCTGACTGAAGGCCAGGAAGTGAAGGTCAAACTGATGGGCTTTGACGATCGCGGCAAGGTGCGGCTGTCGATGCGGGCGGTTGACCAGAAGACCGGGTTGCAGATTGAAGGAGCGGAGTAAGCCGCTTTCGGTTTGAAGTAATGAGAACGGCCCCGGTGGAAACAGCGGGACCTTTTTGTTATTGAGAGAAAAAAGGAGCATGACCCGATGAAATTTAATCCGTTTGTGCCGAATGGGATTGCTTATCCCGGTATGTTTATTGGCCGAGAGGACGAAATTGGAATTATTGGGCAAGCATTATTTCAGACCCGAAATAGTAATCCACAACACTTGTTGCTAACAGGCGAACGGGGAATAGGAAAAACTTCTCTGCTATTTTACGCTGATCTTTTGGCGAACGGTAAGCTCGAAAATGATAGTATAAAGTTTAACTTCCTTACCGTCTCAACTGATCTAGCAGGCATAGCAACTCAAGTTGGCTTGATAAGACAGATTGCGCGAGAACTCCGATCTAAACTTCGTGACCACAAGTCGTTGCAGGAAAAGGCTCAAAAGGTTTGGGAGTTTCTTTCTAGCTGGGAAGTCCTTGGCGTAAAATATACTGGGCGAGACAACGAACTTGACCCCGACGAATTGCTTGATGATTTGGCCAACATTATCGGACAAGTTATCGATGGCAATGAGTTTGACGGTGTGGCGTTGATGTTGGATGAAGCAGATAGCCCGCCGACTACGGCCCATCTTGGCGAATTTGTGAAAATATTTACTGAGAAGTTGGCCAAGCGTGGGCAATCGAAATTACTTCTTTTTCTCGCGGCCAGTCACTAATTGTTAACCGTCTAAGGGAAAGTCACGAGTCATCTCTGCGAGTTTTTGAAATACTGGAAATGCATCCGTTGGAACCGGGAGAAAGGGAGCGGGTTGTTCGCCGTGGAATTGAAATCGCCAATGAAAAGAATGCGGTCAGCACGGAAATAACGAATGACGCGGTAGAGTTGATCGCATCTCTTTCTGAGGGCTATCCCCACTTCGTGCAACAGTTTTCGTTTTCTGCTTTCCAGACTGATTCAGACGGCACTATTGACCTCAGTGATGTTTCGTCGGGCGCGTTCTCTGAGAACGGCGCGATCACCCAGTTGGGGGCCAAGTACTTCAGCAAGATGTATTATTCGAAGATTTCTTCTTCTGAGTACCGAAAAGTTTTGGACTACATGGCGAATCACGGCGACCAATGGGTGTCGAGGAAGGATATTGGGGCAAATTGCGGGGTTGCCTCCACGAACATTGATAACGCGCTGAAAGCATTAAAAAGTCGCGAAATCGTTTTATCAGATGACGCTCATAGAGGGTTTTACAGGCTTCCAACGCGATCATTCGCAACTTGGATCCTTGCTGTAGGCAAATCTGGGAGGGAAGATCTTTTTAGCGAAGTCTCGTAGCATTTGGCGCAACCCAAGGCGTTCAGTGCGGTTCAGTAACGTTCAGTGCGGTTCAGTAGCGTTCAGTGTGGCTGGCTAGATTTGAGCAGCTGGCGTCCTTCTTTGACTTCTTCGGCAAACGCGACGGGCTGGTGCATGTCAGCCAGCTGGCCGCCGAACGGGTGAGCCATCCCAAGGACATCCTGACCGAAGGCCAGGAAGTGAAGGTCAAGCTGACGGGCTTTGACGACCGCGGCAAGGTGCGGCTGTCGATGCGGGCGGTTGACCAGAAGACCGGGTTGCAGATTGAAGGGGCGGAGTAAGCCTCTACTACTGCCACAATGCGAAAAGCCCCGGTGGAAACACTGGGGCTTTTGCCATCCTGGCCATGTGTGTAAGCTCCGCAGAGTTTGCCATCGAGGATTTATATGCCAGACGCGTCGGCTCTTTCGGGTTGTACCACTTTCAGGACCGCCGATGGAATCAGGTTTTTTGTGCTGGATTCAAGCACTTTCGCGCCCGAACATTATTCCAGCCTGTCAAACTTCGAATAACCTGTCATTCCTTTTGGCGGCACTTTGCTGAAACAAGCTCGGCAAAGGTTTGCTGCGCGCGTTCCAGCGATCGATGGCAGTGGGACGCCAGTTTTCAAAGTTTTTCCCCTGCAAAATTTGGCATCGCGGCTACGCTGTCGAAAGTATGCTTTCCGCGAATTTGCCAATTTGCGCGAAGCGCAGCGGCGCGGCATTCCGGTGCCCGCCCCGTTTGCCTATTTCGAAAAACGGCGGCTGGGGTTTGTCGTGGCGAACGGGCCGGTCATCGAAGATTTGGCAGGGTGGCACGATTTACGGCAGTTTGGCGGCACTTTATCGGCAGCGACGATGGCCTGTGAGCCCTTGGCCGAACTTTGGCGTCGCGGTTGCCTTCATATTGACGCACGCGACGAGAATACATTGTATGCACCCGAAGGCCACGAATACAGGATCATCGACTGGCAATAGGCGACATTTCACCGGGCCCGCGCAGCTTGGCTGTTGGAACTTCTTGCGGCAGAATACGTCCGGAAATCGGACGTGAGGGATCGGGAATTGCTGGTGAAGAACTGGCTGCCGGTTTTGATCGCGCCGGCGGAATTGGCGAAGTCCGATGAAGGTGATTTCAGGAAAAGGGTAATAGCGCTGCTCCGGCAAAAACCTTCGCTGCGTTCTAAACTTGCAAACCGTCCGGCGCGGGGTATTGCATGATCCCAAAGTTTCTTGCCCTAGCGCTGCTGAAACTGCGGCTCGCCAAGGCACGTGCGCGGCATTCGACTGTGCGATTTCCCACCCGCGACCTACCGAGACTTTATGCGGCTTTTGACGCAGAAAATATCGACTACGTTGTTTTGCGCTTGGCCGACGACGTGCCAATGACCGATCATGCAGCCGCAAACTATAGCCGCGACGTCGACCATCTTATCGGGCGTAATTCCATTGACCGCGTATTGCAAATTTCGGCGCGGCAATATGGCCAAGTCAAATGCGATTACTATCCGACCGGCGGTCAACGTGGGACGGCCTATTTAGGCATGCCCTATTACATGCCGGAAATGGCAGAGCAAATTCTGCACAGTCGGGTGCGACATCCATACGGATTTCACGTCCCCGCCGCGAAAATTGCGTTCGATTCGTTTCTGTATCACACCATCTACCATAAGGGTCCGCTTTCGGGAATCGAGTCGGGACTGGGCGTGTCGATGCAGCTCAATCCTTCACGCGACTATGCAGCGGAGGTGCGCGGATTTGCGAAGGTCGCCGGCGTTGCAGTGCCCGAACCGTTCACGCTACGTGGGTTTCACAACTATCTGCATGGATTCGGGTGGAATATGGCCATTGATCTTTTGCTGCGGTGGCCGAGTGTCAACCCGGTGATTGGCGCGTTGATCACGTATGAACGGAATCGCAATGCCCTGTTATTGCAATCTACTAACGACATCAGCGTTTTTGTCATGCGCGAAGATGGCCAGGGCATTGCCGCCGAAAATGTTGCTCGCGAAATCATCGCATCGCGGTTTGTCATGCTGCGCGAGGTCCGACTTGATGACACCGCTCTTCAGCGCATCATGTTTCAGACGCGCGGCGGCAACTGGACAGACAAAGGCAGCGTGTCACCAAATGCCCCGAACTTGGCGTTCATTTGCCGAAACACCCTTGAGCCGGGGCCGCTGATGGTGGACATGTCGGATGCCAAACTGAAAAGGTGCTATCCGCATGTAGTCAATACCGACGTGCTGTTAAAACGGGTCATCCGCGACCGGGTGCGCGAATTGGCCGGAATCAGCCAAAAAGCCGCCGTCTTGCATGCGACTGACAATTCGCTGGAAGCTCTGGAAACGTTGCGCGCGATTTATGCCGACCAACTGCCAGATATTTTGAGCAGCCTGTGACAGCTTTCCCTGCCGGGTCAAACCTCTTAAACAGATCAAACGACTTCTGGGAGGATCGCCATGCGGCTGGGCTTGGACTTTGGTGGAACGAAAATCGCCGGGGTGGTTTTAGGGGCGGATGGGACGGAGCTGGCTTCGGGCCGGGTGCCGACACCACGGCATGATTATGACGGGTGTATCCGCGCCATCCGCGGGCTGATGGAGTCACTGGAAAAGCAGGCCGGTGGGCGGATCGAGCAAGTCGGTATCGGTGTACCCGGCTCGGTTGACCGCGAGACGGGCTATGTCACTTTGGGCAATTCGGTCTGGCTGCACGGGCGCGATCTGCGCGGCGATTTGAAAGCGGCTTTGGGTCGCCCGGTGAAAGTGGCGAATGACGCCAATTGTTTTGCATTGTCCGAAGCGGTGGATGGCGCTGGCGCCGGGGCGAAAGTGGTGTTTGGCATCATCTTGGGGTCCGGCGTTGGCGGCGGGTTGGCTGTTGATGGCAAGGTGATCGAAGGCATCAATGCGGTTGCTGGGGAATGGGGGCATATGCCTTTGCCAACACCGATGGATGACGAGCGTCCGGGACCTTTGTGTTCCTGTGGCGTGGCGGGACATTGCGAGGCGTGGTTGTCGGGGCGAAGCATGGCCGAAGATCACGCGCGGCGCACCGCACGCGATGCAACACAGGCGATGACGGCACCTGAAGTTGTGGCCTTGGCCGAGTCGGGCGATTTGGCAGCGGAGGAAACGCTGCGCCGCTATGAGGACCGGTTGGCACGGTCGCTGGCGCTGATTGTCAACGTCGTTGACCCCGACGTGATCGTGTTTGGCGGCGGCATGTCGAACGTGCAGCGGCTGTATCGCAACGTGCCGGGTTTGATGGTGCCGCATGTCTTTGGCGACAAGTTCAACACAAGGCTGGTCGAGAATGTGCATGGGGATTCGTCGGGGGTGCGGGGGGCGGCTTGGTTGTGATTCCCGCCTTCGCGGGAATGACAGGCCCATTGTCATCCCCGCGCAGGCGGGGATCAGAACGGGCACGGGCTTTCGAATCTGACCCTTTCACCGCCGGTCGGGTGGAAAAATTCCAGCGATGCGGCGTGAAGCTGAAGCCGGAGCACTGCCGCCAGCGCCTCACTCGTCGCGTACAGCCGGTCCCCCAATATCGGATGCCCCAGCGCCTGCATATGCACACGCAACTGGTGGCTGCGCCCGGTCAGCGGAGTCAATTCCACCCGCGTCGAGATCGCATCACGGCCAAGGACTCGCCAACCGGTTTGGGCGGCTCTGCCGGTTTCGTGATTCACATGGTGCAAGGGCCGGTTGGGCCAGTCGATGCCGACGGGCAGGTCGATGGTGCCGGATTCGCCCTCCACCTGCCCCCAGACGCGGGCGATGTAGGTCTTGGCGGTCTGGCGGCGTTCGAATTGCCGGCCGAGGTGGCGCTGGGCTTTCGGATTCAGGGCCAAGACGATGATGCCCGAGGTGTCGAGGTCGAGGCGGTGGACCAGCAGCGACTGCGGGTAGGCGGCCTTGGCGCGGCTCTGCAGGCAATCGCGGTGACCTTCGGGTTTGCCGGGGACTGAGAGCAGGCCGGAGGGTTTGTCGAGAACCAGTAAGTCATTGTCGAGGTGGATGACTTTTAGTGGCCCGGAAGGCGGGTCGTAGGTGAATTCCATTAGCGCAGGGCGGTGATGGCTTGCAGCAGTCCGGCGGTGGACGGGTCTTTGACCTCAAACCCCCTGCCGCTTTCGATCAATGGCTGGATGGCTGTTGCCAGTTCCTTGCCCAGTTCCACCCCCCATTGGTCAAAGGAATTGATTCCCCAGATTACCCCTTCAACAAACACCCGGTGCTCGTAGAGCGCGATGATGCGGCCAAAGGTTCGGGGGTCGAGTTTCTTGTAAAGCAGCGTCGTCGAAGGTCGATTGCCGGGGAAAACGCGGTGGTTGGCTTGGGCATCGACATCGCCTTTGATCTTTTTGGCGATGACGATGGCGCGTGCCTCGTCAAACGACCGGCCTTTCATCAATGCCTCGGACTGGGCGAGGCAATTGGACAGCAGCAGGTTCTGATGCACTTGCAAATCAGCCTCGTGGCTTTGTGCGCCAACGATGAATTCGCAGGGAATCACCGACGTGCCCTGGTGGATCAGTTGGTAAAATGCGTGCTGGCCGTTGGTGCCGGGTTCGCCCCAGACCACAGGCCCGCTGGTTTGTTCCAAAGTCTTGCCGTCAATCGACACGCGCTTGCCGTTACTCTCCATGTCAAGCTGCTGCAGATAGGCGGGCAGCCGCAGCAAGCGCTGGTCATAGGGCAGCACTGCGCGGGTGGCATAGCCACAAATGTTGTTGTGCCAGATGCCAATGAGGCCAAGCAGGACCGGCAGGTTTTGTGCGAATGAGGCGGTCTGGAAGTGGCGGTCCATGTCGTGACCGCCCTGCAGGAAGGAGTCGAAATTATCCGGGCCGATGGCGAGCATCAGGCTTAGACCAATCGGGCCCCAGACGGAGTAACGGCCACCGACCCAATCCTCAAAGCCGAAAACTCGACTTGGGTCGATACCAAACGCGCTGGTTTTTTCCAGCGCTGTCGAGAGAGCGGCGAAATGTGGGCCGGTATCCAAGCCAATTGCTGCACCCAGCCACCGTTTGGCGGTGGTGGCGTTGGTGAGGGTTTCGATGGTGGTGAAGGTTTTCGAAGCGACAATCACCAGCGTGCGTTTGGGATCAAGGTTCTTAAGCACGTCGTGGATATGGGCACCGTCAACGTTGGACACGAAATGCACGCGCGGGCCGTCGTGGTACGGGGCAAGCGCCAGCACGGCCATGACCGGGCCAAGGTCGGAGCCGCCGATACCGATATTGACCACGTCGGTGAAGGGTTTGCCGTCGGAAGCGGTGATTTCGCCGCTGCGGACGGCGGTTGAGAAATGGCGCATGGCTTTGAGCGATGCGTTGATGCCGGGCATAACGTCTTTGCCGTCGGTGATTACCGGGGTGTTGGAACGGTTGCGCAGGGCGGTGTGCAGCACGGCGCGGTCTTCGGTGATGTTGATTTTTTCGCCGGAAAACATGGCGTCGCGTTTGGCAGCGAGGCCGGAGGTTTCGGCCAGTTGAACCAGCAAATCGCGTGCGTTGGCGTCGATGCTGGTCTTGGAATAATCGAGCAGCATGTCGCCCAAGCTGGCAGAAAAGCCGTCAAAACGGGCCGGATTTTGGACGAATTGGGCGGCTAAAGTGGTGTTTTTAGTGGTTTTTTGGTGGGTTTTCAGGTCGCTCCAAATCGTGTTCATCTCACGCCTCTTTGATTTTGCTGGCAGCTTTGGCAAGGGCTTCGATGGCGGCCCAATCGCCAGCTTGAACGAGCGCGTCAGGCGCGACCCATGATCCACCGGCGCAGATGACGTTTGGCAGCGACAGGTAATCCATCGCGTTTTTCACGGTGATGCCGCCGGTCGGGCAGAATGTGATTTGCGGCAGCGGTGCGCCGAGGGCTTTGAGCGTCGGTGCGCCGCCGGAGGCTTCGGCGGGGAAGAATTTCAGCAGGTCATAACCCTTGGCCAGCATTTGCATCGCTTCGCTGGCGGAAACGGCACCTGCCAACAGGGGCAAACCTTCCTCCTCGCAGGCTGCGACCAGTTCGTGAGTCCAGCCGGGCGAGACGCCGAATTTCGCCCCGGCGGCTTTGGCGGCTCTCACGTCGTCGGCTGTCACCAAGGTGCCCGCGCCGACGATGCCGCCTTTAACTTGCGACATGGCGCGGATGACGTCGAGCGCGGCGGGCGTTCGCAGCGTTACTTCCAGCGCGGGCAATCCACCGGCGACAAGCGCCTCGGCCAAGGGAATGGCGTGGCGCAGGTCTTTGACCACCAGAACCGGCACGATGGGGGCCAGACCGCAAACGTCGCGGTTCATTTTGCAAGCGTCTTGGGCGGATATTCTTGGCATTAAGTCACCTCTTAGATCGGGCTGGCACCGGTGGCGGCTGAACTGACGTTCTTGCGAAACATTTCGAACATTTCACGGCCAACGCCGAACGAATTGGCGGACAAATCCGCCTTAACTGGCCCCCGCGTGGTCGCCCCTTCGGTCAGGCATTCCAGCGTGCCTGCTACGGCATCGACGCGGATGATGTCACCATCGGCGATATGGGCGATGGGGCCACCGTCAAGTGCTTCGGGGCAAACGTGAATGGCGGCAGGTACTTTGCCCGAGGCACCAGACATACGCCCGTCGGTGACAAGGGCGACGCGATAGCCACGATCTTGCACGACGGAAAGCGTTGGCGTCAGGCCGTGCAGTTCCGGCATGCCGTTGGCTTTTGGCCCCTGAAAGCGGACCACGACCACGACATCGCGGTTGAGTTCGCCCGCTTTGAAGGCGTCTTTCACCGCTTGTTGCGAATGGAAAACGCGGGCTGGTGCCTCGATAATGCGACGATCCGGGGCGACGGCAGAAACTTTGATAACGCCGGTGCCAAGGTTGCCGGTAAGCAGTTTCATGCCACCGGATTTTTGGAATGGGTCCGAAACGGGTTTGAGCACTTTGTCGTTCAAGGTCGTGCTGGTGCCGTCTAGCCAGACCAGCACATTGTCAATCAGCTTCGGCTCGGTTGTATAGCGCTGCATGCCGTCACCTGCGATGGTTTTGGTATCGGGATGCATCAGACCGGCGTCGAGCAATTCGCCGATCAGATACCCCAATCCACCTGCCGCCGTCATGTGGTTCACATCGGCGATGCCGTTGGGATAGACCCGGGCCATCAGCGGCGTGGCATCGCTGAGTTCGGCGAAATCCTGCCAGTTCAAGAGGATGCCTGCCGCATTGGCCATGGCGATCAGGTGGATCAGCAGGTTGGTCGAGCCGCCGGTGGCCATCAGCCCGACGATGCCATTGACGAAGGCGCGTTCGTCAAGGATGTCGCAGACCGGCGTATATTCGTTGCCCAGGGCGGTAATTGCCATGGCGCGTTTCACGCCCTCAACCGTCAGGGCCTCGCGCAGCGGCGTGTTGGGGTTGACGAAACTGGAGCCGGGCAGGTGCATGCCCATGAATTCCATCAGCATCTGGTTGGTGTTGGCGGTGCCGTAGAAGGTGCAGGTGCCGGGGCCGTGGTAGCTGGCCATTTCCGCTTGCAGCAATTCCTCGCGGGTGGCCAGGCCCTGGGTGAACAGGTTGCGCACCTTGGATTTCTCGTCGTTCGGCAGACCGCTGGGCATGGGTCCGGCGGGTAGAAATACTGCCGGAAGGTGGCCGAAAGTGGCGGCGGCGATGACAAGGCCGGGGACGATTTTGTCGCAGACGCCAAGGTAGACGGTTGAGTCGAATACGTCGTGGCTTAGGGCAATTCCAGCGGCCAAGGCGATGACATCGCGCGAGAACAGCGACAGTTCCATTCCGGCCTGACCTTGGGTAACGCCGTCGCACATGGCGGGAACGCCGCCCGCAACCTGTGCTGTGCCACCGGCTGCGCGGGCGGTTTTGCGGATGAGGTCGGGGTAATGTTCATAGGGCTGGTGGGCCGAGAGCATGTCGTTATAAGCGGTGATTATGCCAAGGTTTCCAGCATCAGTATGGGCCATACGGTCTTTGTCCACGCCCATCGCGGCATAGGTGTGCGCTTGGTTGCCACACGAGATATGCGCCCGTCGCGGGCCTTTGTCGCGGGCGGCTTTCATGCGTTCGAGATAGGCCGAACGCAGCGGTTTTGAGCGGTCTTTGATGCGATTCGTAACGTTATGAATCGTGTTTTGAAGGGTCATTTTGGCCCCTCCTTTCAGTCGGCGTAATGAATATGCAGCGGGTGAATAGCGTCGAACAGGATGCGCACGGGGGCATCTTTGGTATCGGGCGTGGACATGGCTTTTTCAAGCGCCGCCTTTTTGGCGGTGCCGGTGATGAGAAGGTGCAGATGGTTGGCGGCGCGTAGCACGGGTGCAGTCAGCGTCAGGCGCGGTTCCGGCGCGCTTGGTGCACGCATGGGCAACAGGATTGCGGTGCTTGCGGGATCAAGCGCCTCGGTCAAGCGGTCGGCCCCGGGGAAGATCGAGGCGGTGTGCATGTCGTCGCCCATGCCGAGGACGGCGACATCAAGCGGCAGGGATTTGGCGATGGTCGCACTCAGCTGATCAAGCACGTCTTCGGGTTGGTCTGCGGATGTGTAAAAGGGGATCAAGTTGGCTTTGGCCGCGTTGTTTTTCAGGAGGGTTTCGCGCAGCAAACGGGTGTTGGAACGGTCCGAAGTTTCGGGGACAAATCTTTCGTCGGTCAGCATGACAGCGACTTTGGACCAATCAAGATCAGCAATGCTAAGCGCCGAAAGGAATAGTGCCGGTGTGGTGCCGCCGGGAACAGCTAACGACGCCTTACCCTTGGCATTGAGCGCCTCGCGCAATTGATCGGCGATCAAGCCAGCAAGGCCGGTCATCAAGGCATGTCGGTCGGGATAATGAACCGTGACTGTCATTAGCCCTCGATTTCTCGCCATTCGCGCCCGTCCCGGTGCATCAGTGCCAAGGCAGCATCGGGGCCGGAACCATTGGCGTCGTATTGCTGCGGTTTTTCCGATGAATCGGCCCAAGCTTGGATAATTGGGTCGGTCCACGCCCAAGCGGCTTCGACTTCATCACCGCGCATGAACAGGGTCTGGTTGCCACGGATAACGTCAAGGATCAGCCGCTCGTAGGCGTCGGCCATATCGACTTCTTTGCCCAAGGCCTGGGCAAAGCTCATATCCAGTTGCACGGTTTTCAGTCGCATGCCGCCCAAACCGGGTTCCTTGATCGTCATGTGCAGCGAAATTCCCTCGTCGGGTTGCAAACGGATGACCAGTTGATTGGAGCCGATTTTTTCAACTTGCGGAAAAATCGAATGTGGCGGCTGTTTGAAGGCGATAGATATTTCCGACATGCGCGAACGCAGTTTTTTGCCGGTGCGAATGTAAAACGGCGTTCCGGCCCAACGCCAGTTCGAGATATTCACTTTTAACGCCACGAAACTTTCGGTCTTGGTGTCGGCGTTGCCCGCGTGCTCTTTGTAGGATTGGTCGCCATTGCCGGCGCGATACTGGCCGCGCACCGTATCTTTGATGTCCACTTTGTCCAGCGCGCGGATCACTTTCAGTTTTTCGTCGCGCACCATGTTGGGTTCAAAATGCGCCGGTGGTTCCATCGCAATCAGGCACAAAAGCTGCATGATGTGGTTTTGCACCATATCGCGCATTGCACCGGATTCGTCGTAATAGCCGCCACGACCTGCGACTCCGATGGTTTCGGCGACGGTGATTTGCACGTGATCGACGTGTTGCGCATTCCAGACCGGTTCAAACAGCGCATTGGCAAAACGCAATGCCATGAGGTTCTGCACGGTTTCTTTGCCAAGGTAGTGGTCGATGCGGTAAATCTGGCTTTCGTTGAAGCATTTGCGCAGTTGTTCGTTCAATTCCTGTGCCGAAGCCAGATCGTGGCCGAGCGGTTTTTCAACGACGATGCGGCTGGTTTTGCTGGCGATGGCGGTCTTGACCAGATGTTCGGAAATTTCGCCAAAAAGTGTTGGCGCGACCGACAGGTAAAAGGCGCGGATATGCTCGGGTTTCTGGTTCAGTTTCCTTTTGAGTTCGCCCCAGCCGGCGTCGGCGGTGCCGTCGATTGCGACGTAATCGCAGCAGTTGAGGAAGGCTTTGACCTGGACCTTGTCCTTTGCTTCGGGCGGCAGGAATTCGTCTAGCGATTTGGCCACGAGGTCGCGAAACGTGGCGGTTGTCAGTTTGGAACGGGCACAGCCGAAAATGCGCGCTTCCGGTGGCATTTGGCCGGCAACCATGCGTTTGAACAGGCTGGGCAGGATTTTACGTTTTGATAGGTCACCCGTTGCGCCGAAAATTACCAGGTCGAAGGGGGCAACGGGAATAACGCGGGATACCATGGATCAGGCTTTCAATTGGGCTTTGACTTCGGCGCGGGTTGGCAAGTCGGCCCCGCGGCGTGAGCAGGTTATGGCCGCTGCGGTGGCGGCGAAGGTCAGCATGGAATCAAGCTGCTTTTGTGTCAGATTATGCACGATTTCGCGCGGATTGCCCATGCGGGCGAGTTCGGACAAAAGCGACGCCTGGAACGTATCGCCAGCACCGACGGCATCGACAACTTTGGTTTTTGGCGGGGTCGCGGTGCCGCGCAAACCAGTTGAAGTCCACGCATGGGCCGGGTTCCCGGCGTCGGTGACAACGACGATGCCAGCACCGCTATCAATCCATTCTTGCGCAAGCTCACCATGGCTTTTGCCGGGGTAGAGAATTTCGATGTCTTCGGCGCTGATTTTGATTAGATCGGCGTGGCTGGCCAGAACGGTGGTGCGTTTGCGCCAGATGCTCATTTCGGGTTCGACAGTCGGGCGAACGTTGGGGTCAAGCGACACAAACCGGCCCCCGGCATTGGCGGCTAAGTGGGCCAAAGTATCGGCCACGGGAGCGACGGCAATGGAGTATGAACCGAAATGCAGGCCGATGACATCGGCCCCCAGTTTCGGCAGATCGGCGATGGTGACACCGGTATCGGCGGAATTCGTGCTGTAGAACGCATAGGCCGGGCTGCCATTGGCATCGAGGCCGACGAGGGAAAGCGTGGTCTTACGGTCGGTGCGAACCAGATAATCGGCGTTGACGCCTTCCTTCTTCAGGACCGAAGCTAAGCGACCGCCCATCAAATCGTTGGAGAGGCCGGTCATTAGGGCGGATGATTCGCCAAGTCGGGCCAAACCGATTGCAACGTTGAAGGGTGATCCACCGGCGCGGGCATCAAAATGCGCCTCGCCCGGGCCGGCTTCGCCGTTCAGGAAAAAATCAAACAGCGCTTCACCGCAAACCAGATACATTATTCACCCCTGTCTTTGGGAAAGAGTCTCAAAACGTTTGCAACCATTTCCCGCGTCTGAACCGAGGCGTCAACCGCAAAGACGTTTTCGCCGCTGGGTGGTTCGAGTATTGCCAGTTGGCTGGTCAGCAATGAGGCGGGCATATAGTGGTTTTTGCGGCGTTTCATGCGGTTGTAAAGTATCGCTTCGGGCGCATGCGGCCAGACGAAGGTCAGAGGAGTTTCAGCGGCGGATTGGAGCCTTTGGCGGTAGATTTCCTTGAGCGCCGAACAAGACGCCACGATGGCGTGGTTCTGGCGGAATTCGTCGCCGACGCGTTTGCCAAGACGGTCGAGCCAAGGCCAGCGATCTTCGTCGATTAGGGGCACGCCGGAACCCATTTTGGCCCGCGCTTCGTCGCTGTGAAAGTCATCGCCTTCCAGGAACGTGCAGCCGAGATGCTTTGCCAATTCCAAACCAACAGTGGTCTTGCCGCTGCCGGACACGCCCATGACGATGATGGCAAGGGGGGCGCTCAGAGCGTCTTGCCGATCACCACCGCAATGTCAGCCATACGGTTGGAAAAACCCCATTCGTTATCATACCAAGCAACGACCTGCACCATCGTGCCGTTTTGCACTTTGGTCAGGCTAAGATGGGCGATGGCTGAATGCGGGTCGTGATTGAAATCGCTGGAAACCAGCGGTTCGTTGGTGATGCCGAGGATGTTTTTTAGCGGGCCGTCGGCGGCTTTGGTCAGCAGCGCGTTGACTTCTTCGACGGTGGTTGTCCGCGAGGCGGTGAATTTGAAGTCAACGACCGAAACATTCGGGGTCGGCACGCGGATCGACATACCGTCGAGCTTGCCCTTGAGTTCGGGCAATACGAGACCAAGCGCCTTGGCAGCACCAGTGGAGGTCGGGATCATCGACAAAGCCGCTGCTCGGGCGCGGTAGAGGTCTTTGTGCATCGTGTCCAGCGTCGGCTGGTCGCCGGTGTAGGAATGGATCGTGGTCATCATGCCGTGTTCGATGCCAATACCTTGATTGAGAACCATCGCCACAGGCGCGAGGCAGTTGGTGGTGCAAGAACCGTTCGAGATAATCTTGTGGTCAGCAGTGATGCCCTTGTGGTTGACGCCATAGACAACCGTGATGTCGGAGTTTTCACCGGGGGCCGAGATCAGGACGCGTTTGGCGCCGGCATCTAGGTGCCAGGTCGCCTTGTCGCGGGCGGTAAATATGCCGGTGCATTCCATGGCAATATCAACGCCAAGCGCCGCCCAAGGCAGCTCTTTTGGATCTTTAACGGCGCAGACTTTGATTGCGCCGCCACCGACATTGATGGTGTCGCCGTTGACTTTGACCTCATGTGGGAAACGACCGTGAACCGAGTCGTAGCGCAGCAGATGGGCGTTGGTTTCAACCGGGCCAAGATCGTTAATAGCGACGACTTGCACATCGGTGCGACCGCTTTCGACAATGGCCCGCAGGATGTTGCGGCCAATGCGGCCAAACCCGTTGATGGCGACTGTTACCATGAGACTTCTCCTTAGGCTTTGATCTGGCCGGACTTGCCAGACCGGAATTGCGCATGCCGCGCCGGGACGCGATACTCATATAAGAAGCAGCGCCGACTGCAAACGTTTCGAATAGTTGTGCGGCAAAATAACTTGGGCGGGCAGATAAGTGGCTGATTATCGGGCAAATCATTTGGCCGGAGTGCTTCGTCAGGGGTCACTTGGGCGGGATTCGGCGAAGTTTTGCGAAACCCGGACCTTGGGGGCGCTTTGGCAGAACGCCGAGCGGCTGGCGGCAGTTTTGAACGTGCAGCCGGGTGACCGCGTGGTGGTACATGCAGAGAAATGTATTGAATTCATCGAGTTATATCTGGCTTGCGTGCTGGCGGGCGCGATTTTTGTTCCGCTGAACCCGGCCTATACGGACGCGGAAATGGCATACTTTCTGGGCGATGCGGAACCAGCGTTGCTGGTTTGTGATCGGCCACGTTTTGAAGGGCTGAGCAATATCGCCGTCAAAGCACGGGTTGTGACCTTGGATCGACTGATTGATTCGGCGCTGCACGTACCGGGAACTTTTAAATTGATCAGGCGCAATTCAAACCACATCGCCGCAATTCTTTATACATCGGGAACAACGGGTCGCTCGAAAGGCGCGATGCTATCGCACAAGGCTTTGGCGTCGAACGCGGTGGTTTTAGCGGAGCATTGGCGCTTTACGTGCGAGGATGTGTTGATCCACGCGTTGCCGGTGTTTCACACGCATGGGCTGTTTGTGGCGACGAATACGGCGCTGGTTTCGGGCGCTTCTATGATATTTCAGGCCAGGTTCGATCCTGCTGCCGTAGTGGCTGCCATGCCGCAAGCGAGTGTTCTGATGGGGGTGCCAACGTTTTATACGCGGTTGTTGGGTATCGCGGGTTTGGCGGAAGCGTCCAAGGGAATGCGGTTGTTTGTTTCAGGGTCAGCGCCGCTTTTGGCCGAAACATTTGAGCGGTTTTTCGACGTGACGGGGCACGCGATTCTGGAACGCTATGGGATGACTGAAACTAATATGAACACCTCCAACCCGTATGTGGGTGAACGGCGGGCCGGGACGGTGGGGATGCCGCTGCCAGGGGTTGAGATGCGGTTGCGCGATGTCGTTGACGGGATTGGTGGGATTGAGGTGCGCGGGCCGAATGTGTTTTCGGGCTATTGGCGGCTGCCGGAAAAGACTGGCGAGGAATTGAGCGCAGACGGGTGGTTTGTGACCGGGGATTTGGGGCGGGTCGACGCGGACGGGTATGTGTCGATTGTGGGTCGAGCGAAAGATTTGGTGATTACGGGCGGGCTGAATGTGTATCCGAAGGAGATTGAGGATGTGATCGATGCAATTCCGGGAGTGGTTGAGTCCGCGGTGATTGGGGTGCTGCATCCGGATTTTGGCGAGGCTGTGGTGGCGGTTGTCGTGGGGGATGTTTCGGAGGTGGAGGTTATGGCGGGTTGCGCGGCGGTGCTAGCCAAGTTTAAGCAGCCGAAGCGGGTGATCTTAGCCGATGAATTGCCAAGGAATTTGATGGGGAAAGTGCAGAAAAAGGCGTTGAGGCAGGAGTTAAAGGGTTTGTTTGACAGTCCAACTCCTCGCGCACGTTCTTAAGGAAAATTTTTCACGAAAAATTTTAGGTCGAAAGAATTTTCGAGAAAATTCTTCCTTTGAAGAACACCATCGGCGATTCTACTGGCGTATCTATGAACAATTGGTTTCGAGTTTCCATCTTGTTTGATTTTTTTCTTAATACTGGCGCGAACGAAGCTCCCTTCAAATACATTCCGCATACAGCACCTTGGTATTCTCCAACGTCATCGCCACCGGGTTGCTGCCCGCCGTCGGATCCACAATCGCCATAGCCGACATTTCGTCGATGCGGTCAGTGCCAACGCCGAGGCCGGAAAGTTTGTCGGGCACTTTGAGGTCAGAACGCAATTTCAACACGTAATCGTAAAACCCGTCAAACCCGCCAATTATCCCCAAATACGCGGCAGCGGCTTCAATTTTCGTCTCGATCACCGCCCGGTTAAACCGCAGCACCGGCGGCATGACCACGGCGTTGGTCATGCCGTGGTGGGTGTTGTAGATGGCACCGACCGGGTGGGACAGGGCATGAATCGCACCGAGGCCCTTTTGGAATGCGACCGCGCCCATTGCGGCGGCGGACATCATGTTGGCACGGGCTTCGATATCGGTTCCATCGTTGAAGGCGCGGGTCAGGTTTTCTTTGACAAGGCGCATGCCTTCTAGTGCGATGCCGCTGCTCATCGGGTGGTAGAAGGTGGCGCAGTAAGCTTCAAGGCAATGGGCGAAGGCGTCCATGCCGGTACCTGCGGTGATAACGCCGGGCATTCCGACGGTGAGTTCGGGGTCACAAATGGTGATTGCGGGCAGGAATTTGGGGTGGAAAATGATCTTTTTGACGTGGGTTTGCGAGTTGGTGATGACACTGGCGCGCCCAACTTCGGAACCCGTTCCGGCGGTTGTGGGAACTGCCACAATCGGGGCGATGCCGGTCAGGTTGGCCCGCAGATACCAGTCGCCGACATCCTCAAAATCCCACACCGGTCGCGATTGACCGGCCATGAAGGCGACGCATTTGCCAAGGTCGAGGCCGGAGCCGCCGCCGAAAGCGACGATGCCGTCGTGGTTGCCGGATTTGAAAGCCTTCAGACCGGCCGCAAGGTTGATTTCGTTTGGATTGGGGTCAACGTCGGAAAACATCGCGCGGCCAAGTCCAGCGGCGTCGAGGATGTCGAGGGCCAGAGCGGCAATGGGCAGTTTGGCCAATCCACGATCCGTAACCAACAGCGGATTTTTCATTCCCGTGGCCCTGCACGCCTCGGCGAGTTCGGAAATGCGGCCAGCACCGAAGCGGATGGCAGTGGGGTACGACCAGTTGGCACGAGGGCTGTTCATTTGGTGACTTTCTTTAAGTGCCAAGATTTGGGTCGGGTCAGGTTGTGATAGCCGTAGACCGACAATGCGCCGCCACGACCGGTGTCTTTGGTGCCGGTCCAGCACAAGGCCGGATCGAGGTAATCGCAGCGGTTCATCATCACCGTGCCGGTGTCGAGCCCAGCGCCGATGTGTTCGGCGCGTGCGGTGTCATTGGTCCACAGTGAGGCGGTCAGACCATAGGGGGTGTCGTTCATCAGGTGGATCGCTTCGGCATCGTCTTTCACCTTCATAATGCCAGTCACCGGCCCGAAGCTTTCTTCGCGCATGATCCGCATTTGGTGGTTCACGTTGACCAAAAGCTGCGGCATCAAATAGGCACCACCGTCGTCTTGAGGGAAGTCTTTGCGGTCGATCAGCGGTTTGGCACCGGCGCGGATTGAGTCTTCGGTGACCGCACGTACTTCGTTGGCGAACCGCGTGTTAGCGACCGGACCAAGCGTGGTTTCTTGCAGCAATGGGTTGCCGAGCTTGTATTGCGAAGTCAGCGCGGCAGCTTTTTCGACGAAAATGTCGTAGTGCTTTTCGACCACATAAATGCGCTGGATGCCGCAGCAACATTGGCCGGAGTTGTACATGGCCCCATCGACAAGCGTGGCGACGGCGGCGTCGAGATCGGCGTCTTCCATTACATAGCCCGGATCGTTGCCGCCGAGTTCAAGACCAAGCGGCGTAAAAGTGCCAGCGGCAGCCATTTCCATCGCTTTGCCGCCTGCAACCGAGCCGGTGAAATTGACGAAACCAAAGCAGCGCTGGGCGATGAGTTTGGCGGTGGTTTCGTGGTCGAGAAAGACGTTCTGGAATACATCCGCCGGGACGCCCGCTTCGGTGAAGGCGCGAACCATCCGTTCGCCCACCAGCAGGGTTTGGCTGGCGTGTTTTATAATAACCGAATTACCAGCCATAAGTCCGGGCGAGACCGTGTTTATAGCGGTGAGGTACGGGTAGTTCCACGGTGCAACGACGAGAATGACGCCGTGTGGCTCGCGGGTGATGTAGCGTTTGAAAGTGGCCGAGTCTTCGACCATCAGTGGTTTCAGCGTGTCTTCAGCGATGTCGGCCATGTATTTGGTGCGGGCGATCACGCCGCTGGTCTCGCCGCCGTATCTTACTGGACGGCCCATCATATGCGCCAGTTCGGGCACAACTTCGTCGTTCATGGCGATTAGCCGATCAACGCCAGCTTGGACCAGCGCCACGCGTACTGCGAGCGGCCGTGCCGCCCATGATTTTTGTGCATCCCGGGCGCGAGCGACAACGGCAAAGGCCTGGGCCTCGGTCAAGGTCGGACGTTCGGCATAGACCGAGCCGTCGATGGGCGAGATACATTGGATCATGTTGGACATGGTATTCCTTTCAACAAGCAATCGCCAGAACATGGCCTTGATCGGCATAGCTCAAAATAAGCCGGTCGCGCGTGACGACGCAAAGCCCATACTCACGCGCTGTGGCGATGATGATGCGATCTGCTGGGTCGTTGGGTGGCGCGCCGGGGAGGAACGAAGAGTCGATAAGTACAGAAGGTGGAAGAATAGCCGGAACTATTCCGGGTCTTCCACAGATTATTTGGAAAATCTTTGCGGGCGAGATTGCCCCCGTCAGGCGCCCGCGCGATGCCAAAATGCCGAGTTCCCAAGCCGTGATTGGAGAAACGTAAACGGATTCATTGGATTCGAGTGCTTCATCAAAGGCAGCCACGAATGATTTGGATAGCGGGTCATCCTTCGCTATCCAAAGGGCTGCGCATGTGTCTAGCAACATCGGCAGGCGCGGATTCATTTATACACATTACCCCAGTCCGGATCGGCGGGCAGGGTAAGATCGTAGCCTTCTTCTATTGTAATTAAGCCTTTAAGCGCCCCAAAAAGCGGGTGCCTGCGGGGTTTTGTTCCAAAACCAGTTTGGTTTTCGGAAAACCCCTGATCTGACGGAACGATTTTTGGTTCCTGCTTCACAAAGACCAACTCCTCGCCTTCGATTTCGACATCTTCGGTCCCATAACCCGCGACAACCCAAGCGCGGGTGGCGACGTTGTTTTGAGGGTTATTGCTCCACCAAGAACGGTGTCTGCGTGCCGATGGCGGTAGCGGGAATTCGAGTAGATTTTCCAACTGGGCAAACGTCATCGGAACGCGCGCCTGAGAGTTCGCGTTCAGATATTTCGTGAGGGGGTCATACTTGCTCATGGCGATTCCTCCATGGAACGTGTGTTAGCACACAAACACACACTTGAATAGTGTGTGTTTATCACGCCCGATCAAAACCGCGGTGCACTTCCCAGTCGGTGACTTTGCGGTCGGATTCGTGTTGTTCCCATATGGCGTTGTGGTGGTAGTGGTCGATCACATCGTCGCCAAAGGCGGTGCGCAACATTTTGGATTTGGTCATCGCTTCGGCAGCGGCGCGCAGGGTGCGGGGGACTTCGCGGACTTTTTTGGCGTGATAGGCATCGCCGACGAAGGCGGGTTCGAGTTTCATCTTTTTTTCGATGCCATCAAGGCCGGCGGCCAGTTGCGTAGCCATCGCCAGATAGGGGTTGAGGTCGGAACCGCCGACGCGGCATTCGATGCGCACGGCCTTGGTATCAGCCCCGCAAACGCGGTATCCAGCGGTGCGGTTATCGGCGGACCAGACGGCTTTGGTGGGGGCGAACAGCCCTTCGGTGAAGCGCTTGTAGGAGTTGATATAGGGGGCAAGGAACCACGTCACATCTGTTGCGTGGTGCAAGAGGCCGGCAACGTAGTGACGCATCAGTTCTGACATGCCGTGTTCGGCGTTTTTGTCGAGGAACAGCGGGGTTTTACCGTCTTTGGACCACAAAGATTGGTGGATGTGGGAAGAAGAACCGGCAGCTTCGGTTTTGTATTTGGCCATGAAGGTGACAGAACGGCCTTGCGACCAAGCGATTTCCTTGGTGGCGCTTTTGACGACGACGTGCATGTCGGCGGTGGTCAGCGCTTCGTCATATTTGATGTTGATTTCTTCTTGCCCGGCGTAGGCCTCGCCTTTCGAGTTTTCGACCGGGATGCCGGCATCGGCCAGACCGTTGCGCAATGCCCGCATGACGCCTTCTTCGCGGGTGGTCAGGACGATATTGTAATCGGCGTTGAACGGACTGAGGGTTTTGAGGTTGCGATAGCCCGCGGCAAGGTTGTCTTCGTAAGTATCCTTGAACAGATAGAATTCCAGTTCGGTCGCCATCATGGCCTTCATGCCCAATGGTTCCAATCGCGCCAGTTGCTTTTTGAGCATCGTGCGCGGGGCGTGGGCGATTTCGTGGCCGTGATGATCCAGCGTGTCGCACTGCACCAGCACCGATTTTTCCAGCCAAGGGGCGCGCCGTAAGGTCGAGAGGTCGGGTTTCATCGTATAGTCACCGTAACCTGCGGCCCATGAGGTGGATTTGTAACCTTGAACCGTTTCCATTTCGAGGTCGGTGGCCAGCAGGTAGTTGCAGCCGTGGGTTTCGCTGTAGCCACTTTCGCAGAAGTGTTTGGCATGAAAGCGCTTGCCCATCATGCGGCCCTGCATATCGACCTGATAGGCAACAACAGTGTCGATTTTGCCAGCGGCGACTTCGGCTTTCAGATCATCGAAAGAATAGGATTGGGTCATGGATTTGGCACCTGAATTGAGAATTTCGGTCGGTAAATGGTCCAGCCGGAATCAGGTGAAGGGTTCGGGAAACGAACCGGCAAAGCCCCTAGTGGGGCTTGGGCTGTGGTTTAATCGGGCGGTCATCACATCTTCCCGGCGAGGTTGGCGCGGCGCAGCCAACCTTCGTTTCGTTGCGGGCTAGGATTTGCGGAAATGGGGGTGGAGTCAATGGGGAGTGGGGAAAAGTTAAAGTAAGCGAACCCGACGCGATCCCCTTTGGGAGTTGAAACCTAAGGAAAAAACCAAGCAGCGCCGTATTTTGGAATTGCTACTGACGCGATGGTTTCTGGCGACTTTTTAAGGCCTATCTCACCGCGAACGGCGCATGGCAAGACTAGTTTCTAGCACATTACGATTGTTCGCCAGTCATTTTCCATCGACTAGCCGCATTTTTGGCCAATTGAATATCAGCTTTGTAAAAAAAAACAATCCCGACAAGGACATGAAAAGAGGCATTGTCCAAGACAGGACAGCGGCACCTGATCGCGCAGGATCAACGCGGAAATAAACATAGGAAAACGCGACAAATGCCACCAAAAAAACTGCCGACGGACCCATTTTGGCAATTGCATTGGCAAAAGCGGCGAAAGATTTCAATTAGGCAACATCCTCAAACTTCACCGCTACCGGGTTGGCAAATTGCGCCTGACGGTTCGAGAAAACGTTTTTCCGGTAGGCAGATCCAAAACCAATCCAAAAACCGCCGCCCATAATTGACAGAGTCCATGCCCAGTTCGCTTCCGTGGCAACTGCCCAAACCAGAAAAACCGCAAAGAACGCGAAGCCTGCAAATGCAAAATATTTGAGGCGAATGACGCCCAAAGAAGGGCGTTCCGTGAGAACCACTAGAGTGCTCGGCATTGCATGCCAGTCAGAGTAGTAAGTCATTTTATTTCCTCCTTTTTGTCTTCAATCAAAAACTTCATAACAAACCCACAATTTGTACAATTGAAAAATCGGACGGGAAGATAAAGTTGCTGTTGTTGCACAGCATTCATTCCAACTATAACGTGTCGGAAGCCACGTTTTGAGGCATCATCTTCAGGTGCCGTCGTCCCGAAGTCCGTACCGGAACACACCGGGCACCGGAGGCTGATATTTCTCCCATCGGCGGCGGTGAATTTTACATCGTGCGACGGAGAAGTGGAAGTGTGACTGCTCAACTACACCTCGCCATTTTCATCCAATATAACATTTGACACTAGATCCATCGAAAGCTTTCGAAGCCGAAGTCTTAATCGCATGTGATGCATCAGCGATTTCGTGCAGTGGCCGCTACTTTCTGGAATCCTACACGATTAACATTCAATTGGTAGCCGAAAATCTTGTTCGCAAGTGGACGGGCATTCCAAATGCGAACAATCTTAACTCACGCCGAGTCGCGCAAGCGATCTGCGATTGGTTTTCGCACAACCTAGGCGCGAAAATTATCAGCAATTCGTTAATTTTGGCTGGTCGGCAGGCATTATATAAACCACCATTCAATGAATTGGCGCTATCATATCCAGCACGTCCATTGCGGCGTCTTGCATGGCGTCTTTGTCTTGCGAGCGGATGACGATGTTGGTGCCAAAGGCGCCGTCGCGCACGAAGGGGTAGGAGCCGATGGTGACATTGGGGTGGTCTTCGGCGATTTGGCCGAGGCGTTCGGCGATGTCGCCTTCACGGCGGTCAAGGCGGATGGAGGTTGATAACAGGGGTTTACCGCCTGTGAGGGTGGGGATGACGCCTGCCAGCATCGCCTCGAAGATATAGGGAACACCGGCCATGACGTGGACATTGCCGATGCGGTAGCCGGGAGCCTTGCTGATCGGGTTGTCGATCAGGGTGGCGCCTTGCGGGATGCGGGCCATACGCAGGCGCGCTTCGTTGAGGTCGGTTTCGGGGTTTTGGTAGTTGGCGGCGAGGATTTTGCGGGCATCCTCGCGCACTGTGATGGGCACGTTGAAGGCTTTGGCGATGCAATCGGAGGTGATGTCGTCATGCGTCGGGCCAATGCCGCCGGAGGTGAAGACATAGGTGTATTGCGCTCGCAAGGCGTTGACGGCGGCGATGATGTGGTCGGGATTGTCGGCGACGACACGGACTTCGCGCAGGTCGATGCCGATTTCGGTGAGTTGGATGGCAAGATATTGGGTGTTGGTGTCGCGGGTGCGGCCTGACAGGATTTCGTCGCCGATCACGATCATCGCGGCAGTGGGGTTGGGCATGGGGGTTCCAATTGTTTTAGGAGCCATAGCGAAGATTGGGCGTAAACGGAATGGCTGCAATGCAACCAGATTTATTGTATTGTCGTCTTGGTTCCATTATTTGACCGTTGAATTATTTGATTTAAGCAGGAGCGAGGCTTGGAAGGATTTTCCCGACCGGGTTTGAACAAAGACGGTATACGCATTCACGCTCTGACAGATTTTGCCGGAATGCGGGCGGCTGGGCGGGTGGCGGCTTTGATATTAGACGAGCTGGCACCGCTGGTAGTACCGGGGGTAACAACGGGCGAATTGGACCTTTTCATCACCGAACGGGTGGCTGCGCATGGCTCGATTTCGGCAACGATTGGTTATAAAGGTTACAAACACGCAAGCTGTATTTCGATCAACCATGTGGTGTGTCATGGTATTCCGGGGCCGAAAATCTTGGCCGACGGCGACATTCTTAACATCGATGTGACGGTGATTCTGGATGGTTGGTATGGCGACAGCAGCCGGATGTTTGTGGCGGGACATTTGAACCGCAAGGCCGAGCGGTTGATTCAAGTGACGCACGATGCGCTGATGATTGGGATTGAACAGGTGCGACCAGGCAATACGTTTGGCGATATTGGTGCAGCGATCCAGCGGCATGTCGAGGCGCAACGCATGTCCGTCGTCCGGGATTTTTGCGGTCATGGGTTGGGGCGGGTGTTTCATGCCGCACCCAATGTGCTACACTATGGCCGCTGGGGAACTGGGCCGGTGCTGGAAGCAGGCATGTTTTTCACCATCGAGCCGATGGTCAATTTGGGGCGACCGGAGACAAAGGTTCTGGCCGACGACTGGACGGCGGTGACAAAGGACAAGTCGCTGTCGGCGCAGTTTGAGCATTCGATTGGGGTGACTGAGACAGGGTATGAGATTTTCACCCTGTCACATGCAGGAAAATTCCATCCGACCTGGGCGGGTGATCCGGAGGGTTGAGGTAAATCAAGGGAGGGTTCGATGACCGAATTGTTCAGTGAAAGCCACCGGTGCCTGCAAAGGCAATTCGACAGCGAACGTTTGGCCGACCGGATCGAGGAGCGGCTGGTTCACGACCATATTCGCGAGCAAGACCGAGCCTTCATCGAAGGGCTGGACATGGTTTTTCTGGCCACTGCGGATAGGAACGGGCATCAGAATTGCAGTTACAAAGGCGGTGACCCCGGCTTTGTGCGGGTGACCGGGCCGAAGGAACTGGCGATGCCGCTATGGAACGGCAACGGCATGTTTTTGTCCGCGGGTAATGTGCTGGAAAACCCCGAAGTTGGGATGCTGTTCATCGACTTTCAAAGTCCAAACCGGATGCGGGTGAACGGGACGGCGGTCATAGAGCCGGTGCGCGCGAGTGACCCGTGGCGTGGGGCGCAACTGGTGATGCGGATGGCAGTGCGCGAAGTGTTCCCCAATTGCGGGCGTTACATTCACCGGATGGAATTGGTTGAGAGGTCGCGCTTTGTGCCGCGCGACGGCGTGGAGCCGCCGGTGCCGGGATGGAAACGCAGCGATTGGGCGAAAGATGTGTTGCCGAAAGGCGATCCGGCACGCGAGTCTTAACCGCTTGTTTACGCCTGACGGTGCAGGTTCGGGCCATGAACAGCCCGGATGATGGTGAAGGCTTTTTTGAAGCACCGGTCTTGCTGCGGCCGTCGGGGATGATGGATTTTTCCAGCGAGCATGTGCTGAGCCACCGCAAACGACTGCGGGCTCGGTTCATGACGGGTGGAGTTTCCGCGGTGGCGGATTACGAATTGTTGGAGCTGGTGCTTTTCCGCGCCATTCCACGCCAAGATGTGAAGCCTTTGGCGAAACGCTTGTTGCATGTGTTCGGCGATTTCAACCGGGTGATTTCGGCCCCTGTGACGCGGTTGGCGCAGCTGGCGGGTGTTGGCGAGGCGGTCATCCGAGAGTTGAAAATTGTCGAGGCTGCCGCGCATCGATTGGCGCAGGCAAAAGTTTTGGGTCAACACGCGCTAAGTTCCTGGCCCGCCCTGATGGCTTATTGCAAAACAGTTATGGCGCACCGCGAGACGGAGCAATTCCGGATATTGTTTCTGGATCGCAAGAATATTCTCATCGCCGATGAGGAGCAGGGGAAAGGCACGGTGGACCACGTGCCAGTTTATCCGCGAGAAGTGGTGAAGCGGGCCTTAGAATTGAACGCAAGCGCGGTGATTCTAGTACATAACCATCCCTCGGGCGACCCGACGCCGAGCCTGGCCGACATTGAAATGACAACGAAAATTATCGAAGCTGCTGATACTTTGGGCATAAAAGTCCACGATCACATCGTGATTGGCAAAGATACCGACGCCAGTTTTCGGTCTTTGGGGTTGATTTGACCTAGAGCGGATCAGACGATAACAGAATCGTCTGATCCGCTCTAACTTATTGAATTGACGCATGTCGGGCGGAAAAACCGGTTTCCACCTCGGATCAAGTCCGGGGCAGGCATTTTGCCTTAAATGCTCTGGCACTACATCCGGTAAGTTATCCACAGGACTGGGGCGTCAAGTACAATATAGCAGCGTGCGCTGCTTTAATTGGGTTGCGGCAGAGGGGCGTTTTCCGCATATGTTTGCCTCGAACATCACCTTGGCGCAGAATTTGCGCTGGATTATTTTGAGGCGCACAATGGTCTGCAAAAGTTGGGTTGCTGCGATATGCGCAAGCTTTTGTGCCCTGCTGGCGCAAAGCGCGATTGCGCAAACGACGGCCAGCCATGGCCTGTATGGCAGTGCCGGATTGATCGACATGCCGACGGCTGGAGTTTTTCCCGATGGCGAGACATCGTGGACTTTGGGCGATTTACCGGGCTCACGGCGCGGATCGTTGAATTTTCAGATTTTGCCAAAGCTGGAAGGCACGGTCCGCTACAGCAACGTCGATGGGCTGGACAGCGACGGATCATCTTCTTTCGACATGAGTTTTGACCTAAAATACCAACTGGTCAGCGAAGATGGCTGGCGACCGGCAATAGCCATTGGTCTGCGCGATTTTCTGGGGCACGGCATTTACGCTGGCGAATATGTTGTCGCCTCGAAGACCTTGATTGGCGGGATGACAGTAACCGGCGGTGTGGGCTGGGGGCGGCTGGGCAGTTACAATGGGTTTAGCAATCCACTTGGGTTGAATGATCGCCCGGTTGCTCGGTTGGCCGGTGGGCAGTTTGGTGCGAACCAATGGTTTCGCGGCGACGCAGCATTTTTTGGTGGGTTTGAGTGGGACACGCCGTTCAAAGGCTTGACGATGAAAGCTGAATATTCCTCAGACGCTTATGTGCAGGAGAGCGCCGCGGGCGGGTTTTCGCCATCGGTTCCCTATAGTTTTGGCGTCGAATATGCACCCGTGAGCGGCATTCATATTGGGGCCTATTACCTGAATGGCAAGAATTTAGCGTTTGCTCTGACATTCAGTGGCAATCCGAACGATCCGATAACCAATCCCGATGCCGGCCTTGGGCCTGCGCCAACGATGATACGGCCGCCGCAGGGTGACAGAAGTGTCGCTTGGGCGAAGAACGAGAAAGCGCGTGACAAGATCATGGCCGCCGTCGCTGAGGCTTTGAGTGCCGAGGGAATTTCGGTGCAAAGCGCCCAACTTCGACCCAAAGTGGTCGAGATTCGCATTTCAAACAGCCGCAGTGTTTTGCACGCCAAAGCGATAGGGCGAACGGCGCGAATTCTGGCTTTGGCAATGCCCCATTCGGTGGAAACTTTCCGCATTACCATGATGCAGGGGGGGATTGCGGTCTCCACTGTCGTCGTCAACCGCTCAAAGTACGAGATGCAGGTGGACCGGCCCGACGCGGGCTTGAAAAGTTGGCAGAGTGTCAAAATTACCGATGCAAAACCAACGCTAGGTACCGACCACCTTTGGGCGCGAGCAAGTTCATCGCGTTTTAGCTGGTCGATCAACCCATCGGTGCCGATCACGTTTTTCAACCCAAACGCACCGGTTACTTATGATCTGTTGGTCAATTTCGGGGTGCGTTGGCAATTAAGTCCGACATTGGCGATCAGTGGCAACATTTCGCAGCATGTTTGGGGATCGACCGACGAAAATGCCGTCGGATCGGAGTTTGACAAAACCAGCAAACCGGTGCTGAGCCGGTTGACAATCGACAAGTCATTCAAATTGGGCGACGCAGTTTATGGACGTGCGGCGCTGGGCTTGTTGGACAAACAGTACGGCGGTTTGGACGGCGAAGTGTTGTGGAAGCCAGTCGACCAGAATTGGGGCCTCGGCCTGCAGATGACCTACGTGCGAAAGCGTGATCCGGATAATTATTTTGGCTTTGGCACCTTTGAAACAGTCACCGGCCACGGCTCGGTTTATTGGGATACCGGGTGGAACGACATTACCGCGCAACTGGACCTTGGCCGCTATGTCGCGGGCGACTGGGGCGGCACGTTGACGGTTGCGCGCCGGTTCAACAATGGTTGGGAAGTGGCGGGTTACATGACGCGAACGGACGCGTCGTATGCCGATTTTGGCGAGGGCGCGTTTGACAAAGGCGTGCGGGTCAGCATTCCGCTGCGCTGGACTCTGCCGTTCGAAACGCGGTCGCGCACGTCGGTTACCTTCGGGACTGACGGCAGCAAATATGGTCGCCGAGTCGGTGGACCTGGACGGCTGTATGCAGATGTTCGAGATTTTTCCGAGCAACGCATGTTCGAAACTTGGGGAGCGTTCTGGCAATGAGGCCTTGCATTGCCGTTTTATTGCTGCTTGGGCTGATCGGCTGTTCCAGCGGGCAAGGGGTTAGCCCGCTGACGAAGGTGATTTTTGCCAAGGTTACCTCGGTGGTCGGTATCGGCGACGACCAAGCGCCTGTTGCGGCACCGCAGCGCATGACGCGCGCTAGTATCAAGAAATCGGGGCTTGCCATGTTGCGGGCGAAAGTTGGTGAGGGCACCGATCCGCAAACTTTGGTCGCCCAGACCGACAATGGCGGTTATGTCATGTATGCCTCGCAATTGCGGCAATCTTTGACTTTGCGGGGGTCATTGGTGACGGCGACGCGCGGGATTGAGCGTGATTTGCTGTCAACACAGGTTTTTCCGGGTGACCCGATTGCGTTTTTGACCAAACCGGCGGATTGGCCAAAATCGGTGCGGCGGATTTATCATTTGCCCGGCAATACACCTGACGGCGAAAAGGTCGAGGTGAGGTGCAGTTTCCTGTTTGGCGACACCGGTGAGCACACGATAGTTGAGGTGACTTATCCCGTCGTGCAAGTGCTTGAATCGTGTCAGGGTGATGGATTTGGCTTTGAAAATGCGCATCTGGTTGACAAGCGCACGGGCCAACTTTGGCGAACGCGGCAGTGGATTGGGTTCCAATCGGCGGTCGTGTTGATTGACGTTTTGGAACCCTATACGCCATAGGAAAAGGGCGGCCAAGCGACCGCCCTTTCATTTTGGGTTCGCCGACAAGATTACCCTGGAGGCAGTGCGTCTTCGTTGTTTTGACTAACTGCCAATGCCACCAAGCCAATGGCGAGCAGCGGAATCAGCCAAGCGCCGGAACCGCCCATTGATCCCGAGGGCGCTTCCTCAATCATGACGGCGGGTTCAACGGGGACTTCAAATACAGCGGTGCCTGCGACGGCGGCTGTGGAAGCAACCGTAATGGTTGCACAGAGTGCGTAAAGTTTCATGCTCAGTCCTCAAAGTTTGTTTTTTGCCGGTCAGGCCGAATGATTCTTTGGAACCAATCGAAAGCCGGATGCGCATGAAGTTGCGGCAAGCAGCTGAAAACGCAAAGAAAAATATCGTGACCGGTGCAAATTTTGCGATTGGATGTTGCAGCCGCGGGACAATTTCGTGCCCAATTTGTGGCCACTTGCGACAATCATACCAGATGTAGAAGTGTCCAGTTTTCAAAGGCGCTGGCGCCTTTGAATTGAGTTTCAATTCGACCCGAGTGTCGATTCGGTTAAATGACCAGAACCTGAGTGCCAATGACGCAATTGTTGAAAAGTTCGAGGATCTGTTCGTTGTAAAGGCCGATGCAGCCGTTTGACGACAGACGACCGATCTTGCGTGTGTCGTTGGTGCCGTGGATGCGATAATATTCCCACGTTAGATACATGGCGTGGGTTCCGAGCGGGTTTTCGGGGCCAGGACCAACATAGTGAGGCAATTCGGGATTGCGTTGCAGCATTCGCGCGGTTGGGCGCCATTCGGGACCGACGATTTTCTGCACAACATGCGTGCGACCCAGACGGGTAAGTTCGGGTGTTAGCGGCACGCTGACAGGGTATATTTTGTAGAACGAACCGTCGGAGGGCCAGAAGTGCAGAGCACGCTGTTGGGTATCAACCAACATCGCGGCATTGTTGAGATTGCCAAAATAGCCGTTCCAGTTTCGGGTCGTGAAACTTGAGAATTTAGATTTCACTTCCCCGGGATTGATCGGGTAGCCATTTCGATCAAGCGCTTGGTCGGACACGAGTCCGGTGTCTTGGGCAAGAACCGACGTTGCATTCATCAAGACGCCGGCCCCAATACCGGCGGCTAGGGCACTGCGGGTGAACGCGCGGCGGTCCATTTTGACCGGCGGAATATTCGACATTTGTTTTTCCTCGTGGCGAAAGTCGTGCTGACCATACCGAAACCGACCGGAAAGGGCAAATCACCTTCTGTTTGGCTGGTCGGCGGCTTTTGGATTAGGGATTTGAATGCCTGCGAATAATTCGATAAGACGGCGCGGCTGACCCATCCCAAAGGATTTCCGAATGATCCGCATTGCTTCTGTTCTGGCCATCATGGCCTTCGTCCTTTCTGCCTGCGCTGGAGGTGATGGAAGCAACAAGCCGATTCACATTTCGTCGGCGCAAACAATACCGGTGCGCGATGGGCATGTCGCCGCGGTGAATGCGTTGCGGGCGCAAGCCGGTTTGCCACCACTGATCTTGTCAGCCGAATTAACGGCGGCGGCTTTTACGCACGCCCGCGATATGTCGGTGCAGCAAAGGGCGTGGCATTTTGGATCAGACACCACATCGCCGCAGGATCGGGCGGCGCGGGCAGGGTATTTTGGCACGATAAAAGGCGAGAATATTGCTGAGAATTATGCCCGCGAAGATGAATTGTTGCAAACATGGATGAGTGACCCGGAAACTCGGCGGCTGTTGTTCGTGCCGGAAGCGCGCGACATCGGCTTTGGCTGGTATCAGGAAAGCGACGGGCGGCTTTGGTGGGTTCAGGTGATCGGCTGATCGGTAGTGATTATCGGTTCGTCGCCGAAAATGGCAATCGGCGTGCCAACTGGAACGTAGGCCCAGATTTCCTCGATCTGATCATCGGTTACCGAAATGCAACCTGCTGTCCAGTCGGGGCGATCCTTGTCGGCGCTGCGGGTCGGGCCGCCGTGGATGAATATGTCGCCACCGGGTGAGACACTGCGGGCAAGCGCTTGTTCGCGGTCGAGGTCGTTTGGATAGGAAACCCGCAGACTCAGGTGGAAGTCGCTGCCCGAATTGCGGCGATCAATCTGGTACAGACCTTCCGGGGTGCGACCGTCGCCTTTGTCGGTCTTGTGGCCATCGGGGGCGAATCCGAGGTTGATCTTGTAGGCGCGGACGTAGACTTGGTTTTTCACCAGTGCCAAAGTGCGGCTGCTTTTCCAGACGATGACGCCATCGACGAAGTTGGCCGGGTCATAGCCGTACTTGCGCCGTGAGATTTCCGAGGGGGTTGGTCCGGCGCAGGCGGCGAACAGCGCCGGTGTTGCAAGGATGGATGCAACGAATGCGCGGCGGCCAAGAATTACAGAGCGGGGAATTTCTATTTCAGAAGTCATGTCAAACACCAACCTGCACTGCCCAATAATCGGCATCCTCTGACGGGTTGCCTTAGGGCTATTCGATTAACACAAGATTTGCGGTTGAAAAAGTGTGTTTTTGCCGAAACTTACGTTACGCCGGCGTGATCGGCGGTGCGGATACGACGATCGCGTTCCGTCGCTGATTTCAACTGCCCACAGGCGGCCATAATGTCTTCGCCGCGCGGGGTGCGGACGGGGCTGGCGTAGCCGGCTTTGTTGACGATGCGGGCGAAGGCTTCGATGCGGTCGGGGTCGGAGCGCTCGTAAGGGGCGTTGGGCCAGGGATTGAAGGGGATCAGGTTGATTTTGGCCGGGATGCCGGCGATCAGCTTGACCAGGCGGCGGGCGTCGGCGTCGCTATCGTTGATGCCTTTCAGCATGACATATTCAAAGGTGATGCGTTCGGAATTGGCGGCGCGGGGGTAATCGCGGCAGGCTTGCAGGAGGGCTGCGATATTCCATTTCTTGTTGATGGGCACCAGTTTGTCACGGATTTCATCGGTGGTGGCGTGGAAACTGATGGCCAGCAGCGAGGAGATTTCCTCGCCGGCGCGGATGATTTCGGGGACGACGCCGGAGGTGGACAGGGTGATGCGGCGGCGGGAGAGGGAGATGCCTTCGCCGTCCATCACGATCTTCATGGCGTCGCGGACGGCTTCGAAATTATAGAGCGGCTCGCCCATGCCCATGAGGACGACGTTGGACAGCATACGGTTGGCGGGCGGTTTGCCATTGGCGTCGGCCCATTCGCCAAGGTCGTCGCGGGCGAACAGGATTTGGCCGACAATTTCGGCGGCGGTCAGGTTGCGGACCAGTTTCTGGGTGCCGGTGTGGCAGAAAGAACAGGTGAGGGTGCAGCCGACTTGCGAGGAGATGCAGAGCGTGCCGCGATCTTCCTCGGGGATGTAGACGGTTTCGATCTCGTGGCCGCCAGCGATGCGCAACAGGTATTTGCGGGTGCCGTCGGACGAGATTTGTTTGGTGACCAGTTCGGGGCGGGCGATAGTGAAATTGGCTGCGAGCAAGGCACGGTAATCTTTGGCGAGGTTGGTCATCCGGTCAAAATCGGCGACGCCTTTTTGGTAGATCCAACTCCACAACTGGCCGGTGCGCATGTTGAGTTGGGCTTCCGGGGTGCCTGCAGTGCGCAGCGCAGAGCGCATTTGGTCGCGCGTCATGCCCGCGAGGTTGGGCAATTCGCTGGTCGCTTTGCGCGGGATGGTCAGGACTTCTGGTGTGATCGGAGCGGTGTGCATGGGCGGGGACATAACACCGGCGTCGGAAACAGGCAAATTCAGGATATTTGGCTCCGGATTTCCTGCAAGTTGGCCAATATGCGTCCAAAGTTCTCTGGTCGATTGTTCACGAAGAGTGGGCTGGGGTGGAACGTCTCCCAAACCGGGAATTCCATGAGTTCAGTCAGGCGCTGTTGGACCTTGCCTGCTTTCTTTCCGAGCAAAACCAGCCCCTTCAAACTTGGAATCAGCTCAGCGATTCGGATAAGGTAAGGAAAGCCGGCTTCGATATCTTCTGATCGCGCTGGTCGAATTTTCGCTCCGGTGCCTATGTACCAGGGGACAATATTCCACAGTGCAGTCTCGGGTCGATTGAAGCCTGCCTTCTGCAGCAGCAGAAACATGTTCTTAGCAGTTTCGTCCGGATTGTTCCGAGATACGAAACCACTCGCCACTGCTTTAGCGCCGGGTGCCTGAAGAACAAAGAGTACCTTAGCCTCGATCCCGCCGTCAAAAGGATCGAAATACGGAATATCCGTTGTGAGACCGCGCTCCTTTCGAAGTTCGTTGACGAACTTCGTCAGCGGAGCAACGTGAGGCTCCTGCAGCATCGCCGCACGCGCTTCGCGGATCTCCAGATTGCCGAGAGACTTGGGTTTATCCTCTAATGTCTGCCGAAATGTGCTTGAGTAGGACATGGCGATTTATGTGCTCAATCTCTGTGGCAACCTTATAGCAAAGTAATCAAAGTATGTCCGTCGTGTTATGTCGCTATAACGCTTACCGAGATCGGCACCTTCAGAAGTGTGAGTCAAGCGCGGTGCGCTTATTCCTTGCACATGGTGACGGCGCTGTCGAAGGCGGCGCTGAAGCCGAGAAGCGAAAAGGTGTCTACCGTGGTCGTGCCGCGTTCGGAAACGGCGGTCGCGATGGCGGAAGCGCCACGTTGCATTGCAGCGATCACTTTTTGATCTTCCTCGGGATTGGCCGGCCAAGCCCATTCGCCGTCAACGAAGAGCTCAAAACTGGCAGAGCCGACGCGCAGATTGACCGTCGAATTATCTTTGATCGGGTAACCCGATTTGAAGCTGATCTCGCCCTGCACATTGCCGCCGGGGCGATTGGTGACCATCAACAAGATGTCGCCGCGGTCGGGGGTTACTTTCGCGCCGTTGCGCGTTGCTTCCCAAGAAGCGGGGATCGTGACGATCCAACATTCTTTTGGTTCGGTTGAAGCGCGAAACACCGACCAATCGCGCTTGGCATCGACATTGGTTTCAGGGGTGTCTTGCGCCAGCGCGGGTGCGGCAATCGCCAACAAAACGGCAATCGTGGAAATGGAATTCGTCAAAACGCGTATCATCGGGCCTGCTGCCTCCGTCACTGGATCGTGCCCGCTGCCATGCCGTTCTGAAGCGGCGTAAATTTGCAACCGGCGTGAAATGCCTGAGGCGGCAATCTAGCGAAGAATGGGGGTGGTTTTCCAGCCCCTAACGCGCATTAATTGGTGAACAGGCGATGCCTGCGGTTTATTGCTGATTGAGGGAGGCGTTTTGTGACTGAAGCCGTGGCGATGGTCGAGGTTTGGCGTGGCGGACTGCTGGAATGCGTCCACCGCGGTCATGCGGTTGTTTGTGACACTGGCGGCGCGGTGGTGGCTGCATGGGGCGACCCGGAAAAGATCATTTTTCCCCGATCATCGTGCAAGATATTGCAGGCCTTGCCCTTGGTCGAAAGTGGCGCGGCAAAGGCCGCAGGACTGGGTTCGGAGCAGTTGGCCTTGGCCTGCGCTTCGCATCTGGGGGCGACGATGCACACCGAGCCGGTCGGGCGTTGGCTGAACGGCATTGGCAAATCGGAAAGCGACCTTCGCTGCGGAAGCCACCCGCCCGCCGCCGCCGCCGACAAGTTTCGCCTGCACGACGCCGGGCAGCAACCGTGCCAGCTGCACAATAATTGTTCTGGTAAACACGCCGGGTTTGTGACCTTGGCCGCCCATCTGGGTGCCGGGGCGGAATATATCGAACTGGGACACCCGGTTCAGATTGCGGTCAAACAGGCTTTCGAGGAGGTTACGGGCGAGGCCAGCGCCGGATACGGGATCGACGGCTGTTCCGCGCCCAACTTTGCCTGCAGCCTGAGGGGTCTGGCTTATGCCATGGCGCGAATGGGCCGACCGACCGGATTGGGCAAACTGCGCGAGGCAGCGGCCATGTCATTGGTCGAGGCAATGATCCAGCATCCCAAACTGGTGGAAGGCGTCGGCGGGGCCGATTCCGAACTTATGGAAGCGGTAACCGGTGCCGTGGTCAAAAACGGCGCCGATGGCGTTTACGTGGCAATTCTGCCAAAACTGGGGCTTGGGATCGCGCTCAAGATCGAAGATGGGGCCGCGAGGGCGAAAGAGGCGGCGATTGCCGCCCTTCTGGTCCGCATGAGTGTGCTCGACAGGCAACATCCGGCCGCACAAAAACGCCTGAACGCACCGATCAGGAACTGGCGGGGAATTGAAACGGGGCGGATTAAAGTTGCCTCGGCATTAAACGAAAGTTGGCAAAGTTGAAGCTGAGACTGGGCGCGAATTTTTCCCTCGTTTTCCCGACCATCAGAAGCCGACGCGACGCTCTGTTGCGACCGGGGAAGTTTATGCGCGATGGACAGGGCACTGACTGGAACGGCGGCGGTTTGTTTCTTGCCGATGGTCACGGCGACCCGTGGTTAAAGTATTATATGACCCGATCACTAACGCCGACCGAGGCTGAGAGTGAGGCGGCGCCAAGGATAACTGGTGAAGCCTTGTTTGCCGGTGTCTTGAGATTTGGATTTGGCCATTTTCTGACTGAAAGCATCGGCAGGCTTTGGGCATTGGATAAACTGGGCAGCGAAATGCCGATTGTTTATATCACCAACGTGAATGCTAAACGCCCAATCACCGGTACAGCGCAGGCATTTTTTGAACTTTTTGGACTGACTGAGCGGATCAACCTTGTTCGCGCGGACACGAGTTTTGACTGCATCTGGAATGCAACCGACTTGTATGGCCCGCTGCGCAAGGAACCGCTGCACCCAAGGATGCGCCGATGGTTCTTATCGCAAATTCCGAAATCGGAAGCCAAGTTCTCGCCGAAAATATACATTTCGCGGAAGGGCATCCCGCTCGAAAAAGGGCGTTACCTTGGCGAGACCTTTGTCGAAGCGGGATTGGCCGACGAAGGCTATCAAATATTTAGGCCCGAAGAGAACAGTCTTGCCGATCAAATTAACGCGTACTCGAATGCGCAAAAGATTGTCCTCGCTGAATCAAGCGCATTCCATCTGGTTTCAATTGTTGCAAAAAAAGACGCCAATATTGCGATAATTCGTAGAAGGCCTGTATTTGGCAATTGGATCGAGAACTCGATGAGTGACGTATTGACGAAGAATGTATCAATGATAACAGCTTTGAAATCTACGTGGAAAGCTAGCAAAGGAGAGAATTATAATGCGGTAAGCGAAATTGATTTTGGCAAAATGTGGGAAGCGCTAAGAGATTTGGGACTGATTAATACAAATTTCGGTAAGCCCGTGCCAACAATTGAGGAAATTGCCTCTGAACGTACGCAAAATCATGGCGACCGCACCTCTGAATTTGAAATACAGGCTTCCGGGGTATATAGGCGATCTAAAAGACTTGTCTTTCGAAATAAAACAATAACTTAGCAAAAATGCCGGGTGTATTCACTTTGCTTTCATCAATTTCAAACCGACGTGTGGTCATATTTCAAAAAATGTTGAAATTTTGTTCACCCGACAGTATTGGACGGGCAATCAAATCCGGATGGTCATATATAACACGCGCTAAATACTTATTTGACAGGTGCAGTATATTTTGAAAATTGAATTTTTGAAGCGAATAAAAAAAGCGGTGCCAGAATTAACAATGCAGAAGGGTTTGCTTGCCTTACCGATGGCCGCATCGTTTCAAGTTGGATCGAAAAAGTGGCTACAAGGTGGGTTGTATCACAATTCAGGTGTTTTCGAGGGCTCGTTACGCGATCACATGGATGGCGGTAGACTGGACGTGCAGGCTTACCGCGCCGTAAGAGCCATTTCCGATGAAGTGCTGTTCGCCGGTGTCATGCAGGCGCATTTTGGTCATTTTTTTTGCGAAAGCATTTCCAGGTTATGGGCCTTGGAGGTTCTTGGTTCAAAAGCCCCGCTCGTTTACATTTCAAATAATACGCCGTCGCTTGGTTTGGATGGCACGCCGACCGAATTTTTTAACCTTATTGGCCTCAAAAACCCAATTATCCTGGTCCGCGAACCGACGATTCTCGACGGTGTTTGGAATGCGGACTGTTTGTTTGACCCGATGGTGGGAGTGGGATTGCACCCAAAGTTGCGGGATTGGTTGTTGTCGCGTCTGCCAACACCGCAATCGAAATTTGGCCCGAAACTTTATATCAGCCGATCGGCGATGAAACCAAGTAAAGGACGCATAATGGGCGAAACCTTTATTGAGCAAGGACTTCAGCGAGCCGGTTACCAAATAATGCGACCGGAAGACCATAGTTTGGCTGATCAAATCGCCGCTTACTGGCAAGCCGAACAAATAATATTGAGCGAATCCAGCGCGTTGCACCTCATGGCAATTTTTTGTGGTCCAAATACGAATATTGCATTGATAAAGCGAAGGCCTGCATCCCCTAGGGCAATTGCAACAGTTGAAACGTCCTTTGCCGGGACCAAACCCCACTATATTTCGGCTTTCAGAGCATTCTGGAACCACGGTTTGGGTTTGGATGCGCAAGATGGAAGGGGCGTTGCGGTGCTGGATTTTTCCTATTTGTGGCAATATCTCGCCGACCATGAATTTATCGACAAACCTAGGGCAATGCCGCATCCCGACGAAGCGGAAATTGAAAAGGAACGGCTGGAAGTCGCTGCCGACCGCGATTTTCGTTTTGATCTTGAGCCAGGGGCGAAGTATGGCCGAAAGCGATCAAAAAACTGACGTAGCTGTTGGCTTGTCGACGCCGACGATTTTGGCTATCAAGAGCCGCATGAAAAAGATTTTGAATCTGGCTGATCACGCCCGGCTTCCGGGGCGATTCTATGGGGCTTTGGTTTCGCTGGCGACGGGAGCCTGAGCAGGATTCAAGGTCGAATCCGCCCTATTAGGTTACATTTTTTCGCGGGAGAAATCTGATGTCCGCAGCAAAAACACTCTATGACAAGATCTGGGACGCCCATCTTGTGCATGAAGACGCCGACGGCACGGCGCTGCTGTATGTCGACAGGCATCTGGTACACGAAGTGACCAGTCCGCAAGCGTTCGAGGGGCTGCGGCTGGCCGGGCGCAAGGTGCGCGCGCCGGAAAAGACCATCGCGGTGCCGGACCACAATGTGCCGACAACTTTGGATCGGACCAAAGGCATCGACAATGTGGAAAGCCGGATTCAGGTTGAGGCATTGGATAGGAACGCCAAGGATTTCGGCATCCACTATTATCCGGTTTCGGATGTGCGGCAGGGGATTGTGCATATCATCGGGCCGGAACAGGGTTGGACGCAACCGGGCATGACGATTGTTTGTGGCGACAGCCACACCGCCACGCACGGGGCATTTGGGGCGCTGGCGCATGGGATTGGCACTTCGGAAGTCGAGCATGTGCTGGCGACGCAGACGTTGATTGCGAAAAAGTCCAAAAACATGCGAGTTGAGGTGACGGGGAGATTGTCTCGGTTCGTGACGGCCAAGGATATTACATTGTCGATCATCGGTGTCACTGGTGCCGCAGGCGGCAACGGGCATGTGATCGAGTATTGTGGTGAGGCCATTCGTGACCTTTCGGTTGAGGGGCGGATGACGGTCTGCAATATGGCGATTGAAGGTGGGGCGCGGGCCGGGTTGATTGCTCCGGATGAAAAGACATTTGCCTATGTGATGGGTCGGCCGCATGCGCCGAAAGGGGCGATGTGGGATGCGGCGATGGCCTATTGGGCGACTTTGTTCACCGATGAAGGTGCACATTTCGACAAGGAATTGGTGCTGCGCGGCGAGGATATTGCGCCGGTGGTGACTTGGGGGACTTCGCCAGAGGATGTGCTGCCGATCACCGGAATTGTGCCGCATCCTTCGGAATTCAAGGGTGGCAAGGTCGAGGCGGCGACGCGATCATTGGATTATATGGGGCTGAAGCCGGGTACGCGGCTACAGGACATTGCGATTGACACGGTTTTTATCGGCTCGTGCACCAACGGGCGGATCGAGGATTTGCGCGAAGTGGCGAAAGTGATGGAGGGGCATCGGGTCAAGGCTGGTTTGCGAGCGATGGTGGTGCCGGGATCGGGTTTGGTTCGGGCGCAGGCGGAAGCCGAGGGGATTGCGGCTAAACTGATCGAGGCGGGTTTCGAGTGGCGGATGGCGGGCTGTTCGATGTGTCTGGCGATGAACCCGGACCAGTTGGCGGTGGGTGAACGCTGTGCGTCCACGTCCAACCGCAACTTTGAGGGTCGGCAAGGGCGCGGGGGGCGGACGCATCTGCTGTCGCCGGCAATGGCGGCGGCGGCGGCGATTACGGGCAGGCTGACGGATGTGAGGGAGTTGGTGTGATGCAAAAATTCACTAAAATCACCGGCGTTGCGGCACCGATGCCACTGGTCAATATCGATACCGATATGATCATTCCCAAGCAGTTTTTGAAAACAATTCTGCGGACTGGCCTTGGGAAAAACCTGTTTGACGAAATGCGCTATGACCTTGATGGCAAGGAGATTGCCGAGTTTGTTTTGAACAAACCGGCCTATCGCAAGGCGCAGATTATTGTGGCGGGGGAGAACTTTGGTTGTGGGTCAAGTCGGGAACACGCGCCTTGGGCGCTGTTGGATTTTGGCATCAGGGTCGTAATCGCGCCATCTTTCGCGGATATTTTCTTTAACAATTGCTTCAAGAATGGTATTTTACCGATAGTGCTACCTCAGTCTGAGGTGGATAAGTTGATGGACGACGCCGAACGTGGTGCGAATGCGGTTCTGAGTGTTGATCTGGAGAGCCAGACGATTAAGGGACCAGATGGTGGGGAAATTGCGTTCGAGGTGGATGCGTTCAAGAAGGACTGCCTTCTGAATGGGCTCGATGATATCGGGCTGACCATGAAGAAGGTGGGCGCGATTGACGCGTTTGAATCGAAATACGGAGCCTCCGCTCCGTGGCTGTAATTTCGCCGCCCGATCTCTGGGCAGCGTGTAGTGGGTAGAACAGACAGTGCTTGCACGTCTTCCTGGTGCGCTTGCGCGGGCTTTGCTGGTGATCGTGGTTATTTCCGCGCCAGCGTTTCTTTTGCCAAATGTCAGTCAAGCAGCGCTTGAGATATCGCTGATCATTGGCTTGATTGCCGCAGCGTTTACGGTGTTTGAATATGCCTCGTCGCACCCCGGATTGATCGACTTTCGATTCGCGCCGCCTTACAACCGAATTCGCTATTTTACCTTCGCGTCGCTGGTATTCCTGCTGATTTTCTTTTGCCGCGCGATGTCGAACGAAGATCCTTTCAGCCCGGATATTGTGCGGCTTGCCGACAAGGCGGCGGCCTTTCTGAACGTGCCGCTTAGCCCGGTCAACATTGCGGTTGATATGCTGGGAAGCGACGGTGATGATGCATTCAAACTGTTGATCGAACGGGCTGCGGCGCTTTCCTATACCGTCGCTTTCGCCTCACTGGCATTTTTTGCACTGGTGCTTTGGATGTTCAAATGGCCGGTGTCGCGGCACAATTTCAACCTTTGGGTCAATCTGCCGACATTTGAGCCGTCTTCGGGGCGGGACGTGGAACGTCGATTACGCCGGGATGGTGTTATTAACGTTTTATTGGGGATTGGTCTGCCATATCTGTTACCCGCGTTGGTTTCACGTTCGGGCGGCTGGTTTGACCCTTCGGTTTTGGCCAACTTCCAACCGTTGATCTGGGGCTGCGTGCTTTGGGCGTTCCTGCCCGCCAGTCTGATGATTCGAGGTGCTGCGTTGTTGAAAGTTGCTTATCTGGTCAAAAAATCTCGCAACGGTTGAGACGTGATCAATCCCGTTTTTCGGGCGGTTTGTACGGTTTCACTTTGGCTTTTGGCATGTGCTGCCCAAGCAGAAAATCTGCGTATTGCCGCTTTTAACGCCGAACTATCCCGCCGCAATCCAGGCTTGCTGGTGCGTGACTTGATGAAAGCCAGCGACCCGCAAGTTGAGCAAGTCGTTGAAATTATTCAGACGATTCGACCCGATATTTTGTTGCTGACCGGCGTTGACTATGACGTGCAAGAGCTGGCGATTGGGCTGCTGCGCGAGACTCTGAACTTGGGGCGCGGCGATGTTGCCGGAATTGACTATCCCTATTGGTTCGCAGCGCCGGTCAACGTGGGAATTCCCAGCGGGTTGGATTTGGATGGGGATGGACGTGTTGGCTCCGCCAATGACGCTTGGGGATTCGGGTATTTTCCGGGGCAGCAGGGAATGGTTGTCCTGTCGCGGTATCCGATTGATCTGGACGCCACCCGCACATTTCAAAACTTTCGTTGGATGGAATTGCCTGACTCACTTTTACCGGTTTGGTATGACGGCACGCCGTGGCCGAGCACTGCAGTTCAGGCGGCCATGAGGCTGTCAACGACGTCACATTGGGACGTTGTGGTTGACGCGCCCGGCGGCCCGATCCACTTGCTGGCTGCGCATCCAACACCGCCGGTTTTTGACGGGGAGGAGGATGCAAATGGCAAGCGCAACCATGATGAGATTGCGTTTTGGACCCAGTATTTGGCAGGAGCGGAATTTGGCGACGATCAAGGGCGGGTTGCGGGTCTGGTCGATGCGGCATTTGTGGTGCTGGGCGATTTCAACACCGATCCAATAGATGGTGATAGCCAGCACGAGGCGATTGGGGCGTTGCTGGCAGTCGGTGGCCTAGAGGATGCCAAACCTGCAAGCAGGGGCGCTGTGGCCGCCACTGTGGCGCAGGCAGGGGTCAATGTGGGGCAGTTAGGTGACCCTGCGCTGGACACTGCGGATTGGCCCGATGAGGCGGGCAAGCCGGGGAACATGCGGGTCGATTTCGTTCTACCTTCAGTCGATTTCAATGTCACCGATAGTGGAGTTTTTTGGCCAACGCCCGACGACCCCTTATTCCGGCTAATTGCGCCAATTGAGGAACACGGTTCGCGGCATCGGCTAGTTTGGCTTGATGTTCGCCGGTAAGGCTGAGGCGATTGCGGTTTCGACCTTAGTTGGGACGAAGTCCGGCAGCAGCCGATTGAACTTTGCCGCAGACAGAGAATGCGACGTGTTCCAAAGGTATCGCATTTCAAGCAATTCGCCGCCTAGCTCCCAAAATGGTGAGGCCAGTTGGACGAACCACCAAGGGAAGCTTTTGGTTTGCAGTGGTCGGCCAATCGCCTTTTCCATCATGTGCTGAATTTCGTTTCCAGTCAGCGTATAGCCGGGAAAGGAAATATCCCCAAACTGTGCAAGTTCCGAACGTTTATCGGCCAGCATTGCGACTGCCCGTCCAATGTCCGGCAAGTAGGCCCAAGCATGCGGGATTGTTGAATTTCCGGGATAGGAAAACTGCCCTTTGGCGATATTCTTGGCAAGCACAAGATCGATCCAAGTTCCAGTTGCCGCGACATCGATGAAGTCGCCCGGGCGGATCAGGATGGTGCGGACGCCTTCGTTTGCAGCGACTTTGTAAGTTGCTTCCAATTCAGCGCGGATTTTACCCTTTCGGCTGGTGGGACGATGGAGCGCAGTATCGTCCCACTCACCTGCATTGGCGCCAAATGGGTATACATTGCCGGGAACAATCAAAGTTGCTCCGCTGGCTTTTGCCGCCGAAATGGCCATTGCCGTTATCCGTGGGACATCAGTAGCCCAATTTTTGTAATTCGGCGGGTTAAGGCCGTTGACGATTATGTCGGCCCCTAAAGCTGCTTGGTTCACATCGTCTTGGCGTCGATCAAAACGGCGGATTTTCCACCCAGACGCCTCCAATGCCCGCGCCGAATGGCTGCCAAATTTGCCGGAAGCGCCGAGGATCAATGCCGTGCCTGTCATTTGCTGGTCCTTTCACTATTTGCTGACACCATTAGTGCTAACTATTCTCGAAGTTAAGCCACAGTTGGAATTACCGAGTTTACCGGTGTCGATAACTTGACCGTGCTTGGCCAATTGGTTAGGCGAAACCTACGCAATCCAATGGAGTTCCTCATGTCAAATCCATCAATTCTTATTCTTGCGGGCGATGGTATTGGACCGGAAGTGATGGCCGAGGTCAAAAAGATCATTGGCTGGATGGGAACTAGTCGCGGGATCACGTTTGATGTGAGTGAAGGGCTGGTTGGCGGTTGCTCGTATGACGCGCATGGCACACCACTGACCGACGAAACGATGGCACTGGCGCAGGCGGCGGATGCGGTGTTGTTGGGGGCGGTGGGTGGACCAAAGTATGATTCCTTGGATTTCAGTTTGAAGCCGGAGCGCGGATTGCTGAGACTGCGTAAAGAGATGGACCTGTTTTCCAACCTGCGCCCGGCGCAGTGTTTTGATGCTTTGGCAGATTTTTCGTCGTTGAAAAAAGAGATCGTTGCAGGGCTGGACATCATGATCGTCCGCGAATTGACCAGCGGGGTTTACTTCGGTGAGCCACGCGGGATTTTCCCGGACAATGAAGGCGGGCGCGTGGGGATCAACACTCAGCGCTATACGACAAACGAGATCAGGCGCGTGGCACGGTCGGCGTTTGAACTGGCGCGGCGGCGGGGCAACAAGGTCTGTTCGATGGAAAAGGCCAATGTGATGGAATCGGGCATCCTGTGGCGCGAGGAAGTGCAATGGGTGCATGACAACGAGTACCCCGATGTGGAACTGAGCCACATGTATGCCGATGCCGGGGCGATGCAGCTGGTGCGCTGGCCCAAACAGTTTGATGTGATTGTCACCGACAACCTGTTCGGCGACCTGCTGTCGGACTGCGCCGCGATGCTGACCGGGTCGCTGGGCAAGCTGCCCTCGGCCACGCTGGGGGCGCTGCAGGCGAATGGGCGACCGAAGGCTTTGTATGAACCGGTGCATGGGTCTGCGCCTGATATTGCTGGCACGGGCAAGGCCAACCCGATTGCGTGTATCCTGAGCTTTGCAATGGCGCTGCGATATTCGTTCGACCTGGGGGTTGAGGCGGCGCGGGTGGAGAAGGCAGTGGAGAAAGTGCTGGCTGACGGCTTGCGCACGGCGGATTTGATGGGGCCGGAGGGTGGGACGCCGGTTTCGACGAGTGCGATGGGCGATGCGGTGGTGGCGGCGCTGAAGGCGAGTCTGGCTTAGTGGCAGATGTATTTGACCCGGCCGCCACCCGTGGTGCGCTCATCGAAATGATCACCGACATCGCCCCCGATGCCGATTCGGCCAATCGTTATGGCGGGTTAGTGTTTGAGGCCGAGTCTGGGGTGCATCGGACGATTTTTTGCGGGATATTTGTGTTCAAAGCGCATGTGGGGTTGGAATTCAATCGCGGGGCGCAGTTGTTTGATCCGGACGGATCGTTGGAGGGTAAGGGGCTGTACCGCAGGCATTTGAAGTTGCGGTCGGTTCAGGACATCGCGGCCAAAGGCGTGGCTGGTTTTGTGGCGCTGGCTTGGGCGCTGTTGATGGAATAAGACTCCACTTGCGAAAACGCGGGCATCGGCGTAAATCCCCGCACCGGTTCGGAGTGTAGCGCAGCCTGGTAGCGCACCTGCTTCGGGAGCAGGGGGTCGGAGGTTCGAATCCTCTCACTCCGACCAGTTTTCACCTGTACGTCAGGTGCGGCGGCAAATTCCGCAAGGTTGGTCCAGTGTCTCAGTTACCCGCGGATTTTCAATGGTTCGTGTAACGCGACAAAATACCACCTCTGAGCGGCGATAAGTGGGAACAACCGGTAACAGCCGAAAAATGGCGGTTTGTCATAGGCTTGCGGGAAAAAATGGCGGTTGCCCGATTGAAACAATCGCGACAGAAATATTGCACCGTTCGCCGAGTTTTGACGGGAAGTTTTCCCTCGCACCTTAACCTAGTCGCTCTACAACAGGCGCTGTGGCGCTAGTCGTGGCCAATAAACATTGGGCTTTTCGAGGGAAAATGCTTGGGCGTCGAGAAAATTTCAGAACTCAACCATAAGATGCAACTTGGAAATGGCGAAATTATATCGTGATCAGTTCCATGTTAGCCAATATCAATGACTTACCGGAAACTACTCTCCTTATAAGTGTAAAAAACATGGAAATAGCAACTATGAGAGGTATTTTTTCCATGTTAGCCAAAATCAATTACTTAGATGGATTTACGATCACTTTTTACTGGCAAATCGGAATAATATTCTTTTGTGCGATTCGCACGCCACCATCTGCCTTTTACACCTCCCTTAAATGCCATTTGAAGGCCAATTGGTCACGACCTTCAAACGATCATTGGCGTCACCGAAATTGGCACATAGCCGCGATTCGGAATCGTCTTGATCACGCCTCCTGCGAGGGTGACCTTGAAGTCGCCAAGGAAGTCACCGGCTGTGTTTGTGTCGCCGGTCTGCCAGTCGTATTGCGCGACGCCCAATGTGGGCGCTCCGACAATAGAAGCGGTGCTCCGAGGCACCTTCACTACCTTGGTTTTCGCCGACATCATTGCGAAGGTGACGGTCGCGCCCGTGAGGTCGATCGCCAGTCCGTTTTCGTCGACCAGTTCCCGTTTCAGCGAATAGGCAGTGTCGCCCTGCTTGATCACGAAAGGTGTGTTTTCTAGCGTCATGCTGCCAGCTCCATAGCAAAGGTTACTGCATCGTTTCCAATTGCGAGCAATCGGCCAGTGCTGCCCTGCGCCGCTGTTACGCCAGTCAGTGCACCAATCTGGCCCGCTAAGCCACCGCCGACGCCCGACAACGTGGTGACGATAGTGAGCGCAGCGGCACCCCTAATCGTCACGCCGCCAATTGCGATCTCGGTCGTGACCAGTGGTGCGGCCGCACCACCCACGACAGAGGAGCCGCCCGTCGCCGCAAGCGACGTCACCAGTGTTGCCGTCAGCGATCCAGTGATGGCGTCGCTGCCGATGCTGCCCGCCGCCTGCAGCGAGAATGCCATTGCGCCCGTGAATTGGCCGTTTATCGCCACGTTCGCCGCGGCGGAAACCGCAGTCGAGAGCGTTCCGGTCAGGGAACTCGCGTCGTCGGCCGAGCCCGCTGCCGCAAGCGATACCAACATTGTTGCCGAAAGTGACCCAGTGATTGCGTCGCTGCCGACGCTGCCAGACGCCACCAACGAAAACGACATCGCGCCGCTCAATTGCCCGTTGATGGGTGCGTTTGCGACAGCTGCGAGGCTGGTTGGAATCGCACCTATTAGCGACCCCAACTCACTGGCGGCACCCGCTGCTGCGATCAAGGTAACGAGGGTGGTGGTCAGGGCCCCCGCGTCAGCGGCAGTTCCGCCCGCGGCGATTGAGACGGCAAGCGTGTTCGCAAGTGCTCCCGAAACGCCAGCTGAGCCGGAAGCAGCGAGTGAAACACCAAGCGTGACAGATAGTGTGCCAGTAACGCCACCCCCCGGCGCGGCTAGATCGAACCCAGACCCGGCGCTGGCGACAAGGTCAAATCCGGCCATTATGCGGCCAATGTGTCAAGCGACCTGGCCACCTTGGTCCCGTCACTGCACTCGGTGTAGAGCGGCACCACGTTATCATACCATGGGAACGAGAACGCCCCGTCGCCGGACCTCGTCGTTTCCAGCAATAGTTCGCCGGGATTGTAAACAGCGTCGTCGTCGCGATGCAGCCCGATCTCTACCGTGCCGCTGAATCCACCACTGCAACTTCCCGCCACCTCGAAGGTGATGCTGTGATATGTGTAGATCAGCCCAACCCATGACCAGAGGATCGGGTTGCCCCCTGTGGCGGTGCTTATTGCCATAATGTCAAAAATTCGCGCCGTCTCGATATCCACCCGCGCCACGGCGGGGTCGCCAGGGTAGCGCTCTAAGTGCTGACTGGCATCCACCCAATATTTGAAAACACCGATTTCCGCGTCAGAGCGGCCGATCGAATGGCCTAAATCGCGCCAGTCAGTGGCGTCGCCGCGCATTCTGAACGACACCCCTCGTATCGCGTTGGTGCCGTCTGGAATGAACTGGGCACCGACGGCAACATTGGACAAATAATAATTCGTTTCGGGGATGTTTGCCGCGGCTGAAACCGCGACGCCATTGGCAAAGGCGACGGTTGACATGCTGGCGATGGCTTTTTCGACTGTGTGGTTGTGGGCCGTGTTGCCGAGTCGGTGCTGAGCCGAGGTGTAGTTGACAATGAAATAGCCATTCAGCCGGTACCAATCGCCAACAGTATTATAAAAGTCCACCGTGATGGCATTATAGCCGCGCACGATGGTGAAATCCGCATCGTTGCGGATCATCAGGCGGTTGTCACCGCAAAGCGCGGCGGCTGTGTCGGTGTAGGTCACATAAGAACCAGTCCCGATTCGGGCATTGAGGCCCGTCAGGGCCGCCTCCTGACTAAATGCGCCATAGAAGGCGATGGTGGTATTTCCGATGGTGCCTAATTCCGGCACCCACAATTCAGCTTTGCCGCGCGAGGCATCGCTTGAGGCAGGGCCCCCCATAATGCCGCCGAAGTTGACGGGCAGGATAAGCGATTGAATGACCGACAGCACCGTCCACACCGCGCCGCCATCGGTGGTGGTCGCCCCGACGGCCGTATTCCATGTGCCGGGTTCCGACCCGCCGCTGGTGCCCGCCGTGGTGCAGCGGAAGGCGATATCCTTGCCCGCGCCGGTCAGGCCATAGCGCACATCACCGACGCTGTAAGCGGTGCTATTGGCCCTTGCTGTGGCCGCGGCAGAGCCGTCGGAATATTCGTAAGTCACAAAGAGCGTAGCTTGCAGATGGTTGTATTTCGCAACGGACGCCCAGATGTAGAATCCATGCGTAGCGCTGGTGGTCATGCCCAGAGCGGTGATGTCCCAGACATATCTGAATGCCCGATCCGAGGCCAAGCCGCTTTCGTGAATACCGGTGGTCAGCGCCGTCAGCGAGTCAATCTGTGCCGACAAGGTGGTGTCGGCCGTCGCCCCTGCCGCCGCTGTGTTGCCCGAAATCTCGATCCACATTTTGCGGATCACCTTGCTGAGTTCCGGCAAATAGGTGTCGAGCAGTGGAATCGTCGCTGTCTGGGTGCCGGGCTTGGCTGTCGCCAGCGCCCCAACCGGTGCGTCTAGTGGAATGGCCACGGTTTTGATCTGAGTCGCTGTTTCGGTGTATTCGTAGGTTATCTCGACGGTGGCCGAGACGTTTACCATGCCCAGCGTGGTTCCGGTTGACTGGTTGATCTGGGTCTGGAAATCGCAGGTCATCGACGTGCCCGACCAGTTCGTCGTGAAATAGGCGGTATAGTCTTGCGCCATTTCGATGGATAGATTTTCGCCGGAATGGGTCAGTAGGCTGGCATTGGCGACCGTCGAATAGCCCACCGCTGCCAGCCGCAACGCCATGGTCTTGGTCGTGAGCGAGCCGCCCGTCGCCGTGATGATGTCGTCCATCGACAGGCGGACAATCACCGAGCGAAAGGTCAGCCCGCTTTCTGGAATGTAAAGCGTGATCTGCGTCAGATTCGTCAGCGTGTTGTTGGTCAGCGACGCCAGAGTCGGAAAGCAGAACTTTACAGTCTTGATCGCCATGGGTCAGGCGCTCAAAGTGAACGTGGTGATGCTGACCAGCTGGGCCGCGTTAATCACGGTGTTGTCGAGCGCCATATCGACCCCTGTCTGCACATAATTCCAGACCGCCGTGTTATCAGTGATGCCCGAACCCGTCCCAGTTGGACCGCCCGAACCCGCCGAGGTGCCCGCCGTGGTGCAGATGTAGATGTTGCCTCCGTTGTGGACCTGCTGGTTCAATTGATAGGCTTTGTTGATCGCCCAAGGCTCGGAAACCAAGCCTTGCATGTGACAGGTCGCCCCCTGCTTTATGCGGAAGTGTCGGGCGAGGATCGACGCATCGGCCGACGGGTCCGACCACGTGCCCAGCAACGTCTTGGAGCGGCTGCCAGCGGCGTTCATATAGTCCGATGGCAACGCCATCGTCGCCCCAACCGTGCCCGCGTCGGCCGCCGCGCAGTTGGCAGGCATCGCGCCGGAGCGGACAGTTAGAGAGGGCGCGGTTCCAATCGTCGATTCAACGACATCCAATTGGGCGTTGGCGATGGCATCAGATGTTTGCAAGGTCATTTAGATAGCCTCTCCTTCGATTGCAGCGAAAACCCGACCCGCGAGCGCCTGTTGGCCGTCGACGGGGGTCTCATACCAAGCGTTCAGCACCGACTGTGCCACCTGACCGCCTTCGTAAACGACCGGCTCGACAGGCGGGTCGATTGGATCGGGCGGATCAATCGGGTCTGGAACAACAACCGGGCCAAGCAGTTCGGCAATGCGAACGGTGGCACCGCCAAGGCCACGAAGCTGCTCATAACTGGTGATCGGTGTGGTGATCTGAACGCGAGGGTTGTTGATTTCCTCTGCGTTACCTTGAACGCCAGCCCCGTTGTCATCTTGGCCGATCATGGTGTTGTTCCGGACAATTGCAGTCCCGGCAATCGAATCAACGGTGATGCCTCGCGCCATTTTGGTGTGAAGGATGTTTTCTTCGATCAGAATGTGGGAATGCCCGCCGTCGCCCGCTACAAAAACACCCTGTGTGTCAAAGCGATTTTGCGGCAGCATCACATTGCCGCGCACAACGACGTGGTTGGACGGCAAACCTTGAAACTGCATGAAATCGGAATGCGTATCTGGAAGTGCAAAGCAGTGACCACCATAGATATTGTCGATGAGACTGACATAGCTGGAATTGCCGACCTTGAAGCAATCCGACACCATGTTATCCACGGTATTTTCTATGATCTGCACACGCTTCGAAGAAAACGTGCAAATCAGGTCGATGAAATCTTTCACGTCACAATTTTGGACCAGAATGTCCTCTGCATCGTGAACGTCAATGCCGCGTTTTTTACGCGCAAGTGGATCACCGAGGACCGCTAGATCAAGAATAGCGATATGCTTTCCTGTGACTTCGATTTGGGTGAACACAGGGGGATTATTCGCATCCAGGGCAACAACCCCGACCCGCGCAGCAAATCGACGGGCAAAGTTGATCTTGCCATATGGGCCAGCGTGAAGTTTCAGCACGTCGCCCGCAACTGCCGCTGCGAAACGTGTGTCCAATTCAGCCCGATTATTGACGATGTATTCCATGTTTCAGTTTCCTTCTTTGGGTTTCGAATTATCGGTTGTGGCATCGGCTCTGGTCATTTCTTGTGCCTCCTTAGCAACAAGGTTGGTTTGATCGGCGTGCTCTAAAGCCGCGCCCTAATTCTCTGTTTCACGCGCGCCCGAACTGCGGCTTCGGTTGGAAAATTCAGCGGGTCAGCCGCGATCAGCAGCGGCGCGAACACGTCGATCAGCGCCTTCGTGGCGTCGGTCAGCAGGCCTTCGGCAGCGACATCCTTTTTGGCTGCCTCACGCGCAACCATCAGCGCCGTGAAATCGATTGTCGCATTTCGGCGAACGACGGTCATGGCACCACCACTTGCAAGCGATGTTTGAGGTGCGGCGGCGGTGGCGTGGTTTCGATCCGATAGCCACCTGCATCGAGCAGTTCGACCATCAGGCTTCCACCTTCTTCGGGCAGCGAAGCCAACATTTCACCCGTTTCGACATCCACCACTTCGGCCACGGTCCCTGCCGGCAGCCCCGCAAACTCAACCGTCGCGCCGCCACCCACCGGATACACCACCGTCGGCTCCGCCAGTCGCGGGCGATCCAGCCAAGCATCCTCGACCAGCATCATGCCAATCAGACGATCCGACCTGAACGGCGCTTCAACCGCCCCGTCGGGCACCGATTTCGCATCACCGGCACTGACCACATAGACACCCGTTGGGTCGAGAAATGCGTAGTGGATCATTTCGTCACCCGAACGACAGTGAGGTAGATGTTGGTCAGGGTGTCTATGCCGCCGGTTCCGGCACTATCCTTATAGACAAAGCGGTATTGGAAATTGTCGAAAGCCCCCGAAAGCGTGCCGCTGCTACTTCTGATGGTCCATGCCGACCCAGGGGCCTCGTTCCATGAATCAACGGTGTACCAGGCCTCCCAAGCGCCGCCCAAAACCTGCTTGCGTGCCTGCAGTTCCCAATCTCGATCGTCTGCCACACCGCCGCGCGCCTCAAACGAGATGCCGCGCTTCAAGATGGTGCCCGGCGCAAGCGGCCCCAAAGTCAATGTAAAGATGACGAGATCGCCGGTGTATCGCGTATAGGCGGCGGTATCGATCACTTGCCACGTATCAGTAACCGCACCGTCAATCAGATGGTCCCGCTGCTGCTTCTCCACCACCCGCGCCTCGGTGATGCGCTGCACCCCAGAACCACCGGTGGTGTTCGCCAACAGGCCGATCACCAAGGTCTTTGCGCTGGCTGGTATCTGCGCCACCTCATCGGGTCCAAAGCTGATCCGGTATTCGGTATATCCCGCAGGGCCGGTCACCCCCAAAAGCCCAAACTTGGCATAGGTCGCATCGCTGCCGGGCCAGCCGGTCGGAACCACTGCGGCACCGGCTGAATTCTTGAAACCCGCCGCCAGCGTCATCGTAGTGGTGCCACTGTGCTGCTTGACGAAGATGCTCAGCGTATAGTTCTTCGCTGGGTTGATGTCGAACGGCAGGCTCAGAACCGCATTGGTCGTTGCGCAAGACAACACCGTCAATCCGCTGGGTGCGGCAGTGTCGGTGACAATCGAAATCCCCGCCCCCGCCCATGCCGAAATATCAATCGTGTCCGGGTCGGAATTCAGCGCCGAACCGCGTCCGCCCACCAACAGATCGGCGTTGATCACATAAAGCGACCCTGTCGGCCCAGAGGCCGCCGTCCAGGCCGACCAGTCCATCGTGCGGTCGGCGATGAATTTGCCGCGCGCTTCATATTGAGTGACCGGCAGGATGCCGGGCGAGACCACGAAACTACCGCCCGCCACATCCATTGTCGAACCCGTGGCAACCACAATGCCGGTGGCTTGCGCACGAACCTCGAACATCAGGCCGCGAACATCATCCTGATCGCCGTCCCAACTCAACGCCACCGCAGGCCGTCTGGGCAGGCCCGCACCGTCCGAAACCGAGGCCACAGCAACCGCCCAACTTGGCACTGCCTGGCTGACCGGCGGCGTTGCCCCGGTGCGACCTGCATTAACGGCGATCTCGTCGCCGGTGCCCCAGTCATAGTCGGTCGAATCGCGCTCACGCTCCGAAATCGTCTGGTTCAGCGTCATCATGCTGTCGTCAACTTGGCCCACCTCGAACAGCTTGGACGTGTAGCCGTTCCGAGCGCTGGTCCATGAAGTCGTGTCCAGCGGTTCCAGAATCGCGGCGTCAGGAGGCAGTACCATTGTGTGGCGGCGAAACTGGCGCTCGTCGCGGATATAGGCCCGCATCAGGCGCTGCACCTGTTTTGGATATGGCACAGCGTTCAGCGGCAGATTGGCGATCAGGCGGCGCGACTGGTCCTGCGTCTCATAGGTCGAATTGAACCGTGGTGGAGCGTCCTTGGCTTGCCACAGGCTGACGGGGTCGGGATGGCTGGATTGTATCCCGTTGAAGGTCTGATCCAGCCCCGGAAAGGGCGTGAAACTCTGCTCGCTGGTCACGATGATATCGGCGTCGGTCATGAAATAAACCGGGCTGGCCGGTGGCCCGACCTGAATTTTCCAGACGCCGCCGATCTCGCACATCTGGCCCGAACAGGCCTTCAGCAACTCGGCAATCACGTCAATAGGCTCTTGGTCGACGCTGACTTCCAGCCCTGCGCGATACGCTGGCTCGGTGCCAGCCGGCAGGATGTTTACCGCCACATCGCACGCATTCATCCCCGCAAACCAGTTGGCCAGTGGCAAATCGGCGGCGGCGCTCTCGCCACCCCAGATCGTGCCGTCTGGCAGGGTGATGCCGCGCAGGATGTTATAAATCATCACCATCGGATTGAGCGTGAATGCCCAAGTGCTCGGCGTGGCCCAGCGCTGCGCGCCCGAACCGCCCACCGAAGTATCCGCGCGCGGATCGTACAGCTTCAGACCATCGACCACGAACTTGACTTTCGGCAAGCCGCTGAACACTTTGCGGTCGAATCGGAAGGTGCAGATCACGCAGGGAACCCCCAGCCCGATCATCGCGCTGGTCCAAGGCCGGTCGGGATATGCGGCGTATTTCGCCAGCAGCATGGAATCGGCCGCCACTTGGGTTCCGTCGAGAAACTTCACCCATGCCCGCCCGATCATCTGATTGACCGGATAGCCATAACCGTCTGGGCTGGGAGTACCGCCGAGGGTGATGTATTCGTCGTTGATAATTACGCCGTTGAGGCCGCTGACCGGCACGTCGCCGACATCAATCACATAGGTGAGATAGGCATTGGGCACCTTGCCAGAATAGCCGTGCGACATCGGCGGGCAGACGAAATTGCCCGCCGTGGCATAGCGGCCCAGAACGAAACTTACCGGATTGACGCCACCGCCGGTGGTGAACTCGGTCTTGATCCCCGGCGGCACCGGTTTCTTCTGAAAGACCTGCAGCAGCGATTGCAGGGCAATGGAAATGCCAAGTTTGACGATGGCGGCTCCAATGGGACCAAGCGTGGCGATAAAGGCACTGACGCCCGCAAAGGCAGCGCCCAGCGCCGCAATCACCGGCCCTGCCTGTGCCGGGGCGGCAAACGCCAAGAGGAGCCACAGCGCTGTTAGAACGATCCTCATACCCGAAACGCCCGCACAGCGTCGGTCAAGGGCATCAAACCCAAGCCTTCGGCCTTCAGCACATAGATCATAGCGCCCTGCACAACGCCCAGAACCGCATGGGTGCCGTCCATCAGCACGGCCAAGTCACCAACTTGCGCGTAAGCCGGATGGACCTCGGTCAATGCGTTTGCCGCTACACCCACGTGGTCAATCAGCCCGGCTTTTTTGGTGGCGGTAATTCCCGCTTTGATCGTCCGGTATTTGCCCCGAAAAGGTGCCGCCAGATCGTGGCCGGTCATCGCCAAAACACAGTCCGCAGCAAACAATGCGCAATCGTGCTCGCCCGGACGGAACGGCCGATGCACCGCTGCCTGCAGGGTGTCCAAAAGGCGGCTGCGCCAGTCCTCGAACCGCTGCATCAGTTCACCCATTTCTGAAAATACTTGAGCACCGGCACGGACTTGTGCGACGACATTGCCGTCGATTTGTGACGCTCCTCGCCCCAAAAAACATCAATCGCATTGGACAATTCGGCATCGCGGCGGAACTGGTCGTTGGAGCGGCGTCGCTGACTGTCATCCGACTTTTTCAGGGTCACTGTGCGGGTCAGCGCCCGTGCCGAGGTGACGCATTTCAGGGTGCAGATACTCTCGCCCGAAATCGACGGGGTCGAGATAGCGACATCGTCGATCCATCCCTTGAACATACGGTAAGGCGTGTCGATAATTGCCCGGCTGCTGGTATCCAGCAAAACCCGGTGAATTTCGATTGGTGCCAATCGCGCGTCATAAAGCCGGATCGCATCAATGATTGGCTGCGCTAAGGGCGAGGTCTGAATCTCATAGCTGCGCACAAACAGCCCTGCCTGATAGGTCATCGGCGGCAGGTCCAGCAACGCGCCCTTGGCCAGATAGGTCCGCGCCACCGCATCCACCGTGATCACCTGGTCATCGTCGCCGTTCCAGATCCCAATCGATTGTGGCACTCCGGTCGATCGATCCTTGGCCGTGATCCACACCAGATGCCGCGCGATCACCCCCGCGCGTGCCGTCAGATAGTTGGTGGTGGCGGTGTTGTAGGTGCGCATGGCTATCTCAACGTCTGGGTGATGCTGAAGCCGAAGCCGCGGTTTATTCCGCGCTGTGTGCTACCGGGCTGGACCGAGCCCGGCAGGATGATGGCCTTGCAATTGGGTTTTTTCAGAGTGATCGCGGCACTTACCGCGGCACCGGGCCGGATCGGCGGGACAACCTCGAAGAGCGGCGTTATACCGCCCACGGCGGCAACCGCATCGGTCACCAGCATGTGCAAAGCATAGCGGGTCGGGCTCGAGGAATAGGCGAATGACAAATAATCACCCGCCTTAAGCGTGTAGCCGTTCGGCAACGCCTGGATGCGCATCTCCCGGTTGTTGGCATCGAGCGTATGGATGGTCGGTGCCGAGGCACCAAGAATTGATCCTGTCGGATCCAATTGGGGATAGGCCTTGACCGTGTCATAGGCAAAAAAGCTGCGGCCCGGCGCACGAAGGAGGTTGACCAGTGCGGTCACCTCGGCGATTTCGGCGCGGGTCAGGGCACCTAGTGTCACTTCGCCCTTCCAGAGCATCGGTCCGAGATCGGCGCTGAGCACCTCACCAGAGGCGAGCCCGCTCACCTCGAGGCGCTCGGGCAAGTCAAAGGTCACCGAAGATACCTTCAGCTTGTCGTAGAACTGGGCGAGGCTGAGGGGGAATGTCAGGGCGGTCATGCGCGTGCCCTATTGTCGCCAGCAATCTGCATCACTCTTTGCGGCAGAACCTTGTTGTTGAAAGCCTTCAGGCCTTCGTGAACATGCTTGGCGGAAATCTCGGACGATTTGCTTTCGATCCGTGCGTTCAGGTCATCCGAGAGGCGGAGGTCAATCTCGATCCGTGCCGGTTCTTGCACCCGCGATCCCGATTGTGAGCGCAGCATCGAGGGGACGCCCATTGCAGGCAGATAGGTCGGCGATATCCCGATCGGCCCGCCTGCCTTCATGCCCGGCAAAGAGGCGCCACCGTTGATGGCGTCAAGCAAGGCCCGATGATGGCTGGTCGCCTCGGCATTGACCACGTACTCACCATCCGAAAGCAGGAAAGGCACCTTGTCATCGCGGGGGCCGCCTGGTCCGCTGATCAGACCGCCGGTCGCCGCTTTTGGGAAGAGGAAACTACTGATTGCGCCGATGAGGCCGCCTCCGGTATCGCCCGCACCGAAAATTCCGGCCAATGGTCCGGTTCCGAGCAGGGCCGCTTGGGCGAATGCGCGGGCAAGCTGGCCGATCATGTCTTCCAGCATGTCATTGACACCCTCACCACTGAAGATGATGTCCATGAGACTCTGGTTGAGACTGGTGGTGAAGGCCTCGCGCCGCTCGTTGATCTGATCGAGCCGCGCATTGATGCCGATCAACTCTTCGATCCGCGCCCGCTCTGCATCTGTGGCACTTGCCAAGGCTTCGCGGTTCTGGATCATCGCCCGCGCCACCGGATCGAGGGCCTGTTTAAGTTCGGTTTCAAGTTCCAGTTTCTTGATCAGGCGGTCGACGGCATCGCTCTCGGCCGAGGCGGCAGAAGCACCACCGCCGCTGCGACCGGAGCCAGCTCCGTCTGTGGGTTTGTTGCCTCGGTTGAGATCGCCACGGAATCCATAGGGATCGATTGGCGGACCCCCCGAGGATGCGCCACGACCACCGCCGGTGACCTCATTATAGGCAAGCACGCCTTCCATATCCGCGCCGCCCTGCTTCAGGCCAGCGACCACGGCGGAGGCCAAATTCCACGCGGCGGATGCAGCATTGCTCAGCTTGCCAACGATGCCATCAGCTTGCACGCCGATATCCGCAACGCCCCCAGCAGCAAGTACCGCGAGATCGTGCAGCGTCTGGAGTGCCGGATTGGCCTTTTCGATGGAGCCGACCAGTTCGAGCGATCCCTGCGCGGCATCCAGAAGCTGCTGGTACAGCGCGAAAGTTTCGTCGGTCATGTTGGCGACGCCGCCGGTGGCGACATCGATACTGCCTGCGAGATCGGCAAAAGCAGCGGCCTGTGCTTGCGGCCCTTCGGCGCTCGCGAGAGCGTCCAGAGCCTCGGCGACCAGCTGCAGTTCGACGAGGGCTTCCTCTGCTTGCCCGGTCGTCATCCCGAGCGCTCCGCCGATGTCTCCCAGAGCTAGGGTGCGCAACAGCGTAGTCGCCAAGTCGTCGCCTTGCGCTACCGAGTCCTTGGAGGCACCGAACATCTCCGAAATATTTCGGGACGCCAGCGCAGTTTTGCGCTCGGCTTGGACGCGGGTCATCTGCTTTTCTAATTCGAGCAGCTCCCGTGCCTCAGCCGAGAGCGATCCGTATTGTTTTACGAGATCGGACAGCGGCACTGAGGCGGATTTCACCGCAGCGGAATAGCTATCAACCGCCCCTGTCAGAGCATCGACACTCTCTTCGAGTTCTTCGGCATCGCTCTTGCCACCCACCAGCCATTGCACCATGGCAGTACCGGCGATGAGGACGGCGGTGGTGATCAGGCCAACAGGGTTCAGGATTGCCATGAAGCTGCCCGCCAGAGCACCGGCAGAACGGGAGGCGGTCACCATCCCCTTGGCCATGACCGATTCCTGGACAACAAGCTGTTCGGTCAAGACCGCGACTTGCCCCGTGGCCCGTGCCTCGGCATCGGTCAGACCGTCAATCTGGCCGCGGAGGCCAACAATCTCGGCCTGTAGTACCGCGACTTGAGGGGTCGATGAGGCCGCCTGCGGGCCGATAGCCTTGATCGCCGCCCCGGTCTTTCCAGCCGCGACAGCGGTCTGCTCAAGCGCGAGTTTCGCGCCCCGTGCATCGCCATCGATCGCCAGCATAAACCGAAACGTCATTGTCCCCTCGCGTTCATCGCCTTCACTGCTCCGGCCTCAAGGACACGCACCATCGACCAAAGTGCCGAGGTGACTGTGATCCCCCCAAGGTCCAGTCCCGCCCTTGCGCCAGAATAGTCGAGCCCGACCGTCACGATCCGCCCGTCCGGCCCAACCAAGCAGCGCCACTGCGTCGAGCAGACCAGAAAGGCCTCTACCGCCTCTGTATGTTCCGGCCAGACGCCGTCATTTTCGCCTTCGCCGAGCAGCTCGGGATCGAGGACAAGTCCCCATCGCGCCGCATCGGAGAAAGCATCATCATTGTCGACCGGGCCATACTCGCGTCCGGCAAGCGTGCCGTTCGCCCAAGCTTGCCCGGCCCAGATCAGTTTCCCAAGCGAGCCTTGTTCAGTGCCTCGGTGTAGGTCTTAAGGAGCGCGATCCGAACATATGGATAGGCGAGGAGCCGTTCGCGGACGTCGTCGTTGTAGGTCATGATTGTGCCCCGCTCGTCGGCGAGGTCGTCAAGCGAGACGATGATCTCGCGCAAGAATGTCAGGAACCCTTCCGGCTGCCGCACATCGGCCGCGATGGCCTTGGTCGAGAGCACGGCGCGAAACCGCGCCTTGAAAGTCTGTTCGTCATGCCCGCCGTCGACTGGCACGAGAACGGTAACGACATGGGTAAACTCGGGCGATTTGGTAATCTTGAACATTGGTTTTCCTTGGGCAGGGTTTAAGTGAGAAGCAGGTTCCATTGGTCGTTGCCGGCATTGGCGAGCGGCACGATGCCGAGCTGCCATTCGGCAATATTCTGGGCGTTTTCGAGACCCTTGGGCCGCTGCATCTGGCCGGTTGGGATGTTGAGCGTCGATTTGCGACCGACGACTGTCCCGTGGATCAGTTGCACCACCATGCTGGTCTGCGCCGCCGCCAGCGAGAACGGGTTGATTGTGGTCAAAGCCTCGGCCTCGGCCGTGAAGGTGAACATGTCGGCTTTGTCGGTGATCAGGACGGATTCCGAACCGACCAGGAAGCGGTTCTCGAGCTGGTTTCCGAGGTCGAGCTGCGCCTGCCGCAGGATCAGTGGCACGGCGTTGACGGTGAAGGTCGGGGTGTTGGCCTTGGTGACTAGGTCTGGTTTGAGGAAGGCGGTCAGCGTCGGCAGGGTGCGTGCGGACTCGGTTGGCTGCGCAAACAGGCCCTGCATCTCGAATTCGAGATATGGAATGCCCTGAGCACTGAACGTGAGCTTGACCGTGCCGCGCGTGCCCAGAAGGACATAGCGGGTGCCGCCAACCCAGAGATAGATCGATGCGCTTTCCAGAGCGGTCGAGATCGGGTTGTAGGTGACGCTGGTCGAAGCAACGATGGTCTGGGCGCAGGCACAGGCGCGCAAGAGTGGCCCCCAGGCCGGAGCGACTCCGAGTGCGCCCGCTGGAACCAGCTCGACCTTGAACGACAGTTTGGCGTAGAGACCGGATGGAATGGTCGGTTGCGCCGCGAAAAAAGCAAAGTCGAGATCACGGCTGACATCGTCGCCTTCCATCGGCGTCAGCTTGACCTCGGTGGCAAGCACGCCGTTGGCGGCGGCGGTCGGCACCGAGTCGGTGCCGTAGGTGGTCTCGATCTTGGCGAGAAGGATTTTCGACTTCCATGAAATGGGCATTCAAGCCTCCTTCAAACAGGGTTTACAGGGGTGCTCGGCGCAGGCTCTGGCTGGGTTTCTGGCTCCGGTTCACGCACCAGCGTGCCGTCGTCCTTGCGGATCCACGCGCCACCTTCGTGCGGCAATGGTTGCGGCTTGGTCGTGTCAGTTTCGGGTGATTTGGGTTTCACGGGGTGATCCTCAGTTGATCAAGGATGGAAAAATCGATCTGGTAAACCATGGTGCCAGCGCTCATGGAGACGAGCTGGCCGCGCAGGAGGCGGAAGACGCCAACGGCAGCATCCGGTCCCCATCCGGCAACGGCATTGATGACGTCACTCACCAGCTGGTCGATGGTGACAAGACCGGCGCGTCCGGTCGCACCAGTGGTGCGCAGCGTGATCATCACACCGATGACCTCTTCGAAAGCTTGGGTGTAAAACCCGGCACCTGCCTCACCTTGGCCACCGATCAGGCCGAGCGGCAGCACATGGGCGGCGGGCGTCACTTGCGGCAGTGCGTTCTGTTTGACCATTTCCGCGAAACTGGCTGCACCCTCGATTCGGCCCGAAAGTTCGGGAACCAGCGAGGCGATGCGCGAGATGACGTCAGGGATCATACGAAACCACCCATGGTGTCGGTGGTCAGCACGCGTTCGCGATCAGAGACCGCAACACCGCTGCCAGTTGCTGCCGTGTCGGGTTCAATTCCGGCCACCGAAAGCCGGAGCGCGCCGTTCGAGATGTCGCGCAACGAGCGCAAGGCCCCGTCGTAGTCGTCTTTGATCTTCGGATCGGGCGAGGTGACATGCAGTTTGTAAATGGCGATTGCTTGGGCGAGGTCGGCAACCAGCGTCGGAACTGACGACAGGGGCAGAGCATAGCGCACCGCGAGATAGCCATCGATCATCGCATCGGCATCGACGAGTGCGCGATCGACAACCGTCGTGTCGATCAGCCCGGTCGCCATGGCGGCGCGGTCGGTCAGAGACACCAGCATGTGCGCACCGTAACGATCTGTCAGCTCGGCCAGCGTGGTGTACAAGTCCGCATTCCCTTTGGTCTGTTGTTTCAGGGGCGGGCAATTGCTTGCCCGCCTCTAGGCGAAATCGCATTCTAAGCTGCACTTCGCCTGAAGGTTTCGACAGCTAGTCGGTGTCGACTTCCACTTTCAGTTCCGGGTCGTCGACCATCGCGGCGATCTGAGCAACGCTCAATTCCTCAAGCAGAATGTGCACCGGTACCGGGGTGAAGTGCCTACCACACCGCCAGCGACCCTTGGCCGGACCGGTCACACTGACCGATTGACCTGGAGGCGTTTTCTGGTCGACCAACACCTTGGCAACCGCCTCGGCCAGTCCGGGTTCGCCAGTTATCGTCACCTGCGCTCCAGCAACTGCCGGTGCATCCGTGGCCGCCGCCGGTTCAGAGGCGACGGGGGGGATCGGAGTTTCAGCCACTGGCGAGGGTTTCGATTTCTTGGTCATTCAAATGATCCTCACGCCAGCCACGGCACGACGAGCAGTTCGGCAGTGCCTTTCCACTCGTTGGTGATACCGCCGGTGCCGTATTCCGAGTTCAGGAGCTGGCGACCGGCGCTTTCCAGCGAAGGCGGCACCACCAGAAGGTTCGGGACCAAACCGAGCGGACGGCCACCGTCCCCTTTCATGCCCTGAACGGCAGCCCGAGCAATCGCATAGTTGGCCGCGTTTAAGGTTTGCTTGGAGCCCCAGGCCATCTGCGGAAATCCGTAGCCGACATTGCAGCGAACGTCGGTGCCATACATGAAGCGCCGCTGTTCGAAGACGTTGTCATCGGTTTCCTTGTCCTTCGTCACAAAAGTGGCAGCCTTGCGCTCCTGATAGATCATCGGCTTTACGGACTGGTTGGTACAAAGCAGGAACCAAGGCGTCCCCGCGCCACCGTCGGTGTTGGCGTATATGCTGGTCGAGCCGTCCGCGAGTACGATGGGGTGATCGGTGTCAAAGAAGAACTGACCATCGAAGCAGTTGGTGGCAAAACCGGCCTTCAGCGCATCCCAGACAAGCTGCTCGGGTTGCGCCGCCGCAACCTCACCCATTCGGGCGAACAGCATCGAATATTGACCGAGATTGTCATCTTCGATGTCGTTGCGGTCGACACCGATGGTTTGTTCAAAATGCCGGTTGAGGATGGCGTAACCAGCTTCGGACATGTTCTGGACGACGCGCGGACCGATCCATTCTCGCATACCAGGCATCTGTGTGAGCCAACCATAGCGGTTCTCGGCAGTCGTGGAGCGCAGTGTCATTGCCACCCGGTCCTTGAAGGCGGGAGCCATGCCAAGGCCGTTCTGGAAGGCCGTGGAAAAGCCGACACGAAGGGCGTCGAGCGAGGCGTTTGAAATGAGCATGAGAAAGTCTCCTTACGAGAGGAATGCGCGCGTGATGGCTTCGTCGAAACGAACCCAGACACCGATGGAATCAACGTTGTCGATGATGCCGGCCGGCGAACGGGTACTTGTCCCGTTGGTCTTGGCCACGGTCTGGTCATCGACGATGTAGCAAGCTGCGCCGATATCGGCGACAGCGATGAGATCGCCGGCTGCGGAGTTGGCAAAGCGAAACACACCCGGGCGATAGCGCTGGTTCGTGACACCGGCGGTAGTGCTGACGCCTACGTCTTCGGCCCGGCCAGCCCCGAAGGAACCGGTGGCAACCGCACCCTTGATCAGGTGGCCCGAGGCGTTACGCATCAGGATCGATCCGTTGAAAATCGCTTGGGACGCACCCAGAAGGCCTACACGCTCGGGTCCGATGGCCTCGAGAGTGTTTCGGTCAGCAACAAGCGCGGTCATTGATGTGCCTCCTTGGCAGCGCGGTCAGCTTTGAGGGCTGCCGCAAATTTCACGGGGTCTTGGCCGAGCGCAGTGGCCACGGCCAGCTGCTCTGAGTTCAGTTCGATGGTGCCGTCTTTCGAGGTCGGGGCGACCTGCAGAGCGCCGGACGGGCCCAGCACCGGCAGGGCGGCGATTTCCTTCTCGACCCGCGCCGCGTCGGCCATGTGCATGGCGATGTAGTGCTCGCGCAAAACCTTGACGCCCACGGTGCCCTTGGTGATGGCACCGTCGACAAAAGTGGTGGCACGGGTGCGCGAGGAATCGGTCTTGAGCGTGTTCAACTCGGTGGTGACACTCGCGAGCTCGGACTGGAGCGCGGTGATCGCTGGCGGCGTGTCCTTGGCTTTGCGGGCGGCCTCAAGAATGACTTTCTGGTCCGCGTCGGCTGCAACGCCGAGCGCCACGCCGATCTCGCCGATCCGCGCCTGCATCGCGACGTCAGGTTTGGCTTCCTTTAAGGCGGCAATCGCCGCGAGCGCATCTTCCTCGCTTGCCTCGGCGCTCAAGCCGAGGGCTTTCAAAATGGTAGCGTTCACATCACTCTCCTGGTGGAGCGTGGCAAGGCCACGCAGATTGGGTTGGTTGACAAGGCTGGCGCGCAGGATGGTTACGACGGTCTTTGGTGACTTCACATTCAGGCCCATCACCGGCGAGATGCCACGATAGGCACGCGATTTGACCAGTTCTGATCCGGCGGGGGTCCATTCGACGCGGCCCCAGATGCCATCTTCGCGGGCCTCGAGCGCGGTGATCCAGCCGCGTGCTGGTGCAGGTCCGCCATTTGGCGCTGAAAGGTCGGTGGCATGGTTTTCGTCGATCACGAGGCGGTCGGAACGCGCCATGCTGTCGGCGATCAGTTTCTCGGCGTCGGTGACGGTATAAGGACCGCGGCCATCAAAGGTCTGGATTGAACCGGCGGGCAAAAGGTGGATGAATTGCGGTGCGGCACCATCGGCGCCTGCCTCCGGCAAGGCTATCTCTGCCATAAGCGCAACATCGGCCGCGCGCATGGTCGCATGGTGCTTGGACAGAAGGGTTGCTGCTGGATTCATGCTGGCAAGATGCCGTGTCTGATTTGCGGAAAACAGCCGCAAGCCCTTGCGGCGGCAAGCTGATAACGTGGCAGAGTCTGGAGTGGAATGCTGACAACCTGCCCCGATTGGCGCTGCAAATCAATCATTCTGGTGGGTGCGACGGGCTTCAAGTCGATTTCTCCGCGCCGATCCGCATCATCCAGTCATCAACGATGGCAATGATGCCGCTGCGGTCCTCGTCGGAAATGCCCAAGAATGGTCGGGCGGGAATGTCGCCCCACGGACTGATCGCCGTGAAGCGTTGGCCATTCTTGCTCACGCCGGTGGTCCGGCCGAGCGATCCCTTGGCCGCACCAAACTGCATCGCCGCCGCATACTCTTGGTTTGAGCCGATCTCGACCCAGTTTGGTCCGACGGCGATGTCGATTTTTTTGGTGAGGGCTCCACTCGGGCCAAAGAGCGGGCGGAAGTCCAAACGGTCGCCGCGCGCTCGGTATGCCTGCAGGGTCGTTACCGACTTCGGTGCCCAAGGCACGCCCTCCGGCGAGACCCCTTGGCCGAAACGCTGTTTGGTGGTCCTTATTAACTGATCGCCGACCTCCCGCATGAGCGGTTCCAGATTGGTCATGTTGGCGGCAACACGCGCCAGTGCCGCGCGCACCGCCTCGTCCTTAAATTCAAAGGTGATCATGGCTATCTTTCTGGGTAAGGCATTGCGGCAAAGTCTCCTTGCAACCGCTGAGGACCGACCTGGGGTCCAAAGGTACTATTTCGGTGGTCAGAGGAGCCCACCGCGCAATGTCCACGGGGCGGCCCAGGTGCCGCCTCATTCTTTTGCGCTCCGGATTATCGTGGCGAAGGTGAGCAGGCGTTTGATTGCTTGGGCCCGGTCTGCTTCCTCGCGGCTGAATCGGCGAAAGCTTGTCACGAACAAGCCATTGCCAGTCATCGTCGCCTTGACGACGATCACCCAGCCACCCTGCGTTTGATCCTCCGGTGTTTCGGCGACATAGATGAGGTTGTGCTCCCCTTCTCTCGCCACAATGCTCGGGTTGTCGATCACACCTTGGGCAAGCGCGTATTCCCGAGTGCTGAGCTCCAAATGTTTGCGGAGCTGCTTATTCACGGTCTCTGGCGAGAGGTCAGCCGTCAGCCGCGTGGCACCGATCAGCTTGGCGTCCAACGCTGGAATCCGGACGAGCGGCCAGTTGCCGACCGGATTGGCGTACCACTCGGCAAAGGCTTCGGATTTGAGCCAGCTCTGGATCAGATCAATCGACGGCCGTTCTGGCAGCTGGTCGAGCTTGCTGCGCAATGCAGTTATCGTCTCGGCCACGCTGGCACCCGGCGCATAATCCCAGCCTTTGCCGATGCCAACCGGCGCGCCGGTGCGCGGATCACTCGCCTGCCAGTTGGCGGGCAGCTGCTTCTCGGGATCGCCGCCGAGTCTTTTGACGCCTGCTAGGCTGTTGGTTCCGATCACGTAGCAGGAACAGCCCCAATCGTTTGGCGGATAATGGGTCGCCCAGAACGGGTGGTCTGGCGGCAGCGCCAGACCGTCCCAAGACAGATGAACGGGTCTGGGTTCCAGTGAGTTGCCGTGAAAATATATCCAATAAGCGAAATTTCCCTCTTTCAACTGGGCATAGCGCCCGGCAGCATAGGAGACGCTCATGTTGGTAGTATAGATAACGCGGGTTCGCCAAGCCTCGCCCTTCTTTGTTCCCTCACCCGTCCAGCCGTGCCAGCCGTGCTTGGCCACAATGCCGCGCCAGTCCTTGCGAAATTTTTCAAGGCTGATCCCTTCAGCCTCGATCTTGTCAACCGCCAACGCCAAGTCTGCGAGAAGATCGGCCTTGATCGCCCCTGCCACCATGAAAGAACGATCATGGGCTGCGCGGGTGATGTCGTCCCATTTGGTGGTCGGCACGCGGTTTCCTAGACGCAGCCGGAGGGCGGCGAGGGCTTCTGCGAAAGGGCGGCGGAAGACTGCGGCCAGTTTTGGATCAGCCAAGGCTCTCGTCCTCGAGCGCCGCGCGCCCACCAGCATGGGCTGCGATCAAGCCTTTGGCCAGCACTTCGGCCAGTGCGGTACTATCGACATCGGGAAAGCCCGCAAGCAGCATTTCTCGGAACTCTTCCATCGATCCTGCGGCTGCAAACATGGCCTCGATCGTGCCAATCATGTCGGCCATCGCCGCGGCCGCCTCGATCTGCATCCGGTCGGCCAAATCCTCGACCGGGTCAGAAGCCACAGAAAGGCCCACAGAAACGCCCGTAGAGGGGCCTTGAAGGTGGAGAGCCATCTCACTACCCGAAACCTCGTTACCCCTTTTAACTTTTGATCTAACTAATTTTGGCGGGGTATTTGGTGGACGGTCTTCGCTTGCACCCACACCAGCGGGATCGCGGGCGGCTGAAACGGGCGGTACTGCCCCCAAAATCTCGTCACCCTCTTCCGGTTCCGCCAGCCCGAAGCGATCACGGATTTCCTTCTGGCTGACCTTGAGCCCGATTGGCACCAGCATGCCAAGCGAGGCGGCGAGCGCCGCCAGGTCTTCGGGTTCATCGCGCGCGATCTTAAGGCGCGGATAGGCGGCTTGCGGCCCGTAATTGAGCTGTATCCACGGCTGGATCAGGTCGCGGTTCAAGATCGCCGACAAAGCACGGGCGTCGGCCCGTTCGATATCTTCCTGCACCTGCCGATGCTCTTGGCCAACCGCATGGCCACCGGCGATAGCGTCGGTGGTGGCGGTCTGGCCGAGAACTGCTTTTGAAATCTGCTGGTCGAGCCAATCGGAGCGTGACTTGTAAAGATCGTTTGACGTGCTGATGCTTTTGCTCTCGACGAATTCGATGATCATCGATTCCGGAATGATGGCCGCGCAGTCGCCCGCGATGTTGGACACTGCCCGAAGCAGGGTCTCCTTGTCCTTTTCGCTGGCACCCGATCCATATTTGCCAAGCCTGATTGGTTGCCCATAGGTCTGAGTGAAGATCGCCCAGTCACGTTGGGCATACATCTTGAACATGTATCCCCAAGCGGCAACGCGGGCGAGACCGCCGCGGGCGGGCAGGCCGGATTTCGCCTTCAGCGTTGCGAATATGAACTTGAACGCATCAAGCGGCTTTTCCTGACCGTTCGCGTCCAACTGCAGCGGGGTCGCGAGATCGTGCCGCTCAAAGCGGAACCAGCGCGGGTCGCGCCATTCCAGTGATTTCGGCCAGTGATCACCTTCGGACGAATCCCAGATGATCTCGGTGAAGGAATAGCCTTTGCCGATACAATCGAGGATGTCGAATATCTCGTCGCTCAGATCGTCGCGTTTGAGCCAGGCGCGCACCATCTGCGCCTGTTCTTCATCGCGCTTGTCCTCGCTGGCTGCCTCGACCGTGATTGCGATCTGGGCGACGGATCGCTTTCGTGTCGAGAGCACACCGAGGTAGTGGGGATCACGCTCCTCGATGGTTTCGGCAAGTTCCAGATAACGGATCGGATCACCCGCATCGGCCTCGCGCAGGATCGAGGCGAGGCGCGCCGGGTTCAGACCATCGCCCGGATAAGACGTGAGGGGCGAACGTACGCCCGAGATTGTCGGTCCGGCCACCTCCCCGGTCAGAAGGTTGCGGTCGATCGGATGTCCCCAGCGATCCAGCAATACAGGTTTCATCTTAGGGTTCCTTCAAAATTCCATCGTTCAGATACTGCCGCGAAGCCGCGAGCCCATTGGCTGTCGCCACCACGACGGGTCATCGCTGGGCTGGTCATCCAGTTGATCGGGCTGCTTCTGGCCCAAGTTCCGGCCAGAATTTGAAGCCTGATAGCCGTATTCGACCCAGCGCATCCGGCTTGCGAAATGGGCGAGAGCGAGCGCGATGGCGTAATCGCCGTGGCGGCGCTTGCCTTTCTCGCCTTCACGGGTCGGTGGCACCATCGGGATCCCGCGCGTGACCTTCACAGCGCGAAGGTCCGACAGGTGTTCAGCATCCTTGGCAATGGCGATTGTGTCGTCCTCGAATGCAGCCTTCAGCGGCGGCATGTGGATGCGGTACCATTCCTGACTGAATTTGATCGCCCAGACCAGACCACCGCCCGTGTCGTCTTCGCGTAGTCCGAACTTGCGGCCCATATCCTCCGCGACGATCCAGCCCATGCCAGTGGCGTCGAACGCCGCGCCGACCAAGCGGTGACGCACCGCGTTTAGGATCATGCTGATAATCAGTTTCTGTTCTTCGCCGGGCACGCCGCGCATTTCGACCGACAGCGCCTCGCGGCGTTTTAACTGCTTTTCAATGGCCATTAAAACGAAGACCGACAGATCGGCGACACGGGCGAAGTCAAAACCAGCGGCGTAGAGAGGGTCAAGATCAAGCCCAGCCAGTGTCAGCTCCAACTCCTCAAGGAAGGTTGCCAGCAATTGAGCCTGATCGAATTTGGCGCGATGCAGATAGTCCGGTGGCAGTTCGAGGCGCAGGATAGGGGCGGCGGCTGTCATGCGTGCTTCGATCAATGGCGCGTTCAGCCAAGCGCCGGACGACATGGAAGGGACGCAGAACAGTTCTTCGTCCGCGCCGTCGCCATAAAAGGCGACGATCTCCGCACGCCAATCCGCCTCGGCCTGCGGCGACCAGGCCTTGCCAGTGACTAGGCAGATACGCTGGTAAAGCCCCTCATGCAGCGCCTGGTCGAAGTCGATTCGCATATGGGCGTATTTCGAGCGGCCCGCCAGAATGTCCTGCACCGTCGCATTGAAGGCGTTCTCCGCCCCATCATGGGTGGAACAGACGATCACTTGGCCGCCCCACATCAGGAAGGCCAGCGCGGCCTTCAGGAGTTGCGCCAGCTCGTCAACGAAGGCCGCCTCGTCGATGATCACCACGCCCTGCTTGCCGCGCAACCCGCGCGGGGCGGACGACAGCGCCATGATCTCGAAGCCCGAGGCGAACTTGATCCGGAAGGCGTTGATCGCCTTGTCCTCGTCATCCTGCTCGAACAGAGTTTCTTCAGCCTCGCTGGCGGCGATGTCGAAGGCGCGCGCCCACATCGCACAGGCGTCGATGAACTCGCGGGTCATCTCGCGGCTGTAGGAGATGTACATCACGTCCATGCCGCCGGCCGTCTTCTGTCGCCCGGCCCGCAGCACAGCATAGGCCGCAAGCCCCCAGGTCAGGCCGATCCGCCGCGACTTCTCGATGAACAGGACCGGGCAAACCCCGTCCAGCAGGCTGACCGCGCGCTGCTGATAGGGCAACAGCACGGCGGGCAAGCCCACCTTCTCGATCACATCCGGGATCGCGGCCATCGCGTCAACGCGGGCCTTCTCCCATTCGGCGGCGGACAGGGGGGCGGTCATTTTGCCGCGTCCGATTTCATCGGACGGTGGTGGGTGACGTAGTTTTTGCCGCGCTCCCACTGGCGTTTGGTGATGCGCTTGGGCGGCTTTCGTCCACTCGGGTCCAGCCGCCAGTAGGACATGCCCTCTTTGTCGCCCAGCTTTTTGAGGTCACAGGCCATCGACTCGTTCATATCGCCACCCCGAGAAGTTTCGCCTTGATCGCCTCGGCCGTCTCGGCCGTCATGCCCTTGGCCTTGGCCACGGCATCGACCGCAGCACCCATCTGGGTAGCCAGCTTCTTGTCGTCCTTGGCTTTACGGTCGGAACTCATGTTCTGTGCCGTCTGGGCCGACCGCATAGCATCGGCCAGTTCCTTCAGCTCTTTCGGAGGAACGCCGTCGGCGGCGTCACCCAGCAGATGCAGCACGGTGGCCTTGATCATTTCACCCGCGATGATGGTCAGATCGTCGCTGGCCTTGGCGTCGTGCTTTTCGGCCAGCACGGCGACGATGTCGCGTGTCTGGTCGAGGCGGCGGGACAAGCGCGCCTGACGGACGCTGTAGCGGTTAAAGCTGGAGAAGGCCGGGATGCGGAATTCCAGCTCGCCCCGGTGTTCGGCCATCAGCGACTGACATTTGGACACGAATTCAGCATAGATGTCAGTCTGAGTTTTTTCCCGGTCCGACAGCTCCGACGCCGCCCAGGACACGATGGCGTCCGCCTCGGGGGGCAACAGATCAAAGGATGACAGGCGGCCGCGCCCGATGGCCATGGTCACTCTCCCGGACGGGAGGGGCGCTTGATGCCCTCGATGACGATGCCGCGCCGTAGATGCCGTGCGCCCTTCTCGGTGAGGGTGGACACGACGACGGACCCCTGCTTGATCAGGGTCACCGCCCCCATCTCGGCCAGCCAGTCCAGTTCGCCGTGGATCCACTCACGCGGGCGGTCGATGCCGAAGCTCGACAGCACCTCGGCCAGGTAGCCGGAATGCAGGCGTTCATCCACCTGTTCGGACAACGCCTTGAGGATGATCAGCCGCGCGTCCTCGCGGATCAGGGTATCCATGTCCTTGCTCATTTCCGGCCTTGCTCGATCAACAGTTCCTGCATGCGTTCCGAAATGGCCGCGACCGGCTTCAGCCGCTCGTCCAGCCGGTCGATATGCCCCTCCATCCGCGCCAGAGACAGCTCCAGCCGGTGCATCATGTCGGCATTGGGCAGACCGTCGACCCGGTCACGCAGCCTTTGCAAACTGGCCTCCAGATTGGCAAGGCGTGTCTCTATCGCCTCGATGCGGTTGGCGTTCTTTCGGCTCGGCCCGGAAAAGATGGTCCAGATCAAAGAACCGAAACTGAAGAAGGTCGACAGAGCGACCACCCACATTATGATGTCGGCGACGTTGGTTTCAGCTGGCGTCACTTGGCCACCATTTTTGCGACCACGTCCTTGATCGTGTGACCTCCCATGTAAAGGCCCATGTAAAGGCCGCTGAAATAGATCAGCTGATCCCAAGGCATCGGTGGCAGGGCGATCTTCCAAATGGCGTTGGCGACGTGCAGCAGCACTACCTGCCAGGCCCAAAGGAAGATCACGAAATACATGCCAAGCGGACGCCAGGCACTCTTCCAGCCGCCTTCGGCCATCTCCGCCTGAAGCAGCGCGAATTGCCCCTCAAGTCCGGCCGCATAAAGCGCGACCAATTCAGGCGACATGGCCTCGACTTCGCGGATGGCCTTTGCAACCGCTTCGGGGGACGAGGCAGCCAGGTCGTTCAACCTGTCGGGTGTCGTGCCCGCTTGAGTGGCGATCTTGGTGATGACATCGGTCGCAAGGCTGGCACCCGCGGCGCCAATCTTGCGCGCGAGGATTTTCTCGATCATCGGTGCGCCGACTTGAGCAGCAATGGCAATCAGAGCTGGGACCATGGCTTAACCCTCCACGTCAGCAGGCTCGGTCTCGGAAAATTCCCAACCCGAGCCGCCAGCAACGATGCAACCAACGCCATCTGGCCGAACGGCAATGATGGTGAAACTGCCACCATCCTCCTGGCCGGTGACGACGATTGCCTCGCCTGTCGCTGTTCCACCCATCCAGAGTGGCGATTCGGCATAGTCGCTAAGGAGTTTGTCGGCCAACATGTCAAAGTCTGCACATTGAGGCAGGGCGCTTTGAGCGAACACCGGTGCGGCTAACATGAGCGACAGCCAGAATAGTAAGGCCGCGAGGGGGGGGGTAAGTTTCATCAAAAACTCCTCAAGAAAGCCGCCAGACGCGGCAGGATGGTCTGGATTCGCGCAGCCAAGGCATCGCGATAGTGAAAGGCGAGAAAGATCAGGTAGAGAGTGCCGATCCCGAGCAGGATCCAGCCGAACCCGGACAATGAGGCGAAGGACTCGTCGATCTGCGGGACCTCAGCAATCGCGCCGCTACCGGCGACGCCGGTTCCCGCTGCCGTCTTCAAGCGCGCGTCCAGCGCACGCTGCAGGGTCGAGAGCGTTGCTCGGCCGAGGATGCCATCGACCGCCAAGTCGTTGGCCATCTGGAAGTCGAGAACCGCCTTTCTGGCAATCCCGCGCAGATCGGTGCCCGGATCAAATCCGAGTGTGGCAAATCCCTTGCGCACGCGGTGGAGCTCTTCCGGCGTCAGGGCTGCGGCAATCCTCGCGAGGGTGGATAAGGGACCACCCGGGCGGTCCGGAACATCGCCCGCGGCTGTGTAGGCCCCATGGCGCATCAGGGCATATTCTTCCTGCCTTCGGCGCTGGAGGCCCGGTAGCACCCTGCCACCGCCTTTGACCCAAAGCAGAAGTCTTTTCTGCACCATCGGCCAATCGACTTTCTGGTAACTTCGGACCCAAGATGCGCGGCCGATCGCCCCGGTGTTGAAGTGGAAACTTAAGGCGGCATCGAATTCGTGTTGCAGCGCTCGCTGCATGCAACCGTGAACTGCCTTTTCATAGTTTCTGGTCAGCGCCAGCTGCAGCAGTTCACTGGCATGTTCGCGGGTGATCGCCATACCGGCACGCGGCTTCACGACGCCGGACTTGGCGGTCAGGCCACAACCGATGGTCCAGACGCCGACGACATCGCGGTAGGCCTTCAGGACCACGCCTTCATGGCGCTCGAGAAACTTCAGTCCTTCTGCGCTGGTTTCCATTGGCTTAAGTCCCGGGATTGATCCCAACCACAATGAAGGGATTGCCCGAGGAAAATCAGCCGCAAGCGTTTGCTGCAGCGCTCAAAAGAGGGAAATCTGGCGGGGATCCACGGGCTCTGGATCGTAGGAGAGCTTGAGCCAGCCGCGGACGGAAACGTCGCTGGCATGCAGCTTACGGGCGATTTCCGCCACGGCATAGCCTTTTGATTTCAGCACTTGGGCGATCCATGGCTTGGCTGTTGGAATGCGCTTGGGCAGATGCTCGGCTGCCTTGCTGACAGCCAAGGCAGCATCGCGGCCGAATTTCTTTTCCAGCATCGAGCGACCTTGGGGCATGGTCGGCAAATAGAGTTCGGCACCCCCGAAGGTGAGCAGGAATTCGATGGTCGTATCCACGCCCAGCGCTCTCACGAAGGGCGCGACATGGGCCGGGGGCGTTGGCACGACCTCGCTCACCGTGCAACACCGAATAGATCGCCGGAGGCGCGGCGCGCGAATGCCCGCGCAGCCACACCGGCCCGGCGCATCGGCGCGTCATAGGTGTTGTGGCAGCGCTGACAGAAGCAGCGCAGGTTGTCATCTGCACAATTCTCCGGCGTGTGGTCGAGATGGGCGACGGTTAGAACCACCAGTGATCCGGTCACTGGATGGGGCTGCCCATTGGGCGTCCGGCAATTGGGATAGGCAGGCGATCCTTCGCAGCAATCACCGGCGCGGGCCTTGATGCGCTGGCTGATCTCCGGCCAGTTAGATGGATAACGGGCGCGGTTTTCAGGTCGGATTGGCATATGCGTCTCCTGTGTTCATGCGGCGGAGCGCAGGATCGGATTGTTGGTGTGTGGCGTTACGGACCCGGCCTCGCTCGGCGGTGCCCAAGTGATCAGTACACCGTCAAATCGCAGAACATCCGGCTTTGTTTTGCGCCAGTACCGGCCCATTTCCGTTCGATCGGGAAAGCCTTCGGCGCGGGCCAAATTTTCGATCTGAGCGCTGTTTAGAATCCTGTCGTCCAGTGTGATCGAGGCGATCCAAGTATTAAGCAGGTCGCTGCATGCGATCGAGATCGGAACGATGGCGGTGCAAACCTGCGGGGATACGAGGGTTCGGTCAGCAAGACCGACAACCCGGAAAAGCATAAACTCACCCGGCCAGACATGGCGTGGTCGTGGTGCGCAAATCGTCTGGCGCTTGGTGCCATCGATTATCCGCGAGGCGAAGAACATGGGAAAATAATAAGTCTCGGCGTGTATCATCTGCACTCCTTATTCAGAGCATCGGTATTTGGTCGCCAGCACCACTGACCGGCCTGTCGAGGAAGAAAAAGCCGGGATATCCGGTCCAGTCTTTGCGCCAGACAAACCACGCGTTGCGCTGGGGCGGAGAGCCACCACCGGTGAAGTCGATCTTCCAACGGCAGAGGAGAGCATAGGAGAATGGTCGCGCATCGAGCATCTCGCCGAAGCCGTTGGCGCGCGCGGCGGGCCATTCCCAGTTCAAAAGCAGGGCAAGATAGTCCCAGCCGGGCATATCAAGCGTGTGCCGCAGCCAGCGCCCCTTGCCGTCTCGGGCAGAGATGAGGTTGTAGGGTGGATTAGTAATGATTGCTCGGCATGGCGATGTCGTGCGGGCGAAATAGTCGCCTACGCCGGAATCGGGGCAGCCGCGATCAACAAGGTCACTGGCGTGCACCTGCAGGCCGAGGCTGCGCATGGGTTTCACCAGATCACCGCGCCCGCAGGCTGGTTCCCAGACCGCATCACAAGCCTGGATGGCGGTGCCGTCGCGCTGCAAAAGGGCGTGTATCGCATCGAGCGGAGCCGTTGGATAAAAGTCGCCTTCCTGACGCTCGTAGGGGGCCGTCTGCCGGTGCAGATCGAGCGGCAGCGATGGCGGCTCGACCCTCTGTCCGTTGATCGCGCGGAAATAGGATTTCGCGGAGGCGGTCATGCCGCGTCCTCGCGAATCCGTGCGATGATGAGTTTCGCGAGTTCGGCCTCGCTCATTTGGCGGATCGCAGCCCAAGTCATTTCAAGATTGATGACTGCGTCATCCAGTATGGTAGCGAATTTTACAGAAGGTCTTTCGCGTGCGGCAGCGACCTGCGCGGCCGCTGGACCGGTGATCTTCTCGATGGTCGCGGTCAGCTTCACTTGCGCTGCGATCTTGTTGGCTCTGATCTGCAGCATAGCCAAGGGCGAGGTGCGGTTCATAATGCCGCTTTCGCTGGGCGTTCTTCGAGCGTGGTGTCCAGCGGTTTCACCAACCAACCAGAGAAAACAGCCAATCCGATGCGGACGAGGTGACGGCCCGGACGCTCGGGATCGGGGCCGACATAGTCGCCTTGGGCGTAATGTGGCATCTTGCAGCCGGGGGGCGTGATTTCAATGGTGACACGGCGGGTCATGATGGCTCCGCCTCAGCAAGGTCCATGAATTGGCTGATCAGCCACTGGTTCTGGATGACCCAACGAAGTGCAACAGCGCGGCGCGACAGCATCTCCTTTCGCACTCGCATCGGTGACCAGCCGCTGAAGAACGTATATCCGCTGACAACGCGGGCTTCCCGAAACCGGTAGTTGTACTCTTTCCGATCATAGAAGCGGACCGCAGCCTGCACTTCGACTTCGTGCCCCATCAATTCGCTTTCTCGTTGGAAGCGTTTCAAGCGCAGGATGGCTGCGAGCGGGTGTTTGCGCCGGTACTGGACTTCGAACATTTCCTGCGCCCAGATTGCCCCGATGCAGGGCAGCCCGCGCTTAATTCTGATGGTGTTCCAACTGTTCTTGGCATTGGCACCGGCAAGCTGATCGACGAAAATGGTCTTAACCATGTGCAGCAATCCTTCCTTTGTCGGTCGCGTTTTTGCGGATCGTCACGCCAAAGGCGTTCATGACCGCCCGCCAGTCGGCACGTTTCAACAGATGCAGGCCGACGCGCGGGCCAATGATGGCGCGGATCGCGGCGCTGAAGGCGGTCAAATCCAACAGCGAGGCATCGGGATACAGGCGTCGCCATTGCGCCCAGGCCACGCGGGCCGGGTCGCTGACCAGCCAATCATAGCCGTTGCTTTCGCCCCAGACGACGCCACCCTTGTTGTGGATCCAGTTTTTTAGCGCCTCGACAACCTTGGCGGCCTCATGCGGGTCGCGCAGAAAGCGCGTGTGCTCCAGCCCGGTCTGCCGCCTGACGAAGGCAAGCAGGGCCGCATCCTCACGGTGTTCGACGAGGCCTAGGTTCCAGCCTGAAATCCAGAGCGCCTGCAGTTTTTTGGCATAGGGACCATCGAGCTTGACCCGTGACGGATGCGCGTAGTCCGGCTTGCCGCCATCGCCCTGAACGCTGCGAAACCCCATCCGGCGCAGCTCGGCCAGCACGGCTTCCTGTTCGGTCGGAGTCATGACCCGCAAGCCGCGCTTGCCGGTCACGCGCTCATAGAAGTCGCGGCGGTCGACCTCATCGCCGATGCCGCAGGCGCGCAGGCCAGCGTAGATGGCCTTCATCGCGCTCATCGCCCCAACCCTTCGATCTCTGCGAATTGGGGTGTTCCGTTTTCGAACAGGACGAGGCCGGCTGCCCGCCACTCATGCAGTTCGGTGTTATGGAATTTGATCCAGAGACGCCATTCGTGCCAAGGTTGAGTGACGTCTGGCTCGGGGAAGATGCCAAATCCAATGCCCCGAGTTTGGCCGATCCAGACCAGTGTGCCTTCGTGGAAAAGCCAAGACGGGTTTTCGGGCGGCGTGGTCGCCGCCATATCTGGATTGCGGCGCAGTACGGCTTTCAACGCCGCCCGGAGCTCAGCTTCGCTGGCAGAGTCGCCGGAAACACGCGCAATATCGGTCATCGTCGGCTCCCTCAAGCTTTGGCGAGATCGATGGTGATGGCGTGCCACGCGCCATCGAAGCTCTCCCGCGCGTAGCAGCGGACATAGGTCTTGGAGCCGACGATGCGCATGGCATCGCGGATCGCCGCCATCGCCCGCATCCAGCGTGGATCCACGTTGTCAATTCTGAGCAGCAGGAATATCTCGGCTCGGTTGATCTGGCCTGCTTTGTCTGTGTTGAAGGCCCGCGTCACGATGGTGCGGATCATTTCGTGGCTGCCCTCGGCCCATTCGTTCAGGCACTCATCGAAAAGCCCCTTGGCAATCTGCAATTCGGGACCGAAATCGACATTGTCGGCAACCTGCACCTGCACTTTGAACAGTCCATCGTAAGACATGAAGGTCTTGTTGCCTTTCAGGCCACCGACACTGGCGTTGTATTCCTGTTGGAGAAGGGCTTCGAACGCGCCCAAATCTTCAAACGTATGGGCTTTGAAACGCGCGATCTGGTCGGACAAATCCAGCGCATAGCCAACAATCTTGCGGACGGTTTCGTCTTCGAGCAGATGTTGCGGCTTCACAAGGTTGACGGGTGTCAGAGAACCCTTGGCGTCGCTGATGTAGCTGGTATGGCCGACAAGGATGCGCCCAGATGGCACTCGGCTGCGCTCTATCGGCCCACTGGTTGTTTTGCTTGTGTCATTCATCGCTGTTCCCCCTGATTTCAATGTCGTGTGAAAGGTCGTTGAAGGCAGCCTTGCGGTGCCGGTTCTGTGGGCATCTTGCGCAGGCACGGAACATCTGCACGCGCTGTGCATTGATGTTGACAAACCGGGTCGATTTGCGTTGCCAGTCTTGGCAATCGTGGGTCGGGATCGTGCCGAGCACTGGGCAATTCACCATCGCATTCATGAAGGCACCGCGCACCGAGTTCTCGATACCGGCCATGTCGCCGTTGTACTTGTTGCGAAGTACGGTGTTGACGAGCGCAGCCGAGACACGCAGGGTCTTGGCCACCTCGCTTTGCGAGACCTGATCGCATTGACGGACCAGAACCTCGACCCAGTCGGGCAACGGCGCACCCCAAGCCGCAAGGGCGTTCGTCCTGTTGTCGACCCGCGCACCCCTCATGATACACCACCTTTCAGATAGACAGCGTTGGTGTTGGGGTCGAAGACCTGCTTGATCTTCTGGATTTCCGGATGCAGCGGACCAGAATTGCGGATCAGCCTGTAGGTCGCAAGCCTGCCGGTCCCGGCGTTGGAGGCCCTTTGGACGATACGCAGGTAGCCCGTCGCCAGCAGCATGACGCAATAAGTCTTCGCCGTCTTAAGTCCGACCTTGACCGTGTCGGTGGTCGAATGCACAGCGAGGTCGAGCGGGCTGAATTGCTTCAGGATTCGCATCGAGCGCCATAGATTGTCGTTGCCGTTCCCCGAAATAACGGGCGTGCCATCCCGGCTGAGTCTGGGGGCATGCACGCCGACGTCACGCAGCAGCCGGAACTCGACAGTTCCCTTTGGGCTACGGCGACTTTCCACATAACCGCCGTTTTCCAAGCAGCTTAAGTAACTCGAAATCGTGCGTCGCGGGATCTGCGTCGGCTCGAAGATTTGGCCGGTGGTGAACCAGTCGGCCTGCAACTTGCGGATGTGCTCCCAAACCGCTTGACGGCCTTTCGGCTCAAGCGAATTGGCGACGACATCGGAAGGTTTTCGGCTCATGGTGTCAACCTCCGCGGCGTTGGTGCGAGACCGGAGAAGAAGTCGGTCTTGCCCCAGTCGGCGCGAGAGACCGAAGACTTCCCGTGTGTGCGGGCAAATTCCTGTACCCGGTCAAGATTGATGCATATGCGGCGGATCGAGCGGTTGGACGCTGCCAAAAGGTGCGCCTTCAGGTCTTCCTTCAGTTCGATGTCCCGGCAATAGATTTGCTGGAGTTGTTCGACATCCGAAAGACTGCCCGGTTGCGCGCCGACCCAGTCCAGCATGCGGCCGTGCACGCGCTCCCACATCTGCAGTTTTTGGGGCAGCAATTCCTCGCCGATCAGGATGATGGTGGCACCCGAGGATTCGTAGATATCTCGCACGATCTCGATCATGTTGCGAGCCACCAGGTGATCCGCCTCGTCGATCAGCAGGGGCCGACCAGAGCGGGCGATTTCCTCGGCGATCTGGTCGATCATATCAGCGACCGAGCGCGCCGGATGGATGCCGAGATCGACAAGGATTGCCGTGCAAAGCTTCTTGCGCGTCCAGACCGATTTTACCTGCACGTAATAGGCGCGGTACAGGTTGGCGGCGTAGGTCGCTGCCGTAGTTTTGCCGTAGCCGGAAGGCCCGAAGAAAACAGCCATGCCCGGCAACGTCGCCGCGCGGTTCTGCACACGATCGATCAGCTCGACCAGCGCGGCGACATTGCCGAGCGTTGCGACTGAATTGTAAACTTGTTTCTTATCTGCCATTGTTGCCTCGTTTTGTGTTGACCCGCCGGGGACAGTCTTGCCATCCGGCCTCGGCGGGTGGTTTCAGTTTCTTCAGCCAAACATTGCCCAACCGCGTTCTTCGAAGATCCGCATCGCAGCGCGGTATTCGGGTTGGGTTTGATAGACTTGGAGCCAAGCAGCGTCGGCCTCGTTCACTTCAGAGCCGTTTGCCAACTGTCCCTCGAGCGCATTGGCACGACGGAATCGGTCGCGCTTGTCCTCTTGTGGTGATTGCAGCGGCACAGGGTTGAAGGTGACAACTTCCTGTTCCAGTGCTGATCGCAAGGGGGTCGCGCTGACGGCGGCTGTTGCCGCTTCCAGCGCCGGCGTCGAATAGGTCTCCGAACGTTGTGGAAATGCAATCAGGCCTGCCGCACGTCGTGCACCATCGGCCAGTAGAGCGTCCGAGACCGCATGCGGCCCGATCTTGCGCATTTCCTTGCGAATGTCGGAAATGCGATCGGTCAAATGCGCCTTCTGCGCTGCCCGAACCTGTTGTGCGGTCGCTATGGGATCAAGCCCGGCGAGGTACGCGCAGACCGCGTCACCAAGCCATGTCTCGCCGTCAGGGGCGAAGAGCCAAGCGTGGCCGAGGTCGTTGGGGTCCATACGGACCAGAACATCGGTTCCCGGCATGACATTGGGTGTCTGGTAATGCTGGTTGTCGATGCGGACACCAAGCTTGGTCGTGCGTCGAAGGCCGTCCTTACCGGAAACCAGAGCGAGCAGGACATCGAGCGCCGAGGGCTGGCTGACGCGGCGAATCTCGCCCTGCCAGCTGGCGGCCTTCTGGAAAGGTGTCGTGCCGCCGAGACCCGCGTGCTCCGAATGGCCATAGACAGTCGACGCCCATTGATCGCACCAGGTCTGGAATTCTACGAGGTCCATCTGGACATCAAAGAGTTCGGCGGGATCGGCCCCCTGCCTTTGCGCGAATGCCTTGCGGTTCTCGATCATTTTGCGATCAGCCACCGAATGGCCGATGAAGCCGGGACAGGTGGCCAGATCGCGCTGGAAGGTGCCGATCGCCCGCTCGACGATGCCTTTGGCACGTGGCGTATAGGGCGGTGCCAGCTCGACCTCGATGTTGAGCGCGGTGAAGAGCCGCTGTGTGACACGGGCAGTGAAATCCGATCCGTTGTCGGTCTTGATCTTGCGCGGGACACCCCAGTCGAGGATCGACTTGCGCAAGAGGAGCGCGACGGCCGAGGCACGCGGGGTCGGCGTGACGAGCACCTGCAGTCGGCGCGACCAGACGTCGATGGCGAGGTAGACCGAATGACGGCCGCCCTTGAGCAACACATCGGCCGGTGAGGCATCGATCTGCCAAACGTCGTTGAGGCCATCGGCGCGGGTCGCGTTCGTTGAAGCGAATTCCACCCGGCTGCGCCACGCATCGGGGTCGGTCAGATAGAGCAGCTCGTTCTTGTATTCGCGTTTCCAACGCGCGACAGAGCGCTGGATTTCGCGCAAGGACGGCATGGTCTCGAGCTGACCCTTGTAGGTCTCGGCGATCAGCGCCCTTAAGTGTTTGGCCGACAGGAATTGCTTCTTGGCAATGGCGGCTAGGATGGTCAGCTTGACCGCGCCATCGAGTTGCTCGTCAAGATTGCCCGGCCTCCCGCGGCTGTCTTGGGCGAGCGCATCCGGGCCGAAGGTTTCGCTCACCTGCTGCCAGACGAAAATCGAACTTTTGGAAACCCGTGGCAGTTGCAGCCGCACCCATTCCGGAGCTGCAATTTGGCCGTTGGTGTACGCCCGCGCAAATGTGCGAGCGGCTTGCTCGCCGAATTGGCTGGACGTGCGGCCAGCGGAACTCAGATTTGCCAACCTGTATTCATCAAACAGCTTCAGGATCGCCAGTTTCGCATCGCGCCGGTCGCGGTCTGCGCCTTGTAAGGCGTCCTCACCGACTTCCATGATCTTTGGCGGCAAAAGGTCGGCCGGACGCGGTCCCGTCCAAGCGGCGCGTGCCGCCAGTGGCAGCACCGTGACGCTGAATTCTACACCACCGCCCTGTCCGGGGCGTGTCCGGCTGGTATCCACGCGGTGCCAGCCCGCCTTCTTGGCCATGAACAGCAGGCCTCGCCTTGAACGCGGCAGACCCGGCAGAGCCGCTTCGGCGAGCTCGGCCAAGGTGAACCAATCATTCATGCCGTCAGCTGCCGATCATGCGATCCAAGCCGCTTGCCGATCCTCGACGCGACATAATCCGCCGAGCTGCAGGGCTGACAGGCGGTGGCATCGGGGGCCACTGACTGGAACGTCTTGCCGCAGCTGCGGCAGATGCGCTGACCGGCACCGTTGCGGGCCAGCAGGGCATCGGCATGGCGTAAGGCTGCATCGGCACTGCGAAACACAGGACTGACCGCCTGATTGTTGGCGTTCCTGACCACATAACCAAGCGGCAGGCGCGAAATTCGATAGCCATTGTGCACCGCTTCTGGCGGCGTTTCCGCGACGCGCGGATAGCTGCGCTCCAGAAACTCGGCCACGGCATCAAGCACGCCGCGATTGCCGAGGATGCCGAGCTGCGCCACCAGCTGGTCAACGGCGGTCGCATAGGACCGAGCGGCTTCGTTGCGATCATCCGGGCGCAGCGAATTGCGCATCACATCACTCTGTTCGTGTGCCCGGGTTACCAAGGCTTGCACGTTTTTCCAATAAATCAGCGGATCATGTCCCATCAGAGAAGGCCTCCGACACAAAAAATGAAATAGACAATGACGAAGAGGCAGATCACGCCGATCAGATCGCCAAGCAGGCTGTCGTTCAGGTAGGCGGCGGTGCGTGTGAAGAACCTGATCATCACGACACCCGGCCCGTGGTCGGCTGCGCCGCGCCATAGGGATAGGGAGCGGGTGGGTAAATTTCGCGGGACAAATCGCGCATCGGCAGTGTGACTGGCACGGCGACCGGTGCATCGAAAGGCCTTGGCCGCTCCTCTATTGGACCTTCGAGTTCCCAGAACCGGTAGAGTGCACTCTTGCTTGGGTAGCGATGGTCATCACCCATTTTGTGCATCATTCGATAGCACGCGGCCCGGCTCATTTTGCCCCGCGCCCAAAGGATGAACTCTCTGACATCATCGTCACCCCACCAATCGGGCCGATAGTCCGATGGCCACTGGACGAGTCGTTCCAGTGCGCCGGGGACTCTGGGAGCCAGGTCCGGGCAGATGGCCAGTGCGAGGTATCTGCGGAATCTGTGGAGGAACATGATGCAGTGACCTGATTAAGAGGGGGGGGCCGGGGCCGGTATCGGCCCCGGTTAACACGGCGTGGTTCAGGCTTTACGGCTTGAAGATGCCTTGAAGGCGATGGCCGACTTGGCCGGGATATTTATGCTTTCGCCGGTCTTGGGATTGCGGCCAATGTGCGCCGCACGGTCGCGGATTTTGAAGGTGCCAAAGCCATTCAGGCTCACGCTGTAGCCGTTGGCGACGGCATCAGCGATGGCACCGGGCACATGGCTGAAGATGCGGTCGACATCTGCGCGTTTGTAGCCGCTACGAGCGGAAATTTCATTGAGCAAGGCGGATTTTGACAGTCGTTGATTGCGAGACATATTCAGTCCTTTCAGGGTTGGTAAAAGCGTGGTTCAGTCAGTCTCTGCGCCCTATCGAAAGCCTCGAGGACGACAAAGCAGGCGAGTTCGGATCGGTGATCGGCAACCCAGCGCCGCGCGGCGGGCTGCAGCATCAGCATTTCGTTGAAAATCTTGCTTTCGCTAAAGCCCGACAGGTAGGAATACGATTCCCGCATGTCCTCGGCCTCGTTGGAGCGATACCGATTAGGGTTGCGGCCATAGAGCGCCTCCGCTGCAGCCACTTCGACGGCGTGGCTGAACAACTGCGCATAGGCGCGCCGGTCGTCGTCGTTGTTGAATTCGACCCGTTCAACCGGATCGAAACCACGATGCGCCAGCACTTCCTGCAGCTCTTGGGCAAAGATTGCCCCGATCTCGCGCTCGTCGCGGACCATGATGATCGCATCGCGGCCGTCATTATGGGCGTTCGCGCCATTGGGCAGGCGATCAACAAAGATCACCTGCGGCGCGGGTTCGGTTGCACCGCAAAAGGTGGAGAGCAGAAGGGCTGCGAGTGAAGCGTTCATCACGCCGCTCCCTTGAATTCACGGTCAATGTGCTCGGCATAGAGTTGTCGAAAAGCGTCCTCACCCACATAGGTGACCATCGAGGCGCGAAGTGCTTTCGCACCAGGCCCATTCCAGGAGCCGTGTGCTGCGGCCCGTACATTGGCAGGTTTGATGCCACGCGCTTTACTCCAATCCTGCAGCGTGAGCCCATATGCACGCAAAATACCCGTGAACACCGAGTAGAAAACGGGGCCGGGCTGGAGTGTTGTCCGAATCTCTGTCATAGGCTTTCCATATGCGCCACAATTGCGCCGAGTAATAGCGCTAAGCGTATATTGAGTAATATGATCGGACATGTCAAGGCCCATGTTATGACTGATGAGACAAATTCTGCTCTGCGCTTAGCGTCCTTCCGCGCCACGACGGGGCGGAGCCAAAGGGAGTTGGCTGCTTATTTAGGTTACAGTTCTGGCATGGTTTCCCAAATCGAAGCCGGGCTGACGCAGCCCTCGCGGAAATTTCTCCAAAGGTTAACTGAGCGATTCCAAGTAAATCCGGCGTGGATTCTTGACGGGCGGGAGCCGATGGTTTTTTCTGCGCCAGTTGGCTTTGGCGCGGGTACCGGCCCGACGATTTCGATTCCTGACTATTCAATGCCGCAGCATGGGGACTTCTCGTCGGACGGTGAGGAGTATTCACTGATCCGACGCTACGATCTTAGTCTGTCGGCCGGTTCAGGCCTCGCTCCGGTCGAAGGCGGTCAGACGGAACAGCTCGCGTTTTCGCGCTCTTGGCTTTGGAAACATTCAGTATCTGCGGACCTTTCGGCTCTGGTCCGCGTGAAAGGTGATAGCATGGCACCGACGATACCAGACGGCTCGCTTGTATTGGTCCACGCTGCAGAGAAAATGGTTGAGCAGGAAGGCATCTACGCCTTCACCCGACACGGTGACATATTCATAAAACGCCTGATTCCGCTGGACAAGGGGCCCGACGGCCGACCAGCTCGCATAATGGTCCTGTCAGACAATCCATTGTCCAAATCAGAAACACTTGCAGGTCCAGAACTCGCAGAATTGAACGTGGCCGGAAGGGTAAGATGCGTGCTGTTTTCGGTTTAGAAGTGCGACATTCTGCCGTTGTCGTCACCTCAATCGACTGGCGTCCAATCTCGCGCCAAGCGCTGAGCCTCAGCGATTTGATCAGCGGACATGCTTGCTGCCAGTAGATCGCGGTTCTGCTTGCCACCAGCGTGGCCTTGAGCGGACGCCAAATTACTCCACATATGCGCTATAGCAAAATCTTGGAGGACGCCCCTGCCTTCCATGTACATGAAACCAAGGTTGAATTGCGCATCGGCAAAGCCTTGCTCGGCTGCAAGCGTATACCAGTGGATTGCCTTGGCGTCATCCTGCGGAACGCCGATTCCGTCGGCATAGTTTGTGCCGAGCTCGTTTTGGAAAGCGGGCATTTTCTCGAGTTCGCGTTGGGCAATCGGATTACCTTGATCCGCCGCGAGCCGATACCAGCGAACGGCTTCGGTTTTGTCCTGAGGGACGCCCCACCCAAGTGCATACATCATGCCCAAGAAGCTTTGAGCATCTGGATCTCCAAGGTCGGCATTCAATCGGAAACCTGCAAGTGCGGTCACATAGTCGCGATTTTCAAAGGCCTTGAGCGCCTCTTCGGAGGTCTGCGACCATGCAGATGTACTGCTGGCGATCCCAGTCGCAATCGCCAGACACGTAATAACAACTGGAATGAATTTCGTTTTCAAGGCCGAATTCCACCCTCTGGCTGGTAGTCTCTGGTTATACAGCACTTTGGTTTTCGGTAAAGGGTCGGCCGACCGCCCAACGCCGGACCATTGCGCTTGACTATCCCGTCGCAATAGGGGCAAGTGTTTTCGTTTCGTTCTCACTTTCGTGAAAGCAAGACATGTCCTTCAATCCACCTTTAAGCCCTGTTGAACCCACCCTTCCAGTAGCCCCGTGGCTGGGTGGTAAGCGCAACCTTGCCAAGCGCGTTTGCGCGATCCTCGACGCCACGCCGCATCAAACCTATGCCGAGGCATTCGTCGGCATGGGAGGCATCTTCCTGCGCCGCCAAATGCGGCCACGCGCCGAAGTGATCAACGATCTGGGGCGCGACATTGCGAACCTGTTTCGCATCCTACAACGCCACTATCCGCAGTTCATTGAGACCCTGCGATTCCAGCTAACCACGCGTTCCGAGTTTGAGCGTCTGGTCGAAACCAACCCCGAAACCCTGACCGATCTGGAATGCGCTGCCCGCTTCCTTTACCTGCAAAGAACGGCCTTCGGCGGAAAGGTTTCAGGTCGGAATTTCGGAGTGTCCAAGGATCGTCCTGGCCGCTTCAACCTGACGACGCTGGAACCGATGCTAGAGGACCTCCACGCCCGCCTTGCCGGGGTCGTTATCGAGTGCTTGGACTGGTCTGCCTTCATCACCCGCTACGATGGACCAGGCACGCTTTTCTATCTCGACCCGCCCTACTTTGGATGCGAGAATGACTATGGCAAAGCCATGTTCGAGCGAACCGATTTTGCCCGCATGGCGGACCAGCTGGCGGCGATCAAAGGACGGTTCCTGATGTCGATAAATGATGTGCCTGAGGTACGTGAAATCTTCTCAGGATTCGCCATTGAAGAGGTGACCACGAGCTACACAATCGGCACCCAAAGCGACCGCTCCCCAACCCGCAAAGAGTTGCTGATAAGCACCTCCAAAACGCCCTGAAATGTCGAAATCTGTACAAAACTCTGTAACATATCTACCTAGAGTTGTGTAGATTTTGAATCCAGTATTTTTGGCGCGTTAATCCAGTATTTTTGGCGCGCTACAGTTCGATGCTCTGGGTGTGATCGGCTCGATCCTGATCGTTGCCGGATATTTCGCGGTTTCGAACAAGAAAATGGATGCTAGCCTGCCACCATTCCAGCTTTTGAACTTGGTTGGTGCCGCGATGCTGATAGTTTCGCTGGCATACAGACCAAACGTGGGGGCTCTGCTGATAGAAGTACTGTGGGCGATCATCGCTGTCGTCACGCTGGCACGTTTCTGGATGCGCCGCTGACGTTCGACAGCGCTCAAAACTTGTGCGCGGAAATTGCGATGTCGCCGCACTCGGCGAGTGTAATGGACTTGCTTGAAAGACTGTCTTTGAGCCACCAGTGGTCGTCGTCAGCGGCTAGCAGGATTGGGTGAATTATTATCGTATCAGCGCTTCGCACTCGAATCCGCACAATGTTACGATTTCGAATGGCTTGCGCAAGGGCCGGAAGTCGTCGGTCGACATTAGCGGTTCCGCCTGAGATTTGGAACAGGTTCGCACCACGGGTCGCGTGTTCTCGAACGATGTCAGGCAGCGATTCGAGCAGTTTAGAGCGGGCGCGTTGCCATGCGGTGCCAAGGCCCAGCGGATCAAGCCTGTGGTCCGTTGTGCCGAGCATGACACCGAGGGCTTCCGCTTCGTCCGGGTTCAAGCCGGTCAGTCGGGTGCGGTAGCCAAAGCCAAGTTCGATACCGCCGCGATAGCCTTGGTGGACGATGATAGGCAGACCCGCTTCGGTGAGCGCGTCAACGTCGCGCAATATAGTGCGGCGGGTGACTTCGAGTTCGGCTGCGAGGGTAGCTGCAGTGAGTTTGCCGCGATTTTGCAGGAGCAGAAGGATGTGAAGTAGGCGTGACGCCCGCATCGTGAGACCCATGTTAGATGACAGAAGATGTCACCTTACTGGTTCTATGAATGCATGACGAATGATTCGGGAAGTGGTTGAAAACGGAAGTGGAGCATTTGAATTGAACACAGTGAGTTATGGAAATGGGACGGCGGACGACCCGTGGCTGTTGAAAACTCCATCCTTAAGTTCGGATTTCGAGGCGTGGCGCGATGAGGTGAAACAGGCATTGGTAGTAAAAGTGGGGACGACGGTATTGTCTTATCATTTGCGCTGCATCGCGGACGCACACGCAATGTTGACGGCAGCGGGTGATTGGGTGGCGCTGGGGAATGCGGATGAGGGCAAACCGGTGAAGGAGGGGTCGCTTGAGGCTTGGGCTCGGGATAATGGCAACCCAGTCGGCGGCTATTATGGAATGCGCAAAGGTTATCGCGGTCGATTCGGTAACTATGTGCCGCCGGTGCTTGAAGTGTTGGGACTGGCAGAGGTCGAGCACGAAGCGCGGAACAATCGGATGCGGGCGATCTAGGCTGACCCCGCACATTCACCTGCTAGTGTTTGGCATGTGAACATCGAAACCGCCAAACTGCCCGCGACAGCTTGTGGAGGGTGGCATGGTATTTTCGCGTCGAATATTCGGCAGCCTTTTGGTCGCAACCAGTTTTGTTGGCCTGCCAGTTTTGGCTCAAGATGATGGAATGGCCGATGCCCAGTCTGCATTGGTGTTCGGCGGCACGGACGAAGTCGGGCAAGCATTGCGGGCGATTGCTTCGCGCGGCAATCCCGACATGGCGGCGGCACTTATTCTGGCGCTGCGATACACGCGGACACCGTCGCAGCCAATCCTGCAGACACTGCGCAGCATCACTGGTGATGACGGCGGCGAGGATTGGTTTGACTGGATGATCTGGCAGGAACTGCACCCGGAAATCGTGCCACATCCGGCATTCGCCGAATTTACCCGAAGCCTTTTTTTGCAAATCGATCCTAACTTTGCCGATTTCCTGAAACCAGAATATCTGGAGCGTGGCCGGATGGGGATTCGGATTGAGGAGATTGCTTGGGGCGGCGTCGCAAAGGATGGCATTCCCTCGCTTGATCGGCCAGCGATGATTTCGGCGGACTCTGCCGACTATTTGCACGCCGAAGACCTGGTATTTGGTGTGTCGATCAATGGCGACATTCGCGCCTATCCGCTGCGAATCATGGGTTGGCACGAAATGTTCAACGACGTTATCGGTGGTGTTCCAGTGGCGCTGGCCTATTGCACGCTTTGTGGTTCGGGCATTCTGTTTGAAACCGACGTGGATCGGGCGCGACCGCTAATTTTTGGTTCGTCAGGGTTCTTGTATCGATCAAACAAGTTGATGTTTGATCGCGAGACGAATTCGTTATGGAACCAGTTTACCGGTCGGCCGGTCGTCGGCCCGCTAGTCGGGTCGGGAATTGAACTTCGCCAGCGACCGGTTGTTATAACCACGTGGGAAAATTGGCGGGCTGCAAATCCCCAGACGACGGTGCTGTCGTTGAAAACCGGTCATTCCCGCGACTATGGATCGGGCGTGGTTTACAACGAGTATTTTGCTGCAGAAGGATTGATGTTTCCCGCAGCAGTTGATCAATCACGTTTCCGCCAAAAAGACTATGTCTTCGGCATCCGCACGACCGGCGCTGCCAAGGCCTGGCCGTTGTCGGCGTTCATGCCAGCCAAGGTAATCAACGATCAAATCGGCGATATGGCTTTGGTTTTACTTGGCGATGCAGAAACGCGTTCAGTCCGCGCCTATGAACGCGGGATTCTGACATTCACCGGCGGAAGCCCGAACCAATTGCGGGCCTCGGATGGAAGTGTCTGGACAGTGGACGAAGAAGCATTGACCGATTCCAGAGGCCGAAAGCTGCTCCGCATTGCTGGCCATATCGCCTATTGGTTTGCTTGGGACGGCTATGTTGGTGCCAAATCGGAAATCTACAATCCGTAATCTAGGCGGCGAATGTCGTTTTCAAAGCGCCGCCTGACCGAACAAGCGAGTCAACTTGGCTGATCTGTGGTCACTGGCGGCATAGCAACCGGGATCACGATGAGTTTCAGCATGCGGCAGCCGTTTTGGGTGCCCAAGTCTCAACCGGGGGCTTGGACGTTTTCGGCTTTGTATTTTCTGGAATCGGTGACGCGGGCTTCGGTGGCGACAGTCATTCCGCTTCAGGCCTATGAGTTGTTCGGCAGCAAAGAAAATGTCTCTCTTGTCTATACCTGCGTTGCGATGGCGGCGCTGTGTTTCAGTTTCGCCATACCGTATTTGATCCTGCGACTGTCGCGGCGGTGGACCTATACTTTGGGCGCGGTGATGTCGGCGACTTGCGCTTTGATGCTGACGGTCGGGTTTGAGGCGACCCAGGTTTTGACCATGTTCTTGCGAACGACTGGCGCTGCGGTGCTGAACGTGACGTTGGCGCTGTATATCATGGACAATATTCACAAACAGCAATTGGTGCGGTCCGAGCCGTTGCGGTTTGCAGTGGCGACGCTGGCGTGGGGGACGTTTCCGTTCATTGGGATTTGGTTGTTCGAGACTTACGGGATTTGGGCACCGGCGCTGCTAAGCGTCTGTGCGGCGATGAGTTTGTTGTCGCTTTTCTGGGTGTTGCGGCTGATCGAAAAGGGGCCGATCAGGGCCGGGGTGATGAAGCCACCGAACCCGTTGAAGTCATTGGGTCGGTTTGCTGCCCAACCACGGATGCGACTGGCGTGGCTGATCGCCTTTGGACGGTCGTCGTTTTGGGTGACTTTTTTCATCTATGGTCCGATTTTGATGGTTGAGGGAGGATATGGTCCGCAGGCGGGCGGAGCGATTGTGGCTTTGGGCAATTTGATGCTGTTCGTGAACATGTTTGTCGGTCGAGTGGCGAAGCGGTTTACCATTCGGCTGGTTCTGGCGCGGTCGTTTTGGCTGTCGGCGGGACTGGTGATAATTGTCGGTTTACTGGGTGCGGGTCATGCTTTGTTGGCAGGTTCCGCATTCGTAGCGGCCGCTTTGTTCGCGTCAGTTTTGGATGGGTTGGGGCCGGTGCCGTTCTTGCGGGCGGTGCATCCGCACGAGCGGCCGCAAATGACGACGGTGTATCGGACTTATCTGGATGCCTCCGAATTGTTCCCGCCGCTGGTTTATTTCTTCATGTTCCAGTGGTTTGGGTTTTCCGGGGCATTCTGGGCTTTGGCAGTTGGGATGGCGGTTATCGGCTGGCTGGTTTGGCGGTATCTTCCCGTTCGGCTTTAAGGTCACGATTCAACATTTCACATTGTCAGGATGATGCGCTAGAAGCGCCCGTCTTTGATGAATGGGCGAGAGTAATATGGGTTACAAAGTTGTCGTTGCCGGGGCCACGGGGAACGTGGGCCGCGAAATGCTGAACATCCTGGCGGAACGCGAGTTTCCCATTGACGAGATTGTTGCACTGGCTAGCCGAAAGTCGATGGGAACCGAGGTCAGTTTTGGTGACAAGACCTTGAAAACAAAGGATTTGGATGGCTTTGATTTCGCCGGTTGGGACATTGCTTTGTTCGCCGTTGGGTCGGAGGCGACAAAGATATATGCGCCCATGGCGGCAAAAGCGGGCTGCGTGGTGATCGATAACTCGTCGCTGTATCGCTATGATTACGATGTTCCCCTAATCGTTCCGGAAGTGAACCCCGACGCGGTGATGGGTTATGCCAAGAAAAACATCATCTCCAACCCAAATTGCTCGACTGCGCAGATGGTGGTGGCGCTGAAGCCCTTGCACGATCGGGCGCGGATCAAACGGGTGGTGGTTTCGACATATCAGTCAGTTTCAGGTGCCGGGAAAGATGGCATGGACGAGTTGTGGCGGCAGACCAAGGGCATTTTCGTGCCTGGTCAGGAAGTGGCACCGAAGAAATTCCCCAAACAGATCGCTTTCAACGTGATCCCGCAAATCGATGTGTTCATGGAAGACGGCCAGACCAAGGAAGAATGGAAGATGGTCGCCGAGACCAAGAAGATCCTCGATCCCAAAATCAAAGTGACGGCGACCTGCGTGCGGGTGCCGGTATTTGTTGGCCATTCCGAGGCGATCAACATCGAGTTCGAGGAATATCTCGACGAGGAAGAGGCACGCGAGATTTTGCGCGAAGCGCCGGGTGTTTTGGTGGTCGATAAGCGTGAGCCCGGCGGATATACGACGCCGATAGAATGCGTCGGTGACTACGCGACGTTTGTTTCGCGCATACGGCAGGACCAGACATTGGACAACGGCATCAACCTTTGGGTTGTCAGCGACAATTTGCGCAAGGGTGCGGCGCTGAATGCGGTGCAGATTGCCGAATTGCTGGGGCGAAGGGTTTTGAAAAAGGGGTGAAATTACCCTCTTGGCGGGCCAAGGATTGCGGGTCAGGCTGCGTCTGATTTTCGATGCGACGCGTTTCAGGAGGATATTGATGCGCCCGATTTGTTTTTCATTGATTGCTTTGTTGGCGGCATTGCCGACTTTTGCGGCTGAAATTGATGCCGAAAGCGCAATTTCCGCGGCGACGGTTTATTCTTCTGGGGCGTTGGTTACGCGGACGGTGGCGTTTCAGGCGAGTGCCGGTGCCAATTCGATTGTAGTTGATGACCTGCCGCTCAATTTTGATGCGGCAAGTTTAAGGGTGTCTGGTACAGGCGACGTGCCATTCAGCATAGTTTCGGTCGATCATCGCGTTGATCGGCTGCCACCGGTATTTGAAATTGATGGGCCCGAGCAGTTGGCGGTCGATGCGATTGAAGAGAAGTTGCGGCTACTGGACGTGGAAAATCGGGCGCATTTTGCCGTGATTCAGGCAGCTGCGGTGCGCGAACAAATGATCGCGGCGCTGATTGATCGTGAGCCGCAACGCTTGGTGGATGAAGCCGACAAATTGCGAGCTGGGCCCGACACTTGGGCGGCGGCGATTGCGGTTTTGGCTGCCGAAACAACGAAAGCTTTGGCCGAAAAGAACGCGGCGCAATTGCAGATTGATGGCAATACAACAAAGGCCGAGGATTTGAACGTCGACCTGGCCAAGGCACAAGAAGCGCTGGCTGCAGCGCAGATGCCTGCTCCGGAACGTTCAATCGCCAGCGTCGAGATTGCGTCCGATGCGAACGTGAATGGCACATTGGAGTTAAACTATTTCGTTGATGGGGCCGGATGGGAGCCGATCTATGATTTGCGGCTGGAACAGGGTGCGCAGCCGAGACTGACCATAGAACGTCACGCGCGGGTGCAACAATTTACTGGTGAAGATTGGGCAAATGTGGCGCTGACGCTTTCTACAGCGCAGCGGAGCGACCGGATGGATGCGCCGGGATTGTGGGAACTTCAGGCGGTGTTGGCGGAAGTTTACAACGTAGGCGCGTCCAATGAAACGGTCAGCAATCTGGTTTTTGAGGCACCTGCGGAGGCCGAAGTTATGTCGGATGCGCAGAAGGCGGTGATGCCAGAATCGGCATCTGTGGCGGCGCGGGAAGTTCTGGCAGGCATCAGCATCCAAGGGCAGACAGTTGTTTATGAAATGGCCGGGGCCACCAATGTTGCCGGTGATGGCACAGTGCGGCAATTGACAATCGACAAGGCGAGCGCCGATGGGGGCATTTTGGCGCGGGCGACACCAGAGTTTGACCCGCATGCCTATCTTTACGCCACGATTACCAACACGTTTGGTGGACCGATTTTGCCCGGACGGGCGGCGGCGTTTCGGGACGGGACGTTTGTGGGCGAGGTTTATGTGCCAATGATTGCGGTGGGCAAGGAAACGATCCTGCCTTTTGGTGTGCTTGACGGGCTTGAGATTAGGCGCGTGGTCGTTGACAAGGAAGAGGGCGATTTCGGAATTATCGGAACGACCAATCGACGGGTGGAAAAATTTGAGATCACAACGGAAAGTCTATTGGACTATCCGATCAAAGTGACGATTTTCGATCGGGTACCTTTCTCGGAAGCCGAAGACCTGTCTGTGGACGCCTATGCGCGACCGGAGCCGACCGAGGTGGATTTTGAGGGCAAGCGCGGCGTGCGGACTTGGACGTTTGACCTTGCCGGAGGTGCGACCCAAAAAATCGAATTCGGATTCGAGTTGAATTGGCCGGGTGACCGGGAAATTTATCTGCAATAGGTGATGAAACCTTAACAATGCCGCGTGCAGTTGAACAAAATTGCACGCGAATATCGTGTTCCTGCCGATACAAAATTACCGATTTTTCAAATACGTCAATTCATGTTAATGTTGGGGACGGAGTGGAGCGGGTATGGGCCAGGTTTATAAGCTGGCGGCGGTGGAAACGGCGTTGGTCGATGTAGAATCGATCCGCGTGTTACGTCAGTCGCTGGGGCACGACAAATGCGAAGAGATTCTGGAAGATTCATTTTTTCAGATCGCAGATCGCCTGTCGCGTTTGGAAAAAGCTTTGAAAATTGAGGATTTGCCGGAGATTTATCGGTTCTGTTTGGGGTTGGTGGGAACTGCGGAACAGATTGGAATGGTTGGTGTTTCCTACGTCGCCCGCGATTTGATGAACTGCGTGAAGATTGGCAATCTGACGGCAATTCATGCTGTTGCCGCACGACTGATTCGCATTGGCGAAGATTCGTTGTTCTCGGCACCAGAGATGACCAGTCATTGAAATTGATAAGCGGTTGAATTGACGGCGATATCCGCTAGTCTGAACTTTGGTTATTGGTTTGGGGCGGTTGATGTTAGCGAAATTTGCGTCGTCGTCGGTGGGGGCAATTCCGCTTCATGTTGTCGAAAAATCTGCCTTGGAAAGTTGGAGCGCCAATCAAAGTGCTGTGACACGCCGTTGGATTGCAAGTTCTGGCTTTGATGGATCGTTAGGTTCGACGTTGAGTTTCCCCGATGCCGAAGGTGGAATTGCTGCCGTTTTGGTAGGTTGGGGTGATAGCGCGGCGCGGACGCGCGGGCGATTCCATTTGGCGCAGATTGTGCCCGGATTGCCTGCTGGCACATATCGCATCGCCTCGGGCTTGAAGAAAAGCGATCGCGACGAAGCGGCGCTAGGTTGGCTGCTTTCGCAATATCATTTTGACCGCTATCGCAAAAGCAAGCCGATGAAAGCGCGTCTGGTCGCGCCCGATGGGGTCGATTCTGGCCGAATTGAAGCGATTACGGCCGGCGAGTTTTTGACCCGCGATCTGATAAATACGCCGGCGTCGGACATGGGCCCCGAGAAGCTGGAGGCGGCTTTCCGGGATTTGGCTGAACGATTCGGCGCGAATGTAGAAGTGATCAAAGGCGAAAATTTACTGTCGGACAATTTTCCGATGATTCACGCCGTTGGACGGGCGTCGGAGCAGGGGCCAAGGCTAATGGATCTGCGCTGGGGGCCGCTGGATGCACCCAAAGTGACTTTGGTTGGCAAAGGCGTTTGTTTTGATACCGGCGGATTGGATATTAAGCCGTCATCTTCGATGGGGTTGATGAAAAAAGACATGGGCGGGGCGGCGACAGTTATGGGACTGGCGCAAATGATTATGGCTTTGAACCTGAAGGTTCGATTGCGGGTGCTGGTTCCGTGTGTGGAAAACTCGATTGCTGGCAATGCTTTTCGGCCACAGGACATCCTGACTTCGCGCAAAGGCTTGACCGTTGAGATCAACAATACCGATGCCGAGGGACGGTTGATTTTGGCGGATGCGCTGGCTTACGCGGACGAGGATAAGCCTGATTTGCTTTTTTGCTTGGCGACGTTGACGGGAGCGGCTCGGACGGCTTTGGGAGCAGATTTACCGGCGATGTTTAGCGATGACGATTCGCTTGCGGCGGAATTATCTATTGCCGGAAATCTCGTCGGCGACCCGGTATGGCGCATGCCATTTTGGAACGGATACGAAAGCCTGATTGAGCCGGGGATTGCCGATTTGGACAATGCGCCGTCGGGTGGTATGGCGGGGGCGATAACCGCTGCGTTGTTTCTGCGCAGATTTGTGAGCAATCCCGTGGGATTTGCCCATTTCGACTTTTATGGCTGGGCGCCGACGGCGAAACCAGCACGGCCAAAAGGCGGTGCAGGACAGGCGGCTCGGGCGATTTTGCAAGTGTTGACGCAAAGGTACGGTGGCTAATGGACCCGCGAATAACCCCTGCTCGACCTGATTTGGCGGCGGAACATTTGCGTGGGAACGTGAATGCGGACCGCTTTGCCGCGCCACATGCGATGGCGGTAGCGGTGCCTTGGCTTGACATGTTTGACAAACCGGGCGGCCGTTTGACCACTCAGCTTCTGTACGGTGATATATTTGACGTTTACGAAAAATCGGCTTGGTATGCCTGGGGACAGAACCGGCGGGATGGCTATGTTGGGTATGTTGTCGCTTCGCGATTGCACGAACCAGCGCAAGCAGCGAATTACCGTGTCGTGGCTAACTGGGCGCATGTTTATCCGCGGCCAAATATGAAACTACCGACGGATCGCCAGCCGCTTCCGTTTATGTCATCGATCTATTCTGGCGAAAGCGTTGGCGGGTTCGCGCATGTCGAAGGAGGGTTTTGTCCGTTACAGTCGCTTGCCGAGGACGACATCAGGGCGGCGGAATATGTGTCGGTCGCGGAACGCTTTGTTGGTGTCCCGTATCTTTGGGGGGGCTGCACGCCACTGGGATTTGACTGTTCAGGGTTACTGCAAATTGCCTTGTTGGCGGCTGGAAGGCGAGTGCCGCGCGATTCTGATCAGCAGGTTGCCGTTGTTGGTGAAGAAATTGCTGCCGATTTGCCCCTACGTCGCGGTGATTTGATTTTCTGGGATGGCCATGTCGGCATAATGCAAAATGGCGAAACGATGATTCACGCCAACGCCCACCACATGGCGGTTGTTTCAGAATCGGTTTCATCGGTTATTGAACGATCTCGTGCGGCGGGCAACGCAATTATCGCGCGGCGTCGCATCTGGGGTTAAATTGGCCGGATGAGCAATTTTTCGAGAACGCGAATCACGTTTCTCAAATCGGCCCCCCGTTTCAAGATTCGGCCATCCATCGCAATGACCGAATACTGTCCCTGACGCGCTGCAAACTTTGGTCGTTTCTCAATCCGATAGAGCGGAGTTTCGGCCGTGTGGCGAAAAACGGAAAAAATAGCAACGTCGGTTAGGTGAGAAATGCCATAATCTCGCCATTCTCCTAGGGCGACCATTTTGCCGTAAACCGAGAGAATCACGCTGAGTTCGCTGCGATGAAAGCTGACACGCGCTGACGTGGTAGGAAATGCGACAATCCGTGGGTCAACAGCGATGTTCATGCCAACAACATGGCCAATTCAGCGATGGCTTGGCAAGGAGAAGTCGGCAGAATCGACGTATTTTTTACCCGATGATCTGTTTGAGAAAAGTAACCTTTTGTTAAGAATCCCAGGAATCGCCACATTTCCATCGCTTCACGGTCATGATTGAGCGGAATAAAGACCCTACAGAAGATGAGTAAGGCCCGGCGGAGCAAAGTCAGCCCCCACCAACGATGCCCTGCCGGGCCCCTCAGTTTGTAACGATCACCCCACATCGTCAGCCGCAGACCAACGCCGCTTTAGAGCGTTCGGACCGATTTGCTGAATCTTTACAATTAATTAAGAATCCGCAATTTCGCCACAATTAAGACGGGTTGAGGCCATGAATCACAAGCATAACAAAACCACAGCAGTTGTTAACTGTTCCCGGTGCCGTGAGTTTCAGCCCCCACCAAAATGATCGGCACCGGGGCTCGCTGTTTCCAGAAAATCTCGAACGAAACTACGGTACGCCGCATTTAGACTGGCCAAAGCCTTCAATGCATTTGGCTAGCGTTTTCGTATTTGTTGCCATGCAGACGCCCGAACATCGAGGCGACCTCGGGGTGTTCCACCGGATCGCCGCTGTTGTCCAAAACCAGGTTCTGTTCTGATACATAGGCGACGTAATAGGACGTGTCGTTTTCGGCGAGCAGGTGGTAAAACGGCTGGTCTTTTGCGGGCCGGTGATCTGCGGGTATTGAAAGCCACCATTCCTCGGTATTGCTAAATGACGGATCGACGTCAAAAATCACACCGCGAAAGGGGTGCACTCTGTGGTGGACCACATCGCCGATCGAGAATTTGGCCAAACCGCGCAGCATAACAAGCATGTCCTTGGAACCACTGCGCCCAATATACGGCAGGTTGCGCTTTGCCACAACGCGAGAAACCCAATTCGTTCGTGCCGCATGTTTCGCGTTGCACGGAATCTTCACCGAAACAGCGAAACCAAAATTATCGTGAAGACTGCCCCACTTGCAAAAATATTGGTTTTGAGCGAGTCTTGCTGCAAAATAACAAACTATGAGCAGAAATATTTGAGGCGGGTTGGATGCGGTATCTTGCAGTTGCACTGGTATTGGTTCTGGGGTCATGCTCTTCGGATGGCAACCGACCGAGCGATATTGACAATGCCTGCGTCATAAAATCGGAGCGTCCGGCGTGGTTTCGTGCGACCAAAGCAGTCGAAAATCGCTGGGGAGTTCCGCCGCACGTGCTTTTGGCGACGGTCTATTACGAATCCAAGTTCCGATCAAAAGCGCGAACAAGGCGGGAGTATTTGTTCGGTTTCATTCCCAATGGGCGTGAATCTTCGGCCTATGGCTTTTCGCAGGCATTGGATGCCACTTGGGACGGCTATCGCGACGATACGGGTCGGCGTGGCGCTGACCGTGATGATTTCTCGGATTCGGCGGATTTTATCGGCTGGTATATGGATCAAAGCTATCAGCGTAATGGCATCGCCAAAGACGACGCCTACAACCAGTATATCGCCTATCACGAAGGCCACACTGGATTTGCTAGGGGCAATCACTTGAACGACAGTTTTGTTCGAAACTATGCACGGCGAGTTGAGGAAAAGGCCCAAGAGTATGAAGTGCAACTTGGGCAGTGCGTGTAAGGACTATCTGCGAAAGAATTGCACCAAGTTTGTCAGCATGAAAATGATCGATGTTGCCAGGATAATCGATGGACCAGCGGGACTATCCCAAGTCCACGAGGACTGAAGGCCTATAGCTACCGAGACGCCGCCTATCAGTGCTGCAATTGTCGCCATGCTTTCGGGGCTTCGCGCCAAGGGCCGTGCTGCAGCGGCGGGCAGTATCAGCATTGCGGTAATCAGCAATACGCCAACAAGTTGCATCGACAGCGCCACGAAAAGCGCGAGGCTCAACGTTAGAACCAGCTTGTCTGCTGTTTGTGAGCCGCCTTCGGCAATCATCAGCTCCGGGCTGAAGGTGGCGTTGAGCAGGCTGCGCCAGCGCCAAGATAGAACGGCAACAATCGCCAAGGCACCGCACCAGATGACAATGACGTCGCTTTCGGTAACGGCAAGAATGTCGCCCAACAGCGTGTCGAGGAGATCGACGCGGGCATCAGGCACTATGGTTGCAAGGACTAAGCCAAGCGCCAAAGCTGTATGCGAAAACACGCCCAGAATTGTATCGGCCGCGAACCCGTCGCGGGTTCCAGCCAATGCGACAATTCCAGCAACCAGCGCCGCGACAATTGCGACGCCGAGCATCAGTGGCAAGGCCAAGGCTAGACCAAGGGCAATTCCAAGCAGCGATGAATGCGCGGTTGCGTCGCCAAAATAGGCCATTTTGCGCCAAACCACGAAACAGCCTAGCGGGGCCGCAGCTAACGCAATCGCCAATCCGGCAAGTAGAGCGCGAATTATGAAGTCATCCATGACTGTGGTCAGAATGATCATGCCCGTCGTGACTATGGTCGTGGTGGTGCTGGTAGAGCGCTAGGCTGGCGCGACGTCCGAACAGTTCTAAATATGTCGGGTCGACGGAAACTGCTTCGGGGGCACCAGAACAGCAAACATGGCCATTGAGACAAATTACCCGATCGCTGCCTGCCATAACGACGTGTAAGTCGTGGCTGACCATGAGGACGGCAACACCAGAAGCTGAGCGAATTTGCGACAGAAGGTTGTAGAAATGTTCCTCACCCGGTTGATCCAGACCTTGCGTGGGTTCATCGAGAACAAGAAGATCAGGTTTGCGCAACAAAGCACGTGAAAGCAGCACACGTTGGATTTCGCCACCACTGAGATCAGACATCATCGCGTCTTTGCGGACTGCGATTTCGGTCTTCTGCATCGCTTCTAGTCGCAATGCTGCACTAAAACGACCGGCCAAAGCCAAGAAACGATCAACGGTAACCGGCATCGAGCGCTCTGTCGTCAGGCGTTGCGGCGTATAGCCTATTTTCAGGTCAGCGGCCTTGGTGATTGTACCGCTGGATATTGGCATCGCCCCGACCAATGCGCGCAAAAGAGTAGTTTTACCGCCACCGTTGGGGCCGATAACGGTGACAATTTCGCCGCGCTGCAAACTAAAACTTACATTATCAATCAAGGTTCGGCCGCCGATCTTGACCGTTAACCCAACGACCTCGAGAAGTTGCGACGGCTGCATCAATTTTGGCCGCAGCGACGGCAAAGCCCGGTTATCGAAACAGAGAAATGTTCAAGGCTAAAATTAGACAGGTCGGCTGCCGCAATAACATCTGCCGGAGCGGGCGAATCAATTTCTTCGACATTGTTACAGGCGCGGCAAATCAGGAAACTTGCATCGTGTCGATGCGGTTTAGCAGTGCAGGCAGTGTAGGCGCTGAGGGTTGGTAGCCGGTGCACCAAATCATGCGCGGTAAGGTAGTCGAGCACGCGATAAACGGCTGGTGGTGCCGAAGCACGGCCTTTTTCCTTGAGGTGATCGAAAAGTTCGTAGGCACCAACCGGGCGGTTTAGATGGTGCATGGCGTTCAGCACGTCACGGCGCAAGCCAGTCAACCGCTCACCATGCGAAGTCAGGCTGTTCAAAGCCATTTCACTCCGTTCACAGGCGATGCATTGTTCCGACATCGGTGCGCTTTCGTTACATTATAACAAAAGACACATATGGAGATTCAATCAATTTCGCAATCGAATGTTAGCGAACAACGATTTCGACGCGACGATTAGTTGCCCTACCTTCTGGCGTTGCATTTGTTGCGCGTGGGGCGAGGAAACCGGCGCCTTCGGCGAATAATCTGCTTGGCTCTGCAGCGAACTGGTCAATCAATTGCTGTCGCACAGATGCAGCCCGTTGTTGTGAGACGATCTGGTTGGATTCAAGCGACCCTTCGTTGTCTGAATGACCGACCAGAATCAAACTAATGTCGGGGTTGTCGCTGAGCCATTCGGCGACTTGCGCCAAGATTCCGGTAGGATCAGAAGCAAGGCTGCCTTCGCCTGATTCAAAAACCAATCCATCAAGAACCATGTGCCCGTCTCGGCCAAGCGTCGCGTCGACATCGGGAAAACCGGCGACAATGTTTTCTGGGGCGGCGGGTTTTGGCACTGGCGGTGCCGGGGTGTCAAATATTGGCGGCGTGATTGCTGCGAGTTGAAGATAACCCGCTGCGGGAGTTTTGCTGACGAGGATCGTCAAGGCGAAGTCGCCCTCCGGACCAAACTTTTTCGCCGAAATGAAGCGAAAGTCGGTTAAATCAACTTCCATCATTGGTGCCGCCGTTACGGCAAATCCGAAGCGGAAGTCGAAGCCGCCGCAGGTTTTCTGGTCGCAATCCAGAATAATCGAATAGCCCAAAACGCGAATCTGCCCACGCAACAGTCGAACCAGTGCTAGGGTTTTGAAACCTTTGTCGTCGAACCTATAGGTTTGTGTGCGAAGATTCCCTTCCACGGAAATGGTCATGGACGAATCTGGCGCATAGCCGTGGTTGGGGAACTGGTAGGTGGTCAATTCCACGGCAATATCGCTCGTTGAAACTGCGTTTTCAGGCAGCGTCAGACCTTCTTGCGCGTTCGCAACGCTGGTAAATATGTATATGATAAACAGAACTCGGATCATGGTTGCTTGTATCATCCGGGTGCTTGAGCAATGCAATTGGCGACTTATAGTCAGATCACATTGCGTTCCAAATAGGGGCGGTTGGCAATGACCCGTTGATAGCTCAAGTCGCTTAAATCAAGGGTTTGAAATTTGCCGTGGGTGATCCATTCCGCCAATCCGCGACCGATGGCAGGCGCGTGCTGCAACCCATGGCCGGAAAAACCATTGGCAAACAAAAAATTGGAAATTTCCGGATGCGGTCCGATGATCGCGTTCTGATCGAGCGTGTTGTAGTCATAGTGGCCCGCCCAAAAGCGTTGCAGTCGAATGGCTTCGAAAGCCGACGAGCGGTGAGCCAGCGTCGGCCAAATAATATCGTCGAATTCTCTGAAATTGGGCTCAAAGTCGTCGGGATCAACGGCTGGGTCTTCCGTTGGATTGCAACCGGCAAGGAAGTGCGCCCCTTCGGGGCGGCACCAGACTCCGGTGGGGTCAATCATCAAGGGTAGTTTTCCACTGGCCGGCGACGCGCAAGAAAACAGGAAATTGGTGCGTTTCCTTGGTTCAATGGGCAGCTTCAAACCGGCCATTTCGGCAATTGCGGTGGCGCGGGTGCCAGCGCAATTGACGAAATACTTACATGCAATGTTGTGACCATCCGCAAAAGTAACGCCGACAACTTTGGATTTTTTCAGGCTGACAGCCGTGACCTGCGCTTTGACATATTGAACACCGTTTCCAATCGCACCGCGTTTGAATGCAGACAACAGACCCATGCTGTCGAACCAACCTTCGGCCCCTTGACCAAGCGCGGCGAGGCGGATGTCATTTACGTTCAAATGCGGAAATTTGGTGGACAATTCATTGGACGCAAGTAAGACAATCGGTGCGCCTAGACTTGTCTGGGTAGCGTGATTGGCGCGAAGAATGCGTTCTTGTTGGTCGCTTGCGGCAAGATAAAGGTAACCATTCGGCGTAAATTGCATGTCGGTGCCAAATGTCGCAGTTGCGTTTTTGAGAAAATCCGCACCAAATAGGCTCATCTGGATATTGGTCGGGTTGGAAAATTGTTGACGAATGCCTGCAGCAGATAGTGCCGTTGCTGCTTTTGCATAACTGGGGTCACGCTCAACCACTAGAATTGTGCTGTTAAAATCCGGATCTCGTGACAAAAACCAAGCAATGGCACTGCCCATCACTGCACCGCCGCAGATCAGCACGTCGCAGGTCGCCGGGATTGCGGTCATACGTTTAGGGGCTTTAGCGTGGTGAACCAACCGCCAACAAAACGAGCGGAACCGTCTTGTGCCAAACCTCGTTCCGTTTCCAAAAGAACGCGGGCACGGTGTCCATCGGCGCTATCCTGCGGCGCGTAGCCAATATACTCGGCGCCTGCGTTTGAAACACCTTGCTCTGTATTGGAGGACGTTCCGTATAGAATTGAAAACCCAACGCGAGGGGCCAGTAAACTGGCCTCAACCAATCGAACGCAATCTGCAAAACTGAGCCAAGACCATAACATCCGCCTGTCGGCTGGTTCCGGAAAACAGGAACAAATGCGCAGGCAGACGCTTTCTAGGGCGAACTTGTCCCAATACAGCCGAGCCAAATCTTCGGTGAAACATTTGGTCATGCCGTACAAACTGTCGGGGCGATGCGGGGATTTCGTGTCAGGCATTTCCTCGCGCGAATAGTAGCCAACCGCATGGATTGAGCTGGCGTAAATGACACGTGCCACGCCGTTGCGGCGTGCGCTTTCGTAGATATTGTAGGATGCCGGAAGCGTATCTGACAGGATTTCGCCAATGGTTTGCTCGCGCGGGGTGCCAGCAAAATGGACAATCGCGTCGCAGTCTTTGGTGGCTTCCAGAACAAAATTTAAATTGCTGAGATCACCTTGCACGATATCTTCGTTGGCCTTTTCGGCACCTAGATTTTCGCGGTCAACAAGTCGAATTGTGTCAGCCAAATGCGATAGGCCAGTTCGCAAATGTTTGCCAAGGCTTCCCGCCGCCCCGGTCAGCAAGATTCGATGAAATTCAGCCATTGGCGTTGCCAGCGCTAAGAGCCCGAGCTCGAATTTGGCTAAGTGTTTTCTGCGGTGTGAGCGATTCAATGTCGACAATGAGGTCGAGGACGGCACCGCTTTTCGACGCAAGTGCCCGCGCGAATGCCGGGGCGAATGAATCTGTAGTTTTGACGTGTTCTGCGTGAAATCCAAATGCCTTTGCCAATGCGACGAAATCAGGGTTCTTGATGTCGGTAAAACTAACGCGTCCGGGAAAGGTTGTTTCTTGATGCATGCGAATAGTGCCGTAGCTGGAATTGTTGACGATTATTACGATCGGGCAAGCGCCCGCTTGTTGCGCGGTGCTTAGTTCATGGCATGTCATCAAAAAATCGCCATCGCCAGTGATACAGACAACAGTTCGTTTTGGTCCGGCAATTTTTGCCATGATTGCAGCAGGTAAGCCATAACCCATGGCGCCGGACTGCGGCGCAAGCAGCCGATGTTTCTTGCCAAAAAGGAAATATTTGCTGTGCCAAGCCGCAAAATTTCCCGCGCCATTTGTGAGGATTGCATCGTCCGGAAGAATCGACTGCAAATGACCGATGATTTTGCCCATATCGACCGGCCCTGGCTGAGCTGGCGGAACACGGCTGGACTCAAATTCTTGTCTGCCTTTATCGGACCAATCCTTCCAGTTGCCAATTTTCTTGTCTTGTAAGATTGCCGACAATGTATTTGGCCCGGAATGCAGTGGAACATCGGCGCGATAGATTTTGCCAATCTCACTGTCAGAAGGATGTGAATGCAGGATAGGGCGAGTTTCTCGTGCCGGATCGGGGTTGGAATACGAATCCGTGGTAATTTCGCCCCATCGGATATTGAAACCAAACAACAAGTCAGCTTCATCCAGCAACCGCTTAACATTCGCGAACTTGCCCAATCCGCCGTCGCCGCAATAGCTGGAAGAATTGTTGTCAAGGATGTCGTGGAAACGGAATGCGTTGATGACAGGCAGGTGATTATTTTCGACGAATTGGCGAAAGTCATCGCGCCCCTGTTCATTCCAACCGGTGCCACCAACTATGATAAGCGGTCGCTTTACGCCTGAAAGCGTTTCCACGAGGGCCGCAATTGAATCTGGTGATGGTGCCGGTTCCGGGGCGATGACTTGCGGTCTGGGTTGGGCTTTCGTTTTTGCGGCCAAGACGTTTTCCGGCAGCGCCACTACAACCGGACCCGGTCGTCCAGACATTGCTACGGAAAAGGCCCTGGCAATCGTTTCCGGAATACGTTCCGCGCTGTCAATTTCGGTGACCCATTTTGCAATCGGGCCAAAAAACGCGCGATAGTCCACCTCTTGAAAAGCCTCGCGGTCGCGCATGGACGTCGCAATTTGCCCAACGAACAGAATCATAGGCGTTGAGTTCTGTTGCGCGGTATGCACGCCAATGGCTGCGTTCGTAGCTCCGGGGCCGCGAGTTACAAAGCAAATGCCGGGGCGGCCAGTCAGTTGGCCCCAAGCTGCGGCCATGAAGGAAGCACCGTTTTCGTTCCGGTTTGAAATCAGGCGAATTTCTGGCGCGTCAATCAAAGCATCAAGAATTGCGAGATAGCTTTCGCCGGGGACGCCAAATGCCGTCGTGACGCCTTGTTCCAGAAGACTGGCGACAAAAAGCTGACCACCGGAACGATTCATATCCGCCTACCCAACTTATCCATCTTGGTGGACACCATCACGATTCGCCGGAATTCGGAAGTGGTTAACGGTTGGGACGGTGCAAAACGACATGGTAACTTGAAGAATGTCGCCGACGATTCCCTTAGTAGTCGTAGTAGCCATAGTTATCCGTCGTGAAACGGCATTTGTTGAGAACAACGCCCAGAAGGTTGGATTTTTCGGCCATGATCTGTTCGGTTTGATCGACTTCTCGAAAGGTCGAACGTTCCGCCTCGACGATGAGCAATGAACAATCCACGTTTGGGAGGAAGGCCAACGTGTCATCGCTCGCCATGATGGGTGGCAAATCGTAGATGACAATGTCGGGTTCAAGAGTTTTGCACAAAAGATCAATGGACTTGCGAGTCTGCGAATTGGCTAAAAGTTCGGCGCTTTGTCGCTGCGGGTTGGATGATGCACCAATTGCCAAGTTGTTTTCAAAGCGAACAAACTGACCTGTGACATCATCTGTGCCACTCAGGAAAGCCGACATTGAAGGACCTTGTTGGATACCAAGCGTTTTGGCCATTTGCGGTCGACGAAGGTCAACATCAATCAGGATGGTTTTGAGTTCGCTTTGTCGAGCGAAACTGAACGCAAGATTGGCAGAGACCATGGTCTTGCCACAGTGCGGATTGGGCGACGTTAGCGCAAGCGACTTCCAACCATTCTGTTTCATCGCGGCGAGGATTTTGGTCCGCATGATATCAAAATGCGTATAGGCGGGGTCATCGCAGGTCATGGTTATGACGCGATGGCGGCGCAGATGGCGCGGGTCGGGTACAAACTCAAGTATATTTGCCCAAGCGTCGTCTACCCCCAGTCGGACTTTTGGGCCGCGACGCTCGGGAACGGCAGCTTCATCGACGAAATCGTCGTCGCCTTCGCGAGCGCGGCGGGCTTTTTGAATAGCGTCCCTAATTCGTTCCAATTTGATCCTCGATTTGCCGGTGCCTGCCTCGTCCCCATGTCATCCAAAAATCTTACCAACAAGATCGGCAAGTCCACTTTTATCGGCTAGGTTTTGGAAAACCAGGTCAAGGGGCGAGTAGTAATAATGAAAAAGGTAAAGTGCGGCCGGGATTCCACCCGCAAGGGCCATGATCCAGCTTGTCGTGAGCAAACGGCCGCGGACGATTTCACCTTTCGTTTCGATATAGGGAATCGTCGCAAAAGTTTGGATCTCGAGTTGCTTAAGCAACTCGTTGGGACGACGAATACTTTTGTTCATGAACTCAAACATCAGCGCGATGAAGCCTGCCAGAATCAAACCTACGACCGACCCGCCTCCAGCAATCAATCGTCGGTTTGGTTTTATTGGGCCGTCAGGCACTGTAGGTTGCTCGATCATTTCAAAGCGTTCGCCTTTTTGTCGCAGTTCCAACTGTTCGCCTGTCGCTGCCTCGGATAGCTTCTTTTGAGAATCGATAAATTGAATGCGAATGTTCTCATAGCTGCGCTCGAGCGAGTTCAATTTTACTTCATTTGCGGGAGTGCGCTTTATGGAATCCGCCAGTTCGCCGATTTGCGCGTTTATGCCGCCGCGCTGTTGTTGTACCGTCGCCAGACGCGAAATAACTTGTTCCAACTGGCCGGCCAATGTCGAAGGCGTTGTGGTTCCCGAAATGCTGACTGTGGTGCTGGCTTCATCGCGGACCAAACGCTCCAACGAAGCTATTCGTGATTTCAAAGCAATGATTTTTGGGTTCGTGTCGGAGTAAATCGCGCTTTGATCTGCCATTTCGTTTCGCAGAGCCGCCAATGCCTGTTGATTTGGCGTTGTCTGAGCTGACAAGGCTGTCTGACCGTCATTGGTTTCAAGCGATGCGTCGAGTGAGTCTTTTGCTTCTCGCAAAGCCACTTCGTCGCGATCCAATTGAAGAAGCCGTTCTTGCAATATGGTTATCTGGTCTCTGCGAAAGGTTAGGGAATCGGGCAAAGCGTCATCGTTGGCATTCTTGAAGTCGAGAATTTCGCCTTCCAATTTTGCCAGTTGTGCGCCGAGGTCATTTACCGAATTTTGAAAGAACTGCATCGTTTCGCTGGCCCTGCCAGTGCGGATTCTAACGTTTTGTTCCAGTATTAACGTGGCAAGCTGATTGGTGACATCGGCCGCCAATTGGGCCTGATTTGCTTCGAATGATATGTCAAAAATGATGGCACCAGGGCTGTTTCGAGTACTGCCAAATTGGGCTTTGTCAAAAAATGTTGATCTGGTCATGCGGTCAACGATTTCTGTCGGAGAGAGCCCCGGTTCGGCCTTGTAGATGTCAAAGTCGTCGGCGATTTGCAACAGATTGGCGCGGGTCATCAATTGTTGCTGCAGCACCTGAATTTGTTCCAACGAGCTGATGTCGACGGTCGATCGCGCAAGCGCTTCGGAAATTTGTTGGGATTCAACCAAGATGCTTGCACTGGATCGATAGACCGGCGGCAAGAGCAGCGCGACGGCAACCGCAATCCCAGTAATCAGCGACCAAATGACCAACAAAATAGGCAGCCAGCGCTTGAATATGGCAAAAAAGTATTTGAGATCAAAGTCGCTCATTCACGCATACCATAATTGACGGAAACATCAGGATTCTTGGCGGTTGGGGTGGCGTCCGCGTGCTCCGGCACCAAATTTGGAACGATCTGCAACAACCCGTTCTATGATTTTTCCATCCACAGTTTTTCGGCCGTACGAATAAGCATATACTAGAGCGAAATCGCAAATTTGGTTGACCAGTCGCGGTGTACCGCCAGAAGCTACATAAACTTGGTCACAAGCGTCCGTCGAAAAAACTTGGCGCTTGGCACCGGCGACTTCCATGCGGTGACGAATATATTCGTGGACCTCGGGGCCTGTCATATTCTGCAAATGGAATTCGGCGACTATGCGTTGGCAAAATTGCACCAATTCAGGACGGTTCACCAGATCAATCAACTGCGGCTGGCCAACAAGGACCAGTTGCAAAAGCTCGTCTTTATCGGCGTTGATGTTGGAATACATGCGCAATTCTTCAAGCGCTTCGACGGACAGGTTTTGCGCCTCGTCAAAAATGATGATTGTCCGCCGCCCTGCCGCATATTCGGAAATCAAAAAACTTTGAAATTGATGGAAAAGCTGAACGTATGTCGACGTGTGCTCAAACTTTTGATCGAGAGACATTAGCACCCAATGCAAGAGTTCGCCACGGTCACCTTGGGCATTGGATACCAGTCCAACCGTCATATCAAAAGGCATCGTGCGCAGGAGTTCGCGGATAAGCGTGGTCTTGCCTGCTCCAATTTCACCTGTGATTAATGTTATAGGCGCATGGGTCAACAGGCCATATTCCAACATCGTATACGCACGCTTGTGATTGTCGGACCAATACAAATAGTCGGGATCCGGCAACAAGGTGAACGGACGCTCATCAAGGCCAAAAAACTCAGAATATATTTTTAATGTGTTCGCCATTCCCACTCATAAAAATACTGCAGGAAAACCTAGGTTTCCCCGCTGACCACCTTTTTGGTTCGCCCCAACGATTGGCACTTTCGGCAATCTCGGATGCCACTCCGGCAAAATTGAGGCAAGACAGCTAGAGTGGCAATAAAATCTTGTTGCGTCTTGTTAGTTTGCTGCAAAAGAATGTTCCAGTGTGCAATTCGAAGCAGTGTGAAAATCCTCACATTCTGCAAGGATTTGGCAATTTAGCCACGAACGGCTTTCAAGAGCAAATCAACATTTGCTGGCGAAGCCATCGGCGTGATACCGTGGCCAAGGTTGAATATATGCGGTCCGCCCGAGAAAGCCTCGCAAATTTCCTGAGTTTTATCAAATAGTTGTGCTCCTCCGGTTTCAAGCAAACATGGGTCAAGATTACCTTGTAGGCATGCCAGTGGACGCAGGGAATGCACTGCCCAATGCTGGTCAACATTTGTGTCAAGGGCAAGGCCCTGCACAGCAGTGGCCTTGGCATAGCGCAAGTAATTTTCGCCGCAACCGCGCGGAAATCCAATGATTGGAACATTGGGATATTTTTCGCGAATCTTGGTCACGATTTGTTGCGTTGGGCGAATGCAAACTTTTTCAAAGTCTGCGTCCGCAACTGAACCTGCCCAAGAGTCAAATAATTTGACGACTTCGGCACCGGCATCGATTTGCGCGCAAAGGTAATTTGCGGTGGCGTCGGACAAAATATCGAGAAGTCTGAAGAATGTGTCTGGGTCGCGGCGCAGCATTGCGTGGGCAGGAGCTTGGTCCGGTGTGCCACGTCCGGCGATCATGTAACTGGCAACGGTCCAAGGTGCTCCAGCGAAGCCGATCAGTGTGGTCTCAGAGGGAAGCGCCTCATTCAAAATGCGAATCGTGTCGTAAATTGGCGCAAGTGTCTGATGGATATAATTGGCGGGTCTTAGAGCGGCCAAGTCTGCGGCATTGCTGATTTTCGAAAGAATTGGCCCTTCACCCGTCGTAAAACTGACTTCGACGCCTAAAGCTTGCGGGATGAGAAGGATGTCAGCGAATAATATAGCGGCATCAAAACCAAATCGGCGAATTGGTTGAAGAGTGACCTCTGCCGCCAATTCGGGGTTGTAACACAGGTTGAGGAACGACCCGGCTTTTTCACGAATTTGCTGATACTCGGGCAAATATCGCCCAGCTTGGCGCATCAACCAAACCGGCGGAATGGGCAAAGTCTCGCCATTCAGCGCGCGAAGCAACAATTTATCGGTCATTTTACCCCTGAACCCATTGCAAGATCATAGGGTTGCTACGCAGTCGGCGAAAGGGTCACGCTTGCGGCACTTTGGCCCCTTAGATACGGTTGCGCTCATGAAAAATGGATTTCCTAACCCCGAACGTCCTTTGCGGATAGGCTCCCGCGGCTCTCCGCTGGCTCTGGCACAGGCACGAGAGGCATGCGAACGGTTAACGGCGGCTCATGCGCTGGAACCCGGCTCGGTGAAGATTGTCGTTATTCGTACCAGTGGAGACATAGTTCAAGACCGTCCACTTTCGCAAATCGGTGGCAAAGGATTGTTTACCAAGGAAATTGAAGACGCGTTGCTTGCGAAAACAATCGACATTGCCGTCCACTCGCTAAAAGATATGCCAACCGAACAACCAGCGGGTTTGGGAATTACTTGCGTGCTGCCGCGCGAAGACGTGCGCGATGCGTTTGTCAGCCACCAATTCGGTGGTTTTGACGCACTGCCAATAGGTGCTGTGGTGGGTACGTCAAGCCTGCGCAGAAGCGCCCAAATCTTGCACCTGAGGCCGGATTTGGAGATCGTTGAGTTTCGCGGCAACGTGCAAACGCGTTTGAAAAAGCTGAACGAAAATGTTGCAGTGGCGACATTTCTGGCGGTGGCAGGAATAGTTCGCTTAAAGTTAAGTGACGTTCCCTTTTCTGCTATTTCACCAAAGCAAATGCTGCCGGCCGTCGCACAGGGAGCAATTGCGATAGAGCAGCGCCTTGACGACGAAATTGCAGCAGCGTTGTTGGAACCAATCAACGACCTTGTTTCAGCGCGTCGCGTGGCGGCAGAACGTGCGTTTCTTAAGAAACTGGATGGTTCGTGCCAGACACCCATTGCTGGATTGGCGGTAATTTTGGGCGATAGTTTGCAGTTTCGCGGTGAAATTATCCGTCCAGATGGTTCGGAAAGCCATGCCTACGAAATAGCCGGTTCAGTTGATGACGCAGAGCTATTGGGCGCAGAGGTGGCAGAGGTATTGGCCAGTCGTGCTGGCGATGGGTTTTTTAGTTGAAGTTCTCAGCCGCTATCAAACTTCAACTGACCGTTTGAAAGCACCGCAACTCGATCTGCCATTCGTTCAATCAACGCTGGGTCATGGCTGATAAGTATCATTGAAAGATCACGTGTCTTTCTCAAGTCTTCAAGCAAGTTGAGGATCAGGTCCTGCGTCGCAGAATCCAAAGAGCTTGTCGGTTCGTCGCACAAAAGAATCGTTGGGTCAGCGGCAAGTGAACGTGCGATGGCAATGCGCTGTTGCTGGCCACCTGAGAATTCGTGTGGATAGCGCGTTGCCATAGCCGGTTCCAAGCCCACGCTGGTGAGCAGATCATTGACACGCAGGCGTGTTGTCTCTGCATCCGACACCAGACCAAGGTGGCGCAATGGTTCAGCGATTATTCCGAAAACGCGTGCACGTGGATTGAGGCTCGCAAATGGGTGCTGGAAAATCATTTGGCACCGATAATCAGCTTTTTGATGCGGGGCTTTCCCCGGGTCGATTGTGACTGCACCGGAATCTGGTTTGACCAGACCCGCAATGATCTTGGCCAAAGTCGATTTACCCGATCCGCTTGGGCCAACTATCCCCAGAGTTTCGCCCCTATAAATTGTGAGATTGATTTTTGTCAGAATCGGTTTTTTGCGTTTTCGCCCAAAAAAATGGCTGTTCTCACGGAACGATTTGTTAACATTTTTTAATGTAATGATCGGAGCAGTGCCGCTGACAATTCGATGTTTCACCACAGCAGCGACGGATTGAAGGGATGCTAGATCCTTCGCATTGACTTTGCCGTTTTCCAAACAAGACATTCGGTCAGCATGGGTGTTCAGTGATTTTGTATCGTGGCTTATGAGTAGGACTCCGGTTCCAATTTCGTTGGCCAATTTCCGCACAAGCCCAAGAATTTCGGCGCGAAGTGGCGCATCTAATGCGCTGGTCGGCTCGTCAGCAATGAGCAACTCTGGCTTACCGGCAAATGCCATTGCCAAAATGATGCGTTGCAGCATCCCACCTGACAATTGATGCGGAAACGCCGAAAGCATTGACGTTCCGGCATCAAGGCGAACAAGTTCGAGCATTTCATAAGCTTTACTGGTCGCTGCTTGGCCGCGTAAGCCGGTCGCATGAATTATGGTTTCGCGCAGTTGTTCACCAACTGATATCACCGGGTTCATTGAAGCTTGTGGGTCTTGAAAAATCGAGGCGATTGACCGACCTCGCAGATTTTGGAATGCCGCCTTAGAAAGTGACAGCAAATCAACGCCGTTGAAAATAATCGCGCCTTCGGAAACTTGGGTCGGCGGTGCGAGCAGCCCAATTATTGCGGAAGCAAGTGTCGACTTACCGGCTCCTGATCCGCCGACAAGCCCAAGAATCTCGCCTCTCTCAATTTGCAATGAAACTGAATCAAGAATTTTCGGTCGCGATGTTTGGTCAGGCAAATCGACCGAAAGATCTCGAATTTCAAGAAGTGTCATGCGTGCCTAGGCTCAAATATATCGTGTAACCTATCGGAAATGACGTGGAGGCAGAGAAGCAGCGTCACTAGATATAATGCTGGAAACAAAATGATCCACCAAAGGCCCGAATACAAAAACTCGTTACCGCTGCGTACCAGCGTGCCAAGCGAAGGCGAGGTCTTTGGCATGCCATGACCAAGGAACGACAGGGTTGCTTCTGCCGAAATCGCGAGCGCAAAGGCGATGGTTCCGACAACTAGAATCGGGCCAATGATATTTGGCAGGACATGGCGAAACAAAATGGTGCGGGCCGGTAAGCCCAGCAAGATTGCCGCGTCGATATAGTCTAATTTTCGAACAACCATCGTAGAGCTTCGCACGGCACGCGCGAATTGCGGCCAGTCAGTCAGGCCAATAGCGGCGACGACAATCCAGAATGCATAGGCATCGCGCTGTTGCTGTGGCAAAGCGGCGCGCGCAATTCCGTTGAAAAGCATGGCTAGAAGGATCGCCGGGAACGTCAATTGGATGTCTATGATCCTTGAAATAATTGCGTCTGTCCAACCGCCAGAAAATCCGGCCAACAGACCCAAAGTGCAGCCTATCAACAGTCCAACGGACACCGCAAAAGTTGCGATTAATAGTGATGATCGTGCGCCATAAAGTATAGCGGATAACATATCGCGTCCTTGTGGATCAGTGCCCAGCCAGAATGGTGCTGAACCGCCGGCAAACCAAACTGGTGGTTTTTTCCCATCCCACAGTGAAATTGTAGACTGGTCAAATGGGTCGGGGATGGGCAGGAGCGGTACGAATAATGCCAGGCAAACGAAGACAGTAAGTATGGCCATACTAATTCCAGAACCCAATCTTGGCGTCAGGGTTTTCATTCTCACCGCACCAGTCGCAGGCGCGGATCAATGATCATACTCAGTAAATCTGCAACAAGATTGAGCAAAAGAAAAATGCAGGAAATCAAGACCAAGTAGGTCGACAGAACTGGAATGTCAGCGAAATCTACCGACTGAATGAATAAGAACCCCATTCCCGGCCACTGAAAAATTGTCTCGGTTACAACCGAATACGCGATTAATCCACCGATGTTGACGGCCACGATGTTGATCGTGGGCACCAGTATATTTCGCAGTGCATTGACAAAAATTCTGCTTTCCGAAAGTCCGCGCGCCCGGGCAAATCGTATATATTCGCTTTGCATCACCGAAAGCATTTCGCTTCGAACAAGGCGCGAAATCGTCGAAATTTGAAAAAGTGCGAGTGCGAAAGCCGGTAATATAATTGAGCGCCAGCCACTGCTGCTGAGAAGGGAAGTCTTGTAACCCGCAAATTCCGTGACTGAACGACCTGAAGACGGAAGCCAGCGCAATTCAACGGAAAATATGTAAATCAAAGCGAGACCCAACACAAATGTTGGCAAACTGATGCCGATCAAGGATGCAGCCAACACGAGTTTCGCAGAGACACGGTTGGGATGAGCTGCGCAATAGCAACCGATTGCAAAGCCTAACACTATGGCAATGACCGCCGACAATAAAACGAGTTCGAGGGTTGCAGGTAAGCGAGACAAAACTAACGGCAACACTGGCTCTTGCAGGCGATAGGACAGACCGAAATCGCCGTGGATGCCGTGATCAACAAAACGCGCGAATTGAACGGCAAAGTTGTCATCCAGTCCCAGCGCGCGGCGTATACTGAGGCGATCGGCTTGCGAAGAATCCTGTCCCAAAAGGCCGGTAACTGGATCGCCAACGAATCGAAAAACCAAAAATGAAATGAATGAAACTACGAGCAGAACGAGTGTCGATTGCAATAGACGTCGCAAAACCGCGCCGACCATTATCGTACGTTTTCGAAAAGTGGCCCGAAAGCTTTCAGGCCAACCGATGTTTGAAACTTAGTGCAATTCAGCATAAGCAAATCGCGGGATGTCGTCGGCTGCAATCGGGAAAGTGAGCCGGTCAGACATCGCCCAAGCCAGCACCTGATGATGAATCGGAATATAGGGGGCTTCGGCTTTTACAATGGCCCAAGCTTCAGCGATGAGGGTGTCGCGCTTCATTTGGTCGACTTCAGTGGATATCAGCGACGTTATCTCATTCACACGATCATTGTTGTAGCCGGTCGCGTTCCAAGAGCCGCTGCCTTCGAGTAAATATTGAAAAGCATAAAGACTGTCCAAAGTTGGAACGCCCCAACCGAGCAGGTAAAAATCTGTCTGTTTGTCTTGCACTTTTGGGAAGTGCAGTGCTTTGGAAACCGCTTCCAGACTAATGTTCACGCCAATCTTGGCGTACATGGCAACCGCAGCTTCGCAGATTGCTGCATCATTGATGTAGCGGTCATTCGGGCAATCTAGGCGAACCGAGAAGCCAGTTGGGTATCCAGCTTCCGCGAGCAGCGTCTTGGCCTTTTCGAGGCCAAACGGTTCGTTGCTATCCAATTCAGCAGTGTAGCCGTGCACCCCTGGAGACGTCACGATTCCGGCAGTGAAGCTCATCCCATCCATAATAATGGCTTTTATCGCTTCGCGATCGAGCGCCAAATTCATCGCTTGCCGCACGCGCAAATCTGCAAATGGGTTGCGACCTTTGACGTCAGAACTGCGCAACTCGGCGCTCGCCATATCCATACCAAAGAAAATCGTACGAATTTGCGGAACCGTCTGCACAGACAGACTCTCAGTTGCATCAATCCGATTGAGATCTTGCAAAGGCGGGTCGAGCACAAAGTCCACCTCGCCCGCCAACAACGCCGCCACGCGCGTCGCTGAATTCTTGATCGGTCGATATTCAAGCCGGTCGATATTGCCCGGTCTGACGGCTTTGCCCCACCAATTTGGGTTGGCGTTCAGCACTGTCAGTTCGTCGACCACGCGGCTTTCTAAAATGAAAGGGCCGGTTCCATTGCTGTGTTTGACAGCAAAAGTTTCTTCGTTAACTGAATAATCTTGCGGAATATTCGCACCGTTTGTTTCTGACCAGCCTCTATCCATGATAAATACAGAGGTCAGTTCGTTGGGCAAAATTGGGTTGGGGCCAGTTGTGACAATCTGAATTGTGTAATCGTCGATAACGACGACCTCGGCAATCGATTCAACCTGCTCTTTGAAATTCGAACTTTCGGCTTTAGCACGCTGAATCGAAAAAACCACATCGTCCGCCGTAAAATCCTCGCCACCATGGAACTTCACGCCTTGGCGTAGTTGGAATTGCCAGGTATTGGGTTCAACGACTTTCCATTCGGTGGCGAGTTCGGGGATCAGGTTTAAGGCGGGGTCGCGATTGACAAGTCGTTCGTAAATTGACCCCGACATCGCAATCGTTGGTGCTTCATTTTGCGCATGCGGGTCTAGGGTCAAGGCGTCTCCCTGACTGGTCCAGCGAAGGACATTTTGCGACGAATCTGCGTTGACCGCGCTTCCCTCTGGCCAACTAACGATGAGCGCAGCCGTGACGACCAAAAAGCGTTTCATGCAAATCTTCCGTTCAAAGGGGCCCCATCACGCGGCTGCATTGTGATAGCTGACGAATTGCAGCCTTTCACAATGGGTTAACTTGTCAAGCATCTCGCGTCGAATTGACAACTTCCTAGCGCATTTCAATTGAATTGTCGGCAATTAGACAAATTTGCTAATTTCCCGGTAACCGTTGCGTGCCAATTTGCCGCTGGGGACGGTGAGGTGCTTTTTGGCGGGCGATGGCGCTGGCTTGACGATTATCAAGCGTAAGAAGGTTATTGTAGGTGGTGGTCACCACGGCGGCGCTTGGAAAGTTGCCTATGCCGACTTTGTGACCGCGATGATGGCGTTTTTCTTGCTGATGTGGTTGCTGAATGCGACCACCGAAAAACAGCGGAAAGGCATTGCCGACTATTTTAGCCCGACAATTCCAATCAGCAAGATCTCGGGTGGAGGCAACGGGAACTTTAACGGCAGCAGCATGTATGCCGAAGATTCCGAAGCGCAAAATGGTTCGGGCGCTACGCAGGCGCGACCGTCGTCTGAAAAACAAGCGACTGGGACAACCGGTTCCATGAAAACTGACCAACCCGAAGAAGATGCCAACAACGATGCCAATTTGGCCGCCATTGAATCGTTGTTTAGCGCCAATTCGGGCGAGAGTTCGATTGACAATGCACTTCTTGAGCACATTAGAACACGTGTTACCGATGAGGGTTTGATTATCGAAATATTCGACATAGAAAACGCTAGTTTGTTCGTCGGCGATTCTGACGAACCAAGCGAAAAGATGACCGCTTTGTTAAAAATGATGGCTGTCGCCATTGGCATGGTCAAAAATTCGTTGGCGATTTCTGGTCATACCAGCTCCGTTCCCATTGTGGTGCGTCGCAATCCGAATTGGGAGCTTTCGTCAGATAGGGCGCAGAGGGCGCGCCAGATGCTATTGGAATATGGCGTTTCCGAGAAACGGTTTGAAAGGATTTCTGGCAAAGCGGACCGCAGTCTTGCGGTAGACAATCCGATGGCGGCACGCAACCGCCGGATCGAAATCACGTTGTTGCGCAGCAATCGTCCGAAAGAATAAACGAAAAGTTTTATTTGTTAGCCAGACCTTAACCAAAAATGCACGACATTGGCCAAGCGAGAGGGAGATATTTCCCAAGGACCAGTGCATGACAATTTCTTCTTCCCTGAATGTGGGCGTCGCCGGATTGAGCGTCAATGCCAGCCGTTTGGCCACCATTTCGGACAATATCGCCAATTCGGCTACCTTTGGCTACAAGCGCGCGGTTGCAGATTTTGCGTCCATCGTGCTGACGGAAAGCGCCGGTTCCTATGTGGCGGGCGGGGTGCGAACGAACACATTTCGTTTGGTGGACCAAAGCGGCTCGCTCATCACCACGTCCAATCCCACAGACATCGCCATTGGCGGCAGGGGCATGTTGCCGGTGACGACAGCCTCGTCCCTTAACGACACCACGGGTGAACGGCCCTTCATGCTAACGACGACCGGGTCGTTTAGGCCCGACGATCAAGGCATCCTGCGCACGCCTAGCGGGTTGGTGTTGCTTGGCTGGCCAGCCAACACAGATGGAACTTTGCCCATTTATCCGCGCGATTCTGCGGTCGCGCTGGAGCCGGTAACAATATCACTGAACCAATATGCCGCCGACCCAACCACTGACGTCAGTTTGGGGGTCAATTTGCCAGCCACCGCGACTCAGGCAGGCGCGTCGGGCACTCCTCTAGAAATATCCATTGAGTACTTTGACAATTTGGGCGCCTCCGAAACGATGACGATTGTCTACACGCCTACGGTTCCACTTTCCGGCTCATCAAACCTTTGGACCATGCAAATAATTGATGATGCCAGCGGACCCACGCCCGTTGCCCAGTTTACGTTGGAATTTGATGGCACACGCGGTTCTGGCGGCACCTTGTTGAACGTGACACCAGTTTCCGGCGGAAGCTACAACGCGACGACCGGCGAAATTGACATAGCGGTCGCAGGTGGCCCGATGACCCTAGATATCGGCGAACCCGGCTCTAACACTCATATGACGCAACTTTCGGCGGAATTTGCCCCCGTTGCAATCAGCAAGAACGGCACACCGGTTGGGAACTTGTCGGGAATAGAAATTGACGAAAACGGGTTTCTTCAGGCGGTATTTGACACCGGTCTAACCCGCGTAATTTATCAAATACCTGTCGCCGACGTTCCCAATCCTAATGGCTTGGCCGCGCTTGACAACCAAGCGTTCCGCGTCACGCCCGACAGCGGCGACTTCTATCTTTGGGACGCAGGTGACGGGCCAACCGGCGAAACGATCGGTTTTGCGCGCGAGGAATCAACCACGGATATCGCCGGTGAATTAACGCAATTGATTCAGACCCAACGCGCCTATTCGTCCAATGCCAAGATCATCCAAACTGTTGACGAAATGCTACAGGAAACGACCAACATAAAACGCTGAACAACTAGTAATCAGAAAGGAAAGGGAAATGAGTATCGGGGCTGCGCTTTCGAATGCCTATTCGGGCTTGACGGCCAATTCGCGCTTGGCCGAGATCATTTCCAGCAATGTCGCCAATGCCCTGAACGAAAACTATTCACGGCGTTCGGTCGAACTATCCGCCAATTCCGTCGGCGGAAAAGGCGCGGGGGTTAAAGTCGACGCCATCATTCGCTTTGAAGATGCTGTTGCTGTGTCTTTGCGTCGTGGTGCCGATGCCGACAGCGCACTGTCGTCGGTATTGGCATCCGGTTATGCTAAGTTGGGAACCGCATTGGGTCAACCGGGCGAGGGAGGTTCGTTGCCAACAATGGTTGTTGGCTTTGAGGCAGCACTTGTTGCTGCGGCAGCAACGCCGGAATCGGGTCCGATGCAAGCCAATTTGCTGAGGGCAGCAACTGGTCTTGTCACAACTGTCACGAATATCTCTACAGAGAACCAACGCATCAGAATGGACGCTGACGCGGAAATTTCTCGACAAGTTGAAGTGGTCAATTCGGCGCTAGGTGACATTGATCAGTTGAATCGCGAAATCCAAATGCAAGTCGCGGGCGGTAACGATGCATCCGCGCTCATGGATCAGCGTAAACATCTGATCGACAAGATAGCCGGAATTCTTCCCATAAAGTCGATTCGGCGCGACGATGGACAAGTAGCGTTGTTTACCAACTCGGGTGCACAATTGCTCGACGGCAACCGGGCGCAACTGCAGTTTACGGCAACAAACCTGATCACACCCGACATGAATGTCGCGAGTGGCACATTGTCGGGCCTTAGTTTGAACGGTGTGCCGGTGCCAATCGGGTTTTCTGGCGGCCTGTTGGATGGCGGCTCGCTGAGCGCCAATTTCGCGTTGCGCGATGTTATTGTGCCGGAAGCGGATCGTAGGCTTGATGCATTCTCCGCTGATTTGATGCAGCGGTTTGAATCCACGGCGCTTGATCCAAGTATCACGCCAGGCATGCCGGGTCTATTTACCGACGCGGGCGCGGCCCTGAACCCCGCCGATACGGAAGGTCTGGCCAGTCGTCTGAAAATCAACGCAAATGTTGATCCAACGCTAGGCGGTGCCCTTTGGCATTTGCGCGACGGACTTTACGCAGCAACGGCGGGCAATGCTGGATTCGGCATCATCCTGGTGGCAATGCGCAACGCAGTTACGCAGCAACAAATTCCGCCGATCGGTTCCGGTGTTGCTGGGTCGGTGAATTTGGGCGAGTTTGCGGCCGACATTGTATCGCAAAATGGCGTCGCTGCGCAAAACGCCAACGAAAAGTATGTGTTCAACGCAGCCCGCGCCGCAACTTTCCGGGAATCGGAGATCTCTGGCGCGGGCGTCGACACCGACTATGAAATGCAGCAATTGATGCTGGTTGAACAAGCCTATGCCGCGAATGCGCGTGTCGTCTCGGTGATCGACAACTTGCTGCAGACATTGATGGAGATGTAATAATGCTCGGTCGGATCTCTACACTTTCAACGGGTATGCAACTTCAGCGCCAAGGTGCCGCTCTGCGCCTGCAGTTTGAGCAGGCAGGGTCAGAAATGTCGTCGGGTTTAAAGCGGGATGTGCTGGCAGCAACTCACGGCGACTCCAAACACCTGTTTTCGTTGGATCGAGCCATGGCGCGAATAGACGCGCAAGCGGCAAATTTGTCGTTGGCGGAGGGTCGGGCCGGTACCACCAGCAAGACATTGGCTCTGCTCCAGAAGTCAATAGACCAGCTTGGCCCAAGGCTTTTGTCGGCGGGTGACCGTGAAGACATGAGTTCTTCGCGAATCGAAGCCGCAGACGCCTTGAACCATTTTGACAGCGCGATTGCGGCGCTGAATGCCCGTTATGCGGGTCGTTCGGTTTTTGCAGGTGATGCAGCCGATAGAGCGGCAACAGCAAGTGCAGGGCAAATTCTTTCGGATTTGGCAACGCTGACTGCGGCGGCAACAAGTGGAACGGCCGTTGCCGCCATTGTTGACGACTATTTCAACAATCCGGCAAGTGGCTATTCCGTCACCGGCTATCTTGGATCGGCAGGCGATGCGGCGCCCGTTGAACTGGCCGAAGGCGAAAGTGTTGCCGTGCAAGTGCGAGCCGACGATCCCGCAATTCGTGAAGTGTTGCGCAACTTGGCGCTGGCAAGCCTGGTTGCGAACGGCACACTCTCGTCATCACCGGAAGAACAGCGCGAAATTTTGCGGTCTGCAGGTGGAGGGTTGCTTGCCGGGCAAGACGAAATCCTCGCTCTGCGCGCAAATCTTGGCCACATTGAGCAACGAATTTCCGATTCACAAGCATTCCAAGAGGCTGAACGGACTGGGCTTGAAATTGCCCGCAACAACATCGTCGCCTCAGATCCGTATCTGGCCGCAACACGGTTTCAAGCAATGCAGGGACAACTGCAGTCGCATTATCTGGTTTCCTCGCGATTGTCACAACTGTCACTGACTTCGTATATGGGGTAATCGTTTGAAATCACGCCTTTTTTTTGTAGCTTTTTGTAGCTTTTCGCTGGTCGCGGTTGTGTCAAGCTGGGCGCTTGCGGCGCCTGTTCGAATCAAAGATCTTGTCGAGATCGACGGTGTGCGCGGGAATGATCTGGTCGGCTATGGCTTGGTCGTTGGTCTCAACGGCACAGGCGATGGGTTACGCAACGCGCCCTTTACCGAAGAGGCCATGTCTTCGTTGTTGGAACGACTAGGGGTGAATGTCACTGGCGAACAATTTCGACCAAAAAATGTTGCTGCAGTTCTGGTCACCGCGGTTTTGCCCCCATTTGCCCGGGCCGGCGGTCGGATAGACATCACAGTTTCTTCAATCGGCGACACGAAAAGCCTCCTCGGCGGTACATTAATAATGACACCCTTGAATGCTGCAGATGGGCAAATCTATGCCGTTGCGCAAGGGTCCATCATTGCTGGGGGCGTGTCCGCTTCTGGCAACGCCGAGACAACAACCATTGGCGTGCCCACTGTCGGTGTCATACCCGGTGGCGCAAGGGTCGAACGTGAAATTGGGTTCTCGTTTGACGACATGCGGAACATGCGTTTGGCACTGCGCGACCCCGATTTTACCACCGCAGCACGGATCGAACGGGCGATCAATGATCATTTCCGTCAACCGATTGCCAGGATGCTCGATTCGGGAACGGTGCGTTTGACACTTCAAGGAAGCGATGCGCCAACCGCCGCACATCTTATCAGCCTCCTTGAGAACATCGTCGTTGAACCCGAACAGAAAGCGCGTGTGGTTATCGACCAGCGATCTGGCACAATCGTTTTGGGCACGGATGTCAGAATATCCGCCGTCGCGGTATCGCAGGGCGGGTTGACTTTGCGGGTCCGCGAAGAACCGATTGCTATTCAACCGGACCCGTTCACCGACGGAGAAACAATCGTGGTTCCGCGCACGCAAACACAAATTTCCGAAGCCCCCGGCACCGGTATTGCCTATGTTGACGAAGGCGTAACATTGCCCGAAGTCATCGAAGGCCTGAACGCACTAGGCGTTGCGCCGCGAGACCTAATCGACATCTTGAAGGCCATTAAAGCGGCGGGCGCATTGCACGCCGAATTTGTTGTTCAATAGGCATAACGCGCGACGAATACTCTTCCACTCACGTTGCTTGTTAGTTGTCATACCCACTTGGCGGTTGTCTTAATTGTGTCTGCTCACCACTTATCAAGTAAGTTGAGTCATTCGCGGCAGCCAGCCGCGACGGTTCAGATCTCGAAAAATGTTGCGACTATCGGCGACCGAAGTTGCCAAGAGCAGGTCAGCCGACACACCTATGGTTCGAACCGCTCTAAATATTCCAATTTGCGCCCTTCGGGCTGCACCTCGATTGCCCACCTCGGATCTTGCCCGGAAGCAGGCAATTCGCCTGAAATGCGCTATGAGTAACTCCTCACCAACGCCCCGGCCAACATACCCCAGCCATCAGCCAAGACGAAAAAGACCAGTTTGAACGGCAGCGAAACGGCGGCGGGCGGCACCATCATCATCCCCATCGACATCAAGACGGCGGCAACAACGAGATCGATCACTAGAAATGGTAGGAATATCAAGAAACCAACTTCGAATCCGCGCTGGATTTCGGTCAACAGAAACGACGGAACCAGTATTGCCAGCTCTGTTTGTTCTCCTTCGACACTTTTTTTCATCGACGATTTTTCTAAGATTGTAATCGTTTCAGGGTCGACCCTGCGCTCCATGAACGCCCGAAATGGCGCGATAATTTTCGGAAATGCTTCCTCAGGTGTCAGAACACCGCTGCTCATTGGTTCCACGCCATTCATCCAAGAATCTTGAAAAACCGGTTCCATGACGAACCATGTTAAGAACAAAGCCAACGAAACGATCATCATGTTTGGCGGTGCTTGTTGCACGCCGATTGCCTGCCGCAAGATGGCAAGCACAGTCAGCATGAAGGGAAAGCACGTCACCATCATTGCGAGGCCCGGCGCTAAGGATAGCAATGTGATGAACACGAATAGTTGCACGGTACGCAGCGACAGCGAGCCTTGGTCGCCAAGGTCGATGTTCATCGACTGCGCAAATGTTGGTGTGGCCAAAAACATGCCAACAAACAGTATCCAGAATAAAGTCCGGCCCAATCTAGGCACCAGTCGAGCGCATATCGACAACTTCTGTCAGTCGCACCGCAAGACTAACGGCACCTCCTTGCTGATTTTCCTGCAATTCGCCGCGGGCGATAAGCTTTGATCCCACATAAATTTCTACCGGGTCATCGATTTTGGTGTTCAACGGGATCACCGAATTCTGTTTAAAATTAACTAGATCGCTAATTTTTGGCCGCGCTTTGCCGATCACCACGATGAGTTCAATCGGGACGTGGTGTAAAGGGTTGTCGGGGCGAGATAATTGACTTCTCAGCCCAACCGTATCGGAAGATTCAACGGATTCGGTATTGGCTTCAGACATTTTTCAGGCCCTCAATTTCCGAGTCGAAATAGTTCGCGATGATCGCGCGACTTTGGTCGATAGCGCGGCTCAGATCGATATTCGTGCGGCCATCATTCCATTCGACTGTCGCTTGGTGGGCGGAATGTCCGGGGCTGGCATGCAGTTGCAACTCGCTTTGGCGTTCAAAGATTACAGCGAGCGCAGCCAAGTTTTCTGGAGCGACTTTCACAGTGATTGCTCGGCTGAGTGATTCTTTTGCGGCGTCGGCTACGACCCGTGCAATCTGACTGTTCAAAGCGTGCAAAGCCAAGTCCGGTGCGATAGTTTCCAACAGCGCTTCCAGAATGGGCCCGATCGCCGAAGCCGCCCGAACGCGGGCTTCGGCGGCCTGCAAATTCAGGTCATCGATAGTTTCGCAAATCAATGCGGCGAATTGAGTACTTTTGCTTGCGGAATTGCTCTCCGCCCGCGCAAATCCGTCATGAAGACCTTCTGCATAGGCGGCGTCTTTCACTTTTTGCATCAACTTTAAAGGCGACGTTCGTACCCCAAGTTCAACCGATTCTTCAGCAAAACTAACCAAAGTGAGACTTGCGACCATCAGACCACTCCCGGCACCGGCTGTTGGGCATCAATCCAGCCCTTGATAACTTTTGAAGAATCTTCGGAACGTTCTGACACCAACCCGCGAAGGGATGTGACGGGGTCTTCAGATTGTTTGGATTCCGATGCCATGTCAGGTAAGTGTTTGACTTCTTGCGGCGATGGAATCGCTGGAATCGTTGGGGCAGGCAGTAGTTGCTGTGGATTCGTCGAAGACAAGACCGGTCGAACGACAAAGAGTCCTAGGACCAAAACAACGAGACCTAAGACGGAAAGTTGTAATAGTTTAATTACATTTACAGCAAAAAGATCGAAGATCGACCCTTCGGCCAAAGTGCCTTCAACGGGTCCACGGGTAAATTCCATTGAAGAAACTGTCACTGAATCTCCACGACTTTCATCAAACCCAATAGCTGATTTGATCAGCGACGTAAGCGCGTCTAGTTCCTCAGCCGTTCTCGGCTGCCAAGTGACCACACCGGCACCATCAGCGCTCGAAATACCGTCGACAAGTATTGCCGCCGAAATGCGCTTAACGTTTCCGGCCGCACGGGTGATTTCGCGCGTGGTTTCCGAAACCTCATAGTTAACTCGCTCTTTTGCGACGTTGTTGTTGGTATTGGACTGGCCACCGCCGCCGGTTTGCCCATCGGGCAAATTCGAAGCAACGGTGACATTACCTGGGCTGCTGCCGGTCGCTGAAGCGGTCGTTTCTTCGGTCTCGGTACTGACGGCGACCTTTTTTTCTGGATCAAAACTGCGTTCGATGACATTTTCCGTCTCGCCGTTAAGATCGACGTTCACCTGCACGACGGCATTGCCCGCACCGACGCGTGCCCCCAAAAGTCGTTCCAAGCCCTTCTGCAACTGCAAAGCACGGTCATCAGCGCGGGCGTTGAGTTGATCGGTGATTTCAGATTTGCCTGCAGCAAGTACGATACCGCCGGCGGCATCGATTATAGTCACATTCTCTGGCAAAAGGCCCGAAACGGACGAAGCGACTAGATAGCGGATAGCATTGGCGTGGTTTTGCCCAAGCGTACCGCCCGTTAAAGTAACGGTCACAGAGGCCGTTTTGACGTTTTCGGTTTCAAACGGTCGGTTGACTGCATTTGCAATGTGAACCCTAGCGGATCGAACTTTTGGAGTTGCCAAGATCGTTCGAGCAAGCTCGCCTTCCTGCGCCCGCCAGTAAGCCGCGTCAAACATCTGATTGGTTGTTCCAAAACCGGCAAGTTTGTCGAGCAGCTCGTAGCCTTGGATACCGTTTTCTGGAAGCCCCTCGCCGGCCAGCTGCAATCGAATCGGGTCGCGCTCGTTCTGATCGACGTAAATACTGTCGCCTCGAACTTCGAACGCAACATTTCGTTGTTCCAACGCAGAGACGATGTCGCGTGCGGCCGTCGGATCAATACCGGAATAAAGCAATGCCATCGAAGGCGTGGCGACGGATTTATACAGGAAAGTCAGCGTGGTCATCAAGGCAATGACTGCCAGCAATGCAGTCAGCCGTTTACGGTTGTCCATCGCGGCCCATGTAGACAGCAAGTTGTTCATACTAGCATTCGCACTCGGACCAAGGCCATTTTAGCCAATTCTGCTGAAACCATTTCACCTGCTTCCCCTTAATAATTGGTTAGCCTGAATGGGGTTAAACAATGCGTCTGAAAAGAATCCGAGGTGAGTCTTGGCAAATACGAATGAATCAGTGGCCGATTCGGCCGTTGCTCCCGCCAAAAAGGGAAAAAAATCGCTGATCTTCGGTTTGCTTGGGGCAGCGTTTCTGGGCGGCGGAGGCTATTATGCGACCAGCAGTGGCATGATTCTAGGCGGAGGCGGGGAAAGCGGTCACGGGGCGGAAGAATCCGTTCTGGCCATGCAGGTATTGCCTGTCGCATTCGTCCCACTAGATACGATGATTTTTTCGCTCGGCAGTCAGGCCAATGCGCGTCATTTGAAATTGTCTGCCCAGATCGAAGTCGAACCTGGTTTTGAGACGCAAGTCGCGCATTTGAAACCGCGATTCATGGATGTATTGAACACGTATCTTCGCGCAGTCGATGAAAGCGATTTGGAAAACCCTTCATCATTGACGCGGCTGCGGGCGCAAATGCTGCGTCGCTTACAAGTCGTGTCTGGCAACGGCTGGGTCAAGGACTTGCTGATTACAGAATTCGTTTTGGACTAGGGGGAAGTATGGAACTCATCGCCAATATTTTGCTGATCGCCGGGGTGTTCTCGGCGGCGTTCTATTGCCGAGCACTTGCGGCGAGGGTGCGCAAACTGAAAGAACTGGACAATGGCCTGGGGGCCGCCATCGCGACTTTGTCACGCCAAGTGGACGAAATGCGCACTGCCTTGGCAGCGACGAAGGAATTCAGTAGTTCGGCAGCCGCAAACTTGGGCGAATCCACCGAACGGGCAGAAATTGCGGCAGGACGTTTGGAAATTTTGCTGGCAAAGGTTGTCGAAAACAAAAGCCAAGTGCCCGCTGAAAAACCTATGACGCCACAGCTGGTGCCCGAAAAATATGTGGTGCCGCTACATTTGCGTTCGCAGGATCGTTTGCGACTTGCGGAAAAGAACTACGCCACTACCAAGCCGATGATCCCGGAAATGCATCCCAATTCACCATTGGGAACTGGTGAATTGGTTTCGGCCCTGCGGCGCGCACTGTTTGGCGAAGAACCGACGGCGAGTCTGAAATGAAAACGCTTCCAGAATATTGGCGGCCAAGTTCGCTTTTGGTGATCACGGTCTGTTTGGCGGTGTCCGGTATGCTGCGATTGACATACACAGGCGCGGCATTGGCTAAGGAAATCTCGGCGCTTTCGACGAGTGATCTTACGGCAGAGGATGATCCAGAATCTTTGAGCGCCTGCGTGGCAAAACAAACGCCATCCGCACTCCTTGCAGCTATACGAGAGAGAACCGCATCGCTGCAGCAACAAGAATTGCAATTGGCCGAACGAAGGCAAACCCTTGCCGTTGTTGAGAAAAAGGTGGCCGAGCAGATACTGGCGATGAATGAAGCCGAGAAAAATCTCGCAGCGACATTGGCCGTAGCAGACGAAGCGACCGAAAAAGACCTCGCCCGGCTTACGGCTGTCTACGAGAACATGAAACCAAAAAATGCGGCGGATATTTTTTCTGGGATGGACATAGGATTTGCCGCCGGATTTTTAGCACGGATCCGGCCTGATGCTGCCGCCAATATTCTTGCCGGTTTGCCGACTGACAAAGCCTATGCAATTTCGTTGACCATCGCTGGAAGAAATGCTGACGCCCCGACGGAATGAATGGTTTTTCAGCGAATCTTAATGTCTAGCGGCCATTTTCAGTATGAAACCTGTATAACGCTCGCAAGCAAATGCAAGATTTGGAAGACCAATGATTGGTATAGTTGGCATCGTAATTATTTTTGTCATGGTCTTCGGTGGTTATTTGGCCGCCGGCGGCCATCTCGATATTATTCTTCATTCTATGCCCTACGAAATGGTCATTATCGGCGGCGCGGCAATTGGGGCTTTTGTCATTGCGAATGACATGCATGCAATCAAACAGACGATGAAGGACATCGGCAAAGTTTTCAAAGGCCCAAAATGGAAAAAGCAAGATTTTCAGGACCTGCTTTGTTTGATTTTTGCACTGATCAAACTGGCCCGATCAAACCCCGTGGAACTTGAAGGCCATATTGAAGGTCCGGAAACCTCATCAATATTCGGCAAGTATCCCAAAATCGCTGGCGACAAAGAGGCTGTCGAATTGATCGCTGACACGTTTCGCTCTGCGCTAATGAACTACGACGACCCGCACCAAGTTGAAGAGGTGCTGGAAAAACGCATTGAAGCAAAACTGCATCACGCCCTGCATTCCTGTCACGCTTTGCAAAGCATGGCCGACGGGCTGCCAGCACTTGGCATCGTCGCCGCCGTGTTGGGTGTCATTAAAACTATGGGCTCAATTGACCAGCCACCAGAGATTTTGGGAAAACTCATTGGTGGCGCACTCGTGGGCACGTTTTTGGGAGTTTTCTTAGCCTATGGCTTGGTTGGGCCATTCGCTGTCAAAGTGAAAACGGTCATCGAAAGCGATCAACATTTTTACCTGCTGATCCGCGAAGTCATGGTGGCAAATCTTCACAAACACCCGCCCAACATTTGTGTCGAAGTTGGGCGCCAAAATACGCCGCGAAGCCTGCGACCATCGTTCAACATTCTCGAGGAAGCCTTGAAAGCCATGAAACAGGACATGCCTGTATGAAGCTGATTTTGACCGTTTTTGCGGCTAGTGTTGCTTCGGTTGCAGCGGCGTTTGGGCAAAGTTCAATCGTGGTCCGCTCCGGGGAACACGCGGATTTTTCACGTTTGGTCATCGACGAACCGCTGACCGAAAGCTGGTCGCTGCAATCGTATCAAGACCATGCCGTGATTGTGCTGAACGGCGTTGACGCAAAATTTGACACGGGCAAGGTGTTCGATCTGATCCCGCGAACTCGCGTTGCCGAGCTTGAATCATTGGCCAAGGATGGCGGAAGCGCTTTGGTCATTCGATTCGCGTGTGAATGCCATGTTGAAGCTTTCGAGACGACGGGCCGTCGCATCGTCGCAGATATAAAGTTCGGTGCTTTGCCGAACATCACTGCCTTTGAACCAACGTCGCCGTTGACTGACGTCGAGCCACATTCAGAAAGCGCAGCCATTGAAAATTTTTCAGATCCTAGCTCGCTTTTTGCCCAGTCCAGGCTGGACTTCCCGCGTTTGGAAAGCGGAATCGAAGCCGAAATTTCACCAGTCATCGTTCTGAAAAACGATATTATTGTTCCCGAAGAGCGGGCGGCGGCGCAAGAATCGACGGTCGCGGATGCAACCAATGCCCAAAACCCGGATGCGAACTTGGATTCCGAAGTTGCGAAGGCCCAACGCGAATTGTTCGCGCAGCTCGCGCGTTCTATCGATCAAGGCATCATCGAAGTTGTCGATCCTGTCGAATCGACGGCCCGATCTGACGAGAGCATTGGTATTGACGAACCTGAACCCAACAATGAGATGATTGCCGGCCACGTTGATCGCGCACTGCGTGATGATGATGTGGCTGTTTTGGAAGCGACCCCGACCGATTCGTCAGCTGAAGTCGATGCCAGTCAACATTTAGCCGCTCAAACGGTTCTTGATCGCGACTCCCCGCAAACACATGCCGCAGCTGGAAGCGAGATTCGTAATTGTCTGCCACAGTCCGACTTCGAAATTGCGGCTTGGGCCGAAGATAAGCCGCTGTTTGAACAACTGGCTAACCTGAATTCAAAAATTCTTGGCGAATTTGACCAACCGGACGCCGAAATCATCACCAGGCTGGCACGTTTATATGTGCACTACGGTTTTGGAATGGAAGCGCGCGCCTTACTTCTGCAATTCGGATCCGAAATTCCTGACACACCACTGCTGATGGATTTATCGGAAATTGTCGAAGAACGTCCAATCGCAAACGACGGCCCGGTTATGAGAAATATAGGTTGCGAAAACTCCGCGGACCTTTGGGCAAGTTTGGCCACTGGGCAAATTCAGCCGCCAAATGTTGATGGCACCGACAAAATTCTCGCAGAGGTCACAAAACTTCCGACGGACCTTCGCAGACTCGTCGGACCTCGAATTGGTGCAATTTTATTGGCAGCCAATAAAACCGATGCTGCAGACAAACTGCTTTACATGATCAAGCGCTCGGCTGGCGTGCAGGGTGCCGACTACGAACTTTTCGAAGCGCTGGTGGCGAATGCGCTTGGCAACCTTTCGGAAGCTAGGAGCATCTTCGAAAAACTTGTTGGGTCGAACTCCCCCAATAGACCGGCAGCACTGGTGGAACTTGCGGCCCTGACGGTCAATCGGAAAGAGCCAGCGTCGGCGGATCTGATCGAGGATGTCAGCGCAACCGCCGTAATTTTGGGCGGCACCGCTATCGGCAAGCAATTGCGACTTGCCGAAATAAGACTGCGGGCAGGATCCAACAATCTTGCGGATGCGCTTCGGCTTTTTCGAACCGAAATTGCGCCAACAAACAATTATTCAGTCTCAGACCGGGATTTGTTGATTGAGCTGTTTCTGGCGGCCGACGCAACGCGGGAATCCGATGCAAACTATGCGACAGCTGTGCTGGAAAACGCCGACTTGATCGGTGATGGCCCGGCATTCCGTGGGGTCCGGCTGGATGTAGGCGAAAAGTTGCGGGTTATCGGGCTGGCTGCAGATGCCTTGACATTCCTAGCACCGCTTTTGGACGCAAATGAACCGGATGCAAAGATTGTTGCCGCCACTGCCGAACTTGACCTTTCGCACCCCGATCAAACTTTGTCTTGGCTTGCTGGCATGTATGATCCCGATTCGGCTGCATTACGTTTACGGGCGTTGTTGGCATTGCCTACAGTGAGTTCCGAACCGGCGGATGCGCAAGACTTTCCTGAACTGGCATGGCCGCTGGGCGACTGGAAAACTGCGGCCAAATCGGAAAATGAAGATACTCGTCAGCTTGCCGAATTCATGCTGGCTCGAAGCGGTGAGGCAGCGGTACCCCAACAGCCAATCAACCCGACAGTTGTGTCTCGCGATCGGCAGACCGCACTTTTTGGGATTGAACCAAGTCCCGAGCCGCAAATCACATTGGCGATAGCGCGCCAACTTTTAACTGACCAAGCGATAGCAAAGGCGCAAGTTGAAAAAGTACTTGCCGCAGCCGAGGCAACGACGCCATGATCTTGATGACGACAGCGAAATCGATTCCGAATAGCTTTCGGAAAATCATGATTTACTAACACAAACGAAAGAATATTCGCCGCTTCGCCAAAGCTGCAGCATATGCGAAATTGGGCACTCTTCCTAATGTACAAGCGCAGCGCGGCTATAGCAAATATCCGCAAGGCGTTGCAAAAATTTACCGGCAAGGCGAATACAGTTTGGTTGCTGACGTGAGTTTTCCCGACCTTACATAAAATCAGCGGCTGGAAGTGCGGTGCCGTCGCCAAAAACAAAACTCGCCACGCCGCCGACAATTTGAAGGCTTTCGATCGGCGATTCGACCAGAGCAATTTGTCGATTGATTACGTCACTCCCGACAAGCGATTCAATTTCAAAACGATATGATCCAGCGGGAGCAAAAGTTCCGTTCTGGAGGTGGCCTGACCATTCATTTGCAGCTTGCAAGCCAGACAAATCCTTCATGTCAATCAGTGCGTCGTTTGAATCCAGAACACGCAGTCGGTACTTTTGTACCCCTTCGACGGGTTTCCAGGAAAAATCGATTGGTGCACCAGCCAATACGGCGGAAACGGGTGCCAGCACTTTCGTGCCCACTTTGTCGGCAAAACCGTCAGCAGAATTTGCCGCCAATAGGTTTGCTATTTCGGTCAGTTTGTCATTGGTACGAACTTGTTGCTCAACTGCCGAGAAAGTGGCGAGTTGGGCGACGAATTCCGTTGATTCCATCGGCTTTAAAGGATCCTGATTACGCAATTGCGTCGTAAGCAACGTCAAAAAAGTGTTGAAATCAGCGCTTGGTGTCGGCGTCGCGGCAGTCGGCGTGGCGCTGGATTGCTTTGCGACGAATGCTAAATTGATTTGAGTAGCAGGTTCAACTGTTTGCAACGACATTGTCTTTTCCTAATCTTGGGTCAGAGCCTCACATCGAGGCCGGTTTCCGTATTCTGGTGACCACTTTCAGCCAACAGTTCTAAGTCTTGTGCAGATTCGTTTTTGAATGGTTCGAAATAAGTCGGGCCTGATTGAGCGCTTTGGTGTTGTTGCGGCTGGTTCTGACCCGAGCGGAAATCCAATTTTACTTGATCAAATCCCAGCGCACCCAATTCGTGAACCAGCGATTCGGAATGTCTTCGCATTAGATCGGATACGTCAGAGCGTTCTACAATTATCGTGGCAAGTAAGCTGCTGCCTGACATCTCCATATTTATCTTGACCTTGCCCAGTTCAGGCGGGTCCAACCGAATTTCGACGACATTTTCGTTTGACGAAACAAGCACTTGGCCAATTTGGCGCGCCAAGTTTTGGGCTAAGTCCTTGGGAATTCCAGTAATTGACTCGCTGAAATTGGTTGGCAAAGTGGTCAATGATCTAGTTTCTAAGACGGAATTAATTGCCAAGGCTTCAGGTTGATCGGGCGTGGCAGGTAGCGAAGCGTCCGATTCCGCAGAATTATAAGAAATTGTGCCGGTCGAAAGGGTGTCGACAGAACGTGTTTCCTGACGATCGATCATTTTGACCTCAATTGTATTTCGGATTGCTGTTATCACACCAGCCAGCGGTTCCGGAAAAACGGCGGAGTCTTTTCCGGCCCCCACGGGTGCGGCCGAAAACTGGAATGGCGCGACTGTACTCAAAACGGCGTTATTATTTGGCCTTGGAGCGGTCAATGCACCTGCCGTTTCCAGTGCACTCTGCATATTTGGTGCGGAATCTGGAAGCGAAGAAGCCGGGTCCGACGTTGAAGATTTTGATCTCGCAGTGTTTTCCACGTGCAGCAACTTGGATTTCGCAGCGGCTATGTCACTAAAGATCGAATCCAACGCGTTCGGATCGAGTTCTGCCTGAGCTTCAACCGGTCGCCCGAACGAAAGTTCAACCAAGTTCGCCTTGGAAGGAGCGATTGTTGTCGGAATTGTGGTGTCGCCTATCCGAACGAAGTCGAGTTCGTCAGCCACAAAGAAACTTTCCTCAAAGTCGGGAATTGTCTTTCCGTCGTCATTAGTATTGGCGTCATCACCACCAACCTGAGCATCTGGTTCGAAACTTTTTTCGGGCACCGGCGTGGGTGACTTGATATCCATTTTTGGTCCGATGATCATTCTTCCACCTTCGCCGATCCTCTCCACCGGCATAAACGCTGCGGGTTACCAATTCTTTACCGTAACCGGTTAAATGTTGTGCGAAGCTTGGCGGAATTGGAGACAAACATGGGGAACGACGTCGTTCATGATTTTGGTACCAGTGTAAAAATACCGAACATTGTTGAAGTTGCGCGGGATTTGCGCTTGCACGAAACCGCCAAAGCATTTGAAGCAAGCTTTCTTGCCGAAATGTTGAAATTTGCCGGTGTTGCGGAGCAACGCGAATCCTTCGGCGGAGGTGCCGGGGAAACAGCATTCGCAAGTTTTCTTACCGAACAATATGCCAACAAATTTGCGGATAATGGCGGCATTGGACTGGCAGAGAATATCTATCAATCTTTGAAAAAGCTGGACGTAAAATGATTCAAAACAATGTTCAGTTAGAAGCACAGTCACTGGTTGAGATTTTGGCCGAGTCCAAAAGTGCTGCATTGGCCGGCGAATTCGACCGCCTGCCCCTGCTGGGCCAAAAAATAGAAAGGCTCATGGTATCTTTACAGTCAGATACCGGTCAGGTCGACGCCGCCACGTTGCAGAAAATCAGGGACATGGCGCGGTCCAACACGACAATTGCACAAGCAATAATGAAGGGCATCAATGCGGCGAGTTTGGACGTTCAGGCCATTCACGCCAATGCCCAGAAACTGGCGATCTATACGCACAGTGGTAAAATCGAAGAAACACAGATTGGCCAAGAATCCAGGATTCGTCGAATGTAGAAGCGAATAAAACAATGAAATTTTTTTCCATTTTGTCTAACGAGTTGAGCGACAGTCGCCAAAATCTTAACGCCGCCTTCACCAATTTCGTCCGATAAGCTTAGGGCGATCCGGGAACGGTTCGGCGCGGTAGCAATGTAAAAAAAGTGCCGCACACGTCGGAAAGACGGAACAAGACCGATATCGGTCTGAAACAATGGCCGTGTCGAATGCACCGCCCTATTCCGGAAAGCTATCATGACTTCTATTCTTACAAACAACAGTGCGATGGTCGCACTTCAGACACTTAAATCCATCAGCACGAATATGAATGCGACCCAAGGCGAAATCTCGACCGGCAAGTCGATTGCCTCCGCCCGCGACAATTCGGCTATTTGGGCGATCAGCCAGGTTATGGAATCAGACGTCGCCGGTTTCAGCGCGATTTCCGAATCATTGGCGCTCGGCTCCTCGACCGTTGCCGTTGCCAGAACGGGTGCCGAACGCATCACTGATCTGCTGAACAAGGTGAAAGAAAAGGTCGTTGCTTCGCAAGAGCAGAACGTTGACCGCGACAAAATACAGACTGACATCAGCAAATTGCGCGATCAAATTTCTTCGATCGTGAACGCCGCGCAGTTTAACGGCCTCAATTTGCTCAAGGACGGTGGGTCGGTCGATATTCTGTCGTCCTTGGACCGCGGTTCCGATGGCTCCGTCACCGCTTCAAGCATTTCGGTTCTGAAAAATGACTTGCAAAACACGGCCCAAGTCTTTGGTGCAACCGCTGTAGCAGCAGCCGGTGACTTGTTTACAAACTCTGATGCGACTGCATTGGTCAACGGCACAAACACGTCGACCGATGTAGCTTTCACCACCGGCGGCGCTGCCGTGGGCGCAAGCTATGGTATCCAAATTACCGGTGCTGCAGGCAACGATTTTGGAACGACGGCAATTCAATTCGAGTATGTCGCCCGTGACGGCGACAGCGAACTGGACGTCTCGCGCGCACTCTATACCAAAGTCAACGATTACCTTTCGCAAAACAGCGTTTCGGGTGTTTCCATCGCTCGCAACGCAACGACGGGCGCTTTGACCATCAGCAACGAAGACACGACCGCCGCCAACACCATTTCAGTAGCGATAGGCGAGATGTTGGATGGGACTGCCGGTGGTGGCCTGGAAGCTCTGGGCGCTATGGATGTCACAACTAATGCGGGCGCGGCTCAGGCGCTGACTGATATAGAATCATTGATCCAAACTTCGATCAATGCTGCGGCTGAATTTGGTTCGGCGGAAGGCCGCATCGACATTCAGACCAGCTTCGTGTCGGCATTATCGGACTCGATGAAGTCCGGCATTGGCGCGCTTGTTGACGCCAATATGGAAGAGGCTTCGGCACGACTTCAGGCACTGCAGGTTCAACAGCAGTTGGGTATCCAGGCACTGTCGATCGCCAACCAACAGCCACAGAATATTCTGTCGCTGTTCCGCTAAAATTAAGTGCGGCGGGGTCAAATCTAGGACCTCGCCGCTTCGCCCGCTTTTAGCTGTTGCCGATCCATAGTTCCAGTAAGTCAGGACATTAACGTGAACTTAGCTGTCCAAAACCAAAATGTATATTCTGATGCCAAAGCGCCAACGCGCGATGACCGCTCCAGAGAATATCAAGCTTTCGCCAGAATTACCCACCGCATGCACATTATTGATGCCGACAATCCGGATATGTTTGCCGAATTGGCCTCGGCGCTGCACGAAAACCAACGCTTGTGGAATATCCTCGCGGTTGACGTTGCCAGCGACGCGAACGCGTTACCACAAAAACTGCGGGCACAAATTTTCTACCTCGGCGAATTCACCCGTTTCCATTCGGCGCGGGTTATATCGGAAAAACTAAATCCAAAAATTTTGGTCGAGATTAACACGGCCATCATGCGTGGCCTTAGACCACTCGAAGTTGTCAGCAAATGAGCGGGTTGGTTCTAAAGATCGGTCCGGGTGAGCGAATTCTCATCAATGGCGTGGTCATCGAAAACGGTGATCGGCGGGCACGGCTGACCGTTCTTACCAGCGAAGCACGTGTCTTGCGGCTCCGCGATGCAATCCACCCCGAAGAAGTCAACACACCAGTGCGCCGCGTTTGCTATATCGCGCAGTTGGTCCTTGCTGGCGAAACCGACGCAGGTGAGGCGCGCGCGCAACTTATGCGCGGCGTCGAACAACTCAGCCAGGTTTTTCGCGATTCCGACAGCCAGAAAAAACTTGGCGAGGCGACGGCCTGCATCGCCGACAATCGCCACTACCAAGCCTTGAGGGCGTTGCGCGGGTTGTTGCCGCGCGAGCAAAGACTTTTCCAACTGGCGCGAATTCAATGACCTTCACGCCCGTCGTTCCAATGTCAGGTTTGGCAGGCTGGCGATTTCTTGAGCGCACTGTCGCATCGCAGACAGCGGCGTTTGAACGGTCGGCAGAAATCAAACGCGAAAAAGACTATTTTCAAAAAAATATCCAAAAGATCGCGACTGCGGAACAACTGGTTTCTGATCGCACACTTTTTAAAGTGGCGTTAGGTGCCTTTGGTTTGGACGAAGAAATCGGCAAGAAATTTTTCATGCGCAAGGTTCTGGAAGAGGGAACCGAAGATTCCGACGCCTTTGCCAACAGATTGGTCGACACCCGTTATCGAGATTTTGCCCGATCCTTTGGTTTTGGCGATTCTTCCGGTGCGCAAACCGCTTTGCAAGGCTTCGCCGCACAAATTGTTGACCAGTATGACAAGCGTCAATTTGAACGTGCAGTTGGTGAAGTCGACAATGACATCCGAATCGCCATGACATTTCGTCGTGAAATTACAACACTGGCCAATTCGGCGAATGCTGACACGTCGGCTTGGTTTCAAGTCATGGGCAATCCGCCGCTACGACGATTTTTCGAAAAGGCGTATAACTTGCCGGTCGATATTGGTTCGCTCGACATCGACCGACAGCGCGAAATTTTTCGCGAAAAAACTCAACAAAATTTTGGCGACGATTCTCTGGCAACTTTTCGAAACCCCGACAGCATTGAAAAAGTTACCCGGCTCTATTTTGCCCGTATCTCTGCAGCCGATGGGCCAAATGCGTCAACGCCCGGCTACGCGGCGATTTCAATTTTGGCTTCTGGCTCTACGTCTTTGGCGAATTTGCTTCGGGCGAGGACATAGTCTAAGGGCGAGCAGGGTTGCGGCTGCCTGCGTTTTATCGGAACGGAACAGGCATTTCTCGCCGTTTTTTCAACCATGGAATTGACAGCAAGCGCATAACAATCTGTAGATCGCCTCACTGGTTCCGATGTTGGAAAACCGCAAGAAAAAGCTGTCATTGATGCCGGAGACGTCAGATTTCCGCCAAAATTTCCCGCAAATACGCAAAGCTTTGTTCGACGGCTCCGTCTACGCTCCTTGCAAAGAAACGGTCGAGCAAAGGCCAAAGTTTAACGGCGCGATCAATTTCCGGATTGGTGCCACTTGAATAAAGACCGGAACGGATCAGAACTTCGGCATCATAATATGTTCCCAACAAGAATCGCGCCTCCGCCAAAAGGGCGTTCTCCTCGGACGACGCGATTGATGGAAGCGACCGGGAAACGCTGCGTCGAACGTCAACGGCGGGGAATCTGCCACGCTCGGCAATCGAGCGCTCCAAAACAATATGGCCATCCAACGTTCCGCGCACCATATCGGCAACAGGTTCTTCCATGTCTGACCCAGCAACCAAGACCGACATGATGGCAGTGATGTCGCCCTGGCGCGGCCCGCCCGGACCGGAACGTTCGGCTAAAGAAGAAATCAAGTTTGCCGTTGACGGTGGATAGGCGCTGAGGCTTGGTTTTTCGCCTGCAGCCAAAGCAATTTCCCGGTGTGCTTCAGCAAATCGCGTTAAACTGTCAACGATCAACAATACGTGCTTGCCATGATCCCGAAAATATTCCGCGACGGCCATTGCGGTCCAGGCCGCCCTTCTTTTGACCAATGGTGACTGATCCGAAGTTGCCACTACCAGAACGCAACGTGCCAGTCCTTCGGGACCCAGAACGTTGTCGGTAAAGTCCCGCAACTCGCGCCCACGCTCACCTATCAAAGCCAAAATTACGATATCTGCGTCCACTTCGCGGGCGAGTTGCCCTAGCAGTGTGGTCTTCCCAACCCCGGACCCGGCAAATATCCCCAATCGCTGTCCACGCGCGAGCGGCAGAAAGGTGTCAAAAACGGCCAAACCTGTGCGTAAACGAGTGCTAAATTGCTTTCTCCCCAGCGCGACCGGTGGCGAACTTTTCAGTTTCATTGCAGTCGACCCGCCTCGCAATGATTTGCCGTCGATGGGTCGCGCGAAAGCGTCAATGACTCTGCCCTGCCACGATTCGTGCGGACGTATGACATCTAGATTGACCAATTCCGCCATATCGCCAATGGCCAGCCCGTCGCTGGGTGAATAGGTGCTGGCGATCAAATGAGATTCGTTCAGCGCGATGACTTCGCCGTCAACGCGTCCAGCACCGACCGATTCAATTGATAATTGATCGCCCAGACAGGCGTGCCGAAGTAGCCCAGTAATTTTCAATCCGCCCGCGTCGATGGCGATGATTCTGCCAAATCGGCGAACTGGGGTCACTCGACGCAATTCGGCGATGAGTTTGTCGGGGTGATGATTCGGCAATTTTAAATTCCCGGGTGTTTGATTACCTTTTATCAATCATCAGGGGTTAAGGCTTGTTTTAGAGCCGCTAGGGAGAATCCCTTTTTGAAACTTGATCTGGACATTCTGGCAATGTCGCGCGACCTCGCCGCCCATTCGGCGGTGCGCCAAGAATTGGTTGCGCGCAATATCGCCAATGCCGACACTCCGGCCTATCGGGCCGTAGATTTGGTCGATTTCTCTGATGTTTTTAATTCAAACACGACCGATTTCACCCTAAAGTTTTCACGCTCAACACATTTGCGCCCAATCGGCGGGCTTGCAGAATTCCGAACCATTGAGTCGCCCTCAACCGGTGCGGACCAACCCAATGGCAACAATGTTGGGCTTGAAGGCCAGATGATCAAAAGCATCGCGGTTCAACAGGACCACGATCTTGCACTTGGGATTTATCGAAAATCGCTGGGTATTTTGCGGCTGGCGCTTGGGCGCGGAAGGTAGGTTGGTAAAATGTCAGAGCTTTCACGATCTTTGGCGGTTTCAGCATCTGGCATGAATGCTCAGGCGGCGCGGTTGCGCGTAACTTCTGAAAATATCGCCAATGCCGACACGCCGGGCTATCACAGAAAAGTATTGCCCTTTGTTGAGGTCGTCGACACTCAATCCGGCAATACACTGGTTGAGCCAGGCGCCATTGGCCTTGACCCAACTGATCCGGAACTAATCTTTGACCCCATGCATCCGCTCGCGGGAGAAGACGGCTATTATCAGGGGTCCAATGTTCAACTCATTCTGGAAATTGCTGACGCCCGAGAGGCGCAGCGAACCTATGAAGCCAATCTCAAAATGATGGACCAAGCGCGTCAGATGAACGCGTCAGTCCTTGAACTGCTAAGGCGCTAACAGGGGAATTTGATGGACATCAAACCAAATTTTGTTGCGCAGGCCTATGCCAACTCGACGGCTGCGATGAAACCGGCACCGATGCTGGCCAATTCTTCGGCACAAACAGCTGTCAGTCTGGTGGGAAATTTTGCCGACATCCTACGACAAGGCGAAGAAACGGCGAAAGCTGGCTTGGTGGGCAAGGCCGACACTTTGTCGGTTGTCGAGGCGCTCGCTGCTACCGAACTGGCGGTCGAAACGGCGGTGACAGTTCGCGACCGCGTCGTTGAAGCCTATCAGGAAATTCTGAGAATGCCGGTCTGATCATGGACGAAGCAACAATTCTTGACGTTTTGCGGCTAAGCCTTTGGACAGCCTTGGACATGTCACTGCCAATACTGGCCGTATCTCTGGTTGTTGGTCTGATTATTGGCTTACTTCAAGCGCTGACCTCGATTCAGGAAATGACCCTAACATTCGTGCCAAAATTGGCGGCAATCTTGGTCGTTTTTTGGGTTTCGATGGGGGCGATGGGGCAAGTCGTCATCACATTTTTCAGCGACCACATTCTGCCATTGATCGAAAATGTCTGAGCCCCGCCGCGTGAATTTGAAAGCGTAAAATTCGAAATGGACAATGCCGCATACGTTGCACTTTCCCGGCAAGCCGGGCTGCTGAAAGAATTGCAGGTTGTCGCCAACAATATGGCCAATATCTCGACTACCGGGTTTCGGCGCGAGGGTGTGGTCTTCGCGGAAATGCTCAGCGCCGTCGATGTCGAAGGGGGCTCTCTGGCGATGACCGATGCTCGGGCGCGTTACACGAATGAGGCACAGGGCGCGTTGGCAGCAACGGGTGGCACCTATGACCTAGCCGTCGAGGGCACGGCCTTCTTGGCAGTCATGACGCCTTTGGGCGAACGCCTAACGCGTGCAGGAGCATTTACCCGCAGTGCGTCGGGCGAAATCGTGTCACCTGAAGGCTACTCACTTCTCGACAACGGTGGTGCACCGGTTTTTGTTCCCTTAACGGCAACAGCCATTGGCATCGCTGCCGACGGCACGGTTTCCGCTGACGGCCAAGTTGTTGCGCAGGTTGGATTGTTTGACATTGCTGATCCGACAAAACTGTTCCGCGAGGATGGCGTGCGCTTTCGCGCGGAAACTGAAAAGACGCCCGCTGAAAATTCGGCTCTGCTGCAAGGGTTTCAAGAAGCCTCGAATGTAGACCCAGTCTCCGAAATATCGCGGATGATCGAAGTTCAGCGCGCCTATGACCTAGGGCAAAACTTTCTCGATCGCGAAGACGATCGTATCAGAAGTGTTGTCCGAACGCTTGGTAGAGCAGGTTAGGCCAGCTTCATGAGAAAGGAATTCACATGCGGGCACTAAAAATCGCGGCGACGGGTATGGCGGCGCAACAAATGCGTGTTGAAGTCATTTCCAACAACCTTGCGAATATGAGCACGACTGCCTATGCGCCACGGCGTGCCGAATTTGCGGACTTGCATTATCAACAACTGCAGCGCGCCGGGACTGTCAGCGCTTCCGATGGCACGGTCCTGCCCACCGGCGTGCAGCTTGGACTTGGTGTTCGCCCTTCTGCAATTTCAATGCTGGTCCAACAAGGCGGCTTGGGTGCAACTGGCGGTGACTTGGACCTTGCAGTTGAGGGCAAAGGCTATTTTGAAATTTCGTTGCCCTCCGGCATTTCAGCCTATACCCGCGATGGCGCTCTCAAGCGCACAGGTGACGGACTTATCGTTACTTCAGACGGATTTCCGGTTGTGCCCGAAATCACCATCCCCAACGATACGCGGTCGATATCAATCAGCGCAACTGGCGAAGTCTTCGCCTATTTCAACGATCAAGTTGCAGCGCAGTTGTTGGGTCAAATTACTCTGGCGACGTTTTCAAATGAAAAAGGCCTTGAGGCGATTGGCGGTAACAACTTCTTGGAAACCGAAGCCTCTGGATCCGCCGACACCGGCGTGGCAGGTGAACAAGGTCGCGGAACTATGCGACAAGGGTATCTGGAAGACAGTTCCGTCGACGCTGTCCGCGAAATCACCGAATTGATCGAGGCGCAACGCGGCTATGAACTGAATGCCAAAGTCATCAGCGCAGCAGACCAAATGTTGGGCGCAACGACGCAAATTCGATGAGAATAATCCTCATACTTGCAGTGCTTCTGCAGTTATCGACTGACTATGCCTATGCGGATTATTACGTGGCCGCGCATCCCATCCGTGCACATACCATACTCGCAACTAACGACGTCGAGCTTGTTGAAGGCGATTCAGCAGGTGCTTTCGACACAATTGAAGAAATATTGGGGTTCGAAACCAAAGTTGCAATTTATCCCGGGCAGCCAATTCTTGACGCACAGTTGGGTCCGCGCGCTGTTGTCGAACGCAACGAAATCGTCGCGCTGGTATTTTACCGAAACGGCCTAACAATTTCGACAGTTGGTCGTGCACTTGATCGGGGCGGCACGGGCGAAGTCATCCGCGTCATGAATCAAAGCTCGAAAAACACGCTTTTTGGCCGCGTCATGGCCGATGGAACGATTGAAGTAGGACAATGAAATAAATGCAAAAATTGGTGTTGGTATTTGGACTTTTGGCCGGCCTAACCGCCTGTGACCGTTTGCAGGGAATTGGAAAAGCGCCGCAATTCAGCTCCACCGGCTCAACAAATAGTTCGATTCCTCCTTTCGACCCCGAGCGACAAGCGATGTTGGCCTATGGTGGACCTACGGCGCTTGGCCTTTCTGATGACGAAAGTTCTTTGTGGCGCTCTGGTCCTGCTTCGCTTTTTGGTGACCGACGCGCCAGAAACCGTGGCGACATCGTGACCATTGTCATAGAGATCGACGACCAAGCAGAAATCAAGAATTCGTCAGACCGAAGCCGCTCCGCTTCCGAAGACCTCAGCATCCCGTCGCTGGTCGGAATTCCGCAGATTGTTGACCAAGTTTTACCTGAAGGTGCCAGCCTAGATCAGGCTGCGAATTTGACCTCAAGCTCGGCAACCACAGGCAGCGGGTCGGTCCGTCGCAACGAAAAAATAATGTTAAGGGTCGCGGCGACAGTAACCGAAGTTCTGCCGAATGGTCATCTCGTGGTGCAGGGCAATCAGGAAGTGCGAGTCAATTTTGAACTGCGCGACCTACAAGTTGCCGGCATAGTGCGGCCCGAAGATATTTCCCGCCGCAATGAAATTACCTATGACAAAATCGCAGGGGCGCGAATTTCCTATGGCGGACGCGGGCAAATTTCCGACGTCCAGCAACCGCGCTATGGCCAACAAGCGGCCGAAATTTTGTTGCCGTTTTGAGGATCAAATGAAAAAACTTTTGCCAGTGCTAATTGCGCTAGTTGGCATGCTCGGCGGGGCTGGTGCCGGTTACTTTTTGCGGCTTCCGTCGGGTGAAGTGACGGAAGCGCCGGAGGAAGGCGAAGAGCACGGGTCCGAAGCGGCAACAGGCGAACATCCTGAAGAAGGTGCGCCAGTTCTAGTCGTTGAATCGGCAACTGCGGACGAGGGATCCGAGGAAGAGGCAGCGACCGAACACAATGCGCCTGAATCAAGCCATGGAGAGGCACCCGTTTCAGAATTTGAATACGTAAAAATTCCGCAGCAATTCGTCGTTCCCGTTGTGAATGAGACGAAAGTTTCGTCCCTCGTCGTCATTTCGCTCAGTTTGGAGATCACCCCGGGAATGAATGAAGCAGTCTTCGCGCGGGAGCCAAAATTGCGGGATGTTTTCCTTCAAGCCATGTTTATCCACGCCCATTCGGGCGGGTTTGACGGGGCATTTACGACTGGACAAGCCATGAAAGATTTGCGGGAATCATTGAAACAGGTGGCGGTGGGCGTGTTGGGCGATATCGTCAACGATGTTCTTGTGACCGACATTGTTCGGCAGGATACTTGATGCGTCACTAATCCGAAAGTTGCCGTTGCCGTTCGTCGGATTTAGCAAGTCTTTTTCGGCGTTCAGATATATCCGCCGTCACAAGCCGTTCCACCGATTGGAATTTCCCCAAAGAATTTGCCAAATTCTGACGATTTTCCAAAATGTCGGCTTCGATGCCAGCCCGTTTCTTCATTTGATTCTCAATCTGTTGTTGCCGCCAGTAATGATGCCGGTGCGATGTCGCAAAAAGTGCCTCGACGTTTTCGCGTTCGAAGCAAGTAAGGTTCTGTGAACGTAGGTCTTCAATCGATTGATCGGTCCAATGTAAGGCCGAAATGGACCGCGCCAAAAGCATTTCGCTTTCAGTCAAAAGCTGCTTCGTGAACTTCAGCAATAGTTCCAAGCGATGATCGGTCATACGCGCTGGCGTTCCCGCGCCGACTTTCGCATTTTTTCGGCAAATCGAATCGCTGCAGCGACAGGGCGGTATTGGGCTGGCTGAATCTCGTGACCGATCTCGACTGTTGCGTGCAACGACCTGGCCGTCGGTGGGTCACGGTGCATCGGCACACCGGCCAATGTGGCCGCTTCGCGAATTCTTGCAGCGATTGCGTCAGTGCCTTTTGCAACGCATACGGGGGCAGATTTATTCGAGCGGTCCCAAGCCAATGCCACGGCGAAATGCAAAGGATTGACGATGATAACGTCGGCTCTGGGCACGTCTAGCATCATGCGGTTTGTCGCGATTTCATGAGCCCGACGATGCCTTTGCGCCTTCATATGCGGGTCTCCTTCGCCTTCCTTGGCTTCCTGGCGCAATTCCTCAAATGACATTCGCAGCCGCTTTTGATGCGCTGCACGCTGCCAAAAAATATCGACCGTAGCGACGATCAAGGTCAGGATCGTTATTCCGGTCAAAAACGACAGCAGACTTGCGATCAATTGGGTGGCGAATTGTTGCGGGCCAAGTTCGGAAGCAGAGGCGATTTTATCAAAATCCTTGCCGATCAAGGCCGTTGCGATCAGGCCAACGAAAATCAGTTTTGTCAGACTTTTAAGAAACTCAAAAATGCCGGTTGCCCCGAAACGGTTCCTGATCGACGCCAAAGGCGAAATACGGTTCAGTTTTGGCATCAGTCTGGAGGGAACCAACACGAAACTGCGCTGGCCAAACAATGAAATGAGCACCGCCAAAAAGGGCGCAAGCAAAAGCGCGGCAACTGGCAAAATGAGACCGGCAAATGCGCCGCGCAGGTCCAGCCAAGGCAGCTCGGCCATTTCGCCCTGCCTCGTGCTGTTGACCGAGTCAAACAATGGCATGATTGATCCGGCGATTGTGGTCGCCATTCCAGCGCCAAATAACCACAGTGTCAGAAATAAAACTGCATAGGTCGCCGCAAGCGTGACTTCGGCCGATTTTGGAATGTCGCCTTCGCGCCTTGCTTCGGCCAATCTTTTTTCAGTGGCTGGATGGCTTTTCTCTCCGGCCGAAGATTCACCGCTCATCGGTTTGGCCCAAACGGGTTGGCGACAAAATAGTCAAAATATTCTTGCCAATGTTGGATCAATCGCGGTGCGAGCATGAGCAACAATAGCAGGGCACCGCCGGTCAAAAGTGGGGCCCCAATGAAACTGACCATCAAAGCGGGCATCGCCCGGTTAATGCTGCCAAAAGCGACATTGATCAAAAAGAATATTAGCAGGAATGAGGCAGACAGCGAAAAGGAAAGCGAAAATGACGCCGAAACACTGTGTACAAACCATTCGGCAGTGTCGCTGGCAATCGGGAACTGACCAATCGGCAAGGTTTGATAGGAGTGGATCAAGGCCGCAGCGACGGAGACATGCAGGCCTGAAACCAAAGCAAGCGTTATTGCGGTGATTACCAGCAAATTACCCACTGCGGGTAACGGATCAGGAGCGGCACCCGGTCCAAAAATTTGGCTTAGCGACGAGCTTTGCGCGATGATTGATCCTGCCGTTTGCACAGCCCAGAGCAGCAAACGAAGCCCTGCACCCAACACCAGCCCTGCCAGCGCCTCGGCTAAAATCAGTATCGGCAGGTCGGCAAGTTCAAGGGCATGTGTAGCCAAATCTCGCAGTGCATTTGGCCACAGTACAATAGTGTAAACCAATGCGCCGACAAGTTTGACTCGTGCCGGGACGAACATTTCGCCCAATCCCGGCATTAGGGCGACGACGGCACCCACGCGCACGAATACCAAAATGAGGAGGATTAGGGATTTCTCATTAAAGTCGAGCAGCTCTGCTAGCGCGGCATTCATCAAGCGATTCCCAAGATCGCCGGTTTCCCGATAGTTCCGACTTCTTCATAGGATATGACCGGATTGCGAATTCCCTTGGCGGTCAAAATCGTGCGGATGAATCGACGCCGTCGCATCGAAGTAACAATCGCCGGATAGCGACCTTTTTCCGAAATCTTGCCAAGTTTTTCGGCGACCGATGCGGCCAAACGATTGAATTCTTCAGGCGGCAATGCAACATCGGGCACGCCGTTGGCGGTTTCAATCGTGTATTTTTCAAACAAGGTTTCCCATTCGGCGGCCAGTTGAATAAGCGGCAAAACACCGCCCGTCTCTTGGAATTCGTGGATAATCTGGAAGCCAAGCCGCTGCCTTACATGCTCAGCAATCGCGTCAGGTCCCTTCAGAAATCCTTGTGCCTCGGCAATTGCCTCCAGAATCATTGGCAAATTGCGGATGGAAACCCGCTCTTCCAACAGAAGACGCATCACGCTTTGCAAAAGTTCCACGGGCACTTTATCGGGAATGAATTCGTCGATGATCCGGCGAATTGCTTCGCCGCGCCGTGTATCGGTAAGGCTGACCGTTTCGTCCAACAAACGGCGCAGAACACGTCGTGTAAAGAGTCGACCAAAATTTTGCTTCAACGCTTCAAGAATATGGGTCGCAATCGCTTCGGTCGCCGTCACCACCGACAAACCACCAAGCACTGCCGCTTCCTGGAGTGACGGAGCTATCCAACGGGCCGGTGCGCCATAAACCGGTTCAAATACGTCAAGTCCAGGTAAGTCCGCCGGGGCCGGGCCGCTGAGCAGCGCCATCAATTTGTCAGGATAAATTCGGCTGCGCGCATACTCGACACCCTGGATGCGAATGGCATAGGTACCGATGTCGAGCGACGAATTGTCCGTCAAACGTATGTCGGGAATAATCAGACCGTAACTGGATGCGATATGTTTGCGCATGTTGGTAATGCGCGAATCCAGCCCGCTCGCCTCGTCAAGTACGGTTGAAATCAGATCGGGTGAAAATTCTATGTGAATTTCATCCAGATCCAGCATGTCGCCTATCTTAGAGCTCGCAGGTTTTGCTTTGGCAAATTCGGAATTTGATTTGAGCGAGGCGGCAAATGCCTTTTTTCGCGCAGTGAAAAAGCCAACCGCACCAACAACAAGAGCCCCAAGCATAAAAGGAATGAATGGCAGACCCGGCACTAGAGCAAACAACGCCATTAACGTGGCAACGGTCGCCAATGATTTGGGATAATTGCCCAACTGCCGCAAGATCGCGGTATCGGCCGAGCCGACGGCGCCGCCCTTTGACAGCAACAAGGCCGATGCAATCGAAATTATGACCGCCGGGATTTGCGTCACCAAACCATCGCCAACGGTTAATATCGAGTAGGTTTCAAATGCCGTCGCAATGGGCATACCGTGGATGAGTGTGCCGATGGCAAGTCCGACAACAAAATTCAGAAAAGTGATCAGCAGGCCGGCAACGGCATCGCCTTTCACAAACTTTGACGCACCGTCGAGCGACCCGAAAAATGTGGTTTCTTCCTGTTCGATCCGACGCCTTTCGCGGGCCGTTGCGTGGTCAATCGCCCCTGCCGCCATGTCGCTGTCAATTGCAAGTTGTTTGCCCGGCATGCCATCCAACGCAAATCTTGCGCCAACCTCGGCCATGCGGCCGGCACCTTTGGTAATGACCATGAAATTGACAATCATGATGACACCAAAAATGACGATGCCCAAATAGACGCTGCCACCCATGATGAACATGGCAAAACCCTCAATCACATGACCGGCAGCGTCTGGACCGGTATGTCCCTGACCAATGATGAGTTTTGTCGAGGAAATGTTGAGCGATAGACGCAACATCAGAGATGCCAAAAGAATTGTCGGAAACGCTGAGAAATCCAATGGACGTTCGATAAAAAGCGTGGTGGTGAAAATCAGAATGGCGATTGCAAAAGATGCCGCCAGACCGAGGTCCAGTACCCAGGCTGGCATAGGCAAAATCATCATCACAATGATGGCCATCAGCGCCAGCGCCAACAAAACTGTCGGCTGATACAGCGATAGGATGGAGAATTTGGCTGTCATCAATACGTCCGCAACAGCGATCCCCGCGCCAAGAGAAGAAGTCCGGAACTTTGATCGGCTTGGGCTGTAAACAGGCTCCCCGTCAAATTTTGCGCTGGAACCAGCGGGGCAAACTCGCGCGGGACAACAATTTTCAAGTCGGCTGGCGGGACGGTGATGAATTGCTCGTTATCGGCAGACAGCATTTCATCAACAGCCCCGTCCATCCGGCCAAGAATCTGGGCAAATCTGTCACTGTATTTCCTGGCAAATTCGGGTGTGCGCGAATGATAGGCACCTGCAGCGGCGGTCCACGAACCAAGTTCCATATAAAGGGACGCTATGAATCGGGCCGCATAAAGTGCGTTTTGGTTGGGGTCAAACATGTCTTCAATTGAAGCAAATGCCTCGCCATGCCATTTGAAATTGACTTGAAAACAGCCAATATCAAAGCTTCGCGCACCACCATCATAGTGTTCGGTCGCATAGTCCAATGCTTCACGTGGCGTTTTAAACCACTTTCCCTCGCCTTCCATATTCACTGTCCAAGGCCACGGCAGAAATTGTCCTTCCAGGCGGCGGCCGGTTTCGGTGCGTGTCAAAGCTTGCATGACGGCAAGCGGAACCCCCACCCGCGACGCTGCGTATTGGCTGGCTTCCTCACAAACGGACGCCGTTTCAGCGACGGAAGTTGCTGCCAGCCCAAAACTGGGCATTGCAACGATCAAAGCCGACGACAAAAACAGTTTGATAATTCGATGCAATTTGAAAAAAGTAACGCTGCACATTCGAAGTTCGGCCTTCTGGCGCGGCCCTTTTACGGCGAATCCTTCGCCTAGGGTGACGAATCAGACCTATCGTTTTCGTGTTACCAAAAAGTAAGCGCCGGCCAATTTTTGGCGGCGCAGCGGACGAAAAACGTTGCAAAACTTTCACAATCATCACTCCCCAATGTCAATTGGCGCGAAAATTAACCAGTTTGTTCACAATTCCAGCAATATTGCATCTCGCCGCGAAAATGGTTTGATTGATCTAAATTTTTATGAGAAATTGAAAAGGTTACGAACGGGGGCGTAGTCCAGTAGAACTTGGTACCAGTGCGGTAGCTAACGGTGGTTAGCCCATGGTGCGTTGAGTTAGGCTGGCATAGTACTATACCTTTTAATGTAAGATGTCTTTTCGCGTGTGTGTGGGGGCTTGAATGTATCAGTTGGGGGAAGTCGGTGGGCATATAGCTCAAACCGGCGGAGTTGCAGCAGGTTTTCGTGGTTCGAGCGGCTTTTACCGCAGTGTGGTTAAGCGCGTGCTCGATATCGCCTTGGTCGCCGTATCGGCACCAATCGTATTGCCAACCGTTGGACTTTTGGCGCTGATGATCCGGCGTGATGGCAGTCCGGTATTTTACGGCCAGAAACGCATCGGACGCGATGGTGAAGTCTTCACCTGCTGGAAACTGCGCACGATGGTCGTCAACGCGGATTCTAAACTTGAGGCGTATCTGGACAGCGATGCCGATGCCCGGGTCGAGTGGGAAAAGAATCAGAAACTCAAGAATGATCCGCGCATCACGGCTTTTGGCAGGTTTCTGCGCAAAACTTCACTGGACGAACTGCCGCAGCTTTGGAACATTTTCGTCGGCGAAATGAGCCTCGTTGGCCCGCGTCCGATGATGCCGTCACAGCAAGCTATGTATCATGGCACAGCATACTATGACATGGCTCCCGGTCTAACCGGATATTGGCAGATCAGTGAACGAAACGAATCGACATTTGCCTCGCGGGTCGGCTTTGACAACCGTTATGCCCGTGAATTGACCTTGGGCACTGACTTGAAAATCTTGTTCCGCACGATTGGTGTCGTCCTGCGTGGAACCGGCTACTGACAGTAGTATTGCTCCAGAACTGGAATTTTGTTCTGGAGCAGCAAATTGTTGCCATATTTTTTCCGCACAGCTATTCAAAGCGCTAGATTGCAATAGTGGGCTGACAGTTGGCACCGAAACCGGACCAGATTTTTGAATTCTACACAATCGCCTTCGCTTTTACCTAGCCCAGCGCATTCTTTAATGCGGCAAGGTTCCGGGATATTGCTGCTCGCAGCAGCGGTGTTCGCCGTGGCGGCATTCGGTTGGCAAGGATTGGTCTCATTGCCGCAGTCTTGGTCGCGTGAAGAATATAGCCACGGTTATTTGATTCCGGTCATTGCGCTTTATCTGTTTGCTCGGCGCTATGAAAAAGGTGTGCCTTGGGCGACCAACGGCAAACGATGGCCTGGACTGGTCTTGGGAATATTGTCGCTGCTGACGATCTTGCTTGGTAATTTGGCACAAATTCCCGACATCTCGACATACGGGCTTATCGGATTCGTGTTCGCAATTCTGATGGTGGTGTTCGGTTTTCGCGGCGGCATCTGGTTTTGGGTTCCGGTCGTCTATTTGGGCTTCATGCTGCCGCTACCCAATTTCGTCTATTTAAGGTTGTCAATTGCCCTTCAATTGATGTCATCCCAAATCGGCGTTTGGTTCCTCGGGTTGTTTGGCGTGCCGGTCTTTTTGGAAGGCAACGTTATTGACCTTGGTGTCTACAAACTTCAAGTCGCTGAAGCATGCAGCGGCCTTCGCTACCTTTTCCCGCTCGCAAGCTTTGGGTTCTTGTTCGCGGCGCTCTATAATGGCCCCAATTGGCATAAGATCATTCTGTTCCTTTCCGCCATTCCGGTAACCGTGCTGATGAATAGTTTTCGCATCGGCGCGATTGGATTTCTGGTAGACAAGTTTGGCATCGATCAAGCAGAAGGGTTTTTGCACGCTTTCGAGGGTTGGGTCATTTTCGCCGCTTGCGTTGCCATTATCTTCGCCGAAGTCCTGATCCTTCAGTTTTTCAGCCGCCCGCGAAGACGGCTTGCAGACACACTTGAACTTGAAGCGATACCGCTGGGTAGACACCTGCGGGCATTGGCGGCTGTCCCTTCAAACAAATCACTTGTTGCCCTGACGCTGATTTCCACTGCGTTCTCAATTTTCTGGTTGGCGGTTCCCGAGCGAAATTTTGAGCGTGTTTCGCGGGACACTTTTGCGCAGTTCCCGTTGGAAGTTGCTGACTGGCAGGGCGCTACACAAGATTTGACACTTGATGTGGAAACCGTCCTTGGGGCCGACGACTATTTTCTTGCCGAATATGCAACGCCGACCGGTCAGGGCAACGTCGGGCTGTTCATGGCATTTTATCACGGGATGGCCAACGGTAAGGGGATCCATTCGCCCGAAGTATGCTTGCCTGTCGGCGGCTGGGAAGTTTCGCGCTGGGCGCTAAAGCAAATCAAAGTCAACGATGGCCTGACAATCGGCGTGAATCGCGCGATCATCCAACGCGGATTGGCAAGACAATTGGTGTATTATTGGTTCGAATTGCACGGTCGGCGTACGACATCGGCCTATGTGTCCAAATTTTACACCATATTTGACTCCATCACACAGGGGCGAACCGACGCTGGATTGGTCCGCCTGGTCACGCCGATCGCAGAATCCGAGTCCGCAGCAGATGCTGACGCACGTTTGCAAAATTTTCTCAACAAAATGCAGCCAAGATTGGCGGACTACATTCCAGATTGATACTGCCGACCCCCACATGCCCTTAAGGAATAAGACCAACGATGAGCCGCTTGTCTAAAAATACCAAATTGGCCGCAGCATTGATATTTGCGCTCGGTCTCTCCGCATGTGATTCCGCTCAAGAGCGCGCCGAACAACATTATCAATCCGGCCTGAAATTTGTTGCTTCCGGCGAAATTGAAAAGGCGCTCATCGAATTCCGCAACGTCTTCAAACTTGACGGTGAACATCTTGAAGCTCGCCTCGAATATGCACGTCTCCTAACAGAAAGAGGTGACATCGACCAAGCCACCAGCCAGTATTTGCGCGTTCTCGAACAGGACCCGAAAAACCGGACAGCCCACCTTGCAGTGGGTCACGCAATGCTGCAATTCCAGAATTTTGAAGAGGCATCGAAGCAAGCCGATTTTCTGTTGGCCGCGGACCCCAAAGATCAAGACGCGCTTGCTATCCGCGGAACGTCCTACATGCGCCTTGGTCGGTCTGTCGACGCGGTGGAGATTGCAACGCAACTATTGGCGACAAAACCCGCCAACGTTTCGGCCATGCTCATCCTTATTTCCGACGACTTGAACAATAGCCGTTTCGACAAGGCCCTAGTTAAAGCCAATAAAGCCATCGAATTGGCACCGGACGACCTGTCCGTTTATTTGGCCAAACTTGCTGTGCTCGACAGGATGAAAAATAAGGAAGAAATTTCGACCACTTTGGCCGCGATGGCGGCAAAATTTCCCGACAACAAAGACATCGCGTCGACACGAATTAGTTGGATGCTGGAGACCGGCAATGCGGTGGACGCCGAACGTTTGCTACGCGACGCCGCTGCAAAAGAGCCTGACAATGTTGCCGGTGCATTAAATGTTGTCGGTTTGCTCGAACGCGAATATGGCATAGAAGCTGCGCGCGCTGAACTTGATGCGCTGGCTGCCAAGGACGGCCCACTTCGCAACGAATTCCGGCGCGCTCAAGCCACTATGACATTTAGGCAGGGTGACACAGCAGCGGCGGTGGCCAATGTAACGGAACTGTTGTCGTCGCCGATTGATGAAAAGGACCGTAACGAAAGCAACGTCCTTCTGGCGTTTTTTGAGTACGACTCCGGCAATAAAGACCGAGCGCTCGAACTTGTGGCGATGGTCTTGGAATCAGACACGACAAACGTTGCATCCCTAAAATTGCGCGGTCAAATTGAAATCGACCGCGATCAATATGACGCCGCAATTTCTAATCTTCGCGCCGCGCAAGATGCCGATCCAACGGATGCATCGGTTTTAGTTCTGCAGGCTAAAGCGCATCAGCTTAATGGCAACAAAGAACTGGCGCGTGAACGTATGGCTTCCGCTGTCAGCGTGTCGGGAGCATTGCCAAACATTGCGTTGGATTACGCGCAAATGCTCATCGAAGATAACAAGCAAACCATTGCCGAGAGCGTCCTTTTGGAATCGGCGCAGCGTTATCCCGGCAATCGGGAAGTATTGTTGGCATTGGCCAATGTACGCCTGAACATGCAAAATTGGAATGGTGCCGAAGCCATTGCCAGCCAGTTACGATCCACCAGCAAAAATGGACAGGACGCGGATGCCGACAATATCAGCGTCGCAATACTGCAGGGTCAAAACAAAATCGAACAATCGATTGGCAAGCTTCAGTCAATGCTTGGCACTGGCGACACGACGCAAGACCAGAACACCATTTTGAACATTGTCCGCACCCATGTTGAAAGTGGCGAAAGCGACATTGCCGAGAAATTCCTCAACGACATTTTGACGGACAGGCCCGACGACTATACGGCCAATCTGCTGCTGGCCGGACTAAAATCCGTTCTGGGCGACGTCGAAAGTGCCGAGAAGATCTATTCCAAAGTGATCAAAGAACATCCAGACCAATCCGGTGGCTATCTGATGCTTGCGCGCCTGTTCCAATCGCAGGATCGACTTGAGGAAAGCAAGGCAGTCTTGGATTCCGGCCTCGCCAACAGCGAAGATACGTCTCGGCTACAGTTCATGCGGGCAACCGAACTTGAGGTAGAGGGTGATTTTGAAGGTGCAATCGAGATTTACGCGGACCTGTACGAACAGACACCTGGGTCTGATCTGTTAGCCAACAATTTGGCCAGTTTGTTGTCAGAGCATCGCAGCGATGAAGCCAGCCTTGATCGCGCATTCACCGTTTCGCGCCGCCTTCGCGATTCCGAGTTTCCTCCTTACCAAGACACCTATGGATGGGTTCTGTACTTGCGGGGCGACTATGAAAAAGCGTTGGCAGTCTTGACCAAAGCACAAACGGGTTTGGCCGGAAATCCGGTGTTCCAATACCATCTTGGAATGACCTATTTGCAGCTAAAACAAACGGAGGCGGCTGTTCCCCTGCTAGAAGCTGCCGTCAAAACGGCGAATGAAAACCATATGGTCCTGCCACAGATTGACGCGGCCAAGGCCGAACTTGCTAAACTGCAAAGCGGTTCGGCCAACTGACATGATCAGCCGCCTTACCGCAAAAGCTGAAAGTTTTTCGTAAGTCCGAAGAATATTCCGTGCGAGGTCGCATCGGTTCCGCCGCTGGTACGCTGGAACCGATAGCCAACATTGGCATTCAGGTCACGCCCAAGTTCGCGGCTGTAAGTCGGCGAAAACGAGAACCGGCGGTCCCCGCTTCCCAAACTTCCATCCAGCGCGCTGCTTGCCTCATACCTAGCCGTCATTCCAATGCTGGACGTGTTTGAGATCGACTTCGAAAAGTTCAGGCCCAGCGATGCAGTTTGGGCTAATTGCCCGCCGTCGGTTGGCCTGACCCCATAGTCAAAATTCGCGCCAATTGTCCCGTCGGCCAAGGAATAACTAACATCGGCGCTGCTGGAGAAACTGTTGGTGATGCTGCTGCCGGAAATATCGGTAACATCTGAATGCGTGACGCCCAGACTGGCCGCTATATTCATCAGTTCGCTCACTTGATAGCTAATGTCGCCCGACAAAGCCGTTGTCACGCTCGTAGTTGCCACCACGTCTTCGTTTTGAAAATGGGCGGCCGACAATGCCACGCCACCCGATAGCCCTTCGTTGATCTGATGATTCCAATTTGCCCTCAGCGATTGCCTTTGCGAGGGGATCAAGTCCGGGTCATTGCCGTCAAAAGTGATGTTGGTAAACCTTGCCGAAAGACGCAGCGTGTCGCGTGCTGTTAGGTCCATTGAATAGCTGGCATTCAGGCCTAAGGTGATTTGCCGCGCGTCGGTAACCAAAAAAGTTATTTCGCCCGGATCAATCACTCCGTCGTCGTCGGTGTCGTCAAAAATGAAAGTTGAACCGTCGCCAGCAGGAGTTACGCGATAAGAAGCAGAGAACGCAAAGGCGCTTCCAGCAGTGCTATCGGCAAAAGTCAGCGTCAAACTCGGATAGCCCAATTGGTGGCTGAAAGAACCGTCTGGATTTCGCGCCAAATAGAGGAAAGACGAGGCATCAATACCAAAACTGGAAACGTTGGTTTCCGAAAGCAATGACAGAGCCACCGACGTCGATGACGTCAATGTTGACCCCGCAGATATGGCTTCAAGCCCTGCATTGCCGGTATAGTCCAATGTCTCGGACACACTGGCATTCAAGCTAAAACCTTGGGCGCTGGCCTCGTTGACGCCTATGAATCCCGAAAGCAGCGCTCCTGTTATGCAAGGCGCTGCCTTAATTGCTCGACTGGCCTTCATGGGCCGCCCCCTTTTGTTATTCGAACAGACGCCGCTCCGGCACAATGATAACGTCACCGTCGTTCAATTTGAAGGTGCTACCTGTCGCACCGCCATTGACGAAACTATCATAGTTAAACGACCGTACGTATTCTGTTCCCGATTTCGGATCGGTTGTTCTAATCTGTATGCGTTTGGACGCAGCAAAACGGCCAAGCCCACCCGCTACCGACAAAGCCTGCAGCAATGTCGTTCCCGGCGCAACCTCAAAAGTTCCCGGATTATTAACTTCGCCTAACATATAGATGCTCAGTGTTTGCGGCGCAAAGCTGGTAGCAACGGGAACCGCAACCGAAGAAAGAGCAACCGTCACGTTTGGCGCAATCGAAAAATTCGACGCAATCCCCGCCGTGATCGCCGCCTTCAATGACTCCGGCGATTGCCCTGCCGCCATAACATCACCAACCAGCGGCAGCGAAATACGCCCATCTGGGCGCACCAACACCAGCCGGTTCAAGTTCGCATCTTCCAACACTGAAATATCCAATGTATCACCGGGCCGGATTTGGTAGGTGGATTGCGCGTTGGCACCACCCGCAAACACCAAAGCCAATAGGCAGATAACCAAAATACGCATCTTCAAACTCCCAACCACCATAGATTCGCAACCTGTAATATGCCCGCTTTTCAATTCGTTAGGAAGCAATAATGGAGTCCCGCGTTAATTGCCGCAAAAATTGCCACCAAATAGATTTGTCGCGACCCGCTTGCGCTGTGCCACATTTCTGTCCATCAGCAAAGTTAAGGACTCCGGAACGGATCCGAAGCAAGTTCGTTTTGTAGACCAGAACGGGGAATCTGATGCAGATTGATACGACAAAGCTCGACGGCGTTCTGGTGTTGACGCCGAAACGCTTTGGCGATGGGCGCGGCACTTTTTCCGAAACCTGGAACCGCAAAGTCATGCTGTCAAATGGCTTGGACTTCGATTTTGTTCAGGACAATCACTCTGTATCTACAGAAACCGGCACTGTTCGCGGCCTTCATTTTCAAAGCCAACCGCACGCGCAAGACAAACTCGTGCGTGTCGCTTGCGGACGGATTCTTGACGTTGCGGTCGATATTCGGCGCGGTTCGCCTACTTACGGTGCGTGGGTTTCCGTCGAATTGTCGGAAGAAAATGGTAAGCAACTTCTTGTTCCAAAAGGATTTTTACACGGATTTGCTACTTTAGAGCCAAATTGCGCGGTTATTTACAAAGTTACCGATTACTATGCGCCCGAATGTGATGGCGCGGTTCGCTTTGACGATCCACATTTGCAAATCGATTGGCAATTGGACGGAAGGGCCGCCGTTGTTTCTGATAAGGATGCACGCGCCGGTTCATTTGCCGAATTCCAGTCACCGTTTACTTTCGAGGGGTCGCGGTGAAATTACTTATTACTGGCGGTGCGGGCTTCATTGGCTCAGCCGTAGTGCGGCAGGCGATTCGCGATGGGCATTCGGTCATTAACCTCGACGCCCTCACCTATGCGGCCAACCTTGGCAGTGTTGCGCAGGTGACAAACAGTCCACGCTATACATTTATCCAAGCGGATATTCGTGATCACGCCGCGCTGGATCGGGTATTTTCGCAACACCAACCCGATGCTGTTATGCATCTTGCCGCCGAATCGCATGTTGATCGCTCGATTGATCGACCAGCGGCCTTCATCGAAACCAACATCAACGGCACCTACACGCTGCTCGAATCGGCCCGCTCCTATTGGCAAAGTCTTGTGGATGGAAGGGCATTCCGCTTCCACCACATTTCAACCGACGAGGTATTCGGCTCGCTGGGTGCCAACGGAAAGTTCACCGAGGAAACGCCTTACGCGCCCAATTCACCTTATTCGTCCTCTAAGGCCGCGTCTGACCATCTGGTCAGAGCTTGGGGAGAAACATACGGCCTGCCTACAGTCGTCACGAATTGTTCCAACAATTACGGCCCATTCCACTTTCCCGAAAAACTTGTGCCCGTGACAATCTTGAACGCCTTGGCAGGAAAGCCGATACCAATCTATGGCAAAGGCGAAAACATCCGTGACTGGCTGTATGTCGAAGACCATGCTGATGCTTTGCTCACAGTGGTGGAGCGCGGGCAAATCGGCCGCACCTACAATGTCGGTGGCGAGAATGAAGCCCGCAACATCGACCTTGTTCGTATGATCTGCACTATTCTCGATGAACTTCGCCCGAAGAAGATATCCCATGACACGTTGATAACCTTTGTTGCCGACCGCCCCGGTCACGACCAGCGCTATGCCATTGACCCGACTCGCATCCGTGACGAGCTTGGTTGGCGACCATCGGTTACTTTGGAGCAAGGGCTTCGCAAGACCGTCACGTGGTATTTGGAAAACGAATCTTGGTGGCGACCGCTGCTCAACCGGCCCGGTGTCGGGCAAAGATTGGGGAAAGCGCCGTGAAAATACTGATGTTCGGCAAAAACGGCCAAGTCGCACGAGAAGTTTTGCGCCACGCTGGTCCACACAGTGTCCTTGCTTTGGACCGTGACACCGCCGACTTGACTGATCCCGACCTTTGCTCGCAACTTGTTGCCGAAAACGAGATCGATATTGTGCTTATTGCCGCCGCCTATACTTCCGTAGACCGGGCGGAAGCAGAACCCGAACTGGCCCGGCAGATCAATTCGACGACGCCAGTTGCAATAGCCAAGGCAGCCGCCAAACGTAATTTACCGGTTCTGCATATCTCGACCGACTATGTTTTCGATGGGTCGGGCGGTGCTGGGTGGCAAACAACAGACACGTGCAACCCCGCCAACATTTATGGCAGCAGCAAACGACAGGGCGAAATCGGCATTCTGGCTGTCCACCCGAAAGCTGTAATTTTGCGGACGTCCTGGGTCTTTTCGGCACATAGCACGAACTTTGTGAAGACAATGTTGCGACTCGGAAAAGAACGCGACGGGCTTTCCATCGTCACTGATCAAATCGGCGGTCCCACTCCAGCAGCGGACATTGCTCGAACCTTGATCAATCTTGCCGAACATATTGTCAAAGGCTCGGACAATGACCGAATCTATCACTATTCGGGGTCGCCGGATGTGAGTTGGAAAGACTTTGCCGCAGAAATATTTACCCAAGCTGGGCTGGCACCTAAGATTACCGGAATCAAAACCATCAACTATCCGACGCCCGCAAAGCGCCCGTTGAATTCGCGGTTCGATTGTTCGCGTTTGCACGCAGATTTTGCTATTGCTCGGCCCAATTGGAAAATTGGCCTGACCGAAGTTTTGCGCGAATTGGGAGAATTGCCATGAAACAGCGCAAAGGCATCGTGCTTGCGGGTGGTTCGGGAACGCGACTTTACCCAATCACCCTCGCGGTTTCCAAGCAGCTTTTGCCGCTATATGACAAACCGATGATCTATTACCCGCTGACTGTTCTGATGTGGGCGGGTATTCGGGACATCGCGATTATCACCACGCCCGACGACCAACGCCAGTTCCAAGCCTTGCTCGGCGATGGTTCCAAATGGGGTCTGTCGCTGAGTTGGATAACCCAACCAAGCCCGGATGGTCTTGCGCAGGCTTACCTTCTTGCTGAAAACTTTCTAGACGGCGCTCCTTCGGCAATGATCTTGGGCGACAACATCTATTTTGGCCAAGGTTTGCAAGAGTTGGTTGCCGCCGCCGATGCCCAAACGCACGGCGGTACCGTCTTTGGCTATCAAGTCGCCGACCCAGAACGCTACGGCGTTGTTGGCTTTGACAGTCAGGGACAAGTCAGTTCGATTGTTGAAAAACCGACGAAGCCTCCGTCGAATTATGCTGTTACCGGTCTCTATTTCCTCGATGAAACTGCGTCAAAGCGCGCAAAAAAAATCAAACCTTCGACGCGCGGCGAATTGGAAATAACAACTTTGCTGGAAACCTATCTCGCCGACGGTTCTTTGCATGTCCAATTGATGGGTCGCGGTTACGGCTGGCTCGATACAGGCACGCATGACAGTCTGATTGAAGCGGGCGAGTTTGTGCGAACCATTGAAAAACGCCAAGGCCTCAAAATTGGTTGCCCCGAAGAAGTGGCGTTTCACATGGGTTGGATCGACACAGATCAACTGAAGGCGCTGGCGAAACCTTTTTTGAAGACCGAATACGGGCATTACTTGCTGCGTTTGGCGGGTGGCGAATAGCGCCTCAAGCGTTTTGAAGTTGTGCCAAAACTTGACGCTGCGCAATCATTTCGCGGAAAATGCGAAAGTCGCGTTCAATCCATTTGTGCGACTTTGTTTCCGCCGTTTGCAGCCTAGTCGGCTGCTCCATCTTGGCGCAAGCGACGTCAATCGTTTGGTGCAGGCCTGCAGCTACGGCAGCATTCATCGCTGTCCCAAGAAGAACAGCGTCAACGCCCGGCATGGTTCGAAGCGGCATGCCAATGACATCCCGGTAAAGCTCCAGCAGTAGCGGATTGCGTGTGTGGCCACCTGCCATGATTACAGATTCAAAGTTGGGCACCGTCATTCGCATGGTTTCCACAATATCGCGAATACCCAGCGCAATGCCGACGCAAGTTCGCCAATACAATTTGCAAAGGCCATCGAACGTGGAATCCAGTCCGATACCCACGATCATTCCGCGCAAATGCGGGTCGCCAAGCGGTGATCTATTGCCTTTGAAGTCGGGCAGAACATGAAGTTGCGGCGCCAAATCTCCACCCAAGTCAACTCGCAACTCGCGAATTCGCCCGACAATTTTTCGGTGCAATGAATGGTTGGGTTCACCACCAGCGCCATGTACCCGGATCATGTGGTCGAGCAGTGCGCCACTGGCAGATTGCCCCGCCTCGCTCAACCAGAAACCGTCAATTGCCGAACCGAAATACGGTCCCCAAATACCGGCAAATCGAACAGGTTCGCGCGACAAAATCCCTACGCAATTGGATGTGCCCGCGACTAATGCCAAATTTTTGGCCGAGCTATTCCGGTCGAAAACGCCGGGTCCAATGAGCCCCAGAATTCCCGCATGGGCGTCGATAAGCCCAGCTGCAACCACGCAATTTGGGCTTAACCCAAGCTGGGCCGCCGCACTTTGCGCCAAAGCTCCAATCGGTTGACCAACGGCCAAGGCGAGTCTTGGTAAGCCCGCACGCATTTGCAAATCTTCCAAACCCATGCTGCGCAGAAACGCGTTGGGCCAAGGTTCGGTTTCGTGGGCCTGATACATCCATTTACTGGTTAAAGTTCCCTGCGATCTTTCATTGCTCCCGGTTGCTTTGTACGTCAGAAAATCCGCTAAGTCGTAAATCTTGGAACTGGCAGCCCACGTGTCAGGCAAATGTTTTTTGACCCACATCATTTTCGGAATTTGCATTTCCGGTGAAACTGACGCGCCAACATATTCAAGAATTGGCGATTTCGTCGCGTTGCAAATATCGGCCTCGGTCATAGCGCGGTGGTCGTGCCAAGCAATCGTGTCCCAGCGATTGCCGCCTTCAACCGAAACTGACAATTGCTTCCCCAGATCGCCGCGAAATACCAAAGAACATGTCGCATCAAAACCAATGGCACCAATTGCACTCGATGGAATGTCCAGGTCGCTGGCGGCCGTCCGCACTGATTGACAAACCGCGCTCCAGATGTTTTCGGAATCGTGTTCTGCTTGTTCCGGTCCGCTGCGCTGCGTTTCGATTGGCGCAGCGCTGCGCGTCAACAAGTTACCGGCAAGGTCGAACACTCCGGAACGAGCACTCGTAGTGCCAACATCAACCGCGCAAATCAGCGGCCCGGCAATTTGGGTTCGCTTGCTGCGGCCAGGTCGCAACGCCCGCAACAAATCGGGCAATTCGCGCATGTGGTCAAAAGTTTGATCTGGCTTCAATCCAGCAATGGCCGAGCGCAGGTCTGGCCAAGCGCCATGCGAGGCGCCGCGAAAAGCAAATACCTGCATCCCGGCTTCACGTGCTGCCAAAATGCCAGGTGGGCTGTCCTCGATCACGATGCATTTTGATGGCTCGACTCCCATCTGGTCCGCCGCGTACAAAAATAAATCCGGCGCGGGCTTACCGCGTGCCACCATCGAAGCGCTGAAAATGTCAGGGCCAGCAAGATCAATCAGCCCTGTAATTTCAAGTGATAGTCTTATCCTGTCTGGCTGACTTGAAGAAGCAACGCAGCGCTCATATTTCAGCCGTTTCAAAACATCTGCAACACCTTCGACCGGCCGCAATTCGTTGCGAAATCGCGCAAACAAAGTGCTGCGCAACCCCGCCAAATGCTTTTCCGAAAGGTCGATGCCAAATTCCGCGCTCAGCGTTTCGCAGATGCTGGTCATGCTTTTGCCCAAGAACCGTTCATAAACGGTTTCCGCGCTCAATTGGATACCCGCTTTACCGATGGTGTCGGTCAGCACCGAGAATGATATTGGTTCGCTATCAACCAGAACGCCGTCGCAGTCGAAGATCACCAATTCCGGTTGCAAGGGGTCCTACAATGTGTTGGCCAAGTAACGCTTCAACGTCTCCTTGGTGCCATGCGCCCAAAGCGAATTCAAGGCATTCCCAAATTCACGGCGAAACACATCAGACGTTCCGACGTCACCATAAATGTCATCCATAGACAGCCAAGCCATCGCATCACCCTTGGCCTTTATCGCCATAGGCTGCAAACGGTCCCAGATTGGATCGTTGGCAGCGATTTCTGTACCGGAATCTGTTGTCCCGAAACAATATCGGCACCACAAAGCCGATTCCAAAGCCAGACCTTTGATCGATTTCCCCGCCCTGATCCGCTCCAAAGCGGGCGGCAAAATGAATTTCGGCTGGCGATTGGACCCGTCCAAACACAAACGACGGATCGTGTCGCCGATTTTTGGGTTGGAGAATCGACGTTCAATCATTTTGAAATACGCGCCAATATCCGTTTCTGGCACTGGCGGCACTGTAGGGATGATTTCGTCGGTTTCCACCTTGGCCAAAAACGCCCGCACCAGTGCGTTTTCCATCGCTTCGTGGACAAAATGAATATCCATCAAGCCTGCCGGATAAGCAATCACCGCGTGTCCACCGTTGAGAATGCGGATTTTCATGTGCTCATACGGCGTAACGTCAGGCACAAACTGCACCCCGACTTTTTCCAAAGCCGGTCGACCGGATGGAAATTTATCTTCCAGAACCCACTGGGTGAAATCCTCGCAGAATACCGGCCAAGCATCCTCGATACCAAAATCATGCGCACACATTTCGCGCTCACGGTCGCTGGTCGCGGGGGTGATCCGGTCCACCATGCCATTGGGAAATGCAACGGTTTTTCGCATCCATTCGGCAAATTCGCTGTCAACTCGTTCGGCCAAACCGACAACCGCGTTGCGTGTCACGACACCGTTATGCGGAATGTTATCGCACGACATCACTGTATAGGGCGCAATCCCACGCCCCCGCCGCGTCCACAAACCCGCCATGATCAGCCCAAACGTCGATTTTGGAGAAAAGGGGTTCGCCGCGTCATAGACCATTGCCGGATGATCGGCGTTGAACGTGCCTTTCGCCGGGTCAATAAAATAGCCGCCTTCGGTTACCGTCAAAGACACAATCCGTATCGCCGGATCGGCCAGTTGTGCGATCAAAGCAGCGGTGTCACCCGGCTTCACGAACCCAATCATCGATCCCGATACCCGCGCCGATGAGTTACCCGCTTCTTGCTCCACAACTGTCGTCAAGAAATCCTGCGCAACCAGAACTTCGCGCATCTTCTCGTCGCTGGCCATCACCCCTGCGCCGATCAACGCCCAATCAAGGTCGATGCCCTTGTTGAACAAGGCGTCCAAATACAAAGCTTGGTGCGAGCGGTGAAAGTTGCCGATACCAAAATGCACAATCCCAGCAGAAAGCGACGCGCGTGCATAGGTCGGAACCGCAATATTCTTGCCAAGTTTGCCCAGATTATCGAGCGAAAGTCTGATGGTCATAAAGCTTCCCTCACGCTCAACTCATCCACTGACCGCCATCGACGTTAAACGTCTGGGCAACCACATAATCGCTTTCAGAACTCGCCAGAAAAATTGCGCAACCGACATGATCGTCTGGCTTGCCCATCCGACCAAACGGTACGCCTTCACCAACCAATCGTTTTTTCTCGCCCAAAGGACGATTCTCGTATTTGGCAAACATGGCATCCACTTCGTCCCACATTGGCGTATCCACCACACCGGGCGAAATGCCATTGACGTTGATGCCTTGCTTGATCAGCGCCAGTCCTGCCGATTGCGTCAGGCTTATCACCGCCGCCTTCGATGCACAGTAAACCGCTACCAAAGGTTCCCCGCGACGCCCCGCTTGCGAAGCAAAATTGATGATCTTGCCGCCTTTGCCGCGCGCAATCATGGCGTTCGCTGCAGCTTGCATCATGAACAACGTGCCTTTGACGTTGACCGAAAAAATGCGCTCATAGCTTTTCTCGGATGTGTCTACGAACGGACCCAAATCAAAGATCGCAGCGACATTGACCAGAATATCCACTCCACCGCACTTTTCGATGACGGCGTTGACGCAAGCGTTGATCGACGCAGTTTTGCTCACATCCAACTGCTCGGCAAACGCGCCGCTGCCAATTGCCAAAGCTGTCGATTGCGCTTCAGCTAGGTTTATATCAGCCACACATACCGTGGCACCCTCGCGGGCAAACCCCTCCGCAACCGCCGCACCTATACCTCTGGCGGCACCAGTGACGATTGCAACCTTACCGGCCAGCCTTTTCATCGGATCGCCAAACCATCAGCGTCAAAACGGTGAATCTTGTCCGCCATCGGCGTCAGGCCAACCTCGTCGCCGTGCTTGAACATGGAGTCGCCTTCGGCGCGAACTGTCATCGACCCGGCATCGGTGTTGATGTGCAGGAACGTGTCTGAACCCAGATGTTCGGTCACACTGACGACACCGCGCCACGTGCCACCTTCCTTGGACAGGCTAATATGCTCTGGCCGCACACCAATTGCCGCCGCATTCATCTGTGTGGCAACGCCACCTTCGACGATGTTCATTTTCGGCGAGCCGATGAAGCCTGCAACGAACTTGTTGCACGGTGCTTTATACAACTCCATCGGACTGCCGACCTGCTCGATGTTTCCGGCATTCAGCACCACAATCTTGTCGGCCATGGTCATGGCCTCGACTTGGTCGTGGGTCACGTAAATCATCGTTGTTTTCAATTTCTGATGCAGCTCCGAAATCTCCAGCCGCATACCACCACGCAGGGCTGCGTCCAGGTTCGACAAAGGCTCGTCAAACAGGAATGCTGAAGGCTCACGCACAATCGCCCGCCCGATGGCAACGCGCTGGCGCTGACCGCCCGACAACTGACCGGGCCTGCGATCCAAATAGCTGGTCAGGTTCAACACCTTTGCCGCCCCTTCGACTTTGGTGTCCTGCTCGGCCTGGGTCATCCCCGCCATTTTTAAGGGAAAGGCGATGTTCTTTCGAACCGACATATGCGGATACAGCGCATAGGATTGGAACACCATCGCCAGCCGACGCTTGGCAGGCGGCAGGTCCGTCGCGTCTTTGCCATCTATTTCTATTGTCCCTGAGGATGTGTCTTCCAGTCCGGCAATCAGCCGAAGCAGGGTGGATTTTCCACATCCCGAAGGGCCAACGAAAACCACAAACTCGCCATGCTCGATTGTCAGGTCGACGGAGGGAATGACATGCACGTCGCCGAAGGATTTGCGGACAGATTTCAGTACTATTTTACCCATGATTTCCTCACTTCACCGCGCCGAAGGTCAGCCCGCGGACGAGTTGTTTCTGGCCAAACCAGCCCATAATCAGAATTGGTGCGATGGCCATGGTCGAGGCCGCCGAAAGTTTTGCGTAGAACAGTCCCTGTGGTGCAGAAAAGCTGGCGATGAAAGCCGACAGGGGGGCAGCGTTCACCGTGGTCAGGGTGATGGTCCAGAATGCCTCGTTCCAGGCGAGGATGATGTTCAAGAGCATGGTCGAGGCGATACCCGGAATGGCCATCGGCGTCAGGACATACAAAATCTCCTTCCCTAGGCTGGCCCCATCCATTCGAGCGGCTTCCAGAATCTCGCCGGGGATTTCCTTGAAGTAGGTGTACAGCATCCACACGATCACCGGCAGGTTCATCAGCATTAGTGCCAGAACTAGGCCGGTGCGGCTGTCAAAAAGGCCGGTGCGCTGAAAAATCAGATACATCGGGATCAACACGGCGGCGGCGGGCATCATCTTGGTGGAGAGCATCCACATCAAAAGGTCCTTGGTCCGCTTGCCGGGTGCAAAGGCCATCGACCAGGCGGCGGGAATGGCGATCAGGATGCCAAGCAGCGTCGAGCCAACAGATATGACCACCGAATTCCAGAAGAAGCGCGGATAGTCCGAGCGTCCCCAAACCTCAGCGTAATTGTCCAGCGTCCAGTCAGCCGTGAACAGTTGCGGCGGCGAGGCTACAGCGGAAACCTCAGTCTTGAAACTGGTCAGGATTGTCCACAGGACCGGAAAGAAGATCAGCAGGGCTACGGACCAGGCAGCGGCCGTGTAGAACAGCTTGCGACGCGGTGTGACAGAACGGGCCATAGAAATCTCCTACTTTCAGGCGTCCAAGTTCTTGCCCATGCTGCGCATGAGGAAGAAGGCGACAATGTTGGCAAGAATGACAGCGATGATCCCGCCAGCCGCCGCACGCCCAATATCCTTGGCGATGACGGCCTGTTTGTAGATCATGTAGGGCAGGGTCGTAGAAGCCGACCCGGGCCCACCTTGGGTGGTGGTGAATATCTCGCCGAAGATGCCCAGAAGGAAGATGGTCTGGATCAGGATCACGACAGTAATCGCCCGCGTCATGTGCGGAAGCACGATAAAGCGGAACCGGCTTAGCGCACTTGCCCCGTCCATTTCAGCGGCTTCCAACTGTTCGGACGACAGCGATTGCAGCGCGGTCAACAGGATAAGGGTGGCAAAGGGAAGCCATTCCCAGGACACGATGAAGATAACCGAGGACATCGGATAGGATTCCAGAAACAGGATCGGCTCGAAGCCCATTCCTTGCGCCATTGAGGCCAACATGCCGTTCTGCGGGTGCATGAACAGGTTTTCCCAGATCGAGGCGGCAACCGGCGGCATGACGAAAAAGGGCGAAATGACCAGAATACGCAGCGGTCCCTGACCCCAGACCGGCTGGTCTATCAGCAAGGCAATCAAAACTCCGAAGACGACGGTGATGGCTAGGACGCCGCCGACCAACAACAAGGTGTTTGAGATGGCGACCCAGAAATCGGGTGAGTTGAAAAACCACAGATAGTTGCGAACACCTGCCCAGCCGTTGCGTTCGGGCGATAGCAGGCGATAAATGCGAAACGAGTACCAAAGGGTCAAAGCCAAGGGTACGATCATCCAGATGAATAGAAGGATGACCGAGGGCGCGACCATCAGGCGTGCGGCATTGCGGGATGATTGGGTGGCCACGAGTGCCTCCGGGGTTAGAGTTCGGACGGGTCAAATGTCGGGCAGCATCTTACTCCGGGCTGCTCGGGCTGCACTGAACGGGCTGTGCGGATCTCCCCCGCATCTTGGAAAATGCGGGGGAGGTGTGGAAACCCGACCTGTCGAGGGCCGGGTTTCCTGCCTTACTTGATGTAACCGGCAGCGGTCATTTCTTCCGTCGCCAAAGCTTGGGCTTCGGCAAGCGCCTCATCAACCGTCTTCTGACCAGCCAGAGCGGCCGAGAAGATTTCGCCGACCGACGTTGCGAGGCCCGCGAATTCCGGGATCGCCACGAACTGAACGCCGACATAGGGCACCGGCTTCACAGTCGGATTGGTCGGGTCAGCAGCGTTGATCGAGTCGATCGTCATCTTGGCAAACGGCAGCGCCGCATACTCCGCGTTGGCATAGAGCGAGGTGCGTGTGCCCGGAGGAGCGCTGGCCCAGCCGGTTTTGGACGCGACAAGAGCCAGATACTCCTTGTTGGTCGCCCAGTTCACGAAGGTCTTGGCCGCGTCCTTTGCGTCAGACGACGCCGGGATGGCCAGCGACCAGGCCCAGAGCCAGTTCGCACGCTTGCCAAGGCCCATATCGGGGGCCAGAGCAAAGCCGACTTTGTCGGCAAACTCGGACTGGGCCGGATCGGTCAGCTGGCCAGCCGAAACGGTAGCATCCATCCGCATGGCGCATTTGCCCTGCAACGACAGCGTCAGGTTCTCGTTGTAGCCGTTGTTGGAAGCGCCCGGCGGGCCGTATTTGGTCAGCATGTCGACATAGTCGGTCATCACGGCTTTCCATTCCGGCTGGTCGAACTGGGGTACCCAGTTTTCATCGAACCAGCGCGCACCATAGGAGTTGGCCATGGTGGTCAGGAAGGCCATGTTCTCGCCCCAGCCGGCCTTGCCGCGCAGGCAGATGCCATAGATGCCGGCTTCGGTGTCGGTCATCGCCGCTGCAGCGGCCTTGATGTCGTCCCATGTCGGTGCATCGGGGATGGTGATGCCGGCCTTTTCGGCCAGGTCCTTGCGATAGTTCACAAAGGACGATTCGCCATAGAACGGCGAGGCATAGAGGTTGCCGTCAACGGTCAGGCCGCCACGGATGGCCGGCAGCAGGTCGTCAACGTCATAATCGGCGGGCAGGTCGTTCAGGCTTTCCAGCCAGCCTTGCTTGCCCCAGATCGGAACTTCGTAAGTGCCGATCGTGATGACGTCATACTGGCCACCGCCGGTGGCGATATCGGCCGTGACATTCTGGCGCAGGATGTTTTCTTCAAGCGTCACCCATTCGACGATGATGTCGGGGTGCTTTGCGTTGAAGTCGTCCATCAGGCCCTGCATGCGGATCATGTCGTCGTTGTTCACGGTGGCGACAGTGATCGTGGTTTGGGCATTGGCGAGCGTCGCTAAGCATAGCGCCGACGCCGCACCCAAGAATGCGGACTTAAATCTCATTGGTTTCCTCCCCGGAAAATGAGCATTTGCTAAGTTTGTGGGCAATTAATCGCCGAAAGATTCGCTTTCGTCAACTAAAATTGCGACCTATTGGCGCAGTTTGTTGCGGATTCCGTCGGATTTCGACCAGTCGAACCGCGGTTTTCAGCTTTCCAAGGCGAATCGAGCTGCGGTCTCGTCTGTTATGACACCGTTCACCAAACCAGACCGAAGCACCGCCCGAATGGCCTTATGTTTGTGCTTTCCCATGCCCAAGGCAATGACCGGCACGTTCTTGTCGCGCAGAATTGGCACCGAGGCGACGCGGGCGTTGATGCTGCCTTCCAACAAATGGCCATTCTCGTCAAACAACCATCCACATATCTCGCCAATCGCGCCATCGGCCACCAAATTGGCCATCTCTTCACGGCTGACAAACCCATCCACGCACAACGGTGCCTCCAAACCAACATCGCCGATACCGACGAAAACCACGTCGGCAGCGCTGGCCAAGGCGATTGAATTGCGGATCATTGGCTGCTGGTGCAAAATTTCGCGCTCTTCTTGGCTGGAAACATAAACCGGCAATAACATCGGAAAATGCCGTGCCTGCACCTGTTCGGCCATCGAGAAAATGACGTTGTAATATGCCGCCGACCCATCTGGCCCGATGTTCCCGGTCAGCGAAACGATCTTGTGTTGCGGGCACGACATATTCGGCAATTGGTCCACCGCTGCTTTCAGCGTGCGCCCGGTTCCAATTGCCATGACAATCGGATCGGGTGAACGTAACCATCGCTCAATTTCCGCCGCGCCCGCTTCAGCAATGCCGACCGCAGCAGAATATGTCATCGGATCGCTCGGCACGATTTCACAGAATTTGAGGTTGAATTTGGCCTTGAGAGCCTCCGCAAGTTCCAGACATTGCGCAATCGGATGGTCCAATCGAACCTTCACCAACCGCTCGCTCACCGCCAGCGAAACCAGCCGTTGAGCCGATTGCCGCGAAATCCCCATCGCCGCAGCAATCTCATCTTGGGTGCGCCCCGCGACGTAATACATCCACCCCGCCCGCGCCGCGTCGTCTAACCGTGATGCCAAACTCGACGCTCCGCAAATTCGCGTTTCTGTGCCAAACTGCATCATGGCGAACGATAGGCAAACACTCAATTCCCCCATTTCACGCCGGATCGTACATCTGGGACTTGGCGCATTCTTTCGCGCGCACGGGGCTATGTATGTGCAGGAGGCATCGGCAATATCGGGTGAGATTTGGAGCATCACCGGAGTTAGTATTAAATCGCCGCGTACACGCAATATGTTGATCAAGAATAAATACTTGACTCATGTTATGGAAAAACACAGCAATCATTGTATTAGTAAAGAATTAACTAACATTAATAAATCATCATTTTTATACGATGACTACAAACTAATACTCGCAGAAATTGTTTCACGTGAAACATTTTTGGTAACTATGACAATTACCGAGAAAGGTTACTGCCAGATACCTTCGAGTGGCCGACTGGATTTAGCGCATCCAGACATCCAATTCGACTTGCAAAACGACCAACCCAGAACCGCAATAGGCCTGTTAGTCGAAGGGTTTTCGCTGCGAAAAGCTGCCGGAATCGACCCATTTACCGTCTTGAGTTGCGACAATCTTCCCTCAAACGGTGCGTTCACTCGTCAACTCGTTCTCGATTTCGCCGCCCTCAGACAGCCCGATCTGGTCGATTGGATTGCGGCGCAAGCCCGATTCCCTTCCTGCATGGTGGACCGAATCACGCCCGCGACGACAGAAGCCGATCACGCCGAATTTCACCGTTTGACAGGCAAACACGACCCCACGCTGGTCGTCTGCGAACCATTCCGCCAATGGGTGATAGAGGACGATTTCGTTAACGGAATCCGGCCAAAATTTGAACTTGCAGGCGTTCAAATGGTCGCCGACGTCGCACCATTTGAAACCATGAAACTTCGCATGCTCAACGGCAGCCACAGCACCTTGGCTTGGCTTGGTCGGTTGTTGGGTATGGCGACAATCTTTGAGGCAATCAGCGACCGAGATCTGGGCGCGTTCATTCGCTATCTTTGGGCCGATGAAATCAAACCCAGCATTTCCAACCCGCCTGCACAGGATTTGTCGACTTACGCCAATTCGTTGGAGGCGCGCTTTTCCAACCCCAATATCCGCCATTCCTTGCATCAAATTGCAGCGGATTCTTCGCAGAAAATCCCCCAACGGATACTGGCGACAATCGCCGACAATCTGAAGGCCAACCGAAAATCCCCCGGTCTTTTTCTGGCCGTCGCCGCTTTCCTGAAATCCACCCTTGGCATAGCCGAATCCGGTGTCGCGATCCCCGTCAGAGACCCAAACGCCGATCAAATTTCCACGGCCTTGCAAAATGGTGTTTCCGGTGTCCTCAAACTCACCGACATTTTCCCGGCGACCCTCGCAACCAACCAGTATTTCCAAGCTGAATTGTCCAAAGCATACGAACGGCTAAACCGGCTCGGCACCCGAAAATGCGTTCAGTCGATCCTTCAATAACCGACCGAAACCTCGCCGGAACAATCCATCACCGCAAACCCATTCGGCCCAAGGTCCAGCTTTCCACCGGCCAAAACCGCGTTCTGTGACGGCCCTTTGCCCATCGAAGCCCCCGAAACGCCAACGTTCAAAGCATCCTTTGACAAGTTAAACACCGCCAAGACCGCACCTTTTCCGGTCCCGCGCTGAAACGCAAACACCGGTTCGCGCGTATCAAAAAACCGCGACCGTCCCTCAACCATCGCGACCCGCGATTTTCGAAACGCCAGCATCGCCTTGTAAAACTCTAGCACCGAACCAGCCTTGCCCGCTTGCCCCGCCACATTCAAAAACGCTTGCGGAGCCTTTACCGGCAACCACGGTTTCACCGTGCTGAACCCGGCATAATCGTTGCCCCCAGTCCAGACCATCGGCGTCCGACACCCATCGCGGCCCTTGTATTCCGGCCAGAACTTGAACCCCGGCGGATCGGTCAATTCGTGATATTCAATGTCGGTTTCCGCCAGACCCAATTCCTCGCCTTGATACAGATAAATCGACCCCTCAAACGACAATAACATAGCCGCCGCCAATTTCGCCAAAGCCGCCTGATCGTCGGAATAACCTTTCCATCGCGTCACATGGCGTTGCACATCGTGGTTGGAAAAGCTCCAACCTGGCCAAGCATCCGGCGCGGCCTTAAAGAACCCTTCAATGCGCGATCGGAAAAATCCAGCCGAAAAATTCGGGCTCAGCATGTCAAACGAATAGGCCGAGTGCAGTCGGTTGCCACCAGCGGTATACTGCGCCATCAGTTCCGTTGCGCGTTGGCTGTCGCCCAATTCGCCTACGCTAGTGCGCTCGGGGAACTCGTCCAGCAGCGCGCGAAACCGCTCCAGAAATGCCAGATTCTCCGGGCGGTTCTTGGAGAACATGTGGTACTGCATCTCAATCGGATTGACCTCTGGTCGCGGGTCATTCCGTTCATGCGCCGGGTTATCGCGCAACATCTTGTCGTGGAAATAATAGTTGACCGTATCCATGCGAAACCCGTCAACGCCGCGTTCCAGCCAGAACCGCATCGTGTCGATCAACGCGTCCTGCACCGCGAAATTGTGAAAGTTCAAATCGGGCTGCGACGCCAAAAAGTTGTGCAAATAATACTGCCGCCGCGTCGTATCCCATTCCCAAGCCGGTCCACCAAAAGTTGAAAGCCAGTTCGTTGGCGGCGTGCCGTCACGCTTGGTTTCGGCCCAGACATACCAATCGGCCTTGGCATTGTCCTTTGAAGACCGGCTTTCCAAGAACCACGGGTGCTTGTCGGACGTGTGCGAAATCACCTGATCAACGATAACCTTCAGGCCCAATTCATGTGCTCTGGCGACCAGTTTATCAAAGTCTTCCAAAGTGCCAAACAGCGGGTCGATACCTTTATAGTCTGATACGTCATATCCCATGTCAGCCATTGGCGAAGTGAAAATTGGTGATAACCAAATTGCATCGACACCTAAATCCGCTGCATACTGCAAACGCGACGTGATCCCCGGCAGATCACCAATGCCATCGCCGTTCGAGTCTTGGAACGACCGCGGATATATTTGATACGTCACCGCACCGCGCCACCAGTTTTTCATGCTCAAGTCCTATAGCCGAGAAATTTCCGCCCGCTTACGCCGCTAAGGCCTCCCATACAACTGGAACAGACTGCTGGAATCGACCAAGCAACAATTAATTCCTTCGAATGCGCCCAGGAATTGTCAGAAGCGCGCTCAATCCTTGCAAATCCTCGGAAGTTCCAAGCTCCAGTGATCCGCCATAAGCCTGTGCCAGATCGGTGACGATGGCCAATCCCAAACCGGTTCCCGGTGCAGCGTGGTCTAGTCGGCCGCCTGCCCGCAATGCTTCGCGTCGATCATCTTGCGGAATGCCCGGCCCGTCATCGTCAACAATAATCGTAACCTTCTTTTCAGCCGCCTCGGCTCGAACGCGAACAACCGAACGGCACCACTTGAAGCCGTTGTCGATTATGTTTCCCAAGCATTCCTCCAAGTCGTCGCGGTCCATGAATACTTCGAATTTCGGGTCGCATACTACGTCCAAACTCAGTCCGCGGTCAGCGACCAATCGGTGGAACGCCCGGCCCAATCGTTCCAACGACGTTGCAACGGACACCGAATTTCCGCCGATTTCCGTGCTGTTTGCCGAACGAATCCGACTGAGTGAGCGCGCGATCTGCGATTCGATGCGTTCCAGTGCTTCCTGCGCCCGTTCGATGTTGACCCCGTCGGAATCCAGCGCACTCAATTCATTTCGCATAATAGCAACAGGCGTGTTCAAAGCATGCGCCATGTCCGCTGCGCGACGTCTGGCGCGATCCAGTATTGCGGTGTTTCGGTCAAGCAAATCGTTCAGGTCGACCACCAATGGGGCCACCTCTTCCGGATAATCCGATGGCAACAATCTTTTGCCCGAATTCCAGCGGTTGGTGACATCTTGACGCAATTTGTTCAGCGGTTGCAGTGAAAACGACGTCAACATCGCGGCAGCGATCACGCCAAGGGCACCAAGGGCACCGAAGGCAATCGTCAAACTGTCGCGGATACGTTTTCGTTCGGTGCTCAGTTCCGACAACGAATTGGCGACTGCAAGTTGCCAAGTTTGGCCGTTGGCCAATACAATTTGTCGTGTCAACCCACGGACTTTGCCATTCGGTCCGATTTGTTCCCAGAAAGCAAAATCCCCCGTGGCAACCGGACCGGTGGCCAACAGGACGTCAAACAAAGACCGCGAACTCAAAACTTCTCCGTCATTGCCCTGCGCTTGCCAGTATCGACCCGAATAGGGGCGGCCATAGGCTGGGTCGGGCATATAAGAAGAAAGTTTCGATCGGTCATCCGCGGCATTGGAAAGACCAGCCGCCAACTGCAGGATTGTTTCCGTAAGGTTCTGGTCAAATCGACGGATGACGACAGAATCCATGACCCTGTAGAGGGTGTACCCTGCGCCCGCGAATGCCAAGGCAGCCCACACCAACCCGCCAAGAATGGCGCGGCGGCGTAAGGAATGGCTCACTCGGCGGCCACCATATAGCCGCGCCCGCGTTCTGTATGGATCAATTCGGCTCCCAGCTTCTTGCGCAAGCGCGTAATGAATACTGCAATCGTATTGGAATCGCGGTCACCATCATAGGCATAAACGTGTTCCGACAATTCGGTGCGCGAAATGAGACGTCCTGCATTGTTGATCAGATAGGCAATGACCATAACTTCTTGCGCAGTAAGCAGGACTGGGAATCCACTGACTTTGGCTTGATGGTTGCGCAAATCGAACGAGAATTCACCGCGTTCAAAAGTTGAAACAGCGCGACCAGCCTGACGACGGATCAAGGCACGAATGCGGGCGGAAAGTTCGGCCATATGAAACGGTTTGACCAGATAGTCGTCGGCCCCCGCATCCAACCCCTCTACTTTTTCCGACCAACCGCCGCGCGCTGTCAGAATCAGAACCGGAGTTTTTATGCCTTGGCTGCGCCACGACTTCAGCACCGAAATCCCGTCGCGCCGTGGCAGACCTATATCGAGAATGATCGCATCATATGGCTCTGTTTCGCCCAGAAAAGCACCTTCGTCACCGTCATGTGCAACGTCGACGACAAAAGCTTCGGACTTCAGAACCTGACGAATCTGGTCGCAGAGAATTGTTTCGTCTTCGACCAAAAGAATGCGCATGGTTTTCTGGGTCCGGTTATTGAAAGCGACGCAATCGGCTACTTGTTACCGTTGCCATTACCATGGCCGCCGCCACTTCCGCCAGAGTTTCCATTACCACCAGAATTGCCGTTCCCTCCGGCATTGCTGTTGGGATTGGCATTGGCAATGCCGATGCCCCCAGAATTGCCGCTGTTTGTCTTGGATGCAATTCTAATTGCTTTGGCCTGCTCTGAATCCGCGGGCATCAAAGCTCCAGTTGTTCCGTCAACGACAATCGTCACGAGTGATCCATCTGCGCGCAACAACGTCAGTTGAAAATAGACGTCGCCATTTACAAAGCTGCGCACATCTACCAACTCACCGGCAAGAGAATCCGAAACAATCCTCATTAACTCTCCCAAATCTTTCGACTGGCCACTTGTTACAACGGAACGAATTTCTTCTTGGTTCAGCTCCCTTATCTCAGCAGCTTGCGCTGACGAGACTGTGGACTGAAACAACAACAAGGCGAGTGGCAGGTATTTGATCATAGCACCATAACTAAACGCAGAATCGCGGATTCACCCGATTCAATGCCATTTAATCTATTGATCGGCCAGTGAACCGACGGTGAATAAGGCATTCCAGCGCGATTCAGAATCACTGTGCATAATGGGCGCATCGGGATCAGCACTTTTGGTTGGTCCGAAACTACGTCGATTGACCCCGGTGTGGCAAGACTTAGCCCCCACCAAGAATTCCGCACCGGGTCACTTCGTTATTCACATCCGCCTCAGGCGGCAAAGGAGCCCTTCAGATGCAACCTTATCAATCAAATGTCATTAGGGCATTCTGCGTTTCAATAGCATTGGCCGGAACCGTCAACATCGGTGCGGTGATGCTGACTGCTGAAACAGCGCAGGCCAAGAACACGAATAATTCCGGCCATGGCAACAATGGGAATCACGGAAACAATGGAAATCACGGTGGAAATGGGTCCAGCGGTGCAGACAAAACTGAAAAGCTACCTTTCGACATCAGCCCGTCGGATCTGGGCGCGTTGAACGCTGCCCACGCTTCGGCCAATGCATTGTTACATGCGAACCCCAACTCGCGGGTTGGTCGTATTGCTGTATTTCGTGATGCCGTGCTCGCCACAGGCGAAATTGAGGCTGATCGTGACGCGGCACAGGCGGCACTCGACTTATTGACTCCGCCGACCCGGCCAACTTCGGAAGTTCAAGCCGAATTCGATCTTGCGGAAATTGCTTTGAATGATGCCGAAAATCTGGTTGCCGATTTGGCGGATGATGATCCGTTCGATCAAGCTGCTTATGATCTTGCCGTCGGCGATCGAGATATCATCGCGGGTGAGGTTGAGGACTTAGGGTCCGAATTGTCCGACAATCTGGCTTATGATGGCGCGTCCGCAGACCTACTGGATCTTGAAGGCCAACTTCTTGATCGTCCGGCCGTCGAACGCGAATTGTTGGAAGCGGCCGCAAACAAACCGGTAACGGACGCTGTCGAAGCGGCGGTTGAAGATTTGCTTGGCCTGAATTAACCGGCATAAGCGATGTTTTTTGTCAACGGGCCGTCGAAAGACGGCCCGTTTTTGTTTGTTTCCACAGTGACGCGATATGCACGTTTTCCGGTTTTTCATTGCGAAATTTGATCACCCGGTCAAACTGGCACCAGTTACGAATCAGCGGGCAGGTCTGCGCTTGCACCCATCTGATCATTCACAGGGAGAAGAACATGAAAAATACACTTGCCGGATGCACGGCCATTGTCGCTTTGCTCGCCGCAACGCCCGGTCTGGCCGATATGATGACAGCACTCGGCGCTGGCGAGGGTGAACTCAACATTGTCGCATGGCCGGGCTATATCGAACGCGGCGAAACCGATGCGGCGTTTGACTGGGTGACCAAATTTGAGACGGCGACAAGTTGCAAAGTCAACGTCAAAACTGCCAATACGTCGGATGAGATGGTCGCCTTGATGAACGAAGGCGGCTTTGATTTGGTCACCGCTTCGGGAGACGCATCCTTGCGTTTGGTCGCGGGCAACCGCGTGCAAGAGGTAAACACCGCCTTGATCCCAAGCTGGCCCAATGTCGATGCTCGCCTGCAAGATTCGCCTTGGCACACGGTTGATGGCAAGCATTACGGCGTGCCCTATGATTGGGGTCCGAACGTGTTGATGTACAACACCACCACCTTCCCCGAAGCGCCGACCAGCTGGAACGTGGTGTTTGAAGAGATGAACCTGCCCGACGGCGCCAGCAACAAAGGCCGCGTGCAAGCTTACGACGGTCCCATCCACATCGCCGATGCGGCGCTCTATCTGATGACCCACAAGCCCGAACTCGGCATCGCCTCACCCTACGAACTGAACGAAGACCAATACAAGGCGGCGCTCGACCTGCTGCGGGTGCAGCGCACTTTGGTCGGCCGTTATTGGCACGACGCTTTCATCCAGATGGATGATTTCAAGAACGAAGGCGTTGTGGCATCGGGTTCCTGGCCGTTCCAGGTCAATATCCTGGCCAGTGAAGGCCAGCCCATTGCCTCGACCATTCCGGCCGAAGGAGCCACCGGCTGGGCCGATACGACGATGTTGAGCGCGGACGCGGCCAATCCGAATTGCGCCTATATGTGGATGGAACACACGCTAAGTTCCAACCTGCAATCCGACCTCTCGGTCTGGTTCGGCTCGAACCCGGTGGTTTTGGCCGCCTGCACTGATGGCTCGGGCATGCAGACCGCCGAGGGCTGCACGACCAATGGCTTGGATGATTTCGACAAGATCCGCTTCTGGACGACCCCGGTTTCGGCCTGCTCGACCGGCGAATGCGTGCCCTATTATCGCTGGGTATCGGATTATATCGGGGTGATCGGCGGACGGTAAACGACACGTCCACGCAAAAACCGCTGCCCCGGCCCTGCGCCGGGGTCGCCTTTTATGGGGCATCCCATGGCCACAGCCGTCGAATTCCAGAACGTCTCGCGCAGTTTCGGCACCATCAAGGCCGTCGACAACGTTGACCTTGCCATCGAGGAAGGCTCGTTCTTCGCCATGCTCGGGCCTTCCGGCTCGGGTAAGACCACCTGCCTGCGCTTGATCTCCGGCTTCGACCAACCCACATCCGGCCAGATCCGCATCTTCGGCGAAGCCTCCGAAGGGGTGCCGCCGAACCGGCGTTCGGTCAACACTGTGTTCCAAGACTATGCCCTTTTCCCGCATCTGAACGTGCGCGATAACGTGGCATATGGGCTAATGGTCAAAGGCATCGACAAGGCCAGCCGTCACAAATCCGCCGAAGATATGTTGGGTCTGGTCAAACTGAATAGCTTTGGCGACCGCAAACCCGGCCAGCTTTCCGGCGGCCAGCGCCAGCGCGTCGCGCTGGCCCGCGCCCTCGTCAACAAACCCCGCGTCCTGCTGCTCGACGAGCCGCTCGGCGCGCTCGACCTGAAACTGCGCGAGGCGATGCAGGACGAGCTGAAATCGCTGCAGCAGGCTTTGGGCATCACCTTCGTTTTCGTTACCCACGATCAGGGCGAGGCCCTGTCGATGGCCGACCGCGTTGCCGTCTTCAACGAAGGCCGCATCGTGCAAGAGGGCACGCCTTCCGATATCTACGACCGCCCGATCAACCGCTTTGTCGCTGATTTCGTAGGCTCCTCGAACATCCTTGCGCCCGATCTGGTCGCACGTTTCGGCGGCGGTAATGTCTGGGGAAGCTTGCGCCCCGAGTCCATCCGGCTAACCGAAAAATCCGCCATTGTCCGTGGTGCCGTCACTACCTCCCGTTATCTTGGCGCTGGCACCCGCATCGGCGTGATGGTCGGCGAAACCGAAATTGCCGCGCTGCTGCCGACCGGCACCGCCGTTCCGGCGCAGGGCAGCGACGTGGGCCTGACCTGGGACCAAGACGCCCTGCATTTGATGGGGCAGGGCTAGTGGCCGCCCTTGCCGACCGGCTGTCCGACACGTTCTGGCGTCGTCCACGCCTGTTACTGGCGTTACTGCTACTCCCGCCCGTCCTCTGGCTTGGCGTCATCTACGTCGGCTCGCTTTTCGCATTACTGCTGCAAAGCTTCTTTTCCATCGACGAATTTTCCGGCCTTGTGACCTATGAGTTCACCCTCAAAACCTATGCCGAGCTGCTGATCCCGGCCAATTTTGACATCATCCTGCGCACCTTCCTGATGGCGACCGTTGTGACGATTGCCTCGGCGATCATCGCCTTCCCTATCGCCTACTACGCCGCCCGCTACGCAAAAGGCCGCTGGAAGGCGCTGTTCTACCTAGGCGTCATGCTGCCGCTGTGGTCGAGTTATCTGGTCAAACTCTATGCGTGGAAACTGATCCTCGCCAAAGAGGGGATCATAACTTGGCTGCTCGATTCTGTCGGGCTGCTATGGCTGCTCGACAAAATCCTCACCATCCCGGTGATCGGCGGCCCGTCGCTGTCGGTCAGCTATATCGGCATGTTTCTGGTGTTCGTCTATGTCTGGCTGCCCTTCATGATCTTGCCAATTCAAGCCTCGCTCGAACGGGTTCCCGGCAATCTGATCGAGGCTTCGGGCGACCTTGGGGCGTCAAACGCCCAGACCTTCCGCCATGTGATCTTCCCGCTAGCACTGCCCGGCATTGTCGCCGGGTCGATCTTCACCTTCTCGCTGACGCTGGGCGACTACATCATCCCCGGCGTCATCGGCTCGTCGCGCAATTTCATCGGCATGGCGGTCAACGCCCATCAAGGCACGGCGGGCAACATCCCGCTCGCCGCCGCTTTCGCCGTTGTCCCCATAGTCATCATGGTCATCTATCTGTCGATTGCCCGCAAAATGGGGGCTTTCGATGCCCTCTGACCAGCGCGCGCCCTTGCCGCTCAAACTTTTCGCCATCGGTGGCCTTTTGTTCCTGCACCTGCCGATCCTGCTGATCTTTCTTTACGCCTTCACTACCGAGGACAAATCCTACCAGTTCCCGCCCCCCGGCCTGACCCTGAAATGGTTCGGCGTCGCCATGGGTCGCCCCGATGTCTGGCAAGCACTCTGGCTGTCGGTGCGGGTCGGCGCCATCGCCACAATACTCGCCATCATCCTCGGCACCCTCTGCGCCGCCGCCGTTTCCCGCGCCAAATTCTTTGGCCGCGAAACCATATCGCTGCTGGTTATCCTGCCCATCGCGCTGCCCGGCATCATCACCGGTATATCTTTGCGCTCGGCCTTCGCGCTGATGGACATCCCGTTTTCGACCTGGACGATCATCCTTGGCCACGCCACATTCTGTATCGTCGTCGTCTACAACAATGCCGTCGCCCGTTTTCGCCGCTTGTCCGGTTCAATGGTTGAGGCATCATCCGACCTTGGCGCCAACACCTTTCAGACTTTCCGCTACATCATCCTGCCCAATATCGGCACCGCGCTTTTGGCCGGCGGCATGCTGGCCTTCGCCCTTAGTTTCGACGAGGTGATTGTCACCACTTTCACCGCTGGCCAACAGCAGACTCTGCCAATCTGGATGCTCGAGGAACTGGTGCGGCCGCGCCAGCGCCCGGTCACCAATGTGGTGGCGATGATCGTGGTGCTGGTGACCCTGCTGCCCATCCTCGCCGCCTATTACCTGACCCGCGACGGCGACAACATTGCGGGAGGAGGCAAGTGAGCGCGATGTCCCTCGAAGGCAAGCGTGCCATCGTCACCGGCGGTTCTCGCGGTATAGGACGCGCTATCAGCGTCGAACTGGCGCGGCAAGGCTGTGATGTCATCATTAACTACTTCGCCGATTCGGATGGCCGCATTGCTCGCCATCGGGCGGCTGACGAGGTCGTCGCTGAGATCGGTGCAATCGGTCGCCGTGCCATTGCGCTCGAAGGAAACATCGGCGATCCGGGCGTGTCGCAGGCGCTGGTAGCTGCCGCTATTAAGCATTTCGACGGCGTCGATGTGCTCGCCTCTAATGCCGGCATCTCACCCTTCCACAGTTTTCTGGATATTCCTGCCGAGTTGCTGCGCAAGGTTGTCGACGTGAATCTCAACGGCGCCTTCTTCATCACCCAGGCCGTCGCCAATCGGATGAGGGCGCAGGAGACGGGTGGTGCTATCGTCGCCACCTCATCGATCTCCGCGCTGGTCGGCGCGCCGATGCAGGCGCACTATGCGCCGACTAAAGCGGGCGTACATTCGCTGATGCAATCGGCTGCCGTCGCGCTCGGAGCATATGGCATCCGTTGCAACTCCGTGCTGCCGGGCGCCATCGCCACCGACCTTAACAAAGACGCTTGGTCGGACCCGGTGATACGTGCCGCGCTTGAGCGGCGCATCCCGCTGGGCCGCTGGGGACGGCCCGAGGATGTCGCCATGGCCGTCGCATTCCTTGCTTCCGATGCCGCGGCTTACATCACGGGCGCAGCCCTTCTGGTCGATGGCGGCGCCTATGTCCACAACGAGAATGCAGGCCCGCAGCAGTAGGTTTGAGGAAGATAGACAATGGACACCCAAAAGCGCCCGGTCACCAATGTGGTGGCGATGATCGTGGTGTTGGTGACACTGCTGCCGATCCTCGCCGCCTATGACCTGACCCGCGATAGTGACAGCTTCGCCGGGTCGGGCAAATGAAACATCAAAGGAGAACGACATGGATACCAACCTTCTGATCGGCGAGAGCATGGAAAAAGGTGCGGGTGAGGCCGAAAAAGTGCTGAACCCGCGCAATGGCAAGCTGATTCTTGATGTTTCCGAGGCGTCGGACGAACAGGTCGATGCCGCCGTTGTCGCCGCTCGCAAAGCTTTTGCTGCATGGTCGCGCACCACACCGGTGGAGCGTTCCAACGCCCTGCTGCGCATCGCCGCCCGTATCGAGACAGAAGCCCTCGAATTTGCCAAACTGGAAGCGTTGAACTGCGGCAAGCCGATCAATGCCGCCCTGAACGACGAAATCCCGGCCATTGTCGATTGTTGGCGATTCTTTGCCGGGGCGGTCCGCAACATGCACGGGGCGGTAGCGGGTGAATATATGGCCGGGCATACCTCGATGATCCGTCGTGACGCCATAGGCGTAGTCGCCTCGATTGCACCGTGGAACTATCCCTTGATGATGATGGCGTGGAAACTGGCGCCAGCGCTGGCAGGGGGCAATACCGTGGTATTCAAACCCTCGGAACAGACGCCTTTTACCGCGCTGAAACTGGCGAAAATCTTGGCGGAAGAACTTCCTGCAGGCGTGGTCAATGTTATTTGCGGTCGCGGTGCGACGGTTGGCAGCAAATTGGTCAACCATCCGTTGGTCGACATGATCTCGCTGACCGGGGATGTCGGCACCGGCAAGAAAATGCTGCAAGCTGCGGCGACCAGCGTCAAACGTACGCATTTGGAACTGGGCGGCAAGGCACCGGTTATCGTGTTTGATGACGCCGATATTTCCGAAGTGGTTGAAGGATTGCAAGCGTTTGGCTTCTACAATGCGGGGCAGGATTGCACCGCTGCTTGCCGGATTTATGCCGGGGCCAAAGTCTATGACAATCTGGTTGCCGATCTGACAACGGCGGCATCGGGTATCAAATTCAACCACAAAGACGACAGCGAAAACGACATCGGTCCGTTGATTTCGGCCCGTCAACGCGAGCGCGTATCGGCTTTTGTCGACCGTGCACGCGAACAAAAACACATTTCGATTACCACCGGCGGCAATGTCAGTGGCAAGGATGGCTATTACTTCGAGCCAACCGTCGTTGCCGGGGCCAAGCAAGACGATGAAATCGTCCGACGCGAAGTGTTTGGGCCGGTTGTCTCTGTAACCCGCTTCACCGACGTCGATGATGCGGTCAACTGGGCCAATGACAGCGACTATGGGCTTGCCTCGTCGGTTTGGACCAAAGACATCGGGCGCGGCATGGCGACGGCAGCGCGGTTGCGCTATGGCTGCACTTGGGTCAACACCCATTTCATGCTGGTCAGCGAAATGCCCCACGGTGGGCTGAAACAAAGTGGCTATGGCAAGGACTTGTCATCTTATGCCTTGGAAGATTACACCGCCGTGCGCCATGTGATGGTGAAACTGGGGTAGCTTCCATTGGGTGCTGAGCTGCCCATGGGTGCCAAGGGTCATCTTTTGGCGCGGGAAATCGTTGCGCAGATGATTCCGCGCACGCGTGCCAGATCGCGTAACGTATTGATATTAATAGATATAAAAAAAACTTTTAACCAAATATTTACCAATTGGCGCGACTAAAACTATACCGACAAGTCGGTCGTGTAACGATCGGAACTTGGTCCGTTGTTGAGGCAAGATGCGAACCATAGAACAGCCGATTATTGCACTGCAACACGGCAGAGCGACCAAATCCGCCGGGGGTAAAGTGGTCTATCTGGGGGGTATGAGGGCAGTTTTTGGCGGTTTGGTGCGAGTTTCGCCACGTGTTTTCGGCGAAAAGTGGCTTTTGTTGCAGGTGCGAAGACAGGGTCTTGACGAAATTTCGGGAAAATCCGCCACAACAGTCGGGTCGTCGACGAAACTAATGCCGGAAATGCCGCATGCCGGTGAACACCATCGCCAGCCCGGCTGCGTCGGCGGCGGCGATGACTTCGGAGTCGCGCATTGAGCCGCCGGGTTGAATCACTGCTGTCGCCCCAGCTACGGCGGCAGTAATCAACCCATCGGCGAAGGGGAAAAAGGCGTCAGAGGCGACTACAGAACCGACAGTTGCCAAAGGATCAAGCCCCATTTCAGCGGCCTTTTGTGCTGCAATGCGGGTCGAATCCACCCGGCTCATCTGACCCGCGCCGATACCGACGGTGGCTTGGTTTTTGGCATAGACGATGGCGTTGGATTTGACGTATTTGGCGACTTTCCAAGCGAACATCAGATCGGCCAGTTCGGTATTGGTTGGTTGGCGTTTGGTGACGCATTGCAAGTCGGCTATCGTAATCGACCCATTGTCGCGGTCTTGGATCAGCACCCCACCACCAACTTGTTTGACCAGTTTCCAAGCGCGAAGCGGATCGGCAAGGCCAGTTGTTGTCAGCAGTCGCAGGTTCTTTTTGGCGGCGAAAACAGCTTTTGCAGCCTCCGATGCGCCCGGAGCAATGACCACTTCCGTGAAAATCGCTGCGATTTCGGTGGCGGTTTCCGCGTCCAGCGGCACGTTCAGCGCGACAATACCGCCAAAGGTCGAGGTCGGATCGCAAGCCAAGGCGGCGCGATAGGCAGCAACCGCCGTGGCCCCTCGCGCCACTCCGCAAGGGTTGGCATGTTTAACTATCACCACCACCGGGCCGTCGGCAGGATCAAATTCCGACACCAGTTCAAACGCCGCGTCGGTGTCGTTGATGTTGTTATAGGACAGTTCTTTGCCCTGATGCTGAACGGCGGTGCCAACTGAGGGGCTGTTGTCGGAGTTACGAACAAACTCCGCGGATTGGTGCGGATTTTCGCCATAGCGCAATGGTTGCGACTTGGGGGTATGGCGCGATTCCATCCAGTTGGAAACGGCGCTGTCATAGATGGCGGTGAGGGAGAAGGCCATCATGGCCATTTCGGTTCGGAAAGACTTGGTCGTCGCGCCGTGGTTCCGATCCAGCTCGGCCAGCAAGGGTAAATAGGATTCTGAGCCAACCACCACCGTCACGAACCCGTGGTTTTTCGCCGCCGCGCGGATCATCGCCGGACCGCCGATGTCGATGTTTTCGATGCAATCATCGGCAGAGGCACCAGAGGCAACGGTGGCCTCAAACGGGTAAAGGTTGACAACCAGCAGGTCTATTGCGGCGATGCCATGCGCCTCCATCGCCGCCAGATGTTCCGCGTTGTCGCGCAAAGCCAACAGCCCGCCATGCACGCCGGGATGCAAGGTTTTCACCCGACCGTCCATCATTTCGGGGAAGCCCGTCAGGTCCGCCACATCGCGCACCAAAAGGCCTGCAGCACGCAAGGTTGCCGCCGTGCCGCCGGTTGAGACCAGTTCGACACCCCGGTCGGCCAGTGCCAGTCCAAGGGCGACAAGTCCGGTCTTGTCAGAAACCGAAAGCAACGCCCGTTTTATTGGCACCAAATCCGTTGTCATTCGTGCAATTCGCCTTCGTCTGCCACCAGATCACGCGTGTTGCCGACACCGTCTTCGACGCGTTGCAGCGACCATGTGATATCGCCCGCATACTGCACCACACGTCCGGTGACGAGGATTTGTTTGGTGGCTTTTGGTCGCAGGAATGCAGGGTCCAGATACTGGCTTTCCAGCAATTGCATCTCGCCACCATGTTGACGGAAAGTCCAAAGTTCCCCGCTTTTGAGGGTCAAAGTCACGGTCGTGGCAGCATTGTCGATACTGGCGGTAACGTCCGGATGCAAATGGAAATGCAGCGTGAAGACGATGCCAAGCTGCGGTGCACCTTCCACCGATTTGGCATAGCGGGTGCGGGCGCGACCGCGCGGTGAGGTCAATATATCTTCGCCGCCAATCTCCTTGCCGCTCGAGGCTAGATAGACCCGGCGTTCATGTACTAAGCCATGCGTTGGTTCATAGCCGTTGTGGGTGGCTTGAATCCAGCTTCCCGTCAGGTCACTGGCGCGGTGAACCACCACGGCGCTGGGCACTTCGACAAAGGTTTGACGTCTGTCCTTGGCTGCATAGCGCGACGAGGAAATGCGTTCAACCGAGACGGTGTTTTGCGCTGGTGTGAGTCGCGACTTCTGTTGCCACTCACGGCCAAAGCGCGAGCCCGAACCTGTGTTGACGATCAAGCGACGTCGACCGGTGGAAAGTTCAAACGCAAGGGTTGAGGCGTGGGCGATGATCGAGGCGCGGCCTGTTGGCGGGGCGGCGCAATCCATCACCAACAGGGTGCGACCGGCGTTGATGCGGGCGAATCCCATTGCCAGTTCGTCACGCTTCAGCCCTTGTACACCGACATCGGCCAAGGATTGGTCAAGCCGCCCCTCGGGGCCGGTGCCGCCGCCATGAAAGCGGGCCAACAAACCGTCGCCCATGCGCAAAGATCGCAAGGTTGGCGCAATGCGGATCATCGCGTCAAGCTGCCGCTGATCGGGCTGGTGCTCGTATTCCTGCAAGGTTTGTGCCGCCCAAGTCAGCAGGGTGAAAATCTCGTTCAGTTCTTCGGGGTTGCGAGAGGGGATGCCACCATCGGCCCCGACCTGCTTTTCGCATTCGGCCCCAAGATCGGTGATTGCGGCTTTGAGCATGCCTTGGCGACCTTCCAGCGCAAGCCCGGCATAGACAAGGCCGGTCAGCGCCTCAAATCGCGGCAGTCCGGCGCGGGCGCGGCTCCAGCCAACACGAAGATAGGATGCTTGCCTACCCATACTGGCGAACATCTTGCGCGATTGGTTTGCGTCGAGATCGGCAACTAAAAACGCTCCGTGGCCGATCCAACGGATGAGCCTGCGCCCGGCCAATTCGGGTTGCCAGCCCGGACCGGTGCCGTTGCCATAACGGCGCACCCAATCCATCAACCACGATTGCAACAGCCGCCGCGCGGTTGCGTCGCCCACAGCAGCAAGATCATCGGCCCAGCCGAAGCCGTGCATTTCCGCCTCAAACCCGACATCGGGCGGCGGCAAATCCCAGATCGAACGCTTCTCGGCGCTGATTTGCGAACCAGCAAAGCGAAACTCGCCCTGCAGCAGCCGCATGCCGCTCGAATAGTTGCCAATGGAACGCGGCTCTGGCTGGGCGACAAACCCATTTGGCTTTTTACTGAAGAGTCGCACACGGGCAGACAACCGGTTTTGCAACCGGTCATTGAAGCGAACAATGCTCGCCAATCGCGACTGGAGTGGCCAGATTATTTTTGCCATAGAGAAAGTCTGCCCACCCGCAAGAACCCGCTGCCGCCCAGTTTAACGACAAAGCGCGACGATTGCACCCGATAGCAGCGCCTAAGCCTGAACGATAGCCGCAAAAAACCCGTCCATGCCGTCCAATTCCGGCCAAAAATCGGGGCGCAGGCGCAGTTGGTTGTTCGCCACCCATTCGGGTTGCAGTCCTAGTGGGACGGAATCAATGGACAACAAGTTATGACCAGCGACCTGCGCTTCGCCTTCTTCGGGCAACAGTGAGCAGGTGCAATAGATCAGTTTACCATCCGGATTCAGCCAGTTGAGCGCGCGTTCCAGCAGGATTGATTGCAGTTTTTTCAACGCCGCCAAATCCGTGCGGTCTTTGACAAAGGGCATGTCGGGATGGCGGCGAATGGTGCCGCTGGCACTGCAGGGGGCATCGAGCAGGATCGCATCGAATTTCTCATTCGGTTGCCAGCGCACGGCATCGGCCGCGATGATTTTGGCGGTCAGCGCGGTGCGTTTCAGGTTTTCTTCCAGTCGTTTCAGCCGGTTCTTTGACACGTCCACAGCCGTCACATCCGCCCCAGCCGCCGCCAGTTGCATTGTCTTGCCGCCCGGTGCCGCGCAGAGATCAAGCACGTTGAGGCCGCGCACATCGCCCATCATCCTTGCCGGAATGGCGGCGGCGGCATCCTGCACCCACCACGCACCCTCGGCATAACCGGCAAGCGTCGAGATCTGACCCGGCTTGGAAAGTCGTAGACTACCAGATGGAAGCACGGTCACGTCTTGCCCGGCTTGCACCAGCGCGGCTACCCAATGATCGGTTTGCGCAGAATCGCGCAGGGTGAGGTCAAGCATTGCTCCGCGTTCGTGCGCCGCCTCAATGCCCAACGTCGCCGCATCGCTATAGGCCGCCAGTATCGGCGCACGCAACCAATCGGGCAGGGATTGCGGTTCCAGATCGGCCCAGATATGCGGGCCTTCCACCACCACTTTGCGAGCCACTGCATTGACCAGACCCGACAAATGCCCGGTCTTTTTGCCAGCCTTCGCCATGCGCACCGCGCCGTCAACAACGGCATGTGGTGCGATGCCATCAACAAGCAGTTCTGCGGCAGCAACGCGCAAAATGTTCAACACGCGTTCGGGCGGTGATTTGTCGAGGAATTGCTCAAGGATCGTGTCAATCCGCCCCAAATGGCGCAGCACGTTTTCCGCCAGCGATTGCGCCCGCGCCTTGCCCTGCGGCGGCAAATTGCTCAGCGGGCCATCGCGGGCTTGCAGCAAATCTGACAACAGCGAGCCACCGGTCAGAATGCCAGCAACCAAAGCCACTGCACCCAGACGAGCGGCTTGGCCGGGGGCGCCGGATGGTTTTGGGTCGTTCATGGCACGCCTATTTTGTGTTAGGCTTGCGATGGCACGAATCCAAGACTGGGGACAAGGGTATGGACGCAGAAAAAACGGCAAGACGCGAATTGGCTGCGGCGCGGGCTTTGGCCGAAGCCGAGGCAAGGCGGCTGGCCAAAAAGCCGGTCGCTCCAGCCAAGGAATTGGGTGGCCGCGAAGGGTTGGAACCGGTTCGGTACGGCGATTGGGAGAAAAAAGGCCTCGCGGTAGACTTTTGAGTGCTCAAATTTCCGAGTCGCAAAACCGGTTCCCACTTTTGCTTGAAATTTTTCAGCGATTTGAACGGAATCTTCACCATTGATTCGCATGATCCAATTCGGAGGTGGATCATGTTGCAAGTTTTGCAGAATCGGGCCCCTGTGGTCGATAAAATGGAACGTCGAGGGTTGATGAAGGCGCTGGAAACGTCGCAGAACCTGCTGTGGTTTGATGCTAACGGACGCATTGTCGATGCCAACGAAAAGACCTTGGCGCTGCTAGGCTACAGCGCCGACGAAATTCTTTGCCACGATTTCTTTGATCTGACGGTCGAAAAGCCCTCACATCTGCTGTCGCAAAAACGCACTTGGTTGCGCATTACCACCGGCGAACACGTGCACAGCGAGTGCTCGTTTCGCGGCAAGAACGGCGTTGATGTCTGGGCCTCGGTCAATTATGCCGCCCTTCGCCACGACAACGGCGAAACCCGTCGGGTGCTGGCCATTTTGATTGACCTCACCAAATGGGCATGGAAGCCGAACAGTTTGACGCATGTGTCGCGGTAAGGGCGAAACAGGCCGCCTCGCTTAGGCTTTCGTTGGCCTCAAGCGAACAAATGTACTTTGCGGCATGTAAACGACCTAGACCAAGGTGCTGGCGAAGCTGGCAACCATGCAAACAAAAGCGCGGCTGAAACGCTTCAACCGCGCGATTTTAACCAGAAAGATTGATTTAGATCATGCCGCAGGCGCTAAGAACCGCCAAGGCGAGTAGAATAGTCGAAACGCGAACATATTTTTTCATAGCTGTCCCCTGTTGAATGTGACTCTAGGTTAGGCTGGTTTGGCCAAAAAGCAAACAAAAAGGCGGAAAATCCAGCACTGCACCGACATTGGGGATCAGGTATAGTTTACCACATCCACTTTCACGTCGTCGGAATAGATATTCTCGAACCGACCGGTGAGCAGAATTCGCGACATATTATCGACGAAGGCCTTCATATACGGCGTTGCGTTGTGCGTTTCATGCGCCTCCGCGCTGGCGAAACATTCAGCGACGACCGCGCCATTGGGAATTTCCCGACTGAAGTTGATTTCAAAAAACATGCAACCGGGTTCTTTACGGGTTGCGGCAGCATGCAACTGCACAGCCGCCAGAAATTCTTCCCGTTTTTCCGGTTTGAATGTAACCCAGCCAATAACGAATTTTTTCATGCCAAGACTGCCATTGCCTAGACGCAAAGTTAGATGTTTGAAGCGAAATGTAAACGCGATTTTGCGCAAGAATTACCAGCGGCTTGCATTCCTTCCTGACTGGAGCAATGAAGGAAATTGCGGTTGCCCTAAGTTTATTTTAGCGCGCTCCAAGCCGACAAAATCACTTTTCCGACCATCAAATCCAAATGTGCTCCACCGCCGTTTTTGAAAAGGGTGATGTCATCTGGCGATGTGCGGCCAATGGCACCTTGGGCTAAATCGCGCAGATCGGCACGCACATCACCGCGCCGGATCACGCCACTTTGCAGCGGAATCATCAGTTCGCCGATATGATCCAGCGTCGTTTCAAAGCAATCGACAAAGATTTTGGCGCGTTTCAGGGCACGATCATCGGCTTCGCGCATGTCGGGCGTAAACGCCCCGATCAGGTCGAGATGGCTGCCTTCTTGTAACCAATCGCCTTGTACGATCGGGTCGCGGGACATTGTGGCGCAACTGACAATATCGGCGTTTTGCACCGCGGCAACCAGATCGAGGACAGCGGTAGCGCCAGTTTCTCGCGCCAATAGCACCGCCGTATCCGGCGTCCGATTCCAAACTGAAACCTCAATATTCGGGAACACCGCTCGGTATGCGTCAATCAACGACCGGGCAACAACGCCCGCGCCGACAATCAGCAGGCGTTTGGAATCCTGCCGCGCCAAAAACCGCGCACCCAAGATGGAATCCGCCGCCGTTTTCCATTTGGTGACCAAGGCGGAATCGATGACTGCTTGAACTTGACCCGTCGCATCGTCAAACAAAACCATGGCCCCGTGCACACTGGGCAGGCCCTTGGCAGGGTTTCCGGGCAACACGCTCACCGATTTGACGGCGACACCCATACCGTCAATCCAAGCAGCGCGGGAGAGCAGAATATCTTCGCCCCGTCTTACCATCTGATCGGAAATCACCGCCTTGGCGGCGCGATGTCCCGTTTCTAGGGCTTCGGCCATTTCCACCCAATCCAGCGCATGTTCAACGTCTTCAGCGCGGATGTAAGGAACCGTCATCACGCGACCGCGGCGATGGCGCGTGCCAGTCTTTCCAATCCATCGGCGGGCAAACCTGCGACGTTGATGCGGCTGTCTGACACCATATAGATGCCGTGCTCGGCGCGGAGTTTCAGCACCGCTTCTTGCGAAATGCCAAGGCGCGAGAACATGCCGCGATGGCGGGTGATAAAGTCAAACCGGTCGGAATTGGTTGCCTTGCGCAACTCGTCAGCCAATCCCTGTCGCAGAGAAAGCATGTTCAACCGCATCGATTCCAGTTCAGCCAACCAGTCGCCGCGCAGCCAAGGATCGGTCAGGATCATGCCGACAATTGCCGCACCATGGTCGGGCGGGAACGAGTAATTCAAGCGATTGAGTGACGTCAAGGTGCCACGCGCCAGTGCCGCAGTCGCATCGTCGGACGCCACAACCATCGCCACACCAACCCGGTCGCGATAGACGCCGAAATTCTTGGAACAGGACGCTGCCACCAGCATTTCGGGCACAGTGCCCGCCATATGGCGCAGACCTGCCACATCGGCTTCCAGCCCATCGCCAAAGCCTTGATAGGCGAGGTCGATTAACGGCGTTGCGCCCTTTGCAATCAACAAATCGGTCAGCGTCTGCCAGTCGCCCAATGTCAAATTGGCACCCGTCGGATTGTGGCAACAGCCGTGCAGCAACACCACGTCCCCGGCATCGACTTTCGCCAAATCGGCCAGCATTCCGTCGCGGTCAAAATCACCGGTCGCCTCATTAAAATAGCGATAGGTGCGGAACGGCAGGCCCAAGTGTTTGAGGATTGCGGGATGATTTGGCCAGGTCGGATCACTGATCCAAACGGTGGCATGCGGATCGGCTATCCGCACCATTTCGAGCAATAGATGGATCGCGCCCGTGCCACCAGGCGTCTGGGCCCCGGCAACGCGCGAGGGGCTAAGCCCCGGCCCGAACACCAATTCGCGCATCGCGTCGATGAAAGTCAAATCGCCCAAAAGGCCCAAATAGGTTTTGGTAGTTTGGCTATCGTGCAACTTTTGCTCGGCAGCCTTGACTGCCCGCATCACCGGCGTGTTGCCGGTTGCATCTTTGTAAACACCAACGCCAAGGTCAATTTTATCGGGCCGAGTGTCGGCTTTGAACATGGCAATCAGTTCGATGATTTTGTCGGGCGCGGTGGGGGTCAGGTTACTCAACATAGGCGTGTATTAGTCCTTGATTGTTCTATCGCGCGACAGAATCCGCGATTTTTGCTCCTGTCTAATGGGCGAAAATCCGGCCCTTTGGTAGAGCGAAAGCGCACGTGGATGGTCCAAATTGCAGGTTTGAACCGTCATCCTTTCGGTATCTTCATAGTCCCAACCCGCATGAATCGCCGTGTGCAGCAGGTATTTGCCCAATCCCAAACCAATCGCTTCGGGCACCAGTCCGAAATAGGCAAGGTCGCAGCGGCCCGTTTCGCGCCGGTCCAGCATGTAAAATCCGGCCGGCCAACCGTTGTGCAGCAGGGTCCATAGGCCCATGCGGGGGTGGTGCAGGTAGGCTTCCAATTCGGCACGCGGCGCGGTGTGTTGATCGGTCCATTCGTAGTCCGCCCCCACGGCATCATAGAGGTTGAGAAAATACCAAATTGGCGGTTTTTCGGCCCCGATCAGGGCCGCGCTGATGCCGAATGGAATTGCCGGCCGTGGAAAATTAGGTCGGGCCAGCATTTCCAGATATTTGATCGTGTAGGTGACCTTGTCGCCCGCTTTGTAGTCGCTCATCCCGGTTCCACCGGCCAATCTATTCTTGAACCCCATTCCGCCCAAGACCCATCATAAAGCGCATTGTCGCTGTGCCCAATTCGGGCCAGTCCAAGCGAAAGAATGGCAGCCGTGACCCCCGACCCGCAAGAGGTGACGATACGTCGGGCAAGGTCGACATCAGCGTTTTCAAACGCTGCTTTGATTTCGAACGGAGATTTCATGGTGCCATCCGAATTGAGCATCTCCTTAAACGGCACATTTTTCGACCCCGGAATATGCCCTTGCCGCACGCCGGGACGCGGCTCTTTTTCGTCCCCTTGAAACCGCGCTGCACTTCGCGCATCGACGATTTGGTTGGCCGGAACTCTAGTATTTTCAGGGCTCCATAAATACTCATCTTGCATCGTTGCGATAAGGCGTGACGGCCTAGCCACAGACGAACCGCTTTCCACCCCACGCCCTTCGGCCAGCCATTTCGGCAATCCACCGTCCAAAACGGCAATCTGCGACAGACCCATCACCCGAAACAGCCACCAAACCCGCGCCGCGCTATACAGACCGGCGCTGTCATAAACCACGACCTGATCGCCGGTGCCGATGCCCAAAGCCTGCATTCTGGCAATGAATTTTTCTATCGGCGGTACCATATGTGGCAACGGGTTGGTCAGATCTGAGATTTCATCGATGTCAAAAAACTGGGCACCGGGCATGTGGCATTGCAGATATTCCGCGTAACCGTCGCGTTTGTCGGCGGGCATATACCAACTGGCATCAAGCACCTTTACAGCGGGACGACCGGCCAACCAACGAGTTGAAACCAGCACCTGCGGATCATCAATCAGCATGCGCCGCCTCTTCGCGTGCTTGCACCAAAATCTGCCAAGCCGACGACAAAAACAGCCCCGCCATGATCAGAGCCACGATCAGATCGGGCCAGCGCGTGCCACTCATCCACACCACCCACGCGGCGATGACCACGGCGACATTGCCGATCATGTCGTTGCGCGAACACAGCCAGACCGAGCGCACATTGGCGTCGCCATCCTTGTAGCTGAACAGAAAGAAGACGCTTGCCAGATTGGCCACCAGCGCCAACAGACCAAAGAGTCCCATAGTTTGCGCATGCGGCACACCGGCCACAAAAACCTGCCAAATCGTTGTGCCGAGAACCCACAAGCCGATAGCCAAAAGACTAATGCCTTTAACCGTGGCAACGTATGAACGCGTGCGAATGGCCGAACCAATCACCGCCATAGAGATGCTATAGGTCACCGTGTCGGCGAAAAAATCCAGCGCATCGGCTTGCAGGGCCTTGGACCCCGCCCAATGGCCCGCCAGCATCTCGGCGGCGAACATTGTGGCGTTGATCGCAATGACCAGCCAAAGCCGACGGCGATACTCGTCAGAAAGCCCGTCGAATGTTGCGTGATTGTGCTCGGCGCTCATGTTGCGGGGCTCGTTGCTACTGTTTTCTTGTTGAAGTCTATTTAACCGATGTCAGGCATATCGCGCCAGACCGATAGAGTGTGCCGCATTTCGGCTTGGATCGAGCGGCCCTCAACATCGACGTAACTGACCGTGACAATCAGCGGTTCGGCTTTGTCGTAGGCAAAGAATACCGAGGCTCGATCAACAGGCACATCGATTGCGCGCCAAGGGGCGAGAAAGTCGAGGTCGGTGAAAATCGGCAAATCGCCGATGTTGACCCTTCCCGCCATTCCCATGATCTTTCGACTACACTTAACCCGCACGTCGGTCACTGGTTTGGCGCCGATGTTAGCCAACCGCAACAACAGCACGCCGCTTTCCAACACGACATCGACAATAACGGCGGTGTCGCGGGTCAGGCTTTCGGGGTTTTTTGCGCGGGCCATGTCGTTTGATACACCCAAACGCCACAAGAATCGACTCTTCCCAAAAATGGGAAAATGGGCGTAGGGTAGCCGGATTGCAGCCGTGATAGGATTTTCCCCATGCCGATCCGCAACAATGATCCGTACATGAATTTCAACTTCACCGTCGAGATCGAGGGGATTGAGGCAGCCGGATTTATGGAAGTTTCGGGCATAGTTGCCGAAACCCAAGTCGTCGAATATCGCGAAGGCAATATGCCGGGTCAGTCAATCAAACTGCCGGGGCAAACGCGGTTTGGCAATGTCACGCTAAAACGAGGGATTTCGCGCAACAATGTTTTGTGGACGTGGTATCAAACCGTGGTTCAAGGCGACCCTGACCGGCGTAATGTGTCGATCATTTTGCTCAACACGCGGCGCGAAGAAGTGCGGCGTTGGAACATATTTGAAGCTTGGCCGTGCAAGTTTGAAACCGCGCCACTGAATGCCAAGGGCAACGAAGTGGCGATTGAGACATTGGAGATTGTTTGCGAGCGTATTGAGGTTGGGTGAGGTTCGGGTTTCAACCCTCGGCTAACACTGCCAGAAACCCAGTGCCAAATCGCGACGTTTTCAAGTCACCAATAATATCTGCCAGTGTCTCTTGTGATTTTGGTTTCTGAGCCACGACCCGCGCAAGCTCGGCACTGGTGCAACTCAACGGCTTATCCAGCCCGCTTTCACCAAGCCTAAGTTCGAACATGACGCCTTCAAGCTGGTCAAAAATTGACGCGGTTTCCTTGCCCGCCAACTTGCGCCGCGCTGGATGCATGGCTTGCGCACTGCCGTTTATGACGGCCAAGAACAGGGTTCCATAGCGTTCAAGCTTGACATCGCCGACGCCGGAAACACCGCGCATTTCGTCCAGATTGCGCGGCTTGCGGCCCGCCATCTCGATCAGGGTTTTATCGTTGAAAATGAGGTAACTCGGCACTTTGGCCGCTTCCGCCAATTCGCGGCGTTTCGATTTGAGCGCGGCCAACAATGGCTCATCCGCCTCGGGCACCAGTTCGCGCACTTCGCGGGCAGGTTTTGCGCCCATCCGGTCCAGCCGCAGTTCCAACAAGGTTTCTCCGCGCAGCAGAGGGCGAGCGTTTTCGGTCATCCGTAAACCACCTTGGCGTTCGGGATCGGGTCGCAACAAATCACGCGCCAACATCTGCCGGAATATCGCTTGCCACTGACCCCGCTCAAAGTCTTTCCCCGATGCAAATGTTGGCAATTGGTCGTGGTGGCGGGCTTTTACTTTGGCCGTCAGATTGCCGATCAGAATGTCGATCAAATGCTCTTGTCCGAAATATTCGCCGGTACGCAGCACGGCAGACAACGCTTTTCGCGCCGCTTCGGTGGCATCAAAGCGCACAGGCTTTTCGGTGCATAAGTCGCAATTGCCGCAAGAATCGGGCGGCGTTTCGCCAAAATAACCCAACAAGACCTTTCGTCGGCAATCCAAAGCTTCGGCCAAACCCAACAGCGCGTTCAGTCGCTGGTGATCGGCGTTTTTACGGTCGATTGGGGCCAGCCCTTCGTCGATTTGGCTGCGGCGCAGGCGAATATCTTCGGCCCCAAACAGGGTCAAAGCATCCGCTGGCGCACCATCACGCCCGGCGCGGCCAACTTCCTGCCAGTAAGCCTCGACACTTTTGGGCAAGTCGGCGTGCAAAACATAGCGAATGTCGGGCTTGTCGACCCCCATGCCAAAGGCGATGGTTGCCACCATGACCAAACCGTCGTCTGCCTGAAAACATGCTTCGGCCTCGCGCCGAACTTCAGCATCAAGCCCGGCGTGATAGGGCAGGGCATGGATGCCAATGGCGCGAATAGCGGTCGCAATCACCTCGGTTTTCGCCCGCGTCGCGCAGTAGATGATGCCAGAGCGGCCTTTTCGGGCTTTGACAAAATCGAGCAATTGTTGGCGCGGGGCAATTTTGGCATCAAAGGCGAGGTTCAAGTTGGGCCGATCAAAACCACGCAGGAAAACCTGCGGTGGTGTGGGGAAAAGTTGCCGGATGATTTCGCCGCGGGTTTCCTCGTCGGCCGTAGCGGTGAAGGCGGCAAGGGGAACGTTCAACTGCTTTCGCAGCGCCCCAATGCGCAGGTAATCAGGTCGAAAATCGTGGCCCCATTGGCTGACGCAATGCGCTTCATCCACCGCCAACAGCGTGACGTTGATCCGTTGCAACAGCGGCCCGGCAGATGCCAGCCGTTCCGGCGCGAGGTAGAGGATTTTCAGCGTTCCGGCATCTAAAGCCGCGAAGACTTCGGCGTTTTGTTCGTCGGTATTGCCCGAGGTCAAAGACGCCGCAGCTACACCCACTTCCTTCAGCCCGCGCACTTGATCGCGCATCAAAGCGATAAGCGGCGACACAACGACGGTGACCCCCTCGCGGCACAAAGCGGGCAGTTGGAAACACAAAGATTTGCCGCCACCGGTCGGCAAGATCGCTAGAACATCGCGGTTGGCGATGACTGCATCCACAATTTCCGCCTGACCGGGGCGGAAGGTGGGGAAGCCGAACGTGTGGTGCAGGATGTGGAGTGGATCGTTCATTCAGCGGCCTGCAAAATTGTGACTTTGGTGTCGCCATATGAACGCTGATCGTGGTTGATAAATCCTAAAGGAATGTGCGGGTTGGAATTTTCCTCCCAAACCACGACCGCGTCTTTGGTTAGCCAGCCGCCCGACTGCGCGGCCACCAGTGCATTTTCGCCCAACGCTTTTCCGTACGGCGGGTCGAGAAAAATCAACTGAAACGGCGCAACGGAACACGTTCCAAGTTTGGTCGCGTCGCGTTTCAGCAAAGAAATCTGTTGGGTAACCTGTAACCGTTCGGCATTCGCGCGGATCAATTCCCCGGCCTTTGCGCCAGTGTCAACGAAACATGCATGCGCCGCCCCCCGACTGAGCGCCTCAAAACCCAACGCACCGCTGCCTGCGAACAAATCCAGCACGCGCATCCCTTCAATCGGCGGATAATCCCCATGCGCCAGCAGGTTGAAAATCGCCCCACGCACTTTGTCACTGGTCGGACGCAGATGGGCGGTAACATCGCCAGTCCCGACCGAAGCCAATTGGGTGCCGCGAAACCTGCCCGAAATAATCCGCATTCAAGCCAACGTTTTCAAGTCGGTAGCAGGGTCAGCAATAGCGCTGGCCAAAGGTGAGACTCCCGCCTCAATCCAACGCTTGCCGGTCATATAGGCGCGGGGGTCGTTCATGGCGTCAACGGCCAGTAGCTCAGAACCGCGATAATACCAAACTGATTGGGTGCCTTCCTTGATACCGGCCCGCACGACAACCTTGTCATACCCAGAATTCAGCCCAGCGATTTGCAGTTTGATGTCGTATTGGTCCGACCAGAACCACGGTTTTGCCGCATAGGGTTCGTTGCCCCCTAGCATGTTCGCAGCCACTGCTTCGGCCATGTCGATGGCGTTAGGCACACTTTCCAAACGCACACGCACGCCGCGATAGGGAAACGACGCACAATCGCCTGCGGCAAAAATCGCCGGGTCCGACGTGCGGCCGAATTCATCAACGCGAATGCCATTCTCGATCTCTAGACCTGCCACCTCGGCCAGCCGCGTGTCGGGCGTGATGCCCACACCGACGACGACGCAATCTATTTCAACTATGGTGCCATCCGACAGAACGGCGGAAGTAACTCGATTCGTTCCTTGCAACCGAACTAGGCCAATGCCCTCGCGGATATCGACGCCGTGGCCGCGATGCAAAGCCCGAAAATAGTCGCTGGTTTCTGGTGCAGCAACGCGTTGCAAAATGCGCTCGGCCATTTCGATCAGGGTTACGTGCATCCCACGCAACCGTGCAACCGCCGCAGCCTCAAGTCCAATATAGCCACCGCCGACGATCAGCAGTCGGCGACCAGCGACAAATTGCTTCGCCATTGCATCGACATCAGCCAAAGTCCGCACAGCAAAAACGTTGCCCAGTGAACCGCCAATCGAAGCTGGCAATAGCCGTGGCTGCGAACCCGTTGTTAGGGCAAGCTGGCTGTAGGGGAACGAAGTTCCATCCGACAAAATCACGGATTTGGCGCCGCGATCAATTTCCAACACCGAAACGCCGGTGCGCAGCTCAATGTGCAGGTCTGCATAAAAACTCAAGGGCCGCAGATACAGGCGTTCAACTCCCATCTCACCCAGTAGATATTTCTTTGACAAGGGCGGGCGTTGATAGGGCGGCACCGGTTCTTGACCAATCAACGTCAACTTGCCTGCGTAACCAAGGCCACGAAATTTCGCCACCAGCGACGCGCCAGCTTGGCCGGCACCAACAACGACAATTCCGTGCATGCACACCCCTGTTCAGTTTCGCTGCGACCCTATATGACCGAGGCGGACCCGCGCAATCACCCCGAAAGGATGGCCCATGCCCATTGAAGTCGGCCAAAAACTGCCCGAAGCTGTGTTCGCTGTTCAAACTTCGAATGGACCAAAACAAGTTCGCTTTTCCGAAATTCTACCCGGTCGCAAAGTGGTTATCTTTGCCGTTCCCGGGGCGTTCACTCCCACTTGCGATAGCGCGCATGTGCCTAGCTTCATTCGTATCGCCGATGCTTTGCGGGCAAAAGGAGTAGACGCGATCTATTGTATCGCGGTCAACGACAGTCACGTTATGCGTCGTTGGGGCGAAAGCACCGGCGCGACCGACGCAGGTATCGTCATGTTGGCCGACACTGCCAGCGAATTCGCGCGCTTCACCGGGCTGAAGGCCGACACCCCGGCCGAAGGCATGTTCAATCGCAACAAACGCTATTCGATGTTGGTTGATGACGGCGTGGTTAAAATCTTTAACCCCGAAATCAAAAGTGGCTGCGAGATTTCCGGCGGCGAGAACATGCTGGCACAGTTGTAGTTTAGTCGTTTCCAATATCGATCCGCTGCCAACTTGCAAAAGCAGATTTGATCAGTGGTTGGCCTTCTCGATTGATCAAGCCAATTGTTTGCTTTTCTCGACCGCAGCCCGCAATGCGGCCTGCCCGCCACCGATGCAGCCGGTTCCGACCGAATCGTGGTAAGACAGCACGTTTTCGGCGGGCCAAGCCAAAACTTTCAGCCAGTTCGCCTTGACGCGTGCCTTGTCGAGCACGGGGCGCGGCATCGTCATGACATATAACTGATCGGCTTTCATCATCATGCGGATCATCAGAGTCATGCCCGCCAGCGATGGCTTACTGAGATTCCAACCAAGATTTTCGCCACCTATTAAGGTCTTGGACGCCAAGTGATACAGCCAAAGCTCATCATGAGGGTCTTTGAACGGCATGCTGGTAAACATGTTGACGAAGAAAGCGATTTTGGTGTCCTTGCCGCCCTCTTTGGGAGTGACGTTTTCCCGAGCGCCAGCAATCCCGTCGAAATTCAATGCCTCGAGTTGGCCATGAAACATCGGCAGCGGGTCATCTTGGTCAAAAACCCTGAAGCGCGGTGAAGACGCAAGCTTTCGTCCGGCAGCGACACGGGGAATTCGCGCTGGACCAACCAAAAGTGTTACCTCTGGCAACGCATCGTGCCATTCGACCAGATTGAGATTGTGCCCCGCCCCGGCGGCTATCAGATAGCGGATTGGCGCGCCCGTTTCGTGTTCAATGCGACGAACTTCCGGCAGTGCAGACGCATCTACCGCATTGGCGACAAGCAACACCGGCTGATTGTTGGCAGTTGAATCATTAAGCCGAAAGATCAGGCAACGATTATTGATTTCAGGCTGGTGTTTCGAGCCAGCGGGATGGTGCCGGGTGGCGATGATCCAGAAATTTGGTGCGACTTCCACTGCCTTGCCAAACGTTTCCTCGGCAATCTTGAAGGAACCTGACGAAACCTGTGACATCTCTTACCCCATTCTGGATTGTCCGAAAATCACCTTTACTCAATGACAGCATTTGCGGCGCTATCTTGACTTGGCGAAGGCTACGGATTTTCAAGTTCCAAGTCGAGCAAAACCGCATGACGACGTTGATCGTCGCGACCGATACACTGTTTTTCTGGATGTTCGAGATGGCCTTTAACGCGATTATTCTAAATCAGCCCAGTCCGGGTAAATCGGCGATCAATCTGTCCAAATCCCCACCCCGCCTGTCGAGCAATGAGCCAATTTCTTCGCGTTCGGTCGTTAGCAGCCAAATACCTTCGATGTTGAGGTTGACGAATTTTAGACGGCCAGAGCCGTCGGAAACTTGCCATTCAACCGAAAAAGGGGCTTGGCCTTGCAATTTTGCTTGGGTTTCAACCAAAATGCCCTTTTGACCGGCATCGCGCGAGCGGACAATCGTGATCTGGCCACCAATGAAGGCGCGGAATTGCTTGCCATATTTGCGGCTGATGTAGCCCCTGAAGGCGGCAACAAAGCGTTTCTGCTGGTCAGCCGAAGCACCACGCCAAGGCGCGCCGAGTGCCGATTTGGCGATGATTGGCACGTCAGCATAGCTTGAGAATATCGCTTCAAAGTCGCGCAACATCGCGGCTTCGCCCTTGCCGGTGTTGATGATCGACTGCACTTCGGCCACGACTTTGGTGATCATCGCTTCGGCTTGTGCTGGCGACGCGGCGAGTGCCGGAAACGGGACAATCGCCAATGCGCCAAACGCGCCAAGGGCCAACAACACCGCGCGTCGGCTGGTCTTTGCGTTATTGAGCATAGGGATCCTCCAAATCTTCCAACACCGTCTCACCGCCTGCCGCCCCGCGCACTGACTGAAGATAGATCAACCGGGCCAGCGCGTAACTGTCCTCCGACTCGTAGAGGACAGAATTGACTGCATCATCGAAATCGTGACGCGTGTTCAACACATCAAGTGCTTTTGCCGCAGTGATGATATTTGTTTCAGGTTTACGCGCGAATGTGTTGACCGGGTCGATTAGGAAATCAACGATGCGACCGGCGGTGTCACGTTCCGAACTGGGTCCTAATAGCGGCAATTCGACATATGCCCCCTCTTTGATGCCCCAAGCCCCCATCGTTTGGCCAAAATCGGCGGGTTTCTGGAACAGACCTATTTCGCCCGCCGGATCAGCCAAACCGCCGATGCCAAGGGTGGAATTCAGCACAAATCGCCCGGCACTGCCAAAAAAACCTGGCACGTCGCCTTGCAGCAAATGGTTCACAGCATAGCGCGGCTCGGACAAATTGCCCGAAAAATTGCCGATCATCGTTCGAACACCCGCTGGTGTTACCTGCGCATACATTTCGGCGGTTGGATGCAGAAAGGCTTTGTCTGCAGCAACATTGGTGTCATGCACTTTGCGGTTAGCGGATTCATATGGGTCGTGAATGATTCCGCGCGACAAATCAGATTCGGCACAAGCAGACAGAAGCGCCGTTGTCAAAACCGCCAAGACGAAACGAGGTTTGGGCAAAAAAGACAAAATGTCAGGCGCCTTTGTGGATGGTTAATAAATTTGATGCACAGACGCTTATAAGCGCCTGAAACGGAAACTTCCATTGATGGAAGCAGCGGAATGGGCGAATCTGTGGCGCAAGCGTGACACTGGCCGCGCCAGCACGTATGAGGCAAGCAAATTGCAACTCAAGGAAGGTTCGAATGGCGGACAATGCATCAACTGCGCAAGGTGAGCGCGAGCTGAAAGCGGCGCTAAAAACCGGGCGCGGACTGTTCTGGGCGGTGCTTTTGTTCAGCGTTTTCATCAACATATTGATGCTGACCGGTCCGTTGTTCATGCTGCAGGTCTATGATCGGGTTTTGGGAAGTCGATCAGAAGAAACTTTGGTCGCGCTGTCGATTCTTGTGACGGCGCTGTTTGCGATCATGGGATTTCTTGAATATGCCCGGGGTCGGGTCGCCGGACGGATCGGGGCGCGGCTGCAATCACTGCTGGATGACCGTGTGTTTGAGGTTTTGTTGAATCGCTCCGTCATTGGACGCGAGCGCGCACGACCAGCAACGGGGCTGAAAGACCTTGAGGCGGTGGAAAAGTTCCTGTCCTCGCCAGTGTTTTTTGCCATTTTTGATATCCCGTTTACGCCGTTTTTCGTCGCGGCAATATTCCTGTTCCACCCCTATATGGGTTGGATGGCGGTCGCTGGTGGCTTGATCTTGGTCGGCATCACTTTTGCCAACCAAGTTTTCACCAAAAAACCGGTGGCATTGGCAGGGTCGGCAGCGATGGAAAGCGATGCAATGGCCGAAGAAATGCGACAGGAAGGCGAGGCGGTTCGTGGTTTGGGGATGAAGTCTGCCGCCGTTGCGCGATGGCATGTTCGGCGGGCCGAGGCTTTGAAACAAAGCATTGCCTCGACCGATTTGACTGGCACTTTTGCCACCATGTCGAAAACGTTCCGCTTCTTCCTGCAATCCGCGATGCTGGCCCTTGGTGCGTGGGTGGTGCTGCGTGGCGAGATGACAGCGGGCGCAATGATTGCCGGGTCGATCCTTTTGGGACGTGCCTTGGCGCCAATCGAGGCAGCCATAGGACAATGGCCGCAAGTTTTGCGGGCGCGGCAGGGCTGGCAATCACTGAAAGTGATATTGTCTTCGGTTCCGGCAAATGCACAGCGCACGCCACTGCCAAAGCCCCGGGCGATACTGGAAGCACATCAATTGACGGTGGTGCCGCCGGGTGAAGAAACTGCGACTTTGCGCATGCTGAGTTTTCGGTTGGAACCGGGCAATGCTTTGGGTGTGATTGGGGCAAGTGCTTCGGGCAAATCGACCCTGGCGCGGGTTCTGACCGGTATCTGGAAACCAGCGGCAGGGGTGGTGCGGCTGGATGGTGCGTCCATTGACCAATATGGCGAGGATGACCTTGGCAAGCATCTGGGCTATCTGCCGCAAGATGTTGTGTTGTTCAACGGCACAATCGCCGAAAATATTGCCCGACTGGAAAAGTCTCCCGACCCGGCCAAGGTAGTGGCCGCAGCACAAAAGGCCGGGGCGCATGAGATGATCAAGCAGATGCCGCAGGGTTATGATACGATCATTTCCAAAAATGGTGGACGCCTTTCGGGCGGACAAAAACAGCGGATAGGGCTGGCTCGCGCAATGTATGGTGACCCGATGGTGTTGGTTTTGGACGAGCCGAACTCGAACTTGGATGCCGAAGGGTCTAACGCTTTGAACTCGGCCATTCGCACAATGAAGACGCAGGGAAAATCGGTGATTATCATGGCGCATCGGCCCGCCGGAATTGCTGAATGCGACTTGCTTTTGGTGATCGACAAAGGCACCCGCAAAGCGTTTGGACCGCGCGACCAAGTGCTGAAGGAGCAGTTGAAAAACTTTGAACAGATTGCCCCGACCCTGCGCGGAGAAAAGCCATGAACCCGTGGTCGGCGCGGATGCCGTTACTTGTGGGGTTCTGTTCGCTGGCGGTTTTGGTGTTCGGTGTCGGCACTTGGTCGGCCACCGCAAATATCGCCGGGGCGATTGTTGCAGAGGGTAGTGTGGAGGTCGAAGAAAACCGCCAGGTCGTGCAACACCCGGATGGCGGTGTTGTCAGCGAAATATTGGTTGACGATGGTGATTTGGTACAGGCGGGCAATGTGTTGATCCGCTTTGACGAAACCTTGCTCAAATCGGATCTGAAAATTATCGAAGACCAGCTTTATGAAATGATTGCGCGACGCGGACGGCTTTCGGCCGAACGCGATGGTTTGAGCGAGATCACCTTTGACGACGAATTGTTGTTGGCCGCTGAAGGCAGCGAAGACATCGCCGGGTTAATCGCCGGTCAAGCGAGCCTTTTCGCAGCACGCAGCAAGACTCAAAGCGAAGAAATTGCCCAGTTGCGCGAACGTCAGACACAAATCGGCCTGCAAATCGAAGGGACCGAGGCGCAATTGGCGGCGGTGACGACACAATTGGACTTGATGAGTCAGGAACTGGTCGACCAACAAGCTCTGTTGAAACAGGGGCTGACACAGGCTGGTAAAGTGTTGGCGTTGCAGCGTGAACAGGCCGGCATGCAAGGCAGTATCGGAGAATTAACCGCAGGTATCGCAGAAAGCCGCGGCAGGATTGCCGAGATTGAGATTGAAGTCTTGAAGCAAGCATCGACTCTGCGCGAGGAAGCGGCGACGACATTGCGCGACTTGCAGACGCGCGAAAATGAGCTGCGCCAACGCGCCGTCGGGCTGCACGAAACGCTGGATCGGCTTGATTTGCGGGCCCCGGTTTCGGGGATCGTTTATGGCTTGCAAGTCCATGCGGTGCGCTCGGTGGTGCGGGCGGCGGAGCCGGTGCTGTATATCGTGCCGCAAGACGTGCCATGGATTATTTCCAGCCGGATTGAACCCATTATGATCGATAATGTGACCGTCGGTCAGGACGCAACCCTGACGTTTGCGGCGTTTGATTCGCGCACCACGCCGCAGTTGCTTGGCAGCGTCACCAAAGTCAGCGCCGATTCGATCACCGACGAACGCACCGGCCAATCGTATTATTCGGCAGAAATCGTGCCAAAAGTGGGCGAGTTGACAAAGCTGGGCACGCTGCAAGTGCTGCCCGGGATGCCCGTGACAGCCTTTATCCAAACCGGTGAACGCACGGCGTTGAGTTACTTGCTCAGACCGTTCCTCGACTATTTCAACAAAGCGTTCCGCGAGACCTAGGGGAGTTCAAGATGGCTGGAATTATCGACAAACGATTGGCAGATTTGGGTATTTCGCTACCCGAAATCACCGCCCCCGCCGCGAATTACGTGCCGTTTGTCCAAAGCGGCAAGCTGGTTTTCGTCTCCGGCCAAGTTGCACGCGATGCAAACGGGCCGATGAAGGGCAAAATGGGTGCCGGAACTTCATTGGAATCGGGCTATGCCGCCGCCCGGACCTGCGCGATTTGGCTGATGGCGAATATGCGCAACGCTTGCGGCGGCGATTTGGACCGGGTGGTTCGGTTGGTCAAACTAACCGGGTTCATCAATGCGTCGTTGGACTATGACGAGCATCACAAGGTGATGAACGGCTGCTCTGACTTGCTGGTCGAGGTGTTTGGTGACAAAGGCCGCCACGCCCGATCTGCGGTCGGTTCGGTGTCATTGCCATTGGGCGTCGTCGTGGAAGTGGAAGGCATTTTCGAGATTGCCTGATCGCGTTTGTTTGCCCATGCCAATTCTAAAGCAACCCTTGGCACATCGCGGTTTGCACGACGTTGCGCGCGGAATTGGTGAGAATTCTCGAGCAGCTTTTTCTGCTGCGATTGCTGCTGGTTACGGCATCGAATGCGACGTTCAACTGTCCGCCGATGGCGAATCGATGGTGTTTCACGACAGTGATTTGCTGCGGTCAACCGGGCGTCGCGCGTCGTTGCATAGCTACTCTGCCACGGCTTTGAAACGAACGCCGTTGTTGGTCGGTGGCGAAATGATCGCAACATTGGCGGAAATGCTGACGCTTGTTGCCGGGCAGGCGCCGTTGCTCATCGAGATGAAAGATCAGGACGGCCGTCTGGGGCCAAACGTCGGCCCGCTGGAAACGCGGGTGGCGGAAGTATTGCGCAGCTATTCCGGTCCGGTGGCGGTCATGTCGTTTAACCCCCACAGCGTTGCAGCTTTTGCACGACAATCCGACCGTCCGATAGGTTTGACCACCTGCAATTTCAATGCAGCCGATTGGCCAATGCTGCCAGAGTTGCGGCGCAAAGAACTGGCGGCAATGGCCGCGCTGGACAGATTGGACGCGTCATTCATTTCGCACGACAAAACTGACTTGGCCTCGCCAGCGGTCGCCCGTGCCAAGACCACCGGATTGGCAATTCTGTGCTGGACGATCAAATCTGTGGCACAAGAGGGCGAAGCGCGAAAATTTGCCGACAATATTACGTTTGAGGGCTATGCTGCACCCGTGACTTGACGGGGGTTCAATTGGACGGAAGCGGCGACATCTCGATCAATGTGCTGGGCGGCCTGGGCGACATCAGCCAGCCGGAATGGGATGCCTGCGCTTGCCCCGAACCCGGTCGCCCGATTGATCCATTCACCACCTATCGCTTCCTGAAGGCGTTGGAAGACAGCGGCTCGGTCGGCGGGCGTTCGGGCTGGCAGGCGCGGCATTTGGTGGCGCAACGCGATGGTCAAATCATTGGCGTGATGCCGCTTTATGCCAAGGGGCACAGTCAAGGCGAATACATTTTCGATCACAATTGGGCGCAGGCTTGGGAACGTGCGGGCGGCGCCTATTACCCCAAACTGCAATGCGCCGTTCCGTTTACACCGGCAACCGGGCGCAGGTTTTTGACATTACCCGGCGAGGAAACAATTGGCAGAGCGGTGCTGGCGGAAGGAATGATCCGCCTCGCTGTGCAGAACAAACTTTCCTCGGCCCACATCACTTTTTGTCGGGAAAATGAATTCGACGCCGGGCCGGAATTGGGGTTTTTGCAGCGTGTCACCCAGCAATACCATTGGCTGAACGCGAATTATCAGGATTTTGAGGGATTTTTGAAGGCCCTATCCTCGCGCAAACGCAAGGCGATCCACAAGGAACGCGCGACAGCGCAGGCATTTGGCGGGCGCATTCTGGCATTGACCGGCGATGCAATCGAGCCGCGCCATTGGGATGCTTTCTGGAAATTCTATCAAGACACCGGCAGCCGCAAATGGGGCACGCCGTATTTGACGCGAAGGTTTTTTGACCAAATGCAGGCCCAAATGCGCGACGATATTCTGCTGGTTCTGGCTGAAAGCAACGGGCGGTTTGTGGCCGGGGCGCTGAATTTTATTGGTCGTGATACGCTTTATGGCCGGTATTGGGGCTGCATCGAAGATCACCCCTGTCTTCACTTTGAATTGTGCTATTATCAAGCAATCGACTGGGCCATTCAGCATGGTTTGGCGCGGGTTGAGGCCGGCGCTCAGGGCGAGCACAAATTGGCGCGGGGATACTTACCGGTGCCGATCTATTCGCTGCATTGGATCGCCGATCCGGGATTTCGCCGGGCGGTGGCGGAGTATCTTAAGGTCGAGCGCAATGCCGTGGACGAAGAAATAGAAGTTCTGACCGACCACGGGCCCTTTCGAAAAGTGAGTGTTGAACATGCCAGAGAAACTGACTAAACCCGAACGCGCCGAATTGCTGGCCGCTGGCTGGGAAATGGTCGAAGACCGCGACGCGGTCAAAAAGTCGTTTGCTTTCAAGAACTTTGTCGAGGCCTTTGGCTGGATGACCAAAGTGGCACTGCACGCCGAAAAACTGAACCACCACCCCGAATGGTTCAACGTCTATAAACGCGTGGACGTGGTTTTGAGCACGCATGACACCGGCGGTTTAACCGAGCTGGATTTGAAACTGGCACGGGTGATGGATTTGGCATAAAAGCCGCGATCATGATGAAACACCAAGGTCATACTGCACTTGTCGAATTTGACGATGACGATGGTATTTTCGTCGGACGTCTTGCTGGAATAAGTGATGGTGTCGGCTTTCATTCCGACAGTGTGGATGGCCTGCGGGCGGCGTTTCACGAGGCGGTCGAGGACTATATTGTGACCTGCGCCAAAATCGGCAAGCAACCGCAAAGGGCCTATTCCGGCCAGATGATGTTCCGCGTCAGTCCCGACATCCATCAACGCGCGGCGCTGGCTGCCGAATTGGCGGGCAAAAGCCTGAACCAATGGGCGGAAGAGGTGTCGGCGAAGGCGGCGGGGTGAACCACACCGAGGCGGAAAGCTTAATCCCGGCGCTTGGATTCGCCCAATGGTTCACGGGAAAGTCGATGAAACATGTGGGTGAAGGTTGCGGCGCCAAGGATTGGCACCACCAAATTCACCAAAGGAATCGACATCGGAATAGCCATCAGCGCACCCGCCAGCCAGATTTCGCCGCGATGCACTTGCGCCAAATCGCGGGCTGCGACGATGCCAATTCGTCGCGCGGCAGCAAGGGTGAAATATTCGCGGCCCAAAAGCCAACCATTGACCGCCCAAAACACGAACGGAGCGAGAACGGTGGCGAACATATAAACCACTAAAGCCAGCAAGTTTGCGATGACTACCAGCGCCAGAAACCGCAACGAATCCGCCAAGGCATCCAAGAACGGTATCTTGTCGATTTTCGCTAAATCGGGGTAATGCACCGCTTCCACCGCCTCGGCAACTTCGTCCAGATAGATGCCAACAAAGACCGAGGCGACAGGAAACATCAGGAAAAACGACAGGGCAATCATGCCAATAAACGCCCCGATGGTCAGGAACGCAGTGCTGACTTCCCATCCGAACGGCAGGGTCCAGCTTTCGGGTAATAGCCAGCCCAAAGCGAGTGATGACGCGACAAAGGTCGCGTAAAGCAATACCAAGGTCAGGCCGATGGCCTTCCACAACACACGCTGAAACTGTGGGTCAGTCAGTTGCGTCAGCGCTTTGAAAAAGTCGTTGAAAATCATTGGTCGAGCCAAGTTACTTTGCGCGTCAAGTCCGGTCGTGGCCGGTCGGGTGGAATGCTGGCAGTACTGCCGATGATAACAAACCCCGCCACATATTCTTGTGCTACCAATCCAAGATTGGCTTGCAGAAACTCCGAGTCAGTCGCCATCGCGCCGCTTTGCCAAGTCGCCGCCCAGCCGCTGGCAAGGGCGACGTTCAACACGCCAAAACACAGGTTTCCGGCGGAAAATGTTTGTTCCAGCGCCGGGATCTTTTCGGAAGGAACCGGCGAGGCGACCACAGCCACCATCAACGGCGCACCGGAAAACAGCAGCGCCGCTTTGGCCGCCATTTCGTCATCCTTGCCCAAGGCATTGCTCCGTGCAAATGCTGCCGCCGCAATTCGGTCCAGCGCCTCGCGTTCCAGCACCAAGACTCGCCAAGGTTCAAGCTTGCCGTGGTCAGGGACGCGAAATGCCATACGAAGGATGAGTTCCAATTCGGCACGCGATGGCGCTGGTGCAGAAATTACTTTCGCTGGCATCGACTGACGACTGGCAAAAAACTGCATCGCCGATAATTTTTCGCTTGGCATGGCTTACCCTTTTGTGGGTGCCCGAACGCCCCCGTAGGCGCCATGTGTTTGTTGGCAATGCGCAAGTCAAGATGTGCGTTGTTCACCTGCGCAAATGCGCCCAAAAGAATTCCAGGATTTCGTCACTGGCGTTGAAATCCTTGGTCTCTGGGTTTCGATCACGCGATCCACCCGGCCAAGAATGCCCGCCACCGATCACGCGATACAGCAGCACCTTCTCGTCGCCTGCTTTGGTCCAAACGTGCCTCTCGGTCCGCATTCCGTCGTCGGCCTTGTCGATGATCCGACTGCTGGAAACCAAACCCGGACCCATCGCCAGCAGCCAAGCGTTGATCGTATCTTCAGCGGCCGGATGCTTTTCACGGGTGACGGACTTGCTTCCCTGACCACCGTTCCACGGCACAAAATCGTCCGCAGTGCCTTGAATGTGCAGCAAGGGCACGCGACCTTGCAACTCGATCAGCCCAGTATCCAACGGACCGGCAATCGATGCCACAGCCGCAATCATATCGGGCCTATCGGCAGCCAGACGTTCGGCCATCATGCCACCGTTTGACATGCCCGTGACAAACACGTTGCGGCGGTCAATACCAAACCGCGCTACCGCGTCGTCTACCACCCGTGCCAAGAATGCAACGTCATCAACCTGTTCGCGGGCGGCAAAAGCGCAACAATGCCCAGCATTCCACGTCAGCAGGCGCATCCTGCCACTGCCGTCGGGATAAACTACGGCCATGCCCAACCGGTTTGCCCGGGCGCTCAGACCTGAAACCCGCGCCATCCACGCCCCGTTGCCGCCACCGCCGTGCAATGCGATGACCAAGGGCGAGGATTTGACGTTTTCGGGTAGGGCAATGGAATAAAGCCGCCCGTCGTCCATCTGCACTTGGGTTTCGGCGGAGAAAGCGGCGCTCGTAAGCAAGAATGCGATCAGGAAAATTCTGGCGATCATCACCGAAACCTTTCGTTGTCGTTGTTAGGTTTCACGATGGTCGGTCAGCATTCCGTCGCACGCTGCATTGTTTAGCTGTCGAAAATCGGGTCGCGCGTCACCAGAATACCGCGCGTTAGATCGGAAAGGCTACGCCGCTGCTGCCCCCGTGCATCAAAATTTGCCGGGTCCAGCCACGTCTCAAACGCCGCTTTCAATACCGGCCATTCCTTATCAATCGCCGCATACCAAGCAGTATCTCGATTGCGTCCCTTGGACATCGTTGCCTGCCGAAACACCCCCTCAAAGCTCATCCCATAGCGCTCCGCCGCCCGGCGTGAGGGAACATTCAAAGCGTTACATTTCCATTCAAACCGGCGATACCCCGCCGCAAACGCCCATTGCATCGTCAGATAAATCGCTTCACTCGCCGCGCGAGTGCGCTGCAAACGCGGGGCAAAGTTCAAATGGCCAATCTCGATGAAGCCAGAGTCCGGTGTAATGCGCAGATACGACATCACCCCGCCCAATTTCCCGGTCGCCTTGTCTCGAATGGCGAAAAACAGCGGGTCGCGACTGGCGGCCATTTTGCCGACCCAATCCCTGTATTCTGCCAATTCGAACGGGCCATAGGGCAGGTAGTCCCAGATTGCGCCGGTCAAGTCCTCGCAATTTGCTGCATGCAATTCATCGGCAAGGGACGGATCCAAAGGCTCCAGTCGGGCATAAAGCCCATCCAACACCATCGGCGCGGGCGACGCAGGTGGCGACCAGCCTTCAACCAATTCACCCAAACTCACGCTTTGCCGCTCCATCCCGCCTCCATGCGCAAAGCCGCGACGATGCCCTCCCGCAAGGGTCTACAAAGGCGCAAGTGTGAAAAAATTGCAAGCCTAGGCGAGGACTGCCACACCCAGAATCGGCCCGTGCCGATTGGCGCGTCCGCGGCCGAATTCGACCACCAACTGATCGCCTTCGTGCAGGGTTTTGGGCAGTTCGATACGCGGATGCGCCGTCGTCGTCGCCCCGACTTCATCCAAAACGACGGTCCGGCTATGCCGCCCAACAGCCAAGACTTCACCCGCAGGACCGTCGGCCAAGGCGACGCTGGCGGACTGATAGAACAGCGTGAATGTCTCAGCCAAAGCAGGTTTCATCGGGGCCACCAACCGATCGGGTCGCGCATGCTCTAACTCCCGTCCGATTCGGTCAATGACGTTAGGGAAACTGGGCGGGTTTTAGCTTACGCGAATATTTTTAGACGATTGATCCACGGCGATGCGGGAAAATGCCAGACAATGACTATGTGTGGATTAGTCACTGGTTTTGAACCGAGGAGATTCTTATGGCCGACACAGTTATACATCCCGACAAACCGACAGAAGGAAATGGCAAGATCTGGCTTCGTGGCCTTTTCATGTTGATTCTCGCCGTTTTCTTTGGCTTCGCCCAGTCGTTGTTGGCACTTTTGGCGGTCATCCAGTTTTTCTGGGCGCTGTTCAACACCAACACGCCAAACCCGGCCATCCGCCTCTTTGGCGCATCGCTGGCGGATTGGTTGCGCCAGACGGCAAGGTTCCAGACCTTTTCCACCGAAGACAAACCATTCCCTTGGTCGGATTGGCCGAAGGGCGAGTGAGGGCTTAGCTGGGGGCGATAACCCGCAACCCCAGCTCCCTTAACTGCACGCCCGTCGCCTCGCTGGGCGCGTTCATCAGCAGGTCTTCCGCCCGCTGGTTCATTGGGAACAGGATCACTTCGCGGATGTTGGCCTCATTGGCCAACAGCATGACGATGCGGTCGATGCCAGCCGCGCAGCCACCATGCGGCGGAGCGCCGTATTTGAAGGCCGACAGCATGCCGCCGAAGCGTTTTTCCACTTCGTCGCGGCCATAACCTGCCAATTCGAAGGCTTTGAACATGATGTCGGGGCGATGGTTACGGATCGCGCCGGAAATCAGCTCGTACCCGTTACAGGCGAGGTCATACTGATACCCGGTCACCGCCAGCGGATCACCCTCCAGCGCCGCCATGCCGCCCTGCGGCATCGAGAACGGGTTGTGGCTGAAATCAACCTTGCCCTCGGGGGTCAACTCGTAGAGCGGAAAATCAACGATCCAGGCGAAAGCGAAGGCGTTCTTGTCGCTCAGCCCCAGTTCGTTGCCGATCTCGACCCGCGCCCGCCCGGCGACGGCTTGGAAAGTTTCGGGACGACCGCCGAGGAAGAAGGCGGCGTCGCCAACCTTCAGGCCCAGTTTCAGTCGGATGGCTTCGGTGCGTGCCGGGCCGATGTTCTTGGCCAAAGGGCCGGCCGCTTCGAGCTCACCAAAGTATGCATTGGTCAGAAACTCTGCGCGGGCTTTGTCCCCATTCAGCAGGGCTACCTTGACTTCTTCCGCAGCAATCCTTGCCCACTCGGCTTCCCGCACAACTTCAATTTCGCTCAGCGCTTCGTCATGCTCAATGGCGTAGCTGATTGCCCGCAACCAGTTGATGCCTTGCGCTCTGATGCCCTTGTCCTCTCTTTCCCGCCAGAAAATATACCCCATCCCCGGCAGCCCTTCCTTTTGGGCGAAGGCGTTCATGCGGTCGCAGAACTTGCGCGAGCCGCCGCCCGGGGCGGGGATAGCCCGTATCTCGGTGCCTTCCTGCTCCAAAATCGACGCGAAAATCGCAAACCCCGAACCCCGGAAATGGTCCGAAACCACCTGCATCTTGATCGGGTTGCGCAAATCCGGCTTGTCGGTGCCGTACCAAAGCGCCGAATCCTTCCACGAAATCCGCGGCCAATCCTGTGCCACTTTGCGACCACCGCCGAAATCAGCAAAAAGCCCTTTCAGCACCGGCTCAATCGTCGCAAACACGTCTTCCTGCTCGACGAAACTCATCTCCAAATCCAACTGGTAGAAATCGGTCGGCGACCGGTCGGCCCTAGGGTCCTCGTCGCGGAAACACGGCGCGATCTGGTAATAGCGGGCAAAGCCCGAGACCATCAGCAGTTGCTTGAACTGCTGGGGCGCTTGGGGCAGGGCGTAGAACTTGCCGGGATGCAGCCGACTTGGCACCAGAAAATCCCGCGCCCCTTCCGGCGAAGATGCTGTGATGATCGGCGTCTGAAACTCGTTGAACCCGGCGTCCCACATCCGGTTGCGGATTGAGCGGACGACATTTGATCGCAACATCATGTTGTTGTGCAACTTGTCGCGCCGCAAATCCAGAAACCTATATTTCAGGCGGGTTTCTTCCGGATAATCCACATCGCCAAACACCGGCATCGGCAGGTCATCTGCCGCTCCCAAAACTTCAACGGCACTAGCATAAACCTCAATCTCACCGGTCGGAATCGCGGCGTTGACCAAGCCCGCACCGCGCAATTTGACCAGACCATCGACCTTTATCACCCATTCCGACCTCACCTTTTCCAAGGCAGCAAAAGCCGGTGAATCGCTGTCGGCGATCACTTGGGTAATCCCGTAGTGGTCGCGCAAATCGACGAACAGTACCCCGCCATGGTCGCGCACCCGATGCACCCAGCCGGAAAGCCGCACATTTTCGCCAGCCGCGGCCTTGGTCAAGGCGGCGCAGGTATGGGTTCGGTAAGCGTGCATAACAGCCCTCGTGGCGAAAGGTTTGGCGAAGCGCCGATTGACAGGCTTCGGCAAGCGATGTCAAGGCAAACCCAAGGATTCCCTTAGTGTCGCCTACGCGCTATGTAAACATCAGAGGCAGGATTGGATAAAACGGCAAAACTACGGGTTCTGGCGATCGCGACCCTCTGGTCGCTCGTCGTGCTATGGCAACATTGGAACAGCCTGCCGACCGACATTGAGGCGTTTTATTATGGCGGAAAACTTTGGGGTTCCGGCGCGTATGACTTGCTCTATGCGATAACTCGCGGGCCAGAGTCGCTTCCGCGCGCCGCCGCAATTGCCAAATTCGGCAGCCCGGAATATGTTGATCCATTCTTTTATCCACCACTTTGGGCAGCGCTATTTGCCGCTTTGGCGAAATTCACCTCGCCGGTGGGGTTTTCCAACCTGCTGTATTTGTGGCACATTCCGCTGATACCGCTGACAGCTCTGTTGGTTTGGCGCTATGTCCACCCAACAATGTCCGCGCCTGTTTGGCTGGCTATCAGCCTGACATTGGTCAGCGTTACATTGATTGGACATCAGGCGGTTTTGCAAAACCAAATTCAAATCATGCTGACGTTTCTGGTCATTCTGGCGTTTGAGCGCGAAACAAAAGGCCACCCGATCGCTGCAGGCTCGGCGCTGGCACTTGCGGCCTCGATCAAGCTTTTCCCGGCCATTTTTGTTCTTGCTTGGCTGTTTGGTCGTGGGCGAAATATCCGGGCAGTGTCCGCCTTTGGCGGAATCGGCGCAGCATTGGCAACCGCCAGCCTTGCCTGTGGCGGCCTAGACCTGCATCTCGCCTTTCTGCACCGATTGGGCCAGCAATCGGCCAATGTCTTGATCGAACGCACCAATTGGAACTTGGCTTCGTTCACTTATCATCTGACCCATCTTGCCGATGTTTTGGTCACACAGCCCGACACGGCTGCTGCGGGGCGGTCGTATTCGTTCCAGTATGACGCGCCGCGCCCGGTTTGGCTTGTTGTGTTTACTGCATTGTTTCTGGTTTCGTCGACCGCTTTTTTGTTGGCAAAGCGCGTGAATGCCCAGCAGTTCTGGCAACGCGCGGCGTTCTTGCCAGCTTTCGCAGGCGTTGTGGCACTCGCCTCGCCTTTGACTTGGGCACACCATTATTTTTTGGTGCTTTATTTCGTGCCAACTTTGCCAATGCTGCTAGGTGAACGCGCCGGCTGGTTATCGTTGATCGGGTTCTTTTTGATCACCCAAACGACCCTAAATCTGCACAGCAATATGTGGCCAATTTTGCTGCAAACCGGCATGGTCGCGGGTACAATGGCGATACTTTATGTGGTTGGGGCGTTTGCCTTTTCAGGCGATAATTTGCGCCGGGATGAGACCGCGCAGCGAATTGCCGACGAAGATTCGCTTGGCAAAAGTTAAATCGCTATCAATCAGCACCGCCTCGCGGCAAGCGCCCGTTTCCAACATTTCTGCCCGCAAAACGCCGGGAAGCAGGCCGCTGGTCACCGGGGGAGTCAGTAATCCGCCGCCGAAATCGACGAACAGATTGGTAATCGTGCCTTCACACAATTCACCACGGGTGTTGCGAAATAGCAGTTCATCAACTCCCGTTGGCAATTCAGCGCGGGTTTGGTCATAGGCCAGCCGCTGAGTGGTCTTGATGCGCAACCATTGGTCATCGGGATCAAGCCGATGGGATGCCAATTTTACCCGCCAAACCGGTGGATTGGACGCAATTTCTGCCACTGTCAGGTCAGGAATGCCGTCAATTCCGATGGTCAATCGGACGCGCTTTTGCCCGGCCGAAACCGCATTCAGCGGCGCCAAAACGACATCCCGATCAAACGCAAAGCCCAAGCCCGCGCAGGTGCGCCGCATCCGTTCCAAATGCCGCCCTAGCCTGACCAAAGCAACGCCATCCCAACGCATCGTCTCAATGACGCGCAATTCATTCATGCTTTGCTCTTGGGCAATGCCGCGAAACGGGCTTTCCATAACGCCTCGTCATATTCGGATTGTGCGGTGCTGTCGGCGACAATGCCGCCACCGGCGTTCAGCACAATCTCGCTGTCGCCATACAAATGCAACGTGCGAATAGCGACGTTGAAGCTGGCCCGACCGTCCGGCGCCGCCCAACCGATAGAGCCGCAATAGACGTCACGCGCGGTGGTTTCGACCTGTTCAATCACTTGCATCGCCCGAATTTTTGGAGCTCCCGTTACTGACCCGCAGGGAAACAACGCCTTGAATATCCCTGCCAAGCCAACGCCCGGCATCAAGCGTCCCTGCGCTTGGCTGACCATTTGATGCACAGTTGCATAGCTCTCAATGGCAAATAATTCGGGCACATGGATCGAGCCAATCCGGCATATCCGGCCCAGATCGTTACGCAAGAGATCAACAATCATCAGGTTTTCGGCCCGGTTCTTAGCGTCATTGCGCAGGTTCTCGACTATGGCCGCATCGATTGCGGCATCAATATTGCGCGGTGCCGTGCCCTTCATCGGGCGCGTTTGGATAAGCCCCGTGCCATCGGTGCCAAAAAACAATTCCGGCGAACGCGAGAGTAGCGTTACGTCGTCGCTCAATTGCACGAATGCCCCGTGACGCACACTCTGCTTTCGACGCAGTGCCCCCCACAAAGCCACAGGATTGCCGCGCATCCGCGCCTGCATCGGCATGCTGAGGTTTGCTTGATAGATGTCTCCCGCGCGGATCAAATCCATCACCGTGTTAAAGACGATTTCATAGGCGCGTTCGTCCAATGCGACCTGTAGTGCGCTAAGGTCAGCAATCGCCGCCTGTGCATCGGCGCGGATCAGCAGTGCCTTCGCCGCCGCCGCATCCGGCCCAGAAAACACACCAAAGCACACCAACGGCACGCGGCGACTTTTTGGCATCAGAGTCGCCAGTTTCGGCTCCAGCACATAGCCCGCCTCGTAGGAAACATAACCCGCCACCCAAAACCCACGTTGCAACGCGGCTTCGGCCCGCAATAGGGTCGGCAGAACGTCGTTCGGTTCGCGAGCAACGATCATTTCAACCGGAGCGGCAAATAGATCAGCGCCGCCTGAAGGGCCAAAGTCGAACAGGATTTGCGGCGATTGGGCCAAGGCATTGTCCAGTAGCGTTTTGCGTCCCGCATTTAGCGCTGATCCCCGGCGAATTACAGGCGAAACTCTGCCCGCGTAAACCCTTCAAAAAAGTTTTCGGCCGCCCCCGCTTGCGCCCCGCCAAGCACCCTCTATAAGCACGGCAATTTGCTTGTCCTTAGACGCCGAAATGGGTGCCGATGCCAAAAAGAACCGACATCTCCTCAATCATGATTATCGGGGCCGGGCCAATCGTCATCGGCCAAGCGTGTGAGTTCGATTATTCCGGCGCACAGGCCTGCAAAGCGCTGCGTGAAGAGGGCTATCGCGTCATTCTGGTCAACTCGAACCCCGCCACGATCATGACCGATCCGGGCATGGCGGATGCCACCTATATCGAGCCGATCACCCCGGAAATCGTTGCCAAAATCATCGAGAAAGAGCGTCCGGACGCGCTGTTGCCCACGATGGGCGGGCAGACAGGGCTGAATACGGCGCTGGCGCTAGATGACATGGGCATTCTTGCGAAATTCGGCGTCGAACTGATCGGGGCCAAGCGCAAGGCCATCGAAATGGCCGAGGATCGCAAGCTGTTCCGTGAGGCGATGGATCGGTTGGGACTGGAAAACCCCAAAGCCACCATCGTGGCGGCGAAAAAGCTGGAGAACGGTCGTTGGGACTACAATTCCGCCATGGCGGAAGCCCTGTCAGCCATCGATTATGTCGGCCTGCCCGCCATCATCCGCCCCGCCTTCACCATGGGCGGCACCGGTGGCGGGGTGGCTTACAACCGCGAAGATTTCGAACATATCTGCCGCACTGGCCTCGAAGCATCGCCCGTCAGCCAAATCTTGATCGACGAAAGCCTGCTGGGCTGGAAAGAATTCGAGATGGAAGTGGTGCGCGACACCGCCGACAACTGCATCATCGTCTGTTCGATCGAAAACGTCGATCCGATGGGGGTGCACACCGGCGATTCCATCACCGTCGCCCCAGCTTTGACCCTGACCGATAAAGAATACCAAATCATGCGCAACGCCTCGATTGCCGTTCTGCGCGAGATCGGGGTCGAGACTGGCGGCTCAAACGTCCAATTCGGCATGCACCCCGAAACTGGCCGCATGGTGGTGATCGAGATGAACCCGCGCGTCTCGCGCTCTTCCGCTTTGGCTTCCAAAGCCACCGGTTTTCCCATCGCCAAGATCGCCGCCAAACTGGCGGTCGGCTACACGCTCGACGAACTTGACAACGACATCACCAAGGTCACACCGGCCAGTTTCGAGCCGACCATCGACTACGTCGTCACCAAAATCCCCCGCTTTGCCTTTGAAAAATTCCCCGGTGCCAAACCCGACCTGACCACCGCGATGAAATCGGTCGGCGAAGCCATGGCGATTGGCCGCTCTTTCCACGAATCCGTGCAAAAGGCGCTGTGCTCGCTGGAAACCGGCCTGACCGGGTTCGATGAAATCGACATCCCCGGCTTTGAGCATGCCGACCGCAAGGCCGCCATAATCTTCGCCCTGTCCAAACAAACCCCCGACCGCATTCGCATCATCGCCCAAGCCATGCGCGAAGGGCTGAATAACGACGAAATCTATGCCGCCACCAAATTCGACCCGTGGTTTCTGGAGCGCATCCGCGAGATCATCATCAAGGAAGCCGAAATCTTCAAAAACGGCCTGCCCACCGACCCGTTCCACATGCGACGGCTGAAAATGATGGGCTTTTCCGACGCCCGTCTGGCAATTCTCACCGGCCAAAAAGAAAGCGCCGTCCGCGCCACGCGCCTCAAACACGGCGTCAAAGCAGTATTCAAACGCATCGACACCTGCGCCGCCGAATTCGAAGCGCAAACCCCCTACATGTATTCCACCTACGAATCCCTCGCCGGGGGCTATGCCGAATGCGAGGCCCGCCCGACCGACCGGCAGAAAATTGTCATCCTCGGCGGCGGTCCCAACCGCATCGGGCAGGGGATCGAGTTCGACTATTGCTGCTGTCACGCCTGCTATGCGCTGACCGAGGCGGGCTATGAAACCATTATGGTCAACTGCAACCCGGAAACTGTCTCGACCGATTACGACACCTCGGATCGCCTGTATTTTGAACCGTTGACGCTGGAATGCGTGCTGGAAATCCTGCGGGTGGAGCAGGAAAACGGTACCCTGAAAGGCGTCATCGTGCAATTCGGCGGCCAAACCCCGCTGAAACTGGCCGACGCGCTGCAAGCCGAAGGCATCCCCATCCTTGGCACCTCGCCCGATGCCATCGACCTGGCCGAAGATCGCGAGCGCTTTTCGGCGCTGCTGCAAAAACTTGGCCTGAAACAGCCCAACAACGGCACCGCTAGGTCGGAAGCCGAGGCGATGCAAATCGCCAAGCGCGTCGGCTATCCGCTGGTCATCCGCCCGTCCTATGTGCTCGGTGGTCGGGCCATGGAAATCGTCCGTGACGACGAACACCTCGCCCGCTACATCGCCACCGCCGTTCATGTGTCGGGTGACAGCCCGGTGTTGCTGGATTCGTACCTCACCGACGCCACCGAAGTCGACGTTGACGCCATTTGCGACGGCACCGATGTACATGTGGCGGGCGTGATGGAACATATCGAGGAAGCCGGGGTGCATTCCGGCGACAGCGCCTGCTCGCTGCCGCCTTATTCGCTGAGCCGCGACGTGATAGAAGAGATGAAACGCCAAACCGCCCAAATGGCCCTTGCCCTTGGCGTCGTCGGCCTGATGAACGTGCAATTCGCCATCAAGGACGGCGTGATCTACGTGCTGGAAGTGAACCCCCGCGCCAGCCGCACCGTGCCGTTCGTGGCCAAGGCCACCGGTTCACCCGTCGCCGCGATTGCCGCAAGGGTCATGGCGGGTGAGAAGCTCAGCGCCTTCACCCTCGCCTCCCCCGACACCAAACGCTTCGCCGTCAAGGAGGCCGTCATGCCCTTCGCCCGCTTCCCCGGCGTCGATACGCTGCTTGGCCCGGAAATGCGGAGCACCGGCGAAGTCATGGGCAGCGACGCCTCGTTCCCCATCGCCTTCCTGAAAAGCCAGATGGGGGCCGGGGTTGACCTGCCCACCAGCGGCACCTGCTTCATTTCGATCAAAGACACCGACAAAGGCGAAATGATTCTCGACGCCGCCAAAATTCTGGTCACCCTCGGTTTTGACCTAATCGCCACCCGCGGCACCCGCGACTTCCTCGCCCGCCACCGCATCCCCGCCAAAGCCATCAACAAAGTCTACGAAGGCCGCCCGGATATTGTCGACGCGATGAAAGACGGCAAGGTGCAACTGGTGTTCAACACGACAGAGGGGACGCAGAGTATTTCGGACAGCCGAGGGATCAGATCGGTCGCCCTGTACGACCGCATCCCGTATTACACCACCGCTGCAGGGGCGCGGGCGGCAGCGATGGCGATGCGGGATCGAGGGGTTGGAGAGTTGGAGGTGAGGAGCTTGCAGGAGGGGTGATCCTTCCCTCGCCCGTTTGCGGGAGAGGGTGGCGCGAAGCGACGGGTGAGGGGCGGTTTGGTAGCCCAGCTTTTTGAGAGCAGGCATGTAAATGTCAGAGCAAAAGAAATTCATCGGTAAATGCATATATTGTGGCAGTGCGGCGCTGCCATTAACAATAGAGCATCCCTTGCCAGATGCACTTGGCGGAAGAATTGAATTAGAACAGGCAAGCTGTATGACCTGCCAGTGCGCAATAAACCCTTGGGAACAAAAAATTCTCCGGGAAACGTGGGGCGTTGCCCGCAATAAGTTAAAAATTCATTCTGCAAGGCCTAAGCGTAAGCCAGCGAATCCGTTACTTATCAAACCTGACGGAAATATTGTTGACATACCCTTAGGGGATGCGTTCACGGCGATTTTTTGCTTGATCCAATGATGCCACCGAGGATTGAAAGCGGCGATTTTGTGGGAGTAAGGCCGATCGATGCTATAAAATTAGTTTTACTCTCTGCACATCGTCCAAACGGCGAAACTGGAAGTTATGAATTTAGATTTACACCTGGGCACTTCTACAGACTCATTTGCAAAATTGCTTATGGTCTTGCCATTTGGAACCACAGTATCGACTATTTTGAGCCAATTCTTGTGGACTATATAATCCAAGGTAATGGCGACCACACGCAGTTTATTGGCACCGCACCATGCGGAAAAGTCGGTGATAAACTTCATTCGTGGGAGTATTTTGAAATTCGCTATCCAACCGAGACATACTTAGGAGTCAAACTCCAACTTTTTTCGCAATATGTTGATTTTGCATACCATGTCGTTGTTGGAAAATTGAAGAGTAATGCCTAACCCTCACCCCAACCCTCTTCAACATCGCAATCGCCGGTTCCGGATCCCCACCCTTCCCGCGTTCCGCAAAAAACTCCGCCGCGCCTGACGAACCAATCTTTGCCGTCAAAGCCATCACCACAAACCTGTTCAGCGAAACACCCTGCTTTGCTGCCATTGTCTGCGCGGCAGCTTTCAACTCAACAGGCACTGCCACGTTCACGCGCTTTTTCATTTTCAACTCACCGACCAAAAGGAACGACACCTCAACATACCACGCCAACCCCCAACCCCCAGCCCAAAATCCGCCCCAACTCCCTTCCCGTAACCCCCTCCACCAACCCCGCCCCACTCAGCGAGTCCGCGCAATTCACCCCGTTAACCTTTCAACTTATCCACAGCCCCACCGGCAGGATTCCGCGCAGATTTTCTGTGCAGCTTGCGTGCAGTCCCTGACTCCGCCTAACCAGACCGAGTTGCCAACCGGGGGTGGACCACGTGCGCCAGAACGTTAAGTATCTGACATCGCTCAGAAAATTCTCGTATCTGGCATCGGGCTTGCTGATTCTGGCCAATTGCACCGGCATGGGCATTGCCCCCAATCAATCCACCAAAGCCGTCGAAATTAGCGCGTCCGAACATTCCTGCCTAACCGAGGCGATTTATTTCGAGGCCGGTTCCACCAATGATGTCGGTCGCCGCGCCGTTGGCGAGGTCGTCCTCAACCGCGCCGCCGACCCGCGGTTTCCGCGCACAATTTGCGGTGTGGTTGACCAGCGCTATAACGGCTCGTGCCAATTTTCCTATCGCTGCGACAGCAAGTCCGAGGAATTCCATTCGGCGGAAGTAAAAGCTGCATCCGAACAAATGGCGACAACGCTGTTGGCCGATCGCGGCGAAGACATCACGCATGGAGCATTGTTTTTCCGCGCCGCTTGGGCGGGATCGGCGTGGTTCAATACGCTGGACCCGCGCGGCCAGTTTGGCGGCAACGTCTTCTATCGTTAAGGCCGCCCGACACCCCAAAGCACGCCTTGCCTTTGCGCAACCGCTTTGCCAAGAAAGGCAATGCTTCGCCTGATCCCCATTCTACTGTTGCTGTTTCCCGCCCCTTTGCGGGCGCAAGAAGTAATCGGTCAAATCGACGGAACTCTGCAAGGATTTGCGACCCACTGGTTTGTCACCAGCAGCGCCGAAGGCGGCCAAAGTTCGTGGGACGGCGACGAAACCTACGCTTGGGTCAGTATTTTTGGTCACGCGATTCCGAACACGGTTCTCGAAACTGCCGGGTCCGTTTCGCTGACGTTCGAGATCGTTCCCGATGCGGGCGGCTACATCGTTTTGGCGCGCGAAATCGGCTATTATCGCACGCCGGACATTCTTTATCTGTCGCAAACCGACAAGGCGGAAATCCAAGTCACGGCAGCGGAATTTGATGATGGTGCTTTGCATATCAGCGGCAAATTCGCCGGGACTTTGGGCCGCAGCGACGATTTTGGCGCTACAATCGATATGCAAAATTCGCGCCAGGTCGAGGGCACCTTTGACGCCACATTGCTGCTTTTGGAATAGGCAGGCATGGCCAAACTGTATTTCAACTATGCCACAATGAATGCCGGGAAATCGACCATCCTGTTGCAAGCCTCGCATAATTACCGCGAGCGCGGCATGCGGACTTATTTGTTGACCGCGAGGCTCGACAATCGCGTCGGTGCCGGGCGAATTGGGTCGCGCATTGGCATCGGCGAGGCGGCGGATACGTTCGAGGCGAGCGATGACCTTTTCGCCAAAATCCAGCGCCAGCTTGCGCAAGGCAATCTGGCGTGCGTGCTGATTGACGAGGCGCAGTTCCTGACGCCCGCGCAGGTTTGGCAACTGGCCCGCGCCGCCGATGATCTGAATATTCCCATCATGTGCTACGGTTTGCGGGTCGATTTTCGCGGCGAACTATTCCCCGGCTCGGCCACTTTGCTGGCTCTGGCGGATGACATGCGCGAAATTCGTACCATTTGCCATTGCGGGCGCAAGGCCACGATGGTGGTGCGCCAAGGGCCGGATGGAAAGGCGCTGAAAGACGGGGCGCAGGTCCTGATCGGCGGCAACGAAACCTATGTCTCGCTGTGTCGGCGGCACTGGCGACAGGCTTGGGGTGACGTGCCTGCCTAGTGCATTTGGGCAGGCTTTTGGCCCCGCTTGATCGACCCTTGGCGACACGTTTCCATCGCAATCCCCACCCGGCAGCCCGAATGTCCGCGGTGGCGGCTAGGATGCACATGCGAAAGACCAACGCGACATCCGCAACATGCGCAATTATATACTTGACGTAGTGGTAGGCATTTGCACCGTTATTACCGTGAGTTTGACTTCCGATACAACCAGCGCGACGTGAGCGATACCGACCGCGCCGATGCCGCGTTACTTGGCATCAAAGGTAAACGGTTGACCTATCGGAGGCCTGACGCGGCCTAAGACGCTTCAAGAGAAAGCCAAACGCTTCAAGCGCTGGCGAAAGAAAAACACTTAACTCAGTTTTTATTCCTTGAAGTCTTGAGGCAACAGCCGTGGTGCGCGTTGCTTCAAGATCGAGAATGAGTAATTCGCGCGTTGAACGTGGCCGGAGATTTGCTTAGATGGAAGGACATTCAGTTCAACCAACAACTGCAAGGGGTTTGGCAGGCTCGACTTGAATTGCAGCATAACGTGATACCTTCCGCTCTCACCGAACATTTGATGATACTCGGAAGGCAGCCCGGCTAGTTTGCGGAATATCCACGCGAACCCTCCGGGATGCAGTTGCGCGACGTATGCAACGCAAGTGTCACTTGGCTCAATGTCAGCACTGAATTCCGGTCTTTCTAGGTCTCTGCTCCATGACAGCACAACCGACCCGTGCAATGCCATCCTCTCGCTTCCATGCTCCAACATCTTCCAGGCACCCATGACTCTGCAGGTGCAGTCTGTCAGTGTTTCCATGCCGTCGTTTACAACATCAAGAACTACTACTTGGCTAGACTGGCTGACTACCGTCTGACGCGAGCCGCCCTGAGTCTCCATTGTGTAGCCATCATCTAACACTGCGTCGCGAGCGGAAATCCGGAGTTTTGGTTTTTGTTGTTCGTCCAGACGATTGGCCCGATCCAACTCCTCGGCATAGAGAAGGTATGGCCCAGCGACAAGATGACCAAGAAACCAAAGAACAAAAACGATTGTGAAGAAAAGTATGGGCAGGCCATTGGCAAAATCGCTCCACGATGCTGGGATAAAGCCCAAAAAGTTTAGTGAGGCAACGCTGAATGAAACCACGCCTGTCCCCCGGTCCACTCGCCAATATTTGCCGTGAAAAGCTCGAAATAAGCATGTTACGTAAAAACGCAGAACCTTCCTGACAATTTGTTTGGCTCGCTGGAACATGGGCGCACAAAATCAGGATTCGCGCACTATGTGGAGTCGTTTCCAAGAAGCGGCGCGACCTATCGCTTTGGCGCGTGCGGCTTCGGCGGAGTTTTCAGCATTTGCCGTAAAACGTCGTCCAGCGCCGGGCTGGACTCTTCTTTTGAATCTGGTTTAGCCCGTTCATTGGGTCTGGGCTTCTTGCCAGAGGGGTTGTTCGATATGCCATCCAAGTCCGAATTAGACATTGCCAACAAGTATCCCCCGTCAACACGCTATCAAATCGACCATGCGCGCGGCGCTGCAATTTCGCAATATGCACATTTGGAAAGCGAGCTGAGCAACCTGTTTTCGATTGGCTTCGAAACGCCTGGCAACAAGGTGTCTCATTTTCAAAGGGTTCACGCTGGTTTCGCGTTCCGCAAAATTGGAAGCAGTCGCGCTAGGAATGAAATTCTGGAAAGCGCCATTCGATGGCGCGGCAAACATATTGGGGGTATTTTCTACAACTCGCTATTCAAGGAACTAGATAAAATTGATAAGTTCCGAAACCACATGGCGCACTGGACCGTCTACATAGCGTTGGGAGACAACGGCGAGCGCCATTTCATCGTTCCTCCAAATGGCGGTATCGGCGGTATCTTCTACTCAGTCGGTGAAATTCACGATTGGGTAATGCGGATGCGCTTCACATTTTATCTGTTTTGCGTGGTTCGCTACAGTGTTGAAGACCGCTATCCTGAGTGGGCTTCGCAAGAGTCATCGAACGAAATACTTCGTCTACCAGTAAGCTATCCGCCCCCATCAAGTCATCCACTAGTCCCGATTTGGAAAGGGCCGACAGTCCCGCCTCAATCATAGCGTCTGTCACCTGAATCGCAGCACCGGCCTGTCGCTGCGAATCTTGTGTCATTTCCCGATACTACGTGCCGCAATATGCGCCGAGATTTTCGTCAGGATCATCGGAAGGCAACACAAGCACCGGCATTGAAATTGGCCCTTCTCGGTCCTGATTGCGGCCTTCGCAGGTGCAGCATCCTGCCTTCTTGGCTTAAAACTGCTCGCGGCAAGTGCCAAAAACCGCCTCCGGACCCACCATTTGGGCCGTTTATCCCCCCATCGTTTGGCGCGAAATCGTTCTGTTGCGCTGCAATATCTGGGGTAATCCTCTACGAATTCCCGCGTTGATGTCGCACAGCCGCTGCCACTGATCCACAGTTGACCCGCCCAGCCATGCCCGGCAAATCCTCGTAGCTGGCCGGTCATTTTTGTGCCGAATCAGTCGGCCAAAATAGGTTAATTTTGCGTTAAAATATTTTTTTATATTGTTTAATATCAATGATTTACGCGCTCTGGCACGCGTGCGCGAAATTCTATTTTTCTGGTTTCAGTGCAATTTTCCGCCCAAAGGCACGTCCTTGTCGGGCGCTAAAAGCACCACGTTGCCCTCTTCATCCGGCAGCCCCAAAACCAGCACTTCGGATCGAAATGGCCCAATCTGGCGCGGTGGAAAATTAACCACCGCGATGACTTGACGGCCAATCAAGGAATCCAGCGAATAATGTTGGGTTAGCTGGGCCGAAGATTTTCGCTCGCCAATCTCCGGTCCAAAATCAATCCATAGCTTATAGGCAGGCTTGCGGGCCTCAGGAAACACTTCAGCCCGCGTAATTCGGCCCAGCCGAATATCAACTTTCAGGAAATCGTCGAACGAAATCTCACCCATTAGGCTTTGAATTTCGCCGCCAAGGCCTGCAATTCAGCCACCGAGCTTGCAACACGGTCGGATACCAACTTGTAAGTCTCAGAATTGGCCTTCTGTGCCCCTTCGGCCATTGCCGCCATGTTACCCATAGCTTTCTCAAACGCCGCCTTGATGGCCTCGCCATTCGTTTTGGCGGCATCCGGAGTCATTGCGTTGGCGCTGGCCGATTTTACATAGGCCTGCGCGTCGGCAATCGCTTCCTCAAACACCGAAAGTTGCTTTTGGAACAGTTCCTGATAGCCAGCGGCGGCGGTTTTGTTGGCCTCCATCAAAGCTGCCATGTTTTTCTGCTGCGCCGCGAACAGTTTTTGCGGGTCGAGGTTGGAAAAATCCAAACCGGCAAAGTGTTTGGAAAAGTCATTGGATTTGAAGAAATCGGTGATTTTGCTGATGTCGAAGGGAAATTGTGGATTTTGGGACATTGAAAAACTCCTTATGTCATCGGTTAAACTAGCACCGCAAATCTTACTTCGCCAGTTCCCGTGATCGATCCGCTGCCGCTGCAATCGCTTTGCGCAACAAAGTTGGAAAGCCGGTTTCCACGTCCATCAACACCGCCAAGGCCGCCGCAGTGGTGCCGCCCGGACTGGTCACGTTCACCCGCAACTGGGCGGGATTTTCCGATGAACGTTCCGCCAAGTCCCCCGCGCCACCGACGGTTGCCTTGGCCAACCGCATCGCCAAATCCGGCGACAGTCCCTCATCAACACCAGCCGCCGCCATTGCCTCAATCAGGTGGAACACATAGGCGGGACCGGACCCAGACAAAGCCGTTACCGCATCCATCTGGCTTTCATTTTCAAGGCGCACCGTTTGGCCAACTGCGCCAAGTAACGCCTCGGCCAGTTGCATTTGATCTTCGCTCACCAATGCATTGCCAATCAGCGCCGTGATCCCTCGCCCAATTGCGGCTGGCGTGTTGGGCATGGCGCGAATGATCGGCGTTTGCGCACCCAAAACTTGCGCAAAAGCCAAGATGGGCGTGCCAGCGGCGATAGAGATGAACAAAGTTGTGCCATTTCCCAAACGTTGCAAACTTGGCAAAGCTTCGCCCATCGATTGCGGTTTGACCGCGATTACTGCCACGTTGGCTTTGGCAGGAAGCGGCGCGTTCAAGTGCAGACCATTAAGCGCAAGTTCGGACAACCGCGCATTGGCAAACGGTTCAATCACGTGAATGCTGCTTGGCGTCAATCCAGCCTTCAGCCAGCCTTCCAACATGGCTCCACCCATCTTGCCGCAACCCAGCAAGACCAGACCGTTTGCCTTCACCAAATCCAAAGTCATCGCCGACCCTTCGCGCTATGCCAAAGGATCATTGCCACGAATTATGCGCGACCGTAAGCCTCGCTCATCGCCACGCGCAGGGCTTTTTCTGGCTTTTCACCACCCCAACATACCAGTTGGAAGGCGGGATAGAACCGCTCACAGGCCACAACCGCAGCGCAGACCATATCGTCGATTTGTGCCGCGCTCGCTTGGGCTTCACCCGCCAAGTTCAAGCCATAGCGGAACACCATCAGCTTTTGTTCGCGCCACAGCGTGAACGATCCGCTCCAGATTTTGTCGTTGGCGCGGTCCAGCGTTTCATAAAGCCCGGAAAGCATGGCTTCCGGCGGCTCCATATCGAAACTGCAAATCAGCCGCAAAGTCTCGTCTTGCGCGCACCAAGACAGCGACAACGAATAGGTGCGCCATGATCCTTCAATCGACATGGCGATTTGATCGTCGGCCACACGATCAAACTCCCAGTCGTGGTGTTCCGCCAAGGTTTCAACGATGTCGATAGGGTGGAGGTCTTCGGAATTCAGCAAATGCTCGACTCTTTCCATGCCACTGCCTCTAATTATAACCGCCCGGCGAGATCACCCCGCTAGGGGCTGTGACGTTCACTAGAGATCGGGGAAGTTTCCCTTCGACCTACGATATATGGTGAAGGGGGTTTGAGTCTGTGTAAAGAACTATTCGCTAGTTAGCGCGACTTACCCACAGAAAAGGCGGCTGGTTGCCCTGCCGCCATCCAAAAACCAAGAGAAAGTCGAACGCAAATTCAAGTTTTCTTGCGTTTTTCCAGTTTGTCCAACCGGGCTTGTAGCGCTTCATTCTGTTCGCGCGCTTTGACAGCCATCGCGCGAACCGCTTCAAATTCGTCGCGGGTGACAAAATTTCGATCGGCCAGCCAGCGGTCGATCCAACCCTTCATCGCCGTCTCGGCTTCGCCTTTGGCACCCTGAGCCACGCCCAAGGCGTTGGTGAAAAGTTTTGAAACGTCATCAAAAACCTTGTTGCGCGTCTGCATGGGTTGCTCCTCTCGGGCGGTTGTTCCTTTCTGATATGGGCTTGGCCTAGGCATTTGCCAAGCAGCCGCTTGACTTGGTCCTGCGGCATTGGGATGCATGGCGCAAATTTGTGAAAGCTTGCCATGCCGTTTTTCCTCAACTTCCCCAATATCAGCCCCGATATTTTTTCGTTTGAGCTCTTTGGCATCACGTTGGCCTTGCGCTGGTATGCCTTGGCCTACGTTGCAGGCATCCTGATCGGCGTTTGGTTGATCGCGGTCATGGCGCGACGACCAGCGCTTTGGGCCAATCGCACCCCGGCGCTAACACCCAAACATGCCGAGGCTTTGGTCACTTGGCTGGTCATAGGCATCATTTTAGGAGGCAGACTGGGGTTCGTGTTGTTTTACCAACCCGCTTACTACTTGTCCCATCTGTCCGAAATACCGCGTGTATGGCAGGGTGGTATGTCGTTTCATGGCGGGTTTCTGGGGGTGGTCGTCACTCTGATCCTGTTCGCACGTGTCCACAGAGTAAGCCTAATCTCGCTAGGCGATTGCGTTGCGGCCGTCACGCCCATCGGTTTGTTTCTGGGTAGGGTCGCCAATTTCATCAATGCCGAGCTTTGGGGGCGACCAACTGATCTGCCATGGGGCGTGATTTTCCCCGGTGAGGCCGCGCAAGCCTGCAGCACAGCAACCCTAGCCTGCGCCCGTCATCCTAGCCAACTTTACGAGGCGGCATTGGAAGGCCTAGTCCTGTTCGCTGTATTAATGTGGCTGGTTTGGCGTCTCGGCGCGTTGAAGGCGCCGGGTCGCCTGATGGGTGCGTTTTTTTTAGGTTATGGCCTGTCGCGTATGTTTATCGAGTTGTTCCGCCAAGCCGACGATCAATATATAACCCCTGAAAACCCGTTGGGCTATGTTTTCGAGCTCGGCGCTTGGGGCCTGAGCATGGGGCAGGTCTTGTCGCTGCCGATGGTATTTGTTGGCCTGATTTTCTTGCTACGATCCCGCAAAACCGGATGACCGCGCTCGAGGCGATAATCCAACGGCGCATTGCCCAAACTGGCCCAATAAATGTTGCCGAATATATGGAACTGTGCCTGTCACATCCGAAACACGGCTACTACATTACCCGCGACCCTTTGGGCGCAGACGGTGACTTCATAACAGCGCCCGAAATCAGCCAGATGTTTGGCGAATTGATTGGGCTTTGGATCGCGCACGTTTGGCTAGATCAAGGCTCGCCGTCGCCATTTATTTTCGCCGAATTGGGACCCGGGCGCGGAACTTTGATGGCGGACGCGCTGCGAGCGACGCGCAATGTCGCGGGGTTTCATCAAGCGATGCAAGTCTGGTTGGTGGAAACGAGCCCGACTTTGCGGGCAAAACAGGCGGAAAATGTGCCCAAAGCAAATTGGGCGTCGACCATCGAGGAAATTCCCGATTTGCCCTTGCTACTAGTCGCCAATGAATTTTTCGACGCTTTGCCGATCCGCCAGTTTGGGCGCGACGGGAATGGCTGGCGTGAACGGATGCTGGGCTTGACTGATGGAGCACTACAATGGGGACTGGCGCTCAATTTACCTAACTACGCGCTCGACACCCAATTTCCCAATTCACCGAAAGACACGATCGTTGAAACCTGCCCGATAGGTCAGGCAATCGCGGCGCAGATCGGGGTGCGCATCCGACAACATGGCGGTGCCGCACTTATCATCGACTATGGAGAATGGCAGGGCACGGGCGACACGTTGCAAGCCTTGCGCCAGCACCTGAAGACCGATCCGCTATCAGTGCCCGGTAACGCCGACCTCACCGCCCATGTTAATTTTTCTGCTTTAGCCAAAGCTTCAAACCTCAAAGCTTGGCCGTTGTTAACCCAAAGTCACTTCCTTGAAAATATCGGGGTATCTCAACGCGCCGAAATTTTGCGTCGGAAAGATGCCGACGGGGTAAACGCGGCCCATCATCGCTTGACGCACGCAGCAGAAATGGGAACGCTGTTCAAAGTGCTGTGCCTAACCAGCGCCAAGGCGCCAGTTCCACCCGGATTCGCCCAATGATTACCGCCATTTCATCGGAAAATATCGCCACGAAACACGGTTTTTTTACCCGAAAAGGCGGGGTTTCGACGGGGCTTTATGAGAGCTTGAATTGCGGATTGGGCTCACGTGACTCTACATGGCATGTGAGGGAAAACCGTGACCGCGTGGCCGAATACATGCAGGCAAACCTGCATACCGCCTACCAAGTTCATTCGACCCAAGTCGCCACGACCTTCGCCGACAACGACCCCTCGCGTCGCCCAGAAGCAGACGCGTTGGTCACCCGTGACAGGGGTGTTGCCCTTGGCATCCTTACTGCCGATTGCGCGCCAATCTTATTTCATGACCCGGTTGCAGGCGTGATCGGCGCCGCCCATGCTGGATGGAAAGGCGCGCTGGACAACGTCATGGAAAGCACACTGGTCGCCATGGAAACACTGGGCGCAACCCGCGCCAACATCGCTGTCGCAATCGGCCCGTGCATTAGCCAAAAAGCCTATGAAACCGGCCCCGAATTCATCGAATACTTCCTTGCCGCTGACCCAAGCCATTCCCGCTTTTTCGCTCAAGGCCAAGGCGACCGATTGTTGTTCGATTTACCCGGTTTCATACTTGAGAAACTTCGGCAGGCCGGTATCGCCAATCCCGCTTGGACCGGTCATTGCACTTTTTCCGACCCGAAAAAATTCTTCTCCTATCGCCGCACTACCCATGCAGACGAATCCGACTATGGCCGTCAAATCTCAGTGATTGCGCTCTGACACCCGGGATTCCAGCACGTCAAATGGCACCCCCGGTTCGTCCTTGGCGCAGCGGATGACCAGCGACGTTTTTACTGACGCCACGTTGGGTGCGGCCGTTAGTTCTTCGGTCAGAAACGTTTGAAACGTCGATAAATCCGGCGTGATGCACTTTAAAATGAAATCAATCTCGCCGTTCAGCATATGGCACTCACGCACCAGCGGCCAAGCTTTGGCCTTGCGCTCAAACGCCGAAAGGTCGGCCTCGGCTTGGCTATGCAGTCCGACCATCGCAAACACCTGCACCTCAAACCCCAATTCGCGGCTATTCACATCGGCATGATAACCCCGGATCAACCCCGATTCCTCTAATGCCCGCACCCGACGCAGACAGGGCGGGGCGGAAATGCCGACTTTGGCCGACAAATCAACGTTGGTCATCCGCCCGTCGCCCTGCAAATGCGCCAAAATCATCCGGTCTATTGGGTCGAGTTTGGTTTTCGGCATGGTATCCCCGCCAGAGTTTGGCGTTTGTTACTGCCAGAGGCATATTCGCGCAATAAAATTCCGCAATCGCGCAAGAAAACTGCGCAAGTCCGCCATGCAGATCCACGCCTTCCATCTGCCAATTCCAACACATATATAACCGCTCAAATTCCCCGAAAGGCCACGCGCTATGTCCGAGACCCGCCATACCCGACTGCTCATCATCGGCTCTGGTCCCGCTGGTTACACGGCTGCGGTCTATGCTGCCCGCGCCATGCTGAAGCCACTTCTCATCCAAGGAATTGAAGCTGGCGGCCAGTTGACCACCACGACCGAAGTCGAAAACTGGCCGGGCGATACAGAAGTGCAGGGTCCGGATTTGATGGTGCGCATGGAAAGCCACGCCAAAGCGATGGGTGCTGATGTTATTGGCGACACGATCACCAAACTCGACCTGTCCAAACGCCCCTTCCGCGCCGAATCTGATAGCGGCACTGTCTACACTGCCGACGCCGTTGTTCTGGCGACCGGTGCGCGTGCCAAATGGCTGGGCCTTGCGACCGAGGAAAAATTCAAAGGCTTCGGCGTTTCCGCCTGCGCCACCTGCGACGGGTTTTTCTACAAGGGCGACGAGATAGTTGTCATCGGTGGTGGTAATACCGCCGTGGAAGAGGCGCTGTTCTTGACCAACTTTGCGTCAAAGGTCACGCTCGTCCATCGCCGCGACACGCTGCGTGGCGAGAAAATTTTGCAGGATCGGCTGTTCAAACACCCGAAAATCGAGACCCTTTGGTTCAATGAACTGGTCGAGGTTGAAGGCGACGACACGCCATTGGGCGTGACCGGTGTCAAAGTCAAAAACGTCAATACCGGTGCCATCACCAAAATTCCCGCCAAAGGCGTGTTCATTGCCATCGGCCACGCGCCTGCTTCCGAGCTAGTCAAGGACCAACTCGAAACCCACCACGGCGGTTATGTCGTTGTCAAACCCGGTTCGACCGCCACCTCGATCCCCGGCGTATTCGCTGCCGGTGACCTGACCGACCACATCTACCGCCAAGCGGTAACAAGCGCCGGCATGGGTTGCATGGCGGCATTGGACGCGGAGCGGTTTCTGGCTGAGCAGGCCTGATCGTCGCACCTAGCGTCAAATTGGCTGAAACGGATTGAAAAAAGCCATAATCACGTGCAAAAGCCGCGCCGAAACCATTTGTTAGCGCCAACCGAACGGGACTAGATTTTCATGCCAACGCCAAACACCACACCAGTTCCTGAACTTTACGTTTCCGCCGAGAGCGCCATCAAGATGAAGCTGGATGCGGCTGAACTGCCCTCGTGGGATCTGACGCCGCGCCAGGTCTGCGATTTGGAACTGCTGATGAACGGTGGCTTTAACCCGCTGAAAGGCTTCCTGTCGGAAGCCGACACCAATTCGGTCATCGAAAACCTTCGGCTGGTCGATGGTTCGCTGTGGCCAATTCCAATCAATCTTGATGTCAGCCAAAAGTTTGCCGACTCGGTTGAACCCGGCCAAGACATTTCCCTGCGCGACGCGGAAGGGGTGATCTTGGCCATCCTGTCGATCAGCGACAAATGGGTGCCAAACAAAGCCAACGAGGCGGCCAAGGTTTTCGGTGCCGACGATCTGGCTCATCCCGCCGTCAACTACTTGCACCACCATGCTGGCCCGGTCTATCTGGGAGGACCGATCATCGGCATCCAGCAACCTGTCCACTACGATTACCGCGCCCGGCGCGACACACCGAACGAACTGCGCGCCTATTTCCGCAAGATGGGCTGGCGCCGTGTGGTTGCCTTCCAAACCCGCAACCCCCTGCACCGCGCCCATCAGGAACTGACATTCCGTGCGGCAAAAGAGGCGCAGGCCAACTTGTTGATCCATCCAATCGTCGGCATGACCAAGCCCGGCGATATCGACCATTTTACCCGCGTGCGCTGTTACGAGGCGGTTCTCGACCAATACCCCGCTTCGACCACGCACATGTCGCTGCTGAACCTTGCCATGCGCATGGCTGGCCCGCGTGAAGCGGTCTGGCACGGCCTCATCCGCAAGAACCACGGCTGCACCCATTTCATCGTTGGCCGCGACCACGCCGGTCCGGGCAAAAACTCTGCAGGTCAGGATTTTTACGGGCCTTACGATGCGCAGGTGCTGTTTCAGAAATACGAAGACGAGATCGGCCTTGAGATGGTCGATTTCAAGCAGATGGTCTACGTCCAGGAAAAAGCCCAATACGAGCCGCGCGACGAAGTGGCCGAGGGCATGACCATCCTCGACATTTCCGGCACCGAATTGCGTCGCCGCTTGCAAGAAGGCATCGATATTCCCGACTGGTTCTCGTTCCCGCAAGTGGTCGAGGAATTGCGCCGCACCAAACCGGCGCGTTCGCATCAGGGCTTTACAGTTTTTTTCACTGGCCTTTCCGGATCCGGAAAATCGACCATCGCCAATGCTTTGATGGTGAAACTGATGGAAATGGGTGGACGTCCCGTTACGCTGCTGGATGGTGACGTGGTCCGCAAACATCTGTCATCTGAACTGGGGTTCTCCAAGGAACACCGCGACATCAACATCCGCCGTATCGGCTATGTTGCATCCGAAATCACCAAAAACGGCGGCATCGCCATTTGCGCCCCAATTGCGCCCTATACGTCAACGCGACGGGCAGTGCGCGAGATGATTGAGGACTTCGGCGCCTTCGTTGAGGTGCATGTGGCAACCAGTATCGAAGAGTGCGAACGCCGTGACCGCAAGGGCCTGTACAAACTGGCCCGCGAAGGCAAGATCAAGGAATTCACCGGCATTTCCGACCCCTATGAAGTACCGGCCAACGCCGAGATCGTGGTCAACACCGAAAACCTCGACGTCGATTTCTGCGCTCAGCAAGTGGTTCTGAAGCTGGAGAATATGGGGTTGATCAGGGCGTAAGTTTTAGACCGAAGGATCCAATGGCTCGCACAATCTGCGGACCTTTTTTATTTCCTTAACCAGCGTTGCGCCATACTATGGTCCGAACATTATGACCGGGCCCACACATGTCACCAGACCCCGAACCCCGCCGCGACTTTACCTCTGCCGAGATCGGCGCCTTGGCACATCTCTATCGCGCCGAGGTTTATCGCTCCACTGTCTGGCGTACACGGCTAGATACCACCACCAACTGGGCCGTGGTCACTTTGGGCGTGGCGCTATCTATCACCTTTGCCAACAAAGACGCCTCACCGCTGCCATTGGTGCTGGTCGGCGTCCTGATCATGCTGTTCCTATCGCTCGAAGCCCGCCGATACCGCTATTTCAACGTCTGGCGGGCACGGGCACGCTGGCTGGAAACGCATTTCTATGCGCCGATGCTGGTCGATGGCGATTTGAAGATGGAAGAAAAGTGGCAGGATGTTCTGGCCAATGACTATTGGCACCCGAAATATCATATCCCGTTCTATGTCGCGGTTGGCCGCCGTATTCAACGGTCGTATCTATGGATTCTGTGTATTCAGACGCTAGCCTATATCGGTAAGCTGATCGTCCACCCCACGCCGTTGGCCAATATCGAGGAATTCTGGGCACGCGCGGCAGTCGGACCAATTCCCGGCCAACTCATGATCGTTGGTGGAATAATCTATTTAACAACTTGGGTTGGGCTGGCGCTATGGACGGCTCGCCGCGATAACCGGCGCCATCAAGGCCGCAAAGGCGGCAGCGCGATGGGTTAAACGGTTTTCAGCAAAGGTTTGATCGCCGCATGGCAGTTTGCAGCGCCGAAAACTTCAATGCACCGCCATCGGTACAAAATCGTGTTGCTTGGCCAATTCAAAGGCTAAAGCGCGGTCACTGACAAATGCCAATTGCTCGCCCTTATCCGAATGGACCGAAAACATGACTTTGGAATCGCCAATCTGTTCGCGTACATCTTCGGGCAAATCTTCGGCCAAAACCGCCCGAATATAGACAATTCGCCCCTTGCCGATTGGCCCCATTGGAACGAATGTTTTCATGTCTCGCCTCGTTTCATTTGGGCCTTGCCCGCATTGATCTTGATCGTCGTTATCACCGAATTTGGCACTTGGCGTTGCAAATCAAGGTGTAGCAAACCATTTTCCAACAAAGCGCCCGCAACTTCTACCCCGTCCGCCAAGACAAAACTTCGCTGAAACTGCCGCGCGGCAATGCCGCGATGCAGAAAAACTCGGTCCTCAGTATCTTCACTCTGCCGCCCGCGAATGACCAACTGTCGGTCCTCAATGGTAATGGACAAGTCTTCTTCCCGAAAGCCCGCTACTGCCAATGTGATGCGATACGCGGAAGCATCAACTTGTTCGATATTATAAGGCGGATAACCGTCATTGCCCGATTTGACAGTGCGCTCAACCATCCGGTCAAGCTGTTCAAATCCTAACAAATATGGGTGTGAGGCAAATGTTACTCGCGTCATTCGTTCAAGCCCTTTTTCAAAGCGACCCTGTGCAATGCCCCATATCGGCAGCATCACCGTCAATATGTGCATGGAAATCGGCCTAAACAAGGCGCTTAGCCGCGATTCAAGTAGTTGAAAGGATGCTTTGCAGATATATGTGCCAGCCACGCAATAGGACACGCCAGCGAAATGAATTCCTCACCCAAAATGGAACCGGTTGAAGTGTTGCGGATCAAGCTTGAAATGTTGCAACAGGAACACCGCGATTTGGATGCAGCCATTGCCGCACTGGATCAAGCTGGTCGCGCCGACCCGTTGACACTGCGTCGTCTCAAAAAGCAAAAACTGTCGCTGAAAGATCGGATAGCGCGATTGGCCGACGAAATCACCCCTGACATCATCGCATGATTGCCGCATTGCATGACGTCGCGTGATTTGTATATTACCCGCTTTCCCGAAATGGGCAGGGCTGGCACATGAACAAACCAATCGTCGGAATCGTGATGGGCAGCCAGTCTGATTGGCAAACGATGAAAGAGACCGCCGATATTCTGACGGTGCTTGATGTGTTGTTTGAAAGCAAAATTGTTTCGGCACATCGCACCCCAGACCGGCTGTTTGCCTATGCCGAAAATGCTGCCAAACGCGGGCTGCGTGTCCTAATCGCCGGTGCGGGTGGCGCGGCGCATTTGCCCGGAATGCTGGCGGCGAAAACGCTGTTGCCGGTTCTGGGAGTGCCGGTCAAATCCAGCGCTCTGGGCGGCCTCGACTCGCTATTGTCCATCGTGCAAATGCCCAAGGGGGTACCGGTTGGAACTTTGGCGATCGGAGCGGCGGGAGCGGCCAATGCCGGGCTTCTGGCGGCGGCCATCCTTGCATTGAATGATGCCGAACTTGCCAAACGTTTGCAGTCTTTGCGCGACGCACAATCCGCGTCTGTCACCGAAGACCCAATAGATGATTGAACTGCTTCCTGCCGGGTCAATCATCGGCATTCTCGGCGGCGGCCAGCTTGGCCGCATGCTCAGCATGGCGGCGGCGCGGCTAGGGTATCTGACCCATATCTACGACCCGATGATCGACCCGCCGGCAGCGCAAGTGGCCGCCTATCTGACCACCGCCGCCTATACCGACCCCGACGCTTTGCAGGCTTTTGCCGAAAGCGTATCGCTGGTCACCTACGAATTTGAAAACATCCCGACCGAGGCGCTGGATATTCTCGAAGCGCATATTCCTGTCCGGCCCGGTCGCAACGCGCTGAAAATCTCGCAAGATCGGGTGGACGAGAAAGACTTTCTCGTTGGCCTTGGCCTGATGCCTGCGCCCTACGCCCCGGTCGATGTCCAATCGGACCTTGAACTGGCGTTAAAGGCGATTGGCACACCCGCAATCTTGAAAACCCGCCGATTTGGCTATGACGGCAAGGGCCAAATCAAGATCTTCGACCATCGCCAGGTCGCCAATGCGATGAAATGGTTGGATCATCGGCCAGCAGTGCTCGAAGGCTTTATTGGTTTCGACCGTGAAATTTCGGTTATTGGCGCAAGAAGTTTGAACGGCGAAATCACCTGTTACGACCCGGGGGAGAACGTCCACCGCGACGGTATTTTGCGAACGACAACGGTGCCCGCAGAGATCACTCAATCACAGCTGCAGGATGCGATTCTTGCCACTGGGAAAATCCTGAACGCGCTGGAATATGTCGGCGTTCTGGGCGTTGAATTCTTCGTCACCGAAGGCGGCTTGATCGTCAACGAAATCGCCCCACGTGTGCATAATTCGGGCCATTGGACGCAGAACGGCTGCCTGATCGACCAGTTTGAACAGCACATCCGTGCCATCACCGGCTGGCGCTTGGGCGACGGTCAACGCCACTCCAATGCGGTGATGACCAATCTTATCGGACATGATCTGAATAGTTTGGCCGAACATGCCGGCGACGCGATCCACCTTTATGGCAAGTCCGAAATCCGTGACGGTCGCAAGATGGGCCATGTGAATCGGATCAGTTCAAAGAGCTGACCCGCTGTCGCGATTCAGCTTGTCTGCGGCTTTCGTCGTCTGGCGAAAGACAAGGCGACCCCGCCCAAAACCAGACAGGTTGCCAAGGCAAATCTGAGCGTCAGAGGCTCACCCAACAACAACGACCCACCGCCAAATGCGATGACCGGCACCGTCAGTTGAGCGACAGCGGCGGCTGACGCTTGCAGACGCGGCAGCACCGAATACCACAGGGCGTACCCTAAACCTGACGTCACTGCGCCAGACACAGTTGCCAGAACGATGCCTTTTGGACTTGCGTTCAAGACATCGGGCCAAAGCAGCATTACAGCGATTGCAATCGGAGCCGCCAAAACGAAATTTGCCGCCGTTGATGCCAATGGATCGCTTTCGTGGCGGCCGTTCAGGGAATAAACTCCCCAGCCAATCGCCGCCGCTGTCATCAAAACCGCGCCGCTTAACGCCACCGTTCCCTGTCCAAGCGGCAGCAACAACCAAAGCAATCCCGCGAATGCGATGACCGCACCCAACCAGCGTTGTGGCGGAATTTGTTCGTGACGAAACAGTGCCACACTGAACATCGTGACTTGCACGCCGCCAAACAGCGTCAGAGCGCCAACGCCTGCGGGCAAAGTCAAATACGCATAAGAAAACCCCAGCATGTAAAGCAACAGCGACCCCGCCCCAATCACACGGCTCTTGCCGCTCAGCGAAAGACGCTGACGGCGCACCAGTATCAAGCCGACCAAAACCAACGCGCCCGACCCAAGGCGAATGGCAGCAAAACTTCCCGGACCAATTGCATGATCGGCCAATGCCAACCGGTTCAGCACCGAATTGGCAGCAAAAGCGAACATGACAAGGGTAGTGAGAAGGAACAGTCGCATGACTGCAATTTGTCTAACAATCGAATGAAAGTCACGCCGCGAAAAACACAATTGACTGATTAAGAATTTCGAATTACCATGTGGTTATGGAACCATTTGGTAATTCACCGCCGAACCAAAACCTTGATGCGGTATTTGCCGCGCTCGCCGACCAAACGCGACGGGCAATCTTGACCCGGCTGGCAACTGGCGAAGCCTCGGTGATTGAAATCGCCTCGCCATTCAAAATGACACAGCCCGCTGTATCCAAACACCTGAAAGTGTTGGAACGCGCCGGTTTGATCGAACGTGGCATCGACAAACAACGACGGCCGGCACGGCTAAAGGCCGAACCTTTGGCCAAGGCGGTAGGTTGGCTCATCGAGTTCGAACAATTCTGGTCGTCCAGTTTCGATCAGCTCGACGGTCTGTTGGCCGCTTTGATAATTGGAGAAAACAAAGGACGTGAAAAATGACTGATTTGCCAACTTATGTTCTGGACCGCACGTTTGACGCACCGCGCGAACTGGTGTGGAAAACGTGGACCCAAGCGAAGTATTTGGAACATTGGTATGGCCCTAACGTCAAAACCATCGTTCATGAATTGAATGTAAAACCCGGCGGCCTGTGGCTGAACGAAATGCAATGGGGCGGCAATTCGCATTATCAACGGGTCGAATTTACCGAAGTGGCCGCGCCAATACGGTTGGTTTGGTTGCATTCTTCTTCGGACGCCACGTGGAATATCATCGCCTCGCCTATGATGCCAGATTGGCCGCGTGTGCTGCTGACGACCGTCACGTTCGAAGAAAACGGCAAACTAACCAACATGCGGCTGACTTGGGTGCCGCATGACGCAAGCGTGGCCGAAATAGCTTGTTTCAGCGGCGCGATGGCCGGCATGGGCAAAGGTTGGGATGCGGGCATGAAATTGCTGGCGGAGTTGCTGGCGGAGTTGCAGGCCTAGACGACAAGCGGCAATCGAACGCAAAACCCTACTTCTGACGCTGCGGATAAATCGTCTCGCCACGCTCCAGCATGGCGACATAAGTCTTGATCTTGCGCAGCCGACCCGCTGCCGTTTTGGTATTATGCATGCGCAACGCTAGCGAAAAGCGGTTCTGTTCGCTCAACCTCGCCAACATCTCGCGGGCCTTTGGCGACGCGTCAATCGCCGCCTGAAGATCATCGGCAATCTTCATGGCCTTGCCGCTTGCATAGGCGCGATCCCAGCGCCCATCCGCTTTCGCCAATTCGACGTGCCGCAACCCATGTTCGGTCATCCGACCCTCGGCAATCAACCGCGCAACGTTGTTGACGTTGATCATGCTCCAAGTGCTTTTCCGCCCGCGCGGAGTATAGCGTTGCAGGAAACTTTTGTCGTCAAAGCTCTTGCGGATTCCATCGATCCAACCC
>JANOQZ010000020.1:0-50274 GCA_031415055.1 Oceanomicrobium sp. | reverse complement strand
ACCTTTCGCTGGTTCGCTACATCGCCGACCGGGTGATGGTGATGTATATGGGGCATGTTGTGGAAAACGGCACCGCATATCAGTAGATTTCACCGCCCTACCACCCCTATACCGAGGCGCTGCTATCGGCGGTGCCGATTGCCGATACCTCGGTCACCAAAAAACATGTGGTGCTGGACGGCGACATCCCTTCGGCGATGAACCCGCCCAGCGGCTGCCCGTTCCAGACCCGCTGCCAGTATAAAAAGCAGGTGCCGGGTAATCGCTGCGAGGTCGAATTGCCTGCCATGCTGGTGATGGCGACGGGGCATCAGATCAAATGCCACCTGTCGCAAGCGGTGTTTGACGGCATGGAACCGGTGATCAAGATGGTCGCGGCGGAATGATTGTGGATGGGTGCTTTGCACCCATCACTCGTCTCAATTCCTCAGCCCCGTGCCGTCCCAACCAGCTTCCAGACCGCCGGAACCAGCAAGGCGGCAAGCGCCAGCTTCATCGCATCGCCAATCAGGAACGGGGTGATGCCCCAAGCCAAAGTCTGTTGCCAGCTTTCGGCAAACTGCCGCAACCAAAGCAGCCCCGGCACATAGATCAGCACGTTACCCGCCAATAGCGCCAGCGCCATCGTCAGAACATTGCGGTCCCAGCCTTTGACGGCGGCATAGCCAAGCGCCAAAGCAGCCAACACATAACCCACCAAATAACCGCCAGTGCCGCCTTGCATATAGGCCCAGCCAAATTTGGTGGCGCTTGATCCGGCGAAGACATCAAGGCCAAGATAGCCTAACAACATGTAGCCAAGGATCGTCGCCAGACCAAGGCGCGGACCATAGGCTGCTCCAATTGTCAGCACGGCAAAAGTGCCCATCGTAATGGGCACCGGCGACGGCGGCACCGCCACTTTCAATTTCGCCGCCAGCATCAGCACCGCAATCCCGGCGATCACCAGCAAAGCGCGTTTCACCCAAACCGATTCACCGGCTTTCAGTTGCCAGCCAGCCTCTTGCAGAACGGCATTGTTGCCTGTGGTATTCATTTGTCTGTCCCCTAAGAAATTTTCTTGTCGGTTTGGTTGCACGAAGCTTTCACCAAAACAAGGCGTTACCGCGAATAATTGCTGACCATTCGGTAGGATTTTTTTGGGCCGCTGACATCCCAAACCGACTGCCAATGCGTGTTGGCCTTGAATTCATAGGCGACCTGATAGTGGTCAGGCGAACAAATATGCTCGGCTTGCCATTGTTTTTCATTCGGGTGGAATGCGTGGAAAAACCGCCCGTCCTCAAAATAAACCTCAATTCGAGAAGGCACCTGAATCTGCCAAAAATACTTGCGTTCGGCTTTGAGTGCCGTTGCCGCGCCAAGGTCCAACATGCCTTCTTCGTGGTAAGCCAACCCGTCCAAACTGCGCCACAAACGCGCGCGACCGTTAAAGTGGCCGTAGCTTCCGCTGGCACGGTCGCTGATAACGCGCTCAATGCGCCAAACGCCTTCAAAGCGATCTCGGATTGCTTGCAGGGTATCATCCAACATCTCAACGCTATCCGCACCGGTTGCCAATTGACGAACCCTTTGCTACGCCGCATCGCGCATCAAGGCAACGGCAGAGGCAAATCGATGATCCCACGTTATTCTCGGCCCGACATGGTGGCGATCTGGGCACCGGAAACCCGGTTCAAGATTTGGTACGAAATCGAAGCCCACGCCTGCGACGCCCAAGCCGATCTGGGCGTGATCCCGAAGTCCGCCGCTGAATCGGTCTGGAAAGCCCGCAACGTTCAGTTCGATGTGGCACGGATTGACGAGATCGAAGCCGTCACCAAACACGACGTCATCGCGTTTTTAACCCATCTGGCCGAACACATCGGACCGGATGCCCGTTTTGTGCATCAGGGCATGACCTCGTCAGACGTGCTGGACACCTGCTTTGCCGTGCAACTTGCCCGTGCTTCCGACATTTTGTTGGCCGATGTGGACGAGTTGCTTGCCGCCCTGAAGCGCCGTGCCTTTGAGCACAAAGACACAATCTGCATCGGTCGCAGCCACGGTATCCACGCCGAACCGGTGACCTTTGGCCTGAAAATGGCGCAGGCCTATGCCGAAATGAACCGCAATCGGGCGCGTTTGATAAGTGCGCGGGCCGAAATCGCCACTTGCGCAATCTCCGGCCCAGTCGGCACCTTTGCCAGTATCGACCCAAGGGTCGAGGCGCATGTAGCCACGAAACTGGGGCTGACAGTCGAACCCGTCTCGACCCAAGTCATCCCGCGCGACCGCCATGCCGCGTTCTTCGCCACGCTGGGCGTGGTGGCGTCATCGATCGAGCGTATCGCCATCGAAATTCGTCATTTGCAGCGCACCGAAGTGCTGGAGGTCGAGGAGTATTTCGCGCCGGGCCAAAAAGGTTCCAGCGCTATGCCGCATAAACGCAACCCGGTGCTGACCGAAAATCTGACCGGCCTCGCGCGGTTGGTGCGTATGGCGGTGGTTCCGGCGCTGGAAAACGTGGCCCTCTGGCACGAACGCGACATTTCGCATTCGTCGGTCGAGCGCAATATCGGTCCCGATGCAACTATCACCTTGGACTTTGCCCTGCATCGTTTGGCAAATGTCATTGACAATCTGGTAGTTTATCCACAGAACATGCTGAAAAATTTGAATAAATTTGGCGGGCTGGTGCATTCGCAACGCATTCTATTGGCGCTGACTCAAAAGGGCGTCACCCGCGAGGGTGCCTATGCCATTGTCCAGCGCAACGCGATGAAAGTGTGGGAAGCAGGCGCCGATTTCCAAACCGAATTGCTGGCCGATACCGACTTGCGCAAAGCGCTTTCCGCCGCCGAATTAGCGGCAAATTTCGATATGGCGCACCACACCCGCCATATCGCCACGATCTTCGCCCGGGTGTTCGGCGAAACTTAGGACAATTCGTTCATCAACTGCGCTTTGGCTTCAATCGCCAAAGCGGCCATTTGTGCCCGAATCTGCGCCTCGCTGGCCAAAGCGCCAAGATCGCCTGAAACCTTGCGGAATACATCCTCGTCTCCCGCTTCGGCAAAGTCGGAATTTATCACTTCGGTCGCATAAGACCCGGCGGCGTCGCCCTCGCGCCCCATCAAGCCAGCCGCCCACAGGCCCAGCAATTTGTTGCGACGCGCCTCGGCCTTGAACTGCATTTCGGCGTCAAACGCAAACTTGGTCTCGAAAGCGTTTTCGCGGTCATTGAAAGTGGTCATGGCAGGCTCCCAGTGCTTGGCGTTCGCCCGCTAGATAATCTGCGCGGCCAAGCCGCACAAGCCCGCAGGTGCGAATCCTTGTGTGACCGCGCCCTATTGCCTATAGAGCGGGAAAGAAAGCGGGGCGGTGCGCCGACCCTGCCAATATTCATTCTGGAGAGCAGCATGGCCAAACGCAGAATGGTCTACGAAGGCAAGGCCAAAATTCTTTATGAAGGGCCGGAACCTGACACGTTGATTCAGCACTTCAAAGACGACACAACCGCTGGTGACGGTGCCAAAAAGGAAATTATCGACGGCAAAGGTGTTTTGAACAACCGCTTGTCTGAATATTTCATGACCGGCCTCAATTCCATCGGCGTGCCGACGCATTTTATCCGCCGCTTGAACATGCGCGAACAATTAATCCGCTCGGTCGAGATCATTCCGCTCGAAGTGGTGGTGCGCAACGTCGCCGCTGGCTCGATTTCCAAACGGCTTGGTATCGAGGAAGGCACCCCCCTGCCCCGTCCAATCATTGAATTTTACCTTAAAAACGACGAACTGCACGACCCGTTGGTCACCGAGGAACATATCGTGGCCTTCGGCTGGGCCGGTCAACAAGACCTCGACGATATGGTGGCACTGGCCCTGCGGGTGAACGACTTCATGTCTGGTTTGTTGCTGGCGGTTGGCATCAAGCTGGTCGATTTCAAAATCGAAATTGGCCGCGTTTATGACGGCGATTTTCAGCGGTTGGTCGTAGCTGATGAAATCAGTCCCGATAGCTGCCGTCTTTGGGATATTGAAACCGGGCAGAAACTCGACAAGGACGTTTTCCGCCGCGATTTGGGCAGCCTCAGCGACGCTTATACGGAAGTGGCACGCCGGTTGGGCGTCTTGCCGAAAGGTAACATACCAACAACCGGCCCGAAACTGGTGCATTGAGGGTTGGCAATGAAGGCACGCGTATTTGTCACCTTGAAACCCGGCGTGCTGGACCCGCAAGGCGAAGCTATCCGCCATTCATTGGGAACCCTCGGCTTTGCCGGAATTGAAGGCGTGCGGCAAGGCAAAGTCATCGAACTAAACTTGGATGAAACCGATCGCACCCGAGCCGAAACGTCGGTAAAGGCGATGTGCGAGAAATTGCTGGCCAATACCGTGATCGAAAACTATTCGGTCGAGATCGCCTGATGCGGGCTGCGGTGCTTCGCGAATACCGCGCCGATCTTGCACTGGAAAGCGTGCCCGACCCCGAATGTCCCGCCGATGGCGTGATCCTGAAAGTCGAGGCTTGCGGCATCTGCCGGTCGGACTGGCACGGCTGGACCGGCGAGCACCCAAGGGTCAAGCCGGGCAGAATTCCCGGCCACGAATATTGCGGCGCCGTCGTCGAATCCGGTCCCGACGCGGCATGGACCAAAGGTGACCGCTTGGTCGCGCCTTTCATCCTTGCCTGCGGCATTTGTCCCGACTGCCAGTCGGGCAACCAGGTCATCTGTAAGGACCAGCGCCTGCCCGGCTTCACCGACCAGGGGGCGTTTGCCGAATACGTGGCGGTGCCGTTTGCGCACAACCTGTCGCGGCTGCCGCCATCGCTTGAAGGCGGGCTGGCCGCCGCTTTGGGTTGCCGGGTGACCACGGCCTGGCATGCGCTGACCGGGCGGGCCGGGCTGCAAGCGGGCGAATGGCTGGCGGTGCACGGCACCGGCGGAGTCGGGCTCAGCGCCCTGCTGCTGGGTCGGGCGCTGGGGGCGCGGGTGGTGGTTGTCGATGTGGTTCAAGCAAAACTCGACCACGCCCTGTCGCTCGGGGCCGAAGCGGCGGTCAATGCGCACGAAACCGACGCCGCCGAGACGATCCGTGCGATTACCGGAGGTGGCGCGGATATTTCGGTTGAGGCGCTTGGCATCGCCGAAACCACCAATGCCTCGATCGAATGCCTGCGCCCGCTGGGTCGCCATGTGCAGATCGGTATGCCGGTGGGCAAGACGGCGCACATGCAGATCAACATGAACGCCGTCTACATGAAGAACCTGGCGCTGTTTGGCACCCGCGGCATGCCGTCCTGGCGTTATCCGTCGTTGCTGTCCCTGATCGAAAGCGGGCGCATTGACCTGACGCCGCTGATCGCCCGCCGGGTCCGGCTGGCTGACGCCTCTGCCGAGCTGCGCGCCTTTGACGGCCCGACCGCGCCGGGTGTTGCTGTCATCACCGATTTCACGATCTGAAAGGTTCGCCATGAAAGCCGCCGTCATCACCTTCCCCGGATCAAACTGCGACCGCGACCTGGCAGTCGCGCTGGAAACAGCAACCGGAAGGCCGACAACCATGTTGTGGCACAAAGACGCCGCCCTGCCCGACGGCCTCGACCTAGTGGCCCTTCCGGGCGGATTTTCTTTTGGCGACTACCTGCGCTGCGGTGCCATTGCGGCACGTTCACCGGTGATGCAAGCCGTCGTCGCATTCGCGCGGCGTGGTGGCCACGTTTTAGGTATCTGCAACGGCTTTCAGGTGCTGGTCGAATCCGGTCTGCTACCCGGTGTGTTGATGCGCAACGCGAACCTCGATTTTGTATGCCGCGACGTTGTATTGACCGTTGAAACAACATATTCACCATTCACGTCGGCGTTTCAAATGCGACAAACTATCCGCATACCCGTCGCTCACCACGACGGCAATTACGTGGCCGGACCCGAAGTTGTCGCCAAATTGAAAGACGATGACCGCGTCGCTTTTCGCTATGGCGAAGCGGTCAACGGTTCCACCGATGGCATCGCAGGCATCTTGTCACAAAATCGTCGAATACTGGGAATGATGCCGCATCCCGAACGGGCCAGCGACGCGGACTTAGGCTCGAAACAGGGTTTCCCTTTGTTTCAAAGCTTGGTGCAAGCGCTGGTTGCTGCCTGAGCTGCGCTGCAGTTGTTTTGCCCCGTGCAAACATGCGATAGTGCAGTTTCATGGCGAAACTGAACCGCAAATTCTGGGCGCGTGCCTTGCGGGCACCCAAACTGACCCGACTGGTCGCCGTCAGTGGCTTGGTCATTGCCATAGCCATAATCTGGGCCAGCAACTCGTATTTGACTGCCCGCTTTTCCGAAGTGCAGCGCAATGAATCGCTTTTACGCGCCGCCGCGCAGACGACCAACATTCAGTCAATTCTGCAACGCCACGCGGTTTTGCCGTTCGTTTTGTCGCGTGACCCGACGCTGATTTCGGCTTTGCGCTCGGCAGACTATCAAAATACCACCCTGCGACTGGTCAGTTACCAAAACGAAATCGGCGCTGCCAACATTCTGTTGGTCGACAGCGATGGCCACGTGGTTGCGGCCAGCGAACGCACGCAACTGGGCGAAACCGTGCGCGATTTTGCCTATTACTCCGACGCTCTGCGCGAAAATGGTACGGTTTTCACCTATGGCACGCCTGCCAATGGTTTCAACGGGTTTTATTATTCGCGCAAAATCGAAGACGCCGGCCGCGTTCTGGGTGTCATCATCGTTTCGGTCGATCTGCAACCTTTGGAAACGGCGTGGCGCGGGTCCGGGATCAATGCGGTTGTGACCGATTCGGAAGACATCGTCTTGCTGACGTCGCGCCAGTCCTGGCGATTCCAGCCGCTGACCGAATTGTTGAAACTCGAAACCGAAGCTTCGGCCATGCGCCGGGCCCTAAGCCTGGCTCGGATCAGCGCCAGCGATGAACCCTATGTGGTGCTGGACCGGCAAAAGTTCTTGCGCACCGAAACCAAGATTGGTTTTCGCGGTTGGCGGCTGACCTATTTCTCGTCGCTTGATCCGGTGCGGGTGCGGGTCAATGCGATATTGGCTTTGGAAATTATGACTCTGTCGCTGTTGGCGGCGCTTGGGCTTTATTTGCTTGCTCGGCGTGTGCAGCGGCAATCATTGCTGCTGCGTCGCGAATCGATCGAATTGCGCGGGTTGAACCGACGGCTGTCGGAAGAAATTTCCGAACGGCAGAAAGTCGAACAGACTTTGCAAAATGCCGAGCAGAGCCTTGAGCAGGCCTCAAAACTTGCGGCTTTGGGGCAGATGTCGGCGGCGGTCAGCCACGAATTGAACCAACCGCTGGCCGCTATGCGCACTTATTTGGCCGGGGCCAAACTGCTGGTGCAGCGCAAACGGTCAGCGGAGGCCCTGACCAGTTTCCAGCGCATTGACGATCTGATCGAGCGTATGGGCGCAATAACACGACAGCTCAAATCTTATGCGCGCAAGACCGGTGATGACCTGCGCCCCTTGGATATGCGCGATTCGATTGCGTCATCACTGGCGCTGATGGCACCACAATTGAAACAAATGCCGGTGACTATTGCCAAGACTTTGCCAAAGGAACGGGTGATGGTGCTGGGGGATAGTCTGCGATTGGAACAGGTGATCGTGAACCTGTTGCGCAACGCGATTGACGCCAGTAAACACCGCGATGCGCCGCAAATCGACATTCTGCTGATCCCCGGTGAAACTGTCACATTGGCGATCCGCGACAATGGCGAAGGCATTCAAGACGCCGATCAATTGTTTGAACCGTTCTTCACCACCAAAAAGCCGGGTGAAGGAATTGGACTGGGCCTTGCCATTTCCGCCGGAATTGCGTCTGAGATGGGGGGAAGGCTGGTGGCGCGGAATCGACGCGAAGGAACTGGGGCCGTATTTGAACTGCAATTGCCAAGGCTGGATCACGTCAGGGCCGCAGCGGAGTAAACTATGCAAGAAACTATGACTATTGCCGTCATCGACGATGAAGCCGACATGCGCGATTCCATCACCCAATGGCTGAACCTTTCGGGGTTCAATTCGGTGAGCTACGAGACTGCCGAAAGTGGCTTGGGTCAGATTGGTGCCGATTTTGCCGGTATCGTCATTTCCGATATTCGCATGCCCGGCATGGACGGCATGACCTTGCTGCGAAAGCTGCAGGGCATCGACAATGCCTTGCCGGTGATCTTGATAACCGGTCATGGCGATGTGCAACTGGCCGTCGAGGCCATGCGCATCGGCGCTTATGATTTTGTCGAAAAACCGTTTGATCCCACGCGGCTGGCTGAGCTGGCTCGGCGGGCTTTGGATGCGCGCAAGTTGACGCTGGACAATCGCAGTCTGCGCCGCGAACTGGCGGATGGGTCGGTTCTGATACGCAAGTTGATGGGCACCAGTGCAGTGATCGAAGCGGTGCGTGAAGACATTCTGGATATGGCGCAAGCCGATGGTCACATCTTGATCAAAGGTGAAACCGGAACCGGCAAAAGCCTGATCGCGCATGCTTTGCATGCCTGTGGCCCGCGGCAAGGTAAGCCTTTGATCACCCAAAGCTGCGCTGCTTTAGGTCCGGTAGAACTGGAAGATGTGCTGTTTGGCGGACCGTCCGCCGAGGGTGCCATTCCGCTGTTCCAGCGGACGCGTGGCGGCACTTTGTGTTTGGACAATGCAGAAGTCATGCCGCCTTCGGTGCAGACCCGATTGCTGGCGGAACTAGTGGCTTCCGAAAACGCCCCCTCGCCCGAGCAGGTCTGCCGGATTGTTTCGGTCATCAGTACCGATGCCGACGATGTCGAGCAGATGCGACAGGACTTGTTCTTTCGCCTGTCAGCCCTGCAAATCACCGCCCCGCCTTTGCGTGAAAGGGGTGAGGATATTCTGCTGCTATTCACCAAGTTCTGCCAGCAATTCGCCGAGGAATACGGCTGCGACACGCCGGAATTGACCGCTGGCGATGCCGCTTTGCTGCTGCAAGCGCGGTTTCCGGGCAATATCCGCCAGCTTATCAACCTCGCTGAACGTGCCGTGCTGCATTCGCGCCGCGCCGAGGGGGGGTTGTCGGCACTGCTGCAATCGGAAACCTCCAGCGAAAACGGGCCGGTTTCGACGCAGGATAAACCGCTGAAAGACCATGTGGATGCGTTTGAAAAGCTGCTGATCGACGGCGCCCTGCGGCGGCACAGTGGCTCGGTTCAAGCGGTGATCGACGAGCTATCGATTCCGCGCCGGACGCTGAATGAGAAGATGGCGAAATATGGCTTGAGCCGGGGGGATTATGTGTGAAGGGCGGGTCGGACGCCCGAGGTTTTCACATTCTTGCACGCGTGCAAGATCTGGTAAGCTGTTGATATTGTTGGATATTAAAATTCAAATTAACGGAAAATTTACTGTTTTCAATCCGTCATTGCGAGGAGCAAAACGACGAAGCAACCCAGTTGCCAGGTTACTGGGTTGCTTCGCTTCGCTCGCAATGACGAAGGGTTCTGTAACCAAATCTCGGCCCGTCAAAGGTTAATTTCCGCGTCAAACCGTGAAAATCACGTCACGAAAGCGCCCCAAAACACCTCTTTTACCCCCGTTTTAGGGCCATTTATGCCCATAAATTCGCGCGTTAACACTTGGCTTTCATCCACTGTGTAGTGCTGCACCATTCGGAAATGTTGTGTGGTGGGCTGAACCACACTTTTCAGAACGCTCGCTAATTAAGTGTCAACTGCGCTTCGATTTGTGCCTCGCGCTCTAACCTGAACAAACAAGTCCATCGGTCGTATTGCTGTTGCTCGAATCGAAGGACATCGTCTGTTTCCGATTTCGTCAATTTGCCGCCGCTGCTGTTTTTGACATCAATTGCGTCCCATCGCTGATACTCGGCTCGCGAGAGATCAGGCAAGCAGTTCGAGTTCACATATTCTTTGAAAACCTCATGGATTTGAATGTCATTTTTCGGGTCAAATATATCCGTTTGTGGCGTGCTCAATATCTCGCCGATAACATCAACTGGTACCGTCATTTTTTCAAGGTATCTGCGTATTTCCAACCACGAATTGCTTATGCGGGATTCGGTTTTTGAGAAAGTCAGATTGTCGCCCGGCGATGCCTCAATGAAACTTCTGTGAAATCCAGGGCTTCCATCGCGAACGAGTCCACCTAGCCAAGCGAGCGCGCAGGCCGAAAGGCACTCGCAAGTTCCGGTTCCTACAGTATAGCCTGAAAAACCTTCTAGGTTGTGCTTTGGCACTTGGCTGGCAGGATAAGTGCACCGCGTGTGCAGTCTCTTCGAATATATTATTTGGCCAATTTCAATACCTTCGTTGACCAATCCGCCGTTCGAGGTGAACGTGATCTTCGAAGCGACGTTGCCGATTTGATTTTCGGTTGCAATTACACGTTCAAGATTTTTGGCGTCGCCACTTTCAATATCACCTTTGAACGAAAGTTCCGACCAGATTACCGCTCCACTTTCGTGACGTGATTCCACTTCTATTTCGGCCGAAAACCCCAAATTGGGGCATGAAACCGCCGCCAAACAAACTAGAAAACACCGAAATTTAAAATTCATGCCAGATACCCCTCATAAGCGCATTGCTCCGAATATAAGCGCTTCCTAATTAGCGGGGCAAAGAATTTATCCGCAGCAGACAAGCGAATTCATCTCATGGCCGACAGGCTCACATTTGCCGCACAAAGCAACTTTTTAGTTCTACCTGATTCGAGTCGGCAATCCGCCGATCTAACGAAAGTTATTACTATGCCATACACGTTTTGGGGCGGCACCTGTGAAACGTCGCAGGACTATGATCTATCTGCTGGTGAGACTCTGCCGGGAAGATCAGGCGAGTTGGTCCGTTGGGCCAAATCCCAGACCGGCGATGCGATCATTAGCCGATTTGAATGTGTCAGCGAAGAAGTGCGTGGAAATGGTCGCCGCCCACGAATAATACGCGTATTCGCCGAACATTTCTGACAACCTGCGTTCCAATGGCTACGGCGTTGCGAACTTGGTATTGACGATAGCTAATCCGATGGGCGCGAGAGCGCCCATCATCGTTCACCCCAACCGCCCCATCTCTACCGCCAAATCACCATAGCCGGTAAACCGGTATTCATACTCCAGGGCCAGCCTTTCGGCACAGTCCCGCGCCTTCGCTTCCAAAGCCAAGTCCCGCGTTTGCGCCAGATAGATCAGCTTCTCGTAGTTGCCAAACAGCATGTCGCGCAGTTCGGGGTGGCGATCGAGGCCCATGGGTTTCCAGAAGAACGACTCGAACTGGCGGACCAGAAAATCGGTCAGATAAAACGCCCGCATTTCGGCATCGCCCCGCGCTTCGAACACCTCGTTGCCGTCAAAAAAGCTGTAGCAATGCGGTCCGGGAACCATTTCGACGCCCAATTCCGCACAACGTTTCGCCAATTCGCCGGCGGTGCCACAATCGGCGTAGACCACATAAATCTGTTCGTAATTGTCGCGTTCGGCTTCAATCGCAGCCACGACGGCGGGGGTGATTTTTTCGGGGTTCATGTGCAATTTGGCGGGCAAACAGCGCAAGTCCATATGCGCCCAATTGTTCATGTCTTTCAGCGCCAGAATTTCCCGCGCCAAAGCACCACAGGCCAACAGCAGAACCCGACCCTTGCCGCTGGCAACCAGCCCCTCATCCGTCAAAGCCTGATCGTCTAGAATTTCACCCATTCGCCCTATTGTGTTTGCGATCCATATAGGATTTGGCGGTTTCCACCGCCACCGCCGCATCGCGGCAATAGGCATCCGCCCCAATCGCCTTGGCGAATTCCTCGTTCAACGGCGCACCGCCGACCAGAACCGTGTAATCGTCGCGCATGCCGCGCTCGATCATGGTGTCGATCACCACTTTCATATAGGGCATCGTCGTGGTCAACAAAGCCGACATGCCCAGAATATCGGGCTGTTCGCGGTCAACCGCCTCCAGATATTTGTCGACCGAATTGTTGATGCCAAGATCGATCACCTCAAACCCGGCGCCTTCCATCATCATCGAGACAAGGTTCTTGCCGATGTCGTGGATGTCGCCCTTGACGGTGCCGATCACCATTTTGCCCAGACGCGGCGCACCGGTTTCGATCAACAATGGCTTCAAAATCGCCATGCCGCCCTTCATTGCACCAGCGGCCAGCAAAACCTCGGGCACGAACAGAATGCCGTCGCGGAAATCAATGCCGACGATGCGCATGCCTTCAACCAGGGCTTTTGTCAAAACGTCATAAGGCGTCCAACCACGGTCGAGCAGGATATGAACCGATTCCTCGATTTCCTCTTTCAACCCGTCATACAAATCGTCGTGCATCTGCGGCACGAGTTCGTCGTCGGAAAGCTCGCTCAGGATGATGTCATCAGGTTCCGACATGGAAATTCCCTTTGTTTCCCAAAACTTGGCGCAGGAGGCCACCTTTGACACTTGCCAGAAGTTGCAGGCTTATCTTCGCCCGCAACGACAAATGCAAGTCAATGGGCGACTTAACCGCGACGGCGATTGCGTTCGCGGGTTGGGCCTTTGTTCTCACCCGTGCCGTCGGAGGCCGAGGAAAAACTGCCCAAGGCGGTTTCGACCGCTTCCAGGGGCAATGCCGGACCTTTTGGCGTGCTTTCCAAAGCTGCACGCATTTTCATCAAATGTTCCGGCATGGTGCCGCAGCAGCCGCCGATAATCTTGGCCCCGGCATTGCGGGCGATTATCGCGTATTGTGCCATCAAATCGGGGGTGCCGTCGTAATGGATGTGGCCTTGCACATATTTCGGGATGCCGGCGTTGCCCTTGGCAATCAGTGGCAAAGCCGGGGATTTTGAGGCAAATCCCATGACGGTTCGGATCAAATCGGACGCCCCTACCCCGCAATTGGCCCCTATCGCCAAGGGCTGATGCGGCAGGGCGGCGACCATGTCGATCATCGCGGTCGAAGTAATGCCCATCATCGTGCGCCCGGCGGTGTCAAAGCTCATCGTGCCGCACCACGGCGCATTCAACCGGCCAAAGGCCAAGGCCGCTGCCTGATATTCTTCGGGTGCCGAAATGGTTTCCAGCCACAGAACATCGACGCCGCCCGCCAGCAGGCCGGCGGCCTGTTCTTCAAACATTTCGGCCGCATCTTCGATGCTCAGGCTGCCCACCGGCTGCATGATTTCGCCGGTCGGGCCAACCGAACCCGCCACAACCACCTGACGACCCGACGCATCCGCCGCTTCGCGGGCGATTTCGGCGGCGATGCGGTTGAGATCATAGGCGCGATCCTGTGCGTCGTGCAGTTTTAACCTGGCGCGGGTGCCGCCAAACGAATTGGTCAGGAAAATATCGGAACCGGCGTTGATCGAGCCATCGTACAAGGCCCGGATTTTTTCCGGCGCGGTCTCGTTCCACAGTTCGGGCGCCTCGCCCGCTTCCAGACCCATGGCGAAAAGGTTGGTGCCGGTAGCACCATCTGCCAGCAGCCATTCGCGCTGCGCCAATAATTTGCTCAATAAATCGCTCATTCAATGTCCCTCATTGGCCAAGGCGGCGGCGATGGACCGGATGCGGACAACCATCGACCTGAGCCCGTTAGATCGTTGCGAAGACAGATGCTGGTCAAGCCCCAATCTGCCCAGTTCGGCCACGGCGTCAATGTTTGCCACGTCTTGCACCGACACATTGTTGTAAAGCGCGTGCAAAACCGCAATCAAACCGCGCACGATCAAGGCATCGCTTTCGCCTGAAAAGCCGAAGACCGCCGATTTGCCGGCGTCTTTGACATTTGGAACGATCCAAACTTGGCTGGCGCAACCGTCGACCTTGAAATTGGCTGTTTTCAACGCCTCGGCAAACGGCGGCATTTTTCGGCCGAGTTCGATGATATAGCGGTAACGGTCTTCCCAATCGTCAAGGAAGGCGAAATCGTCGGCTATTGTTTCAAAATCGGCGCTGGCCACGAAATTCTCCTGCTGGGTGGCATGTAAGGTCTGCGCGGGTCAAGGTCCAGACGGGTGCGGCCTGATCAAGTCATCGCTCTTTCTTTTTTTCAAACGCCAGTCTATCGCTTGGCTGTGTCGAACGGGGGTTCTCTGCCAATGAAATCGATTGTTGCTGTCGCCTTGTGCTTGGTTGTGCTTGCGGGCTGTTCGTGGCGTGCCTTGAACCCGCTGAATTGGTTTGGCGGTGGATCACGCCCGGCGGTAGCGGCGGAAGAACAGGTCGTTGACGATGGCACTTCTTTGGTGCCGCAATTGCTGAACGCGCGAGCCGATCGCACGCCTGACGGGGTTATCGTGCATGCGACGGGATTGGCGGTTGCGCAAGGTGCTTACCAAGCCGATTTGCGGGCGATTTATGGCTCGGACGGCGGCTTTTCCCACCTTGAGTTTCGCGTGGTGCAGCCTGACAACGACGGCGGATCCCAAGCTAGCCGCGCGATCGTTGCGGTCGGCTATTTCACCCACGCCGAAGCGGCTGCACTGGGTTCGGTGACCATTCGGGCGGCGAAAAATTCAATTTCGGTGACATTGCGCAACTAGATCAATGTGCCGTTACAAGTGACTACGCTGTGGTGCTTAAACGACCGAACCATCATACGCATGCCATACGTCCCGTGTGACGCTTAGGCCGGAAAGTATGCCCTCTGCGGCGGACTTCGTGGCAAGATGTGTTGTCAATCAAGGATTCCGTGCTGCCATCCATTCTTTGCAGAAGAATATCCCGGCTGGTGCTTCTCTTATGCTAAATTCCCGACCGGCCGCTATCGGCCCTGTGCGGTCTTCGGGGCGGGAAATCGGTATCGGGTCAAGATATGGGTCCGGCGCATCTGCGGTTGAATACCACTGGCGACGCACGCAGTCGGCATAAACAGTTTCGATTCCCCCTGTCCCGTGACAGTCCAAGGCATAAACGAGATGCCCACCCTGCTTTTCAGCGTCGTTGAGGTCAAACTTGATCACCTCCTGACAGCCAATCTCCTCGTTCGACACAAGGTATGTTCCGTCGGCGCGTTGCACCGCAAACTCTTTGGCCACTTCGTAGTCCTGGCCGATGCCATGCAGGAAAACATTCCGTGGCAGTACTCCAAATGGCTCGGTCTCCAGCATTGCAATGTTCTGATCTCGATCCGAACCGTGGCCGAAAACCTCGCGATAGGGAAGAAGATAGTTACATAACCAGATTGTCTCGATCAACTCGCAGATCAAGTCTTCGGGCGCCTTCCACTCGATGAGCCGATCGAACACTGGGGGGTCGTCCTCAATGCTGGTCATGATCGTGCGTGCCACCCCGGCCGTGACAGTAAACTCATCACGTTTGTGGCCAGCCAAAAATTCGTTGCTCTGTTGGACGCCTGTCTTGCGAGCGGAAACAAGTAAGTCGAAAATCTGCGAAGCCATAGGCTGAGCGTTTGCCGGACCGGCCAATACCATTAGCGCCACCAGAAGGAGTGTTCGTGGGTGCGGCATCAAAAATCACCTTGTTAAATGTTTGACAGAGTAGCGCCTTCTCGCAATGATGGTATCAGCGACGGAGTATCAAATCAATGTTGGCGCGATCCATCATTGCGAGCTTGGCCATATCGGTGATTCTAGCGACAGGCGCACTCGCCTCGCCCCTAGGGGTCGAGGCTGACCGCGAGCGTGCTCGCATTCAGGGGCGATTTCAGTGGGGCTTCCGCGTGACCGCTGTCACGCCTGGCGGCGCGGCCGAGCTGGCCGGTCTGCGGCAGGACGACTTCGTGATTGATGTCTTTGTAGGTGGTGGTGCGAACAACTACACCGAACTTAACCGCATCGAGCGACTGTTGGAGGAGGAGGAGGAGGCGGAAGACGGACGCGAGTACCGGCTGATTGCATTCAGGGCAGAGGCGGACGGAACCCAGCGGCGGATCAGCATTCCTACATTTCCGGGAGGTATCGATGCATTTCTGATGGCCGAACGCGCCCGCCTGGCCGAAGAAAAGGAATTTAGCGAATATCTGGAACGCCGCTCCGCAATGGGGGAGCCGATGGAATTGCCTTGGCAGGGATGGTTGGTCGTAGTCCTCGCGGGTCTTGCGGCCAAGTCCGCAGTCGACGACCACAATTTCCGCAGTAGTGACGAGGTGAAGGCTGCGCTCGCCAATGAGTTGACCGACCCGGAACAGTACGCAAAGATTTGTCGAAGAGTGACTCTTGTCGAAGTTCAGAACGACGGCGGATGCACACCCTCGACTCTCGAGGCGGTCGAACTCGACATTTGCAAAGGTACGACCGAATCCCCGGTCGGCGTTTCTTGCTGGGCGTGGTGACTACGTTGACGGGAATGTAAGGCGAAAGCAACAACCACCTTGTTTGTATGTGCCGCCAAATCCACCCAGCGCGCTTACTAAAGTTCGATAATCTTTACGCCGTCACCATCGGCGGACAGGGCAATTTTGCCGTGTTTCAGCCGTTCGGCATCGTCGCCGAACACTTCGCGCCGCCAACCGTGCATGGCGGGGACGTTGGGGTTGTCGAGGTCGGCGATCTCGTCCAGGTCCGAGGATGAGGCAATAAGTTTCTGCGCCACGCCAGCCAGTTCGGACTTGGCCTTCAGCAAGACCCGCAGCAGATCGGCCAGCCCTTCGGTGCCTTGTCTGCGCGGTCGTGCCTCGGCCACGTGCGGCATGTCGGCGGGTTTGGTCTGCAATGCTTTTTGCACCGCAGCCAATATCCCCTCGGCGATTTCGCCGCGTCGACCGTCGCGCAACAAGCGCGACTTTGCCAAGTCTTCCAGCGACTTTGGTTTCAGCGAAGCCAGCTCCAACAATGCATCGTCTTTCATGATACGTGCGCGAGGAATGTTCTTGCGCTGCGCCATTTCCTCGCGGAACCGGGCCAATTCCTTCACTTGCACCAGAAATTTCGGCGTTGTCGTGCGGGTCTTCACCCGCTCCCACGCCTCTTCGGGGCGCGAAATATAGGTCTCCGGGTCGGTCAGAACCGCCAATTCTTCATCCAGCCAGGAATTGCGGCCCGCCTTGGCTAGTTTCGCTGCCAAATGCTCATACACATCGCGCAGCCATGTGACATCCGCCAACGCATATTCCATCTGTTTGTCGTTGAGCGGCCGCTGGCTCCAATCGGTAAAGCGTGACGATTTGTCGATACTGGCGCGGGTGATCTGCCGCACCAAAGTCTCATAACCAACCTGATCGCCAAAGCCACAGACCATCGCTGCGACTTGCGTATCAAAAAACGGCGCCGGAATGACGCCGCCTTCGGTAAAAAATATCTCCAAATCCTGCCGCGCGGCGTGGAAAACCTTGACCACGTTCGGGTTCTTAAACAGCTCGTAGACCGGCGCCAAATCCAACCCGGCGGCTAAGGGATCTACCAGAACCGCCCCCTCATCACCTTTGCCCGGCACTGCCATTTGCAGCAGGCACAGTTGCGAGAAAAACGTCCGTTCCCGCAGAAATTCCGTATCTACGGTCACATAGGGCTGCAAAGCGGCCATTTGGCAAAAATCGGCCAGAGCTTGAGTGGTAGTAATCAATGCCATGAAAGTGCGAATTTTCTACCTAAGTGATCGTTACTATTGCCATTTCCGGCTTCTTGCACAGCAAAAAGGCACAATTTTGACGCACAACCTGAAGGTGTATCAAAACTGTCGCATTGCATCATTTCGTGAATGGCTCCGGCGGTAGGGATCGAACCTACGACCAATTGATTAACAGTCAACTGCTCTACCGCTGAGCTACGCCGGAATATGCTGCCTACTGTGGCAACGCTGGCCGTATAGCAAAGCGGGTTTGGGGGGTAAAGCGGGAATCGAGCATTCGCTTGCCCTTATCTTTGGTCGTAGTTATGGCTTTGCCGCCATGATCACGCGCTGGTTCAACCGCCTTTCGCCCCGCAGCTTGTTCGCGCGTGCCCTGCTGATTCTGTTGCTGCCGGTTATCCTGCTGCAATTGATCGTCGGCTTTGTCTTTATCCAACGCCACTACGAAGGCGTGACCGAACAAATGGTTCGCGCCGTCGCCCGCGATTTGAACTATGCCATTGCCGCGGTGGATTTGTCGCCGTCCGTTCCCGAAGCCCGCGCTTTGCTCGATTTCATCTCGCGTCCCTTGGGTTTGGCGTTGGAACTTGATAGCGAAAGCCACGTCGTGGCCCCCAACCAGTCGACTATTTTTGATTTGTCGGGCGCTGCCCTGATCCGCACGCTGGATGAGATGATTGTGCAAGACGTGGGCGTCGATCTGACTCGTGACCCAAGCAGCGCCTTGGTGCAGGTCAAAACCGACAAGGGCATTGTTTTCGCCGCCATTCCGCGCAGTCGCGTTGCCGCCTCCAACCCGCATCAGTTGCTGGTGCTGATGGTGTTCGCCTCGCTGCTTCTGACCACGATTTCGATTCTGTTCTTGCGCAACCAAGTGCGGCCCATCCGCGATTTGGCCGGTGCCGCCGAGGAATTCGGCAAAGGCCGCTCCATCGCCTACAAGCCCCGTGGTGCAGTCGAAATTCGCCGTGCCGGAACCGCGTTTCTGGCCATGCGGGCCCGGCTGGAGCGGCAAATCGAACAACGCACCCAAATGCTTTCCGGCGTCAGCCACGATCTGCGCACCCCCCTTACCCGGCTAAAACTGTCGCTGTCCATGCTGGAGGAGGATGAGGAGAAACAACATCTCTTGAACGATATTACCGAGATGGAGCGCATGCTGGACGAATTCCTTGCCTTTGCCAAAGGCGATTCGATGGAGGAACCCGTCCTGATAAATCCGTTGGAATTAGCGCAGGATGTGGCCAATTCCGCCCGCGACGGCGTTCCTGTCAGCGTGCAACTTCTTGATGAAACATCGGGCAATCTGCTGACAAAACTGCGGATCGGGGCGACACAGCGCGCCCTGCAAAACCTTGTCAGTAATGCGCAACGCTATGGCAGTCGGGTGCAGATTCTTGTGCGCGTCACGCCCAGTCAATTGGAATTCATCGTTGAAGACAACGGCCCAGGTATCGCCGAACATCAGAGGCAAGAGGCTTTGAAGCCCTTCACGCAACTGGATGAGTCGCGCAACCAGAACGACGGCGGCGGTGTTGGTTTGGGTCTGGCCATTGCCTTGGACGTGGCGCGTAGCCACGGCGGCACATTGGCGTTGGACGTGTCGGAAAGTTTGGGTGGGCTGAAGGCGACGTTGAGGTTGCCGAGGTAGTCTGGTAGGCCCGGAGGGACTTGAACCCCCAACCAAAGCGTTATGAGCGCTCTGCTCTAACCATTGAGCTACAGGCCCGCCAAGGCGCAGATAGCGCGGCGGGCAAAGCGCCGTCAAGCATGTTCCCTTTGTCCGGTCCATAAGCTAGAGAGGCGCGGAAATCGCAGGGAAGCGCCGATGTCCGACGTCAAGAACAGCCTGACCTATGCCGATGCGGGCGTCGATATTGATGCGGGTGATGCATTGGTTGAACGGATCAAGCCTTTGGCGGCCTCGACCAATCGCCCCGGCGTGATGGAGGGTTTGGGCGGATTTGGTGCTTTGTTTGATGTGAAAGCGGCGGGGTTTGTTGACCCGGTTCTGGTGGCGGCCACGGATGGTGTTGGCACCAAGCTGAAAATTGCGATTGATACGGGGTTGGTTGAAACTGTCGGTATTGATTTGGTGGCGATGTGTGTGAATGATTTAGTATGTCAGGGGGCGATGCCGTTGTTTTTCTTAGACTATTTCGCGACGGGCAAGCTGGACGTTGATCACGCGGAACAAGTTATCAAAGGAATCGCTGAAGGTTGTCGTATGGCCAGTTGCGCCCTAATTGGCGGTGAAACCGCCGAAATGCCCGGCATGTATCACGGCGGCGATTTTGACCTTGCGGGTTTCGCGGTTGGCGCGATGGAGCGCGGAACAGCATTGCCGCGCGATGTGCAGGTTGGCGACGTTTTGCTGGGGCTGGCGTCCAGTGGCGTGCATTCCAACGGTTATTCGCTGGTGCGAAAAGTGGTGGAAATCAGCGGTCTAAGTTGGGATGCCCCCTGCCCGTTTGGCGCTGGCACGCTTGGGCCGGCATTGATGGAACCGACGCGGATTTATGTGCTTCCGGTGCTGGAAGCGCTGGCTTTGGGGGGTATCAAGGGTTTGGCCCACATCACTGGTGGCGGCATCACTGGCAATTTGCCGCGAATTTTGCCGAAAGGGCTTGGTGCAGAGATCGATTTGAGCGCATGGGCGTTGCCGCCGGTTTTCACGTGGCTGTTTGAACAGGCCGGGTTGGATCAGAGAGAGGCGCTGGGCACGTTCAATTGCGGAATTGGCATGATTGTTGTCGCGGATGCCGAAAAAGCTGCGGAAATCGCCGAATCTCTGACCAATTCAGGCGAAACCGTTTTTGTCTTGGGCCAAGTTATCCAAGGCGAAGGCGTCGCTTATGCCGGCGTTCTTGCTTGAAAAAGCGCGTCGCCATACTGATTTCCGGTGGCGGTTCGAACATGTTGGCTTTGCTGAAGTCGATGCAAAACGATCATCCTGCGCAACCGGTATTGGTGATTTCTAACGTGCCTAACGCGGGTGGCTTGGACAAAGCGTTGGCACACGGTGTTGCAACCGGGATTGCCGATCACCAAACGTTTGGCAAGGACAGGATTGCGTTCGAGGCGGAACTTCAGCGCCAACTCGTTTTGGCCAAACCCGACATTATCTGCCTTGCCGGTTTCATGCGCATTCTTTCGGGCGAATTTGTTGACAAATGGCCGGGACAAATTCTTAACATCCACCCGTCTTTGCTGCCAAGATACCCCGGTCTGCACACGCATCAACGTGCCCTCGAGGCAGGTGACAGACAACACGGCGCAAGCGTGCATTTGGTCACGCCCGATCTGGACGCCGGGCCGATTCTTGGCCAGATTTCGATGCCAATATATCCCGACGACACCGCTCAATCTTTGGCGCAGCGACTGGTGCCGCTTGAGCATCGACTCTACCCAGCGGTGCTGCATCGCTTCGCATTTGGCGACTTAACGCGGTTGGATATGGTCTAATGAAGCGCCCGGTCTCGGCCATTCGCAACCTTGGACCCGCCTCCGAGAAGATGTTCGCCAATGCCGGCATGGACAGCGCCGAAGCTGTCGAGAAAATGGGAGCCGACGCTGCCTATCGCCAGTTGCTGATCCACGGCACCCGCCCGCATTTCATCGGATTTTATGCGCTGGTGATGGGCCTGCAAGGGCGGCTTTGGTCGGATTTGCAGGGCGAGGAAAAGAAGGCGATGCGCCTGCGGTTTGACGAATTGGTGGCCTCTGTCAGCAAAGCCGACAGAGGTATTTCCGGGCTGGAAGCCGAATTGAACCAATTCGGTGTTGGCAAAAAATTGTAGGATGAGTCCTTTGGACCCATTACTTAACCGACCAATTCGAGACCTGAGAAAAAGTACGCGATTTCCACGGTCGCCGTCTCAACCGCATCCGAACCATGCACCGAATTTTCGCCAATGGACAAGGCGAATTCCTTGCGAATCGTACCCGGTGCGGCATCCGCCGGGTTGGTCGCGCCCATGACTTCGCGGTTTTTCAAAACGGCGTTTTCGCCTTCCAAAACTTGCACGACAATCGGCTCGGACGCCATAAACGTGCATAATTCGTCATAAAATCCACGACTTGCATGCACTTCATAAAACTTGCCAGCCTGCAGTTTGGTCAGATGAATCCGCTTTTGCGCGACGATCCGCAGGCCAGCGGCCTCAAACTTGGCGTTGATCGCGCCGGTCAGGTTGCGTTTGGTGGCATCGGGTTTGATGATCGAGAATGTGCGTTGAACGGCCATGATTTTTCCCTGTGACATTGGTTGCCCGGCGCATAACATGCGACGATTAACCCGGCCAAGCCCTAAACGCAGCAATTGACAACAGGCCGCACATCGGGCCATTCACCCGTAAATGTTGACCATTAGAAATATAACCTTCCGAATGGAAGGCCGCCCTTTGTTGGAAGGGGCTACTGCCGTGATTCCTGCGGGTCATAAAGTTGGCCTGGTCGGGCGCAATGGCACCGGAAAAACCACACTTTTCAAGCTGATCCGTGGCGAGTTGGCGCTGGATGAAGGGTCGATTGACCTGCCCAAAGGCGCTCGCATTGGCGGTGTAGCGCAGGAAGTTCCTTCCGGCCCTGAGTCACTGATCGACACGGTCCTGGCGGCTGATACAGAGCGGGCCGAGTTGATGATTGAAGCTGAAATCGCAACCGACCCGCACCGGATTGGTGAAATACACATGCGGTTGGCTGACATCGAGGCACATTCGGCGGAAGCGCGGGCGTCGTCGATTTTGCTCGGGCTGGGCTTCAATACCGAGGCGCAGTCGCGCCCTTGCGCCGATTTTTCTGGCGGTTGGCGGATGCGCGTGGCGCTGGCAGCCGTGCTGTTTGCTCAACCCGACGTGTTGCTGCTGGACGAACCGACCAACTATTTGGACCTTGAGGGCGCGATTTGGCTTGAATCCTATCTGATGAAGTATCCCCATACTGTCATTATTGTCAGCCATGACCGCGATTTGTTGAACCGGTCCGTTCAGGGAATCTTGCATCTCGATCAGAAGAAACTGACCTATTATTCAGGGCCTTACGACGAGTTTGTAAGAACCCGTCGCATGAAGCTGGACCAGCAAATCTCGGCGAAACGCAAGCAAGACGATGCCCGAGCCCATATGCAGGCCTATGTTGATCGCTTTCGCGCCAAAGCATCAAAGGCCAAGCAGGCGCAAAGCCGATTGAAGGCTTTGTCACGGATGACACTGATTGACGATGTGATCGAAACCGGCGTGATCGGCTTCAACTTCCCATCACCCGAGGAATTGTCGCCACCGATCATTCGGCTGGATGAAGTCAGCATCGGTTATGGCGGTAAAGTGGTGTTGCACGGGCTCGACATCCGCATCGACCAAGACGACCGCATTGCTTTATTGGGTGCAAATGGTCAGGGAAAATCGACTTTTTCCAAACTGTTAGCCGACCGTCTTAAACCAATGTCAGGGCGCAAGCATGCGTCAAACAAACTACGGATTGGCTATTTCGCCCAGCATCAGGTCGATGAGCTGGATGTGGACGAAACGCCGTTGCAGCATATTCAACGCCTGCGGCCCAAGGAATTGCCGCCGAAACTGCGGGCGCGCTTGGGTTCCGGCGGCTTGCCGCCTGAGACGCATACCAGCGTTGTCGGCAAGCTTTCGGGCGGGCAAAAAGCCCGGCTGTCTTTGCTGATAGCGACGCTTGACGCGCCGCATCTGATCATCCTCGACGAGCCGACCAACCATTTGGATATCGAAAGCCGCGAAGCCTTGGTGCAGGCGCTGACCGATTACACCGGTGCGGTCATTCTGGTCAGTCACGACCCGCATTTGGTCGAATTGGTTGCCGATCAATTGTGGCTGGTGAACGACGGTGAAGTGAAACCGTTTGATGGCGATATGGAAGCTTATCGGCGGTTCCTATTGTCGGAACGTGGCAGCGAAAAGCAGCACAGTGCTAAAGCGACCGTCAAAAAGGTTGATCTGGTGGCTTTGAAAGCCGAACTTGCTCGTTGCGAAGACCGGGTGCAGAAACTGGAAGTCATGCGAAGCCAGATTGATGAGCGCTTGGCCGACCCGAAACTCTATGACAAGGGGCCGGTCGAGATTGCCAAATGGCAGAGCAAGCGCGCCGAAATCGCATCTGGTTTGGATCGGGCGGAATCGCTTTGGGCCGAGGCGCAGGGTAAATTGGATAGGCTGGCGGGATGATCGACGTTGCCATCGCGGCCTTTGTTACCATGTTCGTGGTCATCGAGCCTATAGCGCTGGCCCCATTGTTTGTGGCACTTACTACCGGCCGCACGCAGGCAGAGCGGCGGCGGATAGCGCTGCGCGCCTGCTTTATCGCCATGATCCTGCTGACGTTGTTTGGTGTCGCTGGTGAAAGTGTGCTTTCGATTATCGGCATTGGCATGCCGGCGTTTCGCATTTCCGGCGGGTTGCTTTTGTTCATGATCGCCGCCCAAATGCTGTTCGAACGCCGCAACCAGTGGCGCGAGCCAAACGTGGCAGACAGCCCAGATCCTTCGGTATTTCCGTTGGCAACACCATTGATTGCCGGGCCGGCTGCTTTGACCTCGATGGTGTTGTTGACCGGCCAGCAATCGGGCAATTGGACGGGCATTCTGGTGGTGCATGGCGTGGTACTTGCCGTGGTCGCCGCAGCATATGTACTGTTCTTGGCAGGCGGGGTAATCGAACGCATATTGGGCCAGACTGGAACGGCAGTTATCCATCGCCTGCTGGGTATCCTGCTGGCGGCGATGGCGGTGCAGTTCATCATTGACGGGCTTGGCGACCTTGGTTTTGCGGGTTTTGAATGAACTGGTCCGATGACACCGCAAGGCTGATCTACTTGGTGGTTTTGGCCGCGTTCATCGGAACCTATTTGTTTTCGGACTTTCGCAATCGGTTAAGCCAAACACTGCAAATGGTGGCGGTTTGGGCGCTGATCTTCATGGCAGCGATTGCCGCCTATTCGTTCCGTGATGTCATTGGTGGCGGCATGTTTACATCGACGCCGCAATTGGCGGAAGCCGGGTTTTCCGTCCAAAGGCAGGAGGACGGGCATTTCTATTTGGTCTTGCAAGCCAATGGCCACGACGTGGAATTTGTCGTTGATACCGGCGCTACCGACATTGTGTTGAACCAGAGTGATGCTACGGCGATTGGAATTGACGTTTCGCGGCTGGATTTTGTCGGTCAGGCGAGTACCGCGAATGGCACTGTCAGCACGGCTGAGGCGCGATTGGATTCGTTGAATGCTCCGGATTTGGAGCTGCGCGATGTGCGGGTTTCGGTGAATGGCGGTCAATTGGATCGCTCGCTGTTGGGAATGTCGTATTTGAACCGGTTCAGCGGCATTTCGATTGAGGGCGACCGGATGACACTGACGCCTTAACCGGCCTCCGCTTTTTTGACCCACTTGCCGCCGTCTTGTGCCCAATAAATCGCCTTGTGGCCCAACGTAGAAATGGTTTTCCAATCTGTCCGTGCCTCGGCCAAGCGGTCGGGATCGTTGCCGTCAAACAGGATGCAAACACGTTCGAATTTGGCAATGGTTTCGGGCGATTGCCGCCCCCCGTCGACCAGGATCAGAACCTGAGGCGCGTTGGAAAATTCGTCGGTTGTCAGCAAAATTGGTTGGCGTTCGGCGTTTGGTTCGGTTTCTTTCCCGTGCGGCAGAAAACTGTCTTCCCGATAGGTCCATAATTGCGCGTCCAGCATGTCCAGCCGCGCCCGTGCGGTGCCTTTGATGGCAACTTTCCAGCCACGTTGCAGCGATTTTTCCAGAATCTCGGGCAACACCTGCTCGAGCGGGCGTTCGGTCAGGTGATAGAACAGAACCTCGGTCAATCCTCAAAATGCTCGCGGATCAAATGGTCAAGGCTGCGCACGCCCCAGCCGGTGGCGCCTTTGGGCGCGAAATCGGTATCGGAATTCACCAGCGCCACCCCGGCGATGTCGAGGTGGATCCACGGCATTTCGGGTTTGACAAAGCGCTGCAGGAACATGGCAGCGGTGATTGCGCCACCGGGCCTGCCGCCGACGTTCATCACGTCAGCGACGCGCGATTTGAGGGCTTTGTCATAGGCTGGATCGACCGGCATGCGCCAAGCCCCCTCACCCTCAGCTATGGCCGACGCGAGGAACTTGTCGCACAAATCGTCGTTGTTGGAGAATACCCCGGCCATTTCGTGGCCCAGACCGATGATTATCGCGCCGGTCAGCGTCGCCAAATCGATCATGCCGCAGGGTTCGAAGCGTTCCTGCGCATACCACATGACATCGGCCAGGACCAAACGCCCTTCGGCGTCGGTGTTGATGACTTCAATTGTGTCGCCTTTCATCGATTTGACCACGTCGCCGGGGCGTTGCGCCAAACCATCGGGCATGTTTTCCACAATGCCAACCATGCCGACAACATTGGCTTTCGCTTTACGCAAGGCCAGTGTCCGCATGACGCCGGCCACGACGGCAGCGCCGCCCATATCCATGGTCATTTCTTCCATTCCGGCGGCGGGTTTGATCGAGATACCACCGGTGTCAAACACCACACCTTTGCCGATCAGAGCGAGCGGAGCTTCCTTGCCGCCGTTTTGCCAACGCATGACCACAACTTTGGACGGGCTTGGCGACCCCTGCCCGACGCCCAACAACGCCCCCATGCCAAGTTTGGCCAGTTCGGCTTCTTCCAGAATTTCGACTTCTAGCCCCAATTCTTGCATTGCGGCCAATCGAGCGGCGAAATCGTCAGTCGTCAGAATATTTGCCGGTTCGTTGACTAAATCGCGAGTGAAAAACACGCCCTCGGTCAAAGCCGCATGGGATTTTGAAATTTTTGCTGTTGCCGACGCGTCTTCGACGAAAAAAGTAACCGTTCCACAAGGGTCAGATTTTTTCGTCTTGTGGGTGTCGAAATCATATGCACGCAGGGCCAGACCAAAGGCAATTTCATGCGCATTGGTTTGGTTGGTAGCCAGAACGGAAAAGTCAGCTTTGTTTTTGTAACTCGCCAAAGCTGCACCCGCTTTGCGGCAAGCCATGGCATCCGCATCGGCGGGCAGTTTGGCAACAATCACAGAATCCACCAACAGACCGCCGGGAAATGCCAGAACCTGACATTCGCCGACTTTGCTTTCCTTGAACTGGACACTTTGCGCGAGACGGGTCAGCGCTCCGCCCATTCGTGCATCGATACGCGTGGTAATTTCGTCCGAATTGACGTTTTCCTCCATGAACAGCGCGATCTTGCCCGTGCAACTTTCGATCCGAAAAACTTCGGTAGCAGAAAAACTGATTGGCAGGGGTTGGGTCAAAATAAAGTCCTTTTGGGTGCGATAGCGGTTGGCAACAGGTAGCTTTTTTGGTTGAACTTGACCAGTTGCCGACGGCACAAATTTGCTGAGTCTGGATCAATATTTTGCAAAAACTGGACGGCTACATCTTAACCAGCCTTTTGGGGCCATTTGGTTTTTTCGCCTTGGTGTTTGCGGGTGTCATTTGGCTGACACAAGCGCTTGGCCTGATTGATCGGGTCATCGCCGACAACCAATCGGCATTGGTTTTTTTGGAATTTTCGACATTGATCCTGCCAAGAGTTCTGTCGATGGTGTTACCTCTCGCAGCATTTGGTGCGACGCTTTACGCGGTAAATCGCCTGTATGCGGAATCGGAATTGACGGTGATCTTGGCGGCTGGACGATCTTATTTCCGGCTGCTGGTGCCGTTTGTTATCTTTGGTGCCTTTGTTGCATTGTTGATGCTTCTGGTGACGCTCTATCTCAATCCCGTAAGTTCAGCCCGACTAGCACAACGGATGTTCGATATTCGTGGCGAAATCACCAATTCCTTCGTTGGTGAGGGCGAGTTTGTGCACCCAAGCGAGGGGATTACCCTTTATGTCGGTGATACCAGCCGCCAAGGCGAAATGGCGGAGATATTTCTCAACGACCAGCGTGACGCGAAACAAACGGTAACTTATTCGGCGCAAAAAGCGTTGTTGTTGCACGATAATTCTTCTACCCGCATGGTTATGTTTGATGGCATTGCCCAGACCTTGGACAAAACCAACGACACGCTGACCTCGATCAAGTTCAGTCAGTTTGTCTATGATTTGAGCGAATTGATCGCCGTACGCGGCCAGCGCACCCGATCACCGGCTGAATATTTTCTGCCGGCCCTTTTGAACCCTACGGTGGAAATGCTTGGCACGGCGCACTATGCCCGGGGCGATTTTGAGGCTCAGGCCCATGACCAATTGGCGATACCGCTTTTGACCTTGGCGTTTCCATCGCTGGCATTGGCCAGTATATTGTCCGGCCCATTCCGCCGTGGTGGAATTGCGTTGCGTTTGGCCGTAGCCGTTTTTGGTGCCGCAGTAATTCAATTGGGGACGGTATTGGCCAAAAGTTTTGTGCGCGCCAATCCGGATTTTGCCTTAGTCAGTTATCTGCCGGCCATTGTCGCGGCGTTGGTCGCTGCTTTTTTGCTGCTTCGCGCCGGGTCTTCCCGGCAATTGCTGCGCAAGCTGTCGGGGCAGACATGACGCTTTATCTGTATCTGATCCGCAAATTTGGCATGAACTTGATCAAAGTGCAGCTCATTCTGTTGGGCATCGTCTTGCTGTTTGATTCGGTTGACCTGATTCAACGCTTCAAGGGCAACGCCAGTATTGGTGAAATCTTGGGGCTGTCTATGGTGCGGGCGCCGGCGTCGCTTTCCCAGACATTTCCTTTGGTGATCCTGATTGCCAGCCTTTGGACCTATATCTCCTTGGCACGTTCAAGCGAACTTGTGGTCGCTCGCGCGGCGGGGGTTTCTGGTTTGAAACTTGTGATGGCCCCAATTATTTTGACGGCTGTCTTGGGCATATTGGCGTTTTCGGTCATGAACCCTATCGTCGCGGCGACTCGTCAGCGCGAGGCCCATATTTTGGAGGCCTTGGGTAATCCAATTGGGGCCAGGGTGTCATTGAGCGGTAAGGACATTTGGCTTCGTCAGGCCGGATCAAATGGACAAATGGTGGTGGAGGCCGACCGAAGTGCGCCCGACGGCACCGCGCTTTTTGGCGTGCGGATGTTTTTGTTTGATACGAATGGAAAGATCGAAAGCCGTCTCGAAGCGCCGGTCGCAAAATTGCTGATTGGTGAATGGCTTTTGCAAGACGCGCGTCGTTGGATCATCTCGGACAATCCGACGCCGCTGCCCGAAAAATTCCCCGAACTGCGGGTGGAAACCAATCTTTCCAGCGATCAATTGCTCAATTCATTCGCAAGGCCAGAGACAATACCTTTCTGGGATTTGCGTGGCTTTATCCAAAGAATGGAAGATTCCGGCTTCTCCGGCGTTCGGCATCGAATGTTTTTGCAGACCGAACTTGCCAAGCCCGTGGTCTATGTCGCAATGGTCTTGATTGGCTGCGCGTTTTCGATGCGACCGACTCGATTTGGCAATATCGCGAGCATGATATTGGGGGCAATTTTGGCAGGGTTTGCTTTCTATTTCGTGCTGGATGTTGCCGCTTCGTTTGGCGCGGCAAAGCAAGTGCCGATTGGCGTAGCTGCTTGGGCGCCGCCGATTGCCGCGATCATGCTGGCGTTCACCCTGCTTTTGCATTTTGAAGACGGGTAATGGGCGTGATTGGTGTGAAACTTTGGGCGAAGTTCGCGCGACTGGTATCGGTCGTGGTGGTGCTGTTTGGCTTCGTCACTGCAGCATGCGCCGCCCCGCAAGACACAATTCTTCTGGCAGACCAAATCGAATATCTGCAAGACGAAAAGCTTTTGGTTGCGACGGGAAATGTCCAGGTCATCTTCGGTGACATGCGCCTTACTGCTGCGTCGATCACCTATGACGCGGCGCATGACAAAGTTACTGCTCAGGGACCGATAATTCTGACCCAAGGTGACGGGACACGAATATTTGCCGACATGGCCGAACTTTCGGCCGACCTCAGCGACGGAATTTTGCAAGGTGCGCGGATATTGCTGGAGAGCCGCTTTCAGTTCGCCGCATCGGAAATTATCCGCGACCATGGACGTTTCACGACGATGTACAAAACTGTCGGGTCATCGTGCCAGGTCTGTTTTGACCGCCCGGTGCCGATCTGGCAAATTCGCTCCAGCCGGGTCATCCACGACAACGTTGAAAAGACCTTGAATTTTCACGATGCAAGGCTGGAGGTTTTTGGGCTACCGGTTTTGTATCTGCCAAATTTGCGTACGCCCGATCCAAGTGTGCGGCGGGCGACCGGGCTTTTGGTACCAAAGTTTTTGTCGGCAGAGTTGTTCGGTACCGGCGTGAAACTGCCCTATTACATTGCCATTAACGATCATTCCGACGCCACGATCACACCGTTTGTGACCAATACCGGAGCCGCGATTTTGGAGGGCGAATATCGCGCCTTTATGGGCAGTGGTTCGATCTATCTGAACGGCGTGGTCGCGTTTAGCGACGGTCTTTTGACCGATGGCCTGCGCGGATTTGCCGTCGCCAAGGGCCAGTTTGGTTTGCGAAACGGCGCGACGGCGCAGTTCGACCTTATTGCGACCAGCGACGATTCGTTCATGCGGCAATTCAATTATTCCGAATCTGACCGGCTGATCAGCACTTTGGGGATTTCGCGTTACAGCCATACAGATTATTTTGAATTGAATTCGGTTGCATTTCAAAGCCTGCGCGATGACGAGGACAATCAAACCATTCCTTTGGTACTGCCAGAGTTCGAATATCGCCGACATATCGCGCCGGGATTTGTCAGCGGAAGTTTGAATATTGGCATGAATGCGGTTGGATTAACGCGCCTTGATGGTCGTGACGTGTATCGCTTGGGATTTGATGCCGATTGGCGGCGGAACTGGATATTTCCATCGGGCATTTTGTTGGAAAGTTTCGCCCAAGCCGATGTGAACCTATACCGAGTTCTCCACGATACGGCTTTTGCCAAACCGGGAATCCTTGGCCAGTTCGCACCGTCAGTGGGCCTCACAATGCGCTGGCCTTTGGCAAAACTTGACGGCGGCGCGCTGCATGTTTTGGAACCGATTGCACAGATTGTGTATACCGCCGACGTGCAAGGCAACGATCAATTCCCCAATGAAGATAGCCAACAAGTTGAGTTTGATGAAACCAACCTGTTTGCCATCAACCGTTTTCCCGGCAAAGACCGGGTTGAAAGCGGCCTAAGGGCCAATCTTGGTTTAACGTACAATCGATATGACAATGACGGCTGGAACGTCGGGCTTACTTTGGGCCAGGTGATCAGTCTCAACAACGACGCAAATTTTTCGGCGGGTTCTGGGCTTGGCACGCATTATTCTGACGTTCTGGCCGCTGTGACCTTGGAATTGCCGCCAAATTTTCGCATGATAAATCGGGTGTTGTTTGACACCGCGCTGAACTTCAAACGGGCCGAGTCGCAAATTTGGTTGGATTACGAAAAGTATTCGCTGGAAGCATCGTATTTGCATCTTGATGCCGACGCCAACGCCGGGGCACCCAAGCCGCGCGACGAATTCGTGTTTGGCGGCAAATGGCGATTTCGGCCAAACTGGGAAATCTCCGGCGATGCACGATATAATTTGGCCGAAGCCACGCCGATCAAATCGGACGGCACGCTGACATTTGGCAACGAATGCATTCGGGTTGATCTTTCCGTCTCGCGCAGCTTTACAACTTCGGCTAACGTCCCGCCTGCGACCAGCTTTGGACTGTCGATCAATCTGGCGGGATTTGGCGGACAGGCGGACGACGAATGGCCAGCGGCTGCTTGTGGAACTTAAAAGGATGATGACGGCGACATGAGACGATGGTTGGGAGCAATTTCGATAGGAACGGCCGCATTATTTTGCGCATTTGCCCCGTTATTCGCGCAGGCGAACGGGACGTTTTCTGCGGTCTTGTCGGTCAATGAAGCGACAATCACCCGCTATGACATCGATCAGCGCATCGCGCTTTTGCAGGCACTGGGGGCGCCTGCTGATAATCTGGATCGCGACGCGATTGACCAGCTAACCGATGATTTGCTGAAAAGCCAGTTTGCCGACCGGCTGGGAATTGTTGTCAGCGATGAATCGGTACAGGCCGGAATTGCCGAATTTGCGGCACAGCGCAACCTTTCGGCAGAGACCTTGTTGGCTCGCAACGCCGATTTTGGTGTTAGCGCACAGGCCATGTCAGATTTGATCCGGGCCGGACTGGTTTGGCGGCAAATTGTGCAGGGCCGGTTTCGCAGTCAGGCGCTACCTAGTGATCGCGAACTGACCGAAGCGCTCAATCTCGCTGCGACGGTTGGGCGGGAAAGTTTGCGTTTGGCGGAAATAGTTTTGCCATTCTCCGAGCGCAGACAGCAGGAAACCTTCGCTTTCGCGGCGGAGTTATCGGCACGATTGAACAGCGGGCAAGATTTTGCCGCCGCAGCGCAGGAATTAAGCCGCTCCAAATCGGCAACACAGGGCGGCGCTTTGGATTGGATGCCGTCCGACCGGCTGCCACCGTTGATTAGCGCACAGGTCTTGGCGCTGGCACCGGGCGAAGTTACCGGTCCGATACCGTTCCCGCAGGGCGTGGTTTTGTTAAAACTGATTGGCCAGCGTGAGGAAAACGCCGAAGTGCGGGCAGATGTTACGGTGACTTATGGCGAAACGTCGATCGCGGGAGACGTTGCCGCTCTTGCAGTGGAAGCTGCCAATTTGAACACCTGTGCCGACATGCGCCGCTTTGTAGCATCGCATGGTCAGCCGGAGTCGATTGTCGGGCCGATTGCTTTGCCCGCACTTGGGCAGGACGTTGCCTTGCGCATAGCGCGGCTCGACACCGGCGAGGCGGACGTGATGCCGATTGAATCGGGTGCTGCGATCTTGTTCCTGTGCGAAAGGACGCCTGCAACCGACGAAGACCTGCGCAACCAAATGCGCGGTCTATTGTTTTCCAAACGCATTGCGGCATTAGGCGATGGATTGTTGGCGGAACTGCGTCGCAACGCGGTTATACACCGGCAATGAAAACTCGGCCCTTGGTCGTTACCCTTGGCGACCCTGCTGGAATTGGCCCGGAAATTGCCATTAAGGCTTGGCAGGCTTTGGACAAAAAGATCCCGTTCGTTTTGTTGGCGGATCGGCGGTTTTTTCCGGCTTTTGCCGTGCGTTGTGGCATTGCAACGCAAGAGATCGCTTCGGATGCTGAGGTAGAAAATGCCTCAGCCTTGCCGTTCCTGCATCATCCGCTGCACGGCGAACCAACACCGGGGGTGGCGAACAACACCAATGCCGCCTCGGTGATTTCGATGATCGAAACTGCAGTGCGACTTGTCCAGCAGGGCAGATGTTCGGCTCTGGTTACAAATCCGATCAACAAGTTGGTTTTGAAGGAAGGCGCGAATTTCGCGTTTCCCGGACATACCGAGTTTCTGGCGCATATTTCAGGCTCCACGGCGCGACCGGTGATGATGCTGGCCTCGCCGCTGTTGCGCGTCGTGCCTGCCACAATTCATATACCGCTTGCCGACGTGCCTACGGCTTTGACTGGAGCATTGCTTGAGGAAACAATACTGACAACGCACGACGCCTTGTGCCGGTATTTTGGGTTAACTTCGCCGAGGTTAGCCATCTCTGGCCTCAACCCACACGCGGGCGAAGGTGGAACTATCGGGCGCGAGGAGATTGCAACCATCATTCCGGTGGTGCAGAAATTACGGGCGCAAGGCCTAAATTTGCTTGGCCCTTTGCCTGCCGATACGATGTTTCACCCGTCAGCGCGGGCCAAATATGATGCCGCAATCTGCATGTATCACGACCAAGCACTGCTGCCTTTGAAGACCTTGGATTTCGCCAATGGCGTGAACGTTACGCTGGGCTTGCCGTTCATCCGCACGTCGCCAGATCACGGCACCGCATTTGACATCGCCGGTCAGGGTAAAGCCGACCCATCAAGCCTTATCGCCGCGATTCAGACGGCCTGGGACATGGTGCAAGCGCAAACATGACCTTGGCTTTCGACGGACTGCCCCCCTTAAGACAGGTCATTGCCGAACATGGGTTGGATGCCAAAAAGTCGCTGGGGCAGAATTTCTTGCTCGACTTGAATCTGACCGGCAAGATCGCCCGCGCTGCAGGTGCGCTGAAACACTGCGATGTTTTGGAAATTGGCCCCGGACCCGGTGGCCTAACGCGGGCTTTGTTGGCGGAGGGTGCGCGAAACGTCGTCGCACTGGAGCGCGACGAGCGTTGCTTGCCCGCCTTGCAACAAGTCGCAGCACATTACCCCGGCAGATTGCACGTTGTGGCGGGTGATGCCTTGACGGCGGATGTGGGTGAGTTTCTGAACGCGCCGGTCAGGATCGTCGCCAATCTACCCTATAATATTGGCACCGAACTGTTGGTAAAATGGCTGAGCCCACCGATATGGCCGCCGTTTTGGCAAAGCATGACGCTAATGTTTCAGCGCGAAGTGGCACAGCGGATCGTGGCAAAGCCGGGGTCCAAAGCCTATGGACGCCTCGCCCTGCTAGTGAATTGGCGTTGCAACGCCCGTATCATGTTTGAAATACCGCCGGAGGCCTTTACCCCTGCCCCAAAAGTTACCTCGGCGGTTGTGCATTTTGAACGGTTGGAAAGTCCGCGCTTTGCGGCTGATGCGCATATTCTTGAAAATGTCGTGCGCCAAGCTTTTGGGCAAAGGCGCAAAATGTTGCGTTCCAGCTTGCGAAGCATCAGCCCGAACATTGAATCAATGCTGATAGCAAGCGGCATCAAGCCGACCGACCGGGCGGAACAGATAGATCTTGAACGCTTTTGTCGATTGGCCGAATTGTTGTCCGAAGCGAACGATTATTCGTTGGACACGCTCTCGGGGTTGGACGGTTCCACCGGCGCAGACTGAACCGGTTGCTTTTGTCGATTTGCCCCGCTGCGTGACCGACCGCGTGAAGGTTGCGGGTTTTCCGGCGTTGTCACCAATCCGCTGGTGTCAGCTTCGTCGGAGCCTACAAACGCTGCCATCGCCGGTTGCGGCTGTTCGGTTTCAAAACTGGGCTGCGGCTGACTTTCATAGGAGTCATTGCTGCTGTGTGGCGCGACATAAGGCTGTTGCTGCGGATACGGGGAACCATTGGCTTCCGCCGATTCATCTGCATCGCCGCTCGATTGGCGGTCGTTGCCCTGCCCCTCGTTGGATTGACGCATTTCGGCCTGTTGGCTAAGCGCCTCGCCCAACATGCGCGAATAATGTTCGGAATGCTGCGAAAAATTTTCCGCCGCCACCCGATCATTTGAAAGCTGGGCGTCGCGGGCAAGGCTTTGATATTTCTCGATGATTTGTTGTGGCGTGCCGCGCACTTTGCCCTCTGGTCCCGCCGAATCAAACACCCGATTGACGATATTGCCCATATGGCGGCGATTATTGTTGTTGTTGTTATTGTTGTTATTGTTGCCGTTGTTCTTGTTTCTGGAACGCGATTTGTTTTGAGGTCTCATTATATCCGGTTTTCTGCCATTTTTCGGGCGGTTCGGGTCTGGCGCCTAAGGTATCTGACGCCCTTTGTGGCGTCAGGTCCCGATGATTGGTTGGCGACTGTTGCCAAGGGAGTGCGAATAATTCGGCTCTCCCCACAGTGGTTGAATGTTATGACGATCTACGCCCAAATGACAAGAGCGAATTGGAAACGCGCTGGTGAATTACGGCATTTGCGGCAGATTTACACAAGACTTGTGTCCAATTCGACAACGCGCGGCAGACCATTGATATCACGATGCAGCCGCACGATGCCCAAATCCAGGTCGCGCAAAATCTGGCAAACTGCGTCGGCTTGTCGATGCCCGATTTCAAACAGGGCACGGCCACCGGGATTGAGGTGATGCGAAAGGCCAGCCGCAATGATGCGATAGGCGTTCAGACCATCACCGCCGGGGCTTAGGGCCGATAGTGGTTCCCAAAGTCGAACATCGGCAGAAAGCTCGTTCATTTCGGATTCGGCGATATACGGCGGATTGGAAACGATCAGGTCAAATGTTTCCCCGATACCTGCAAACCAATCCGAGCATTGAAACCTAAGGCGATCTGCAACGCCCACGCCACGAGCATTTTCGTTGGCGATGGCCAGTGCGGCTTGGCTAAGATCCGTCGCAATGCCGATGGCCGTTGGCCATTCCGCCAACAGGCAAATCGCCAAGATGCCGCTGCCGGTGCCAAGGTCGAGCAAAGTCATGGGCTGAAGCCCCACCAACGCAATTTCGACCAGTGTTTCGGAATCAGGCCGTGGGTCAAGAACATCGGCGGTGATTTTGAAGCGGTGCTTCCAGAAATCGCGATATCCGACTATCTGCGAAACGGGCCGGAACGCTTGGCGTTGGTCGATAAGTTTGTCAAAAGTCGCAACCTGGTCATCGCCAAGGCGGGCCAATGGGTCATGATTTTCGGCACCCAGCACAAAATTCAAGATGCGCCGCGCGTCGGATTTTGCCGAAACGATCCCCGCCCCGCGCAGTCTTCTCGTGCTGACCTCCAGTATCTCGGCAATGTTCAAGGCTGCAACGCCGCCAAACGATCTGCTTCGCTTGCTGCCCGCAGACCATCGATAATTTCGCCAATATCGCCCTGTATCACCGCGTCCAGTCGATACAGCGTCAGATTGATCCGGTGATCGGTAACCCGGCCTTGCGGAAAATTATAGGTGCGGATGCGCTCGGATCGATCACCAGAGCCGACTTGACCCTTTCTATCGGCAGCACGAGCGGCATCGGCTTTTTGCTGGTGCATATCAAACAGCCGGGTTCGCAGCACCTGCATGGCTTGGGCGCGGTTTTGATGCTGCGATTTTTCCGAACTGGTTACCACAATCCCGGTCGGCAAATGAGTAATGCGCACCGCGCTGTCGGTGGTGTTGACGTGCTGCCCGCCGGCACCAGAAGCCCGCATCGTATCAATCCGAATGTCGCTCGCGGGGATGGTGATGTCCACTTCTTCGGCTTCCGGCAGTACCGCCACGGTGGCTGCTGACGTGTGAATCCGCCCGCTCGCCTCGGTATCGGGCACCCGCTGCACCCGGTGCACGCCGGATTCAAATTTCAAATGGCCAAAAACATCCTTGCCGCGAATGGCGGCAATAACTTCGCGGTAACCGCCAAGCTCGGTCGGCGATTCGTCGATTTTTTGCAGCGCCCAGCCGCGTGTTTCGGCAAAACGCGTATACATCCGAAACAAATCCGCCACGAAAAGCGCTGCCTCTTCACCGCCAGTTCCAGCACGTATTTCCAAAATCACCGGTTTGGAATCGTTTTCATCCTTCGGCAGAAACGCTCGCTGCAGGGTGGCTTCAACGATTGGCAATTCTTGTTCCAATCGTTGCAATTCAACTTGTGCCAAAGTCGTATAGTCGTCGTCGTTCAACAAATCGCGCGTTGTTTCGATGTCGCGCAACAACTTCTGATAGGTCTCGACCTGACTGACAACTTGCCCCAGTTCGGAATATTCGCGGCTCAACCGGACCAGTTCTTCGGTGGCCAGTTTTGTTGCAAGCTTGGCTTCAAGGAAGGCGTGGCGCTGGATAATTTTGTCGAGCTGCTCGGCGGCAATCATCGAACTTTCCTAGATTTTGGCTTGGATCGGCTCAGCGCAGCCATTCACTCGATGAAGGCATCGAGCGATTTGATCCAAACTTTTACCCGGGCTTCGTTGACACCCATATCGCCGTTGCCATAACGCGAGCGCGAAAAAATTGCCACGGCAACCTTTTCGGGCGTTTCCAAGGGAATGAATTTCACCGAAATATAGTCGGGTATTTTAAGTCGCGGCGTTCGCTGAACATAAGTCATGGACAGCTCATCAACCGAACCGGCGATTTTGATCGTTTCCTTTTGCGTTAAGGCAAAGGCATCAAAGGCTTGGGCAATTTCTTTGATGTCACCGGTCAGGACTGGTGATTCCATATCGACTTCTTGCTCAGTCAAAGCATCGGGTGCCAGACGAAAATGGTTCGGCGTCAACGCGGCTTCGGCCGTCAACGGGTCGACGTGCCAGACCGCCGCGTCGTGCGTGGCGGTGCGAATTTTATACACCGTAAGACCGACACCGCCGATGATCAGCAAGATAAGAAGTGACGCTACCGTTTTCATGGATTTACTGCGCGGCCCTTTGGGCTGCCTCCTGTTCGGCCTCTAAGTCGCGGGCCTTGCTTTCAACCAGTTCTACGATGTGATCGATCATTTTGGAATTGTCGAGTTTGTGGTCCTGCTTGCCGGCAAGGTAAACCATACCTGCACCCGCCCCGCCACCCGTAAAGCCAATATCGGTCATCAATGCTTCGCCGGGGCCATTCACCACACAGCCAATGATCGACAAAGACAGCGGTGTCTGCACATGCGCCAGCCTTTGCTCCAAGGCGGCAACGGTCTTGATCACGTCAAAACCCTGTCGAGCGCAGGAGGGGCAGGAAATTATGGTCACACCGCGATGGCGCAAACCAAGCGATTTGAGCATTTCAAAGCCAACTTTGACTTCTTCCACGGGATCGGCGGAAAGCGACACGCGAATCGTATCGCCAATCCCCATCCAAAGCAGGTTTCCCATGCCGATCGAGGATTTGACTGTGCCCGACGTCAGGCCACCTGCTTCGGTTATGCCCAGATGGATTGGCGCATCGGTGGCATCGGCCAACAACTGGTAAGCAGCTGCGGCCATGAATATGTCGGAGGCTTTCACAGAAATCTTGAAGTTGAAAAAGTCATTGTCTTGCAGCAATCGCATGTGCTCAAGCCCGCTTTCAACCATCGCATCGGGGCAAGGTTCACCGTATTTCTCCAGCAGATGGCGTTCAAGCGACCCCGCGTTGACTCCGATTCGCATCGAACAGCCGTGGTCGCGGGCGGCAGAGATAACTTCCCGGACGCGGGCCGCAGAACCGATATTGCCCGGATTGATCCGCAAACAGGCAGCCCCTGCCTTTGCGGCTTCGATGGCCCGTTTGTAGTGGAAGTGGATGTCGGCGACGATGGGCACCGGGCTGGCTTTGACGATGCTGGCCAGCGCTGCTGTCGAAGCTTCGTCAGGGCAAGACACGCGTACAATGTCGGCTCCGGCTTCGGCACATTGGCGGATTTGCTCGACAGTCGCTTTAACGTCCGACGTGATTGTGTTGGTCATGGTCTGGACGGAGATTGGCGCGTCGCCACCGACCAAGACCCGGCCAACGTTGATTTGCCGACTTTTTCGTCGGGCGATGTTGCGCCAGGGTCTGATTGGATTCATCGACATTTGTTCGCCGCCGAAAATAAAGGTCGTCGCACGAAATAATGCCGAACTACCAGCTTGTCACCTGCGGCATATCACAGCGTGCCGCTTTATTGGGCATTGGGCACCCTGTTTGTATCGGGCTGAGTATCAGCGACGATAGCGACAGGTATCAATTCGCCATTTGCTGGCGGTGCTATATTCTGCGCCAACGACACCGCCGCAGCTACTGCTTGAAGGCCAAACTCAGTTTGTTCCGCTGCAATTGGCCAGTTGGTTTGGATCGCTGCCGTTTCTAGCGAAATCTCTTTGGCAATCGACGTGCCGGCGCCGATGGGGCCAAACGCAACGTTATCGACGCTAAGATAGACCGCACCCGAATTTCCGGCGCGCAGCAGTGCGGCAGGAATGTCGGCGGGCAAAACGTAAGCCTCGCCGGTTTCGAGTATTTTTTCGAACACCCGCGAGCCATCGGCCAGATACACCCGAATCCAAGCCGGGCTGGTGGCGAAGACCGAAACGACCGGCACGCTTGAAATGGCTACCAATTGCGGATCGAGCGGCTGCGATTGTTCGGACATGGCCTGTTCAACCAGTGAAGCAATTTCGGTTGATTCTGAAACTTGCATGCCGCTAAAAATGCCGTTTGAATCTGGGTCAATCCCGGCAATCGGCCCGTCGCGGTGGTCCAATACTGGCACATCCAATTCTTGCGGCCGATAAACGCGGGCGAACAGCAAATCGGACGTCTCGCTTTGTTGCAGCGCGTCGTTTGACTGCTGGGCGACATCTAAGGCGGGCTGGTCTGGTGTTGTCATGGTTGCACTGGCACCGGGCGTTTGGTCGACCGGAACAAGTTGCACACGTTGAATATCTTGCAACACCGACCAAGCGCCGAAACTTAGCCCGCAAATCAGCAAAAGCAACGTCGCAATCGAGCCAAGGCCAGACAATGACAGTCCGGCGAAAGGGCTGACTTTGATCGAACGGTTGCGCAGGGCCGGATGAATGAGGGTATTTTCGAGCACCTGTTTTGATTTTTTTATTTTGCCAGCGGAATTCGCATTCTTTTTTGCAGTCGGATGCATACCGGCGTTAACACCGCCAAAGCCTGATTCGCGGCAGAAACGTTCAAATACAACCTCGGCATCAAGGTTCAAATACCGGGCGTAAGACCTTACATAGCCCGCGACGAAACCCTTGTTTTGGAAAACCGAAGTGTCGCAATTTTCGATTGCGGCGATGTAGGAGGCCTTGATTCTAAGGTCGCGCTGAACATCAAGCAGCGACTTGCCCAAGGTGGCACGTTCACCGCGCAGTTCATCGCCAAGTCGAACCTCAAAGGAGTCGTAACTCTGCAAAGTTCCGTTCTTAGGACGCCGGTCCATTGAGATCAATCAATCCCTGTTTTCGCCTGACCTGCTTTTTCATTACACAAACGCGAATCGCAACCCAAAAATCTCATGGCTTAAAATAATGGCACGATTCAGCCGCAATGTGCATAGGTTTGAAAAACAAATAGTTAGAGCCATATTCGTCACATTTTCACTCCCGATCCGAAACATCCGAATGTTTCGCGGGTTTGCACCTGTTGCACCTGCTATGGGCCGCTGCACATCTTGATTGGTTTTTCCTTAATAAATGTAGCGAATCTCATCTGTCCAGTAGCGTTCCATGCGGCGCAAAACCGAATTGATGTCCGCTAGTCGAAAGTCGCCCGTCAATTTCTTGTTGGCCATTGACAAGGCATGCCGTTCGAAAAGTTGACCAACGATATTTTGGATGTTCCGGCCTTTTTCCGTTAACCGCACACGCACCGCGCGGCGATCAATGTCGCAGCGTTGATGGTTCATATAGCCAAATTCGACCAATTTTTTCAAGTTATAGGAAACATTGGACCCCTGATAATACCCGCGCGACTTCAGTTCACCCGCCGTGACTTCGTGGGTTCCGACGTTGAACAACAGAAGCGCTTGAACGGAATTGATGTCCAACAATCCTAGCCGTTCGAATTCGTCTTTGACCACATCCAGCAATAGCCGATGCAACCGCTCCACCAATGACAGCAATTCCAGATACGGCGGCAAAGCCGAATCGGCGATGGGTTCCACGACGAGTTTGCGAGCGTTTTCTTGCATAGGCATTTGCCGACTCCACCGATAGGTCAGCGCCAATTTTGGCTAAAGTTTCAAACAATTAGTTAAGCTTCGGCAAGAAAAAGCCTAAATTTTGAAAGAATATTCGCTTTGGATGCGATGGATCAGCGCCAAATACGCTTTGGGCGCGGGAGTTTGCCCGGCAATCCAGCGATAAATCTCGATATCGCTCTCATCCAGAACGGACTCGAATGCTGCAATTTCCGCGTCGCTCAAATCGTTTTCGGCACCAGAAAAAAACCCACCCAACAGCAAATCCGCCTCAAGGGTTCCTCGACGCGAACAGCGAGTCTTGAGCCGCCGCAAACGCAGCCGCCTTTCGGAGACAGAAATAATTGAAGGTTGCTTGATAGGTGCCATGGCACACCGTAGAACACAGGCGCTGCGCAGGCAAATCGGAGCCGATATGAGTTTTCTGTCTCTTGCAATGGCCCGTATAAAGCCGTCGCCGACCATTGCCATCACCACTCTGGCGCGGGAAATGGCCGCTTCTGGCCGCGACGTGATCGGCCTTAGCGCTGGTGAGCCGGATTTTGACACGCCCGACAATATCAAAGCCGCCGCTATTGCCGCCATTCACGCTGGAAAAACCAAGTACACGGCTCCCGACGGAATTCCTGAACTCAAACGCGCGATATGCGACAAGTTTTTGCGAGAAAACAGCCTGAAATATCTGCCAGAGCAGGTGTCCGTTTCTACCGGTGGCAAACAGGTTTTGTTCAATGCTTTGGCGGCTTCGCTCAATCCCGGCGACGAGGTGATCATCCCCGCGCCATATTGGGTCAGTTATCCGGATATGGTTCTGATGTGCAGTGGGCAGCCCGTCATCATTCCAACCAGTTTGACGCAAAATTTCAAGATTTCGCCCCAACAATTGGAACAGGCAATAACCCCGGCAACGAAATGGTTCATATTTAATTCGCCTTCGAATCCAAGCGGTGCCGGTTATTCGCGTGAGGAATTGAAAGACCTGACCGACGTGTTGTTGCGCCATCCGCAAGTCTGGATAATGACTGACGATATGTATGAGCATATCACTTTTCCGCCGTTCGAATTCTGCACGCCCGCCCAAATCGAACCGGCGCTTTATGATCGAACCTTGACGGTGAATGGCGTTTCCAAAGCCTATGCAATGACCGGCTGGCGGATCGGCTATGCCGGGGGGCCAAAGTTTTTGATTGACGCGATGCGAAAAGTGCAAAGTCAGACCACAACCAACCCGTGTTCGATCTCGCAATATGCGGCGGTTGAAGCGCTGGATGGTCTGCAAGACTATATCGCCATGTCGTGCAAGCAATTTCAAATGCGACGCGATTTGGTCGTTGAAATGTTGAATGCTGCGGTCGGCATCAATTGCCCGATCCCCGATGGTGCTTTCTACGTATTCCCAGATATTTCAGACTGCATTGGCAAGATCAGCAAAGCTGGAATGAAAATCAGCAATGACGAAGATTTCTGTGCCGAGCTGCTGCGTGAAAGCGGAGTCGCGGTCGTCCACGGCGCTGCGTTTGGATTGAGCCCAAATTTTCGTGTAAGCTATGCGGCATCGGAATCTGTGCTAACGGACGCGTGCACGCGAATTCAGAAATTTTGCGCGAGCTTAAGATGAACCTAGCCGCGAAACCGCCCAAACTGTATTTCCGCATTCGCGAGCCGGGTGCGGCGGTGTTTCGTGTGCAGGCTGAAACGCCGGGTCGCAGGTTGGAACTTGATCAAATCGCGATTGCCAGTGTGCGCACGGCGGAAATCAAACCGCATGGCGACGGTCCGACGAAAGAAGAACGGCAAGAGATCGAGCGCTGGATCGAACAGCGCCGCAAAGCGCAGAAAGAGCGGGATAATTTCGACATGCAGTTGGCCATTGAGCAATTGAATTCAACGGCCCAGTGGTTGCAATCGCGGGCTGGTCGGGTCGCTATCACGCAACATGCGGAAGACTTGCTATTTGCCCTGCACGATGTGCGCAACGTTTTGGTGCGGCGAATGGCTGACATCAAAGAGAAACGGGAAGCGGACGAATGAAACGAAGTTCGATTGAAATTTACAACCTGAAAACCAAAGCGACGCGAATCATCCACCAAACCGACGATTTGGTCGAAGCGCCGAATTGGCGGCGCGATGGGAACGGCATAGTTTTCAACGGCAATGGATTGCTGTTTGCCTTGGCTTTGGGCGGCAGTTCGGACCCGGTGCAAATCGACACCGGCTTTGCCGTGAAATGCAACAACGACCACGGGTTGTCGCCTGATGGTTCGAAACTGGCGATCAGTGACGGCACTAGGACCGGGCAGTCGACCATTTATGTTTTGGATTCCACTGGCGGTGAGCCCAAGCAAATCACCCCTACAAACCCTTCCTATTGGCACGGTTGGTCACCGGATGGGAAAACTTTGGCTTATTGCGGGCAACGCGAGGGCAAGTTTGACATTTACACCATCCCGCTTACGGGTGGCGCGGAAACGCGACTGACCAACGGCGAAGGTCACAACGACGGGCCGGATTATTCGGCGGATGGTGCTTGGATCTATTTCAACTCCAGCCGCTCGGGCCGCAATCAAATCTGGCGCATTCAACCCGATGGCACCGAAGTTGAACAAATCACCGATGACGGCCACGCCGATTGGTTTCCGCACCCTTCACCCGATGGGAAAAACGTGCTTCTTTTATCTTATGAAGGTGATGTTGATGGCCACCCGCGCGACAAGCACGTGAAACTGCGGCTGATGAATCCGGATGGGTCGGGCATTCATACGCTGTTTCCCATGTTTGGCGGCCAAGGGTCGATCAACGTGCCGAATTGGTCGCCCGACAGCACTGAATTTGCCTTTGTGCGCTATCAACCCGTGTGACTGGCACGCGTGCCAGATCGTGCAAGTCATTGGTATCACATGATAATAATTTCAAAATTAACCAAATCGTAAGCATTGAAATAGCACAAAGTTTGAACAGCGGGCAAAGGTTAATTTTGCAAAAAATGCCGGGCCAAAAAAGGGCGATTCATGGCACCTTTGGCAGGGTTTTTGGGGGTTCCAGGGCCGTTTTTTTGTGTCGTTAACGAATTGACGCCTTAGTCATTCAACACCAAAAGCGCATCAGACGCAAAACTGACCGTCGCCTGTTGACCGGGCGCGGGTGGCGGCGAGGCGGCGTCGTTGAATGTATCGAGCGAAATCACGTTTTGCCCGGTGTTGATGCGCACCCGAATGACTGAGCCCAAAAAATGCACGTCGGTAATGGTGCCCGGCAAGGCGACATCGTGCCCCTGCCCGGCCTTCAACGACACGACTTCCGGGCGCAAAGCGAGCGTGACTTTGCCGGCTGGAACTTGGCGCGGAAGGCGAACGCTTTGACCTTCCAATTTGACGATCGCCGATTTTGCATCGGTCACTTCGCCTTGCAACATGTTCAATGTGCCGACAAACCCGGCGACGAAGCGAGTGGTTGGCCGATTGTAAATTTCAAACGGCGTGCCGACCTGCTCGGCAATGCCACCATTCATCACCACGATGCGGTCCGACATCGACAGGGCTTCTTCCTGATCGTGGGTGACGAATATCGTGGTAATGCCCAACCGTTGCTGAATTTCGCGGATTTCGTTGCGCAGCGACACCCGGATTTTGGCATCCAGCGCCGAGAGCGGCTCGTCCAGCAACAATACCCTTGGTCGTACCGCCAAAGCGCGGGCAAGCGCGACGCGCTGCTGCTGGCCGCCGGATAATTGAAACGGATAGCGGCTGCCCAATTCCGTCAGTCCGATCATCGACAGCATTTCGCCGACCCGAGCTGCCGCTTCGCCCGCTTCAACGCCTGCGATCTTCAAACCAAATCCCACGTTTTGCGCAACCGTTAGGTTCGGGAACAACGCATATGCCTGAAACACCATGCCGATATTGCGCTGGTTTGGCCTTTGTCCAACGATGTCCTTGCCCTCAATGGAAATCGACCCAGTCGAGGGCGTTTCAAACCCTGCCACCATGCGCAGAACTGTGGTTTTTCCGCAGCCCGATGGACCCAACAGCGACACAAATTCGCCCTGCTCGATACCCAGGTTGAAATCCTTGACCACACGGGTGGCTCCGAAAGATTTTTCCAAATGCGAGATGTCCAAGAATGCCATTAACGTTGCGCCCTTGTGTGTTTGGAAAATCGTGTGACAAGCTGAATAAGCCCCATACAGCCCCATGTCAGGGCGAAGGCGATCACTGCCAGTGCCGCCGGTTCATAGGCCCTGTTGGCCCCCAGAAGCTGCATGTAGGGGCCAAAGGCCGGGCGGTTGAGCAGGGCTGCCATGGTAAACTCGCCAATGACGATGGCGAAGGTCAGGAACGCCCCTGATAGGACCGCAACTAGCACATTGGGCAGGATCACGCGCGCCAAAATAGTAAACCAACCAGCGCCCAGGCTTTGCGCTGCTTCGGTCAATGTAGCGACATCAATCGTGCGCAGTCCGGTATCCACCGCGCGATACATATAGGGCAGCGCCAGAGTGGTGTAGCCGAACATCAACAACAGATTGGTGCCCATCGCCGTGCCGGTCAACGGCAGCCACGACGATGTGTTGTAGAGCCGGATATAGCCAAAAACGATGACAATGGCGGGGATGACCAGCGGCAGCAGGGTAATGAATTCCACGTAAGGTCGCAGGCCCGGCAGTTTCAGCCGCACCCAATAGGCGGTTGGCACTACCAGCAGGATGCCGAAGGCGATGGTGAACAGCGCCATGCCCACCGAGTAGGTGAAAGTCTCCTGAAATTTCGGATCGGCAAAGACCTTGTCATAAGCGTCAAACGAATATTCGCCGCGCCGCATTTTCAGTGAGAATTCCGTCATACCCACCAGCGGCAAGATGAAATAGATCAGCCCAATCGCCAGCATGCCCCACGACCACAGCCGGGTCATTTGAGCCACCGTTCAGACCGGGCGCGGAGCCAGATATAAATCACATTGGCGATACCAGTGATGACAATCATGCCAAAGGCCAGTGCATAGCCCAGATGCGGATTGCCCAGCACATCCCCGCGAATTTGCGCAAATAGCAGGATAGGCACGATGTTGAGCGACGAACCCGTCAGGGCAATGGCAGTTGCCACCGCGCCAAAGGAATTGGCGAACAACAAGGCGAACGTGCCAAGAAACGACGGGAACAAGATCGGCAGTGCCACCATGCGCCAATATTGAAACCCGGTTGCCCCAAGGATCGACGCCGCCTCTTTCCATTCGCGTTTCAAGCCGTCCAGCGCAGGGGTGATGATCAGGATCATCAGCGGTATCTGGAAAAATAGATAGGTCAGCGTCAGTCCCCAGAAGGACAGCAGATTAAAACCCATTTCGCGCAGGTTGATACCGAACTGGGTTTTCAGAAACACCGTCACGATGCCAAGCGGGCCGAGCGTCGCGATGAACGCAAAGGAGAGCGGCACCCCGGCAAAATTCGACGCTACCCCAGAGAACGTCAGCAAAGGCGAGCGAATCCATTTTGGCAGACCGCCGCGGGTGACGGCTGCGGCGACGCCAAAGCCAACCAGACAGCCAAGCAGCGCCGATGCCATGCTGATTTTGATGGATATCCAATAAGCCGCGCGGATCGACGGCTTGTTCAAGCCCCACAGGTTTTCAAGCGTAAAGCTGCCCTCGGGCGTTCGGAAGGCACCGAGAACGATATTCATTGTGGGCAGGATCAGGAACAACACTGCAAACACTGCAAACGGCACTATCCCGAGCCAAGCCCAGGACAGATTCCGACGCGCACGAGCGGGTTGCGGTTCCATAACAAAAAGCCCCGGCAGGTTGTGCCGCCGGGGCTTTCAATCACTTATTGGACGTTGGCACCTACAACCGCATCCCAGCCTTCCACGACCGCCGCCTTGTTGGCGTCAACTTCGTCGAGTGTCGGGAAATAGGCGGCTTCATAGCCTGCTGCGGGTGGCAATTTATCCAGCAAATCTTGCGGAACCACGCCACGCGCCACCATGTCGTTAAAGCGGATCGGGTGGCAATAGCCAGCCAACCAGCCCAGCTGACCTTCGTCGGAATAGAGATATTCCATCCACAGTTTGGCGGCACTTGGATGCGGAGCAAAAGCACTGATCGCCTGCACATAAACGCCTGCCAAAGTTCCCGATGTCGGGATCACGATTTCAACCGGCGGATTGCCTGCCAGCGTATCCTTGGCACCCAGCGCATTATAGTCCCACATCGCCACAATCGGCGTTGCGCCTTGCGCCAGGGTTCCAGCTTTGCCGATGACAGGAACGAAGTTTCCCGCCGCATTCATTGCAGCAAAGAATTCCAGGCCCTTCGCCCCAGATTCGGCACCAGCAGCCCCGCCGTTGGCGAGGCCCGCCGACAGCACTGCCAGGATCGCCTGGTTCGAGGCGCGCGGGTCACCGGCCAGTGCAACTTGGCCCGCATATTCCGGCTTCAACAGATCAGCCCAGTCGGCTGGCGTATTCGCCACCAGATCCTTGTTCACAATCAGCGACATCACGCCGTAATAATCGCCATACCAAAACCCGTCGGCATCTTTGGCGCTGTCGGGAATCGAATCCCAAGTGGAAACTTTGTACGCTTGGATCAGGCCTTCGGCTTTCGACGACGGACCAAACGATAGGCCGACATCGATCACGTCGGGGGCTTGCGGGCCGGTGTTGTCTTTATTGGCCTTGATCGCTTCAACTTCGTCGGCCGAACCGGCGTCGGGGTTCAATTCGTTGACGGTAATGCCCGGATATTTGGCCTTGAAGCCGTCGATGACCGCGCCATAACCGCACCAATCATGCGGCAGAGCAATCGTCGTCAACTGCCCTTCGGCAACTGCTGCGGCCTCGAGTTCGGCCATATGCGCATCGGCAAATGCCAGTGCCGTCGATCCCAGCAGCGCGCCGATGCCGAGCGCAAATGTTTTAGCCTTGCGATTGATCATAGTTCACTCCCTGATGTTTAAGCCTGTCTTAGTGAGGCTCTGTGACTGTTTGCTGACAGCCCGCGCTGCATCCAAACATGCCCTGCCCTCAATTAACCCCGAATTTCTTTTTCTGGCAATGATGTTCGTAATTTGCGGGCTGACGTGCGCCCGGGCCGCGCCGGATTCACTTCCCGGCAGGCAAATCATGCCCATTACCTGGTATCAACACGTTGACAGGGCGAAAGGTTCATGGAAGGATTTGGTTATCCCGGCCAGCAGAAATATTGCCGGGCAAAAAATCAACAATCGACACCGCCGGGTCCTGCGCCAGTTGCGTGTCACAGGGAGGACTAAATGAACTTCAAAACGACATTGGGAATCGGTCTTGCGGCCGGTTTATTGTTGACTGGCTCGGCCTTTGCCGAACCAAAAACGCTGATGCTGCATCAATGGGCTACCGGCTCGGATGCCGCGTCGATCGCCAAACTGGGTGAGATGTTCACTGCCGCTGGCGGCACGTGGGAGCAGACCGCCATTGCTGGGCACACCGCCAACACTCTGGCCAAACTGCGCGCCGACGTGGTTGCCGGCAATGCCCCCGCTGCTGTGCAGCTTAAAGGCCCGGAAATTGCCGAATGGAACGAAACCGGCATGACCGCAAACCTTGACGAATTGGCGGCTGCCGAAGGTTGGGATACCGTCGTTGCACCCGAACTGCTGCCGGTGATGAAGCCGACCGGAAGCTGGATCGCTGCGCCGATGAATATCCACCGGATCAACTGGATCTGGGGCAACAAGGCGGCGATGGAAGCCTCGGGCGTGACCGAGCTGCCAAAGACTTGGGCCGATTTCAACGCCGCTTGCGAACTGGCCATTACGGCAGGTAAGATCTGCCTCGCCCACCTTTCCGCCGACTGGACTGATGCGACGACCTTCGAAGTCGTCGTCTATGGTCAAGACCCGGACTTGTTCCGCAAAGCCTTTGTCGAAGGCGACGTCGAGGCCCTGCGCTCCGAAGGCATGGTCAAAGCCTTTGAGCAAATGCAGCTGATGGTCACCAAATATATGGACCCGGCAATTGCTGGCCGTGACTATGACACTGCTTCCAACATGATGGCCAATGGCGATGCGCTGTTCTTCATCATGGGTGACTGGGAAATCGGCGTGCTGAAGGCCGCAGGCTTCAATCCTGGCGAAGATATCGTTTGTGCACAGGCACCCACCGACTGGGGCAAGCCGGGCTTCATCCTGAACTCGGATTCGGTGGTGTTCTTCCAGCAAAAAGATCAGGACTACATTGATGGACAGCGTTTGCTGGCCAGCACCATCCTGTCGCCGGAATTCCAGACCGTGTTTAACATTTCCAAAGGCTCGATCCCGGCCCGTCTGGATGTTGATCTGTCGGAAGGGTTCAACTCGTGCCAGCAAATCGCTCAAGCCGATTTGAAAGCTTCTGTTGAAGCGGGTACCCTGGTGCGCTCAATGGCCCACAACATGACGGTTTTGCAAAAGTATCGCGGCGCGATGATGGAAACCATCACCGAATTCGTGAACTCGGATATGTCGCCGACAGATGCGGCCAATGCGATGGCCGACGCTGTAGAAGCGCAAATGTAAACTGATCATTGACCTGACCCGGCACTGCTGAAAAGTTGTGCCGGGTTACTCATGTTGGGGCATCATGGCCGAATCCACTCTTATTGTGACCGAACAGAAACGCCCGTGGCGCGAGCGTCTGGCTGACTATTTGCCAATCATTGTGCTGGCCCCGTCACTGGCCGCCAGTCTCATGTATGTCTTTGTTTTCACCATTTGGACGTTTTACATTTCGCTGTCGAATTCCTCGCTGCTGCCGACCTATGGCTTCGAAGGCGTCAGCAACTATATTTCCCTGTGGTCGAACCGGCGCTGGAACATTGCTTATACCAACCTGTTCCTGTTCAGCGCCGTCTACGTCGTTGGCTGCATGTTCGTCGGCCTGATGCTGGCGATCCTGATCGACCAGCGCATTCGCGGCGAATCAACCTGGCGGACCATTTTTATGTATCCGCTGGCGGTGTCCTTCATCGTCACCGGCACGGTCTGGGGCTGGCTGTACAACCCGTCGGGCGGCATCGAGTTTCTCATTCGTGGACTGGGCTGGGAAAGTTTCCGTTTTTCCCTGACAACTGACCGCAACTACGCTATCTATGCCATTGTTCTGACTGGTATTTGGCAGTCATCTGGTTTTGCCATGGCGCTATTTTTGGCCGGACTGCGCTCGGTCGACCAAGACATCATCAAAGCGGCGCAGATCGACGGTGCCAGTACCTTCCGCACATACCGCCGGGTGATCCTGCCGACGATTGCGCCCATATTCATCGCCGTGATCGTGGTGCTGCTGCAATTCGCGATCAAGACATTCGACCTCGCCATTGCCCTGACCAAAGGTGGTCCGGGTATTTCCACAACCTTTCCGGCTATTTACGTCTATGACCTGATGTTCCAGCGCGGCCAGATTGCC
>JANOQZ010000019.1:0-36299 GCA_031415055.1 Oceanomicrobium sp. | reverse complement strand
GGCGAGATTGGCATGAACATGTACGCCTATGGCTATGGCAAGCCGGGCAAAGAGGCGTGGATTCTGGTCGATGTCGGGGTGACATTCCCGGATATGGAACGATCCCCCGGCGTTGATTTGATCATGGCGGACCCTAGTTGGATTTCGCAGCGGGCGGATCGGCTGGAAGGTATTTTCATCACCCATGCGCATGAGGACCATGTGGGCGCGTTGGGGTTGCTCTATCCGCGCCTGCAAGCGCCGATTTATGCGCGGGCTTTCACGGCTGAAATTGCGCGGCTGAAAATGGAAAAAGCCGGACAAGACAAAAGCTTGGTGCGTGTTGTTGACACTTGGCCGCAAGTTGTGACTTTGGGGCCGTTCAATGTAGGCTTCGTGCCGATTTCGCATTCGATTCCCGAATCGTCGGCTTTGGTGATCGATACGCCTGCGGGGCGGATTGTGCATTCGGCGGATTTCAAGATCGATCACACACCAGTGGTGGGCGATGCGTTCAGCGAAGAGGTTTTCGCCAAGATTGGTGCATTTGGCGTCAAGGCGTTGATGTGCGATTCAACCAACGTGTTTTCGACGCATGAAGGGCGGTCAGAAACCTCGATCCAAGCGCCGATTGCGGAGCTGGTGAAGGGGCAGAAGGGGATGGTGGTGGCCACTACTTTTGCCTCTAACATCGCGCGGCTAAAGACATTGGCACAGGCCGGGGTGGATGCCGGGCGATCCGTCGTGGTGATCGGTCGGGCGATGCAGGTGATGATCAAGGCCGGGTTTTCTAGTGGCGTTCTCAAGGACTTCCCACCGATTGTTGATGTAGAGGATTCAGCGGATATTCCGCGCGATAAGTTGATGGTGCTGGCGTCTGGCTCGCAAGGTGAGCGGCGGGCCGCTTCGGCCCAATTGGCCAGTGACCGCTTCATGCATTTGGAAATGAAGCCGGGGGATTTGTTCCTGTTCTCCTCCAAAACCATTCCGGGCAATGAAAAAGGCGTGGCCTTTGTCCATAACCAGTTCGCCGAACTGGGTGTGGATGTGATCGAGGGCGATGACCGGTTCCATGTGTCGGGCCACGCCAACCGGCCCGATTTGCAGGCGTTTCATGCCCTGATCAAGCCGCAGGTTCTGGTACCGATGCACGGCGAATACCGGCATATGAAGCTGCATGCCGAAGTGGCACGGGCCAGCGGGATTGTTTCGATCATCGTGGCCAATGGCACTATGGTCGATTTGACGGGTGACGTGCCGAAAGTGGCCGAGCATGTGGATACCGGTCGGGTTTATCTCGACGGTAGCGCGATGATTGGCGCGATGGACGGCGTGGTGCGCGAGCGACTGCGGCTGGCGATGCGCGGCCATGTGATTGTGTCGGTGATACTGGACGAGCAAGACAAGCCGATGGACGGGGTTTGGGTGGAATGCGTGGGGTTGCCGGAGGCGGCGGGGGTTGAGGGTGGCCTGGCCGGGGCATTGGAGCGGTTTATCGATTCGGATTTGTCGGAGGCCAAGGGCAAGCAGTTGGCCTCGGATGAAGCGATTGAGGCGCTTGTCTTGCGGGCGGCGTCGCGGGGGGCGCAAGATCTGATCGGCAAAAAGCCGGTGGTGACGGTGATGATTAATAGGTTGGAGTAGGACGCGGCCGACGAAATCTGCTTCCCCGGACTTGATCCGGGTCGCCGAAAAAGCGACGGACTGCGAAGGAGGCCCCGGATCAGGTCCGGGGAAGCGGGGTTTATTCCGTGGTTTCAGCAGGCAACTTTGCCTTGCGCGGCCCGCGAACGCGTTTCGGTTTGGCGGCGGGTTCTGGCGTTGGCGCGGCGACGGCTTCCGTGACTTCCGGCTCGACACTCGGAAACACCAGTTCCTGCATCAAAAACGCCGGCACGTGGTCGCCGAAGCTTTTGACCCGATGCGAACCGCGTTCGGGATGCGGTTTGGGCGCGGGGCGGTTTTCGGGACGTTGCGGGGCTGGACGGGGCGCGGGTGCTGGTTGGGCTGCGACTTCGTCGACAGCAGGCGCGGCTGCGGCTGGTTTGGTCCCGCGATCCCGGCCGCCACGACTGCGGCCGCGAGGGCCGCGTTCAGCGGCATCGTTTGTTCTGGTGGGGGCGCGTTCGGCGCCGGCGACGAAATCGGTCAGGGGTGAGGGCAGGCGGGGAATTTCAAGTTTGACCAGCTCCTCGATGGCTTTGAGGTATTTCTCCTCAAACGGCAAACACAGGGTGATCGACTTGCCGGGACGGCCAGCGCGGGCGGTGCGGCCGATGCGGTGGACATAGTCCTCGGAATGGGTCGGCACGTCGAAATTGAAGATATGGCTGACATTGGGGATGTCGAGGCCGCGGGCGGCGACGTCAGAGGCGACCAGCAGTTTCAGTTCGCCGTCACGAAACGAATTGAGGATGCGGGTTCGCACCGACTGGTCGAGGTCGCCGTGCATGGCGGCGGCATCATGGCCGTGTTTGGACAAGGATTTGGCCACCACGTCGACATCGCGTTTGCGGTTGCAAAAGATGATGCCGTTGGTGAGGCTTTCGCCCTCGGCCACGATCAGGCGGCGCAGGATTTCGCGTTTCTCGGCATCGGCGGTGTCGCGGCGGGCCGGTTTGTGTTCGCAGATGAATTGCGAGATGGTTGCCGAAGTCGTGGCTTGGCGCGCCACTTCGACCCGCACCGGGTTGTGCAGGAATTCCTCGGTGATCCGGGTGATTTCCGGCGCCATGGTGGCCGAGAAAAACAGCGTTTGTCGGGTGAAGGGGGTCAATTTGAAGATGCGCTCGATGTCGGGGATGAAGCCCATGTCGAGCATGCGGTCGGCCTCGTCGACCACCATGATCTGCACTCCGGTCAGCATCAGCTTGCCGCGTTCAAAATGGTCGAGCAGGCGGCCTGGGGTGGCGATCAGCACATCGACGCCGCGGTCGATGAGGCGGTCTTGATCCTTGAAGGAGACGCCGCCGATGAGCAGCGCCATCGTCAGTTTAACGTGTTTGGCATATTTCTCGAAGCTTTCGGAGACCTGCGCGGCAAGTTCGCGGGTGGGACACAGAACGAGCGAACGCGGCATGCGGGCGCGGGCGCGGCCCTTGGACAGCATGTGGATCATCGGCAAAACGAAACTGGCGGTCTTGCCGGTGCCGGTTTGGGCGATGCCCAAAACATCGCGGCCATGCAGGGCGTGCGGGATCGCCTGTTCCTGGATCGGGGTGGGGATCAAGTAACCGGTGTCGGTTACGGCTTGCAGGACTTTCGGGTCCAGCTCCAAATCAGCGAAGGTTGTCATTATTTTCCAAAGATTGCGCGGCGTTTCAAAACGGCCGCTGATCTTTCGGGCGGCCCGACCACCCGGATTGGCGGTTCTTACATCGTGGGGCGGGGTGTAGAGGAATGTGCGGGGAAGGTCAATGTAGCGGTGTGCCGCCACGGCAGGCGCCACCTGTTCACGGTCGCCTTGGCGGGCTATAGAGCCGTCTGACAAGGGGATTTGCCATGCAGGGATTGGAAGAACGGCCAAAAGCGCTGCGCGGCTTTGAGTTTCTCAAAGTCAGCCGGATCAAGCATTGGACCGAGCGGACGTTTTCGTTTGCCTGCCAGCGGCCGGCAGGGTTTCGGTTTCGATCCGGTGAATTCGTGATGATCGGGCTGGCGGTGGAGGAGAAGCCACTGGTGCGGGCCTATTCGATTGCCTCGCCTTCTTGGGACGATGAATTGGAGTTTTACTCGATCAAGGTGGCGGATGGGCCGTTGACATCACGGTTGCAGCATTTGCGCGACGGCGAGGAGTTGATTTTGCGGCCAAAGCCGGTTGGAACCTTGGTGCATGATGCATTGGTTGCGGGGCGGCGTCTGGTGATGTTCGCGACTGGGACGGGGATTGCGCCGTTTGCCTCGATCATCCGTGACCCGGAAACCTATGAGAAGTTCGATGAGGTTGTCTTGACGCAGACCTGCCGCGATGTGGCCGAGTTGGATTATGGGCGGGCATTGGTGGCGGCGATTGAGGGCGATGAGATGTTGTCGGAGATGGTGGCGGGCAAACTGCGGTTGATTTCGACCACCACCCGCGAGGCCGGCCCATTGATGGGGCGGATGACGGATTGGTTGCGGGATGGGCGGTTTGCGGCGGTGAGCGGGGCGGCTTTGTCACCGGAAGGGGATCGGGTGATGATTTGCGGTTCGATGGCGATGTTGCAGGATCACAAGGCGCTGTGCGAAGCGGCGGGGATGGTTGAGGGGTCGAATTCCGAGCCGGGACAGTTTGTGATTGAGAAGGCGTTTGTGGACTGAGATGTAGGGCGACGAGCGGATCGCCTTAACGAAATCGGAATGAATTTTTGATGGAATGGCTGGGGTGCGGTTGTTGCGATTCGGGAAAAAGAATCACAAAAAATCACTACTTGCTTAGGGAAAATTTTTCTCGAAAAATTTTGCGACCTAAAAATCTTCGAGAAGATTTTTCCTTAAGAAGAGTTCTCAGAATCTATGCCATAAAAGTCTTACCAAAGCGTTCGCGCGCCAATGATTTGGCAGAATACCCGAGTTTTTCATCAAATATTTTGACAGCGCAATCATGCAAGCATTGTGTGAACGTTAATTCCAATGGCAATCTGGCAAAAGGCCGGGCACCTAGAATCACGGTCAATTCTTGAAACTGTCGATTGGGGGTGGAAATTGCCTTCGACTACAAAAAACACCGACAAAGACCCGATCCTGTCGGCACGTGGCCTGACCATGCGTTTTGGCGCAATTGAAGTGCTCAGCGACGTGTCGCTCGACCTTTTCCGCGGCGAGGTTCACGCAGTGATCGGCGAGAATGGGGCCGGTAAATCGACATTGATGAAGATATTGGCCGGGCATTTGCAGCCGTCGTCGGGGCAAATATTGTTGGATGGTATGCCTTTTGTTGCAGCGGGCCCGACACAAACCGAAGCGGCGGGAATCGTGTTGATCCACCAAGAAATCTTGCTCGCCCCGCATTTGACGGTGGCGCAGAACATCTTTTTGGGCCGTGAAATTCGCCGCGGTATTGCCGTCAATGACCGCGAAATGAACCGACGCTCGGTGAAAGCTTTGCAGGTTTTGGGGATAGAAATCGATCCAACCCGCGAAGTCGAGCGCCTGTCGATTGCGCAAAGGCAATTGGTGCAAATCGCGAGGGCCTTGTCGGTGCCGCATAGAATTGTGATTTTCGATGAGCCGTCAGCTTCATTGACGCCCGTTGAAACAGAAGCTTTGTTCCGAGTTATCAATGATCTGCGCGACAAAGGTATTGCGGTGCTTTATATTTCGCATCGCTTGGGTGAAGTGAAATCAATCGCCAATCGAGTGACAGTGTTGCGAGACGGCAAGTTCGTGGCGACCCGCGACGTAGCAGAAGTTGAACCGCTGGATATGGCAAAACTGATGGTCGGCCGCGATATGGCCAACCTCTATCCGCCGCGCAAGGCGCGCATTCTGGGCGAAGTGGCGCTGGAGACCAAGAATTTCAGCGTGATGGGTTTTGCCGAAAATATCGACTTTTCTGTACGTTACGGCGAGATATTGGGGTTTGCCGGCTTGATTGGTGCCGGTCGCACCGAATTGTTTGAAGGGCTAATTGGTTTGCGCCGGAATACCGGCAATGTGCAAGCCCGCCAAATTTCCGGCAGAATTCCCACCCCGCGGGCGGGTATGGACGCTGGAATTGTCTATCTTAGCGAAGACCGCAAAGGCAAAGGCCTGCTTTTGGCGCAAAATCTGGCAAGTAACCTGACTTTGGCGGCGCTGGCCAAATTCCGCAAAGGTCTGTTTGTCGACCGCAAGCGCGAAATGGCAGCGTTAGAAACGGCGGTGCAAGACTTTGATATCCGCACCGGCGATTTGCACCTGCAAGCCGGTCAATTGTCGGGCGGCAATCAGCAAAAACTGTTGTTGGCCAAGATGATGCAACTCGAGCCCGGCATTGTGATTGTCGATGAACCGACACGTGGCGTCGATATTGGTGCGAAGGAACAGATTTACAAATTCATCGCTGACTTGGCCGATCAAGGTAAGGCTGTCATCGTGATTTCTTCGGAAATGCAAGAGCTTATCGGCCTTTGTGACCGTATTTTGGTCATGCGTCTCGGCCGAATAGTTGGCGAAGTGAAGGGCGAAGATATGAACGAAGAGCATATCGTGGTTCTGGCCACCGGCGCCCATTCGCTGGGAGCGGCGGCATGAACGCCGTTTTGGCCAAGGTCAATCTGCGCATTGCCGCGCCGTTCATCGCGCTTGCCGCCCTCATTTTCATTGGCTCGTTCGTGCATCCTAATTTTCTGACTTTTGACAATCTGGTGCAAAACGTCGCCAGCCGGACTGCCTTTATTGCCATTATCGCCATTGGTGCGACATTCGTTATGGCCGCCGGCGGGTTGGACCTGTCGGTGGGTTCAATGGCGGCGTTCACCGCTGGGGCGATGCTGATCTACCTGAAATCCGCCGGGGTTGAGGCCGATGTCGGCACAATTGCGGTTGGAATGGTCATTGCCATCGCCGTTGGGGCCGCCAGCGGGGCCGCCAACGGGCTGATCATCACCGTAGGTCGGATTGAGCCGTTTATCGCCACCCTCGGCTCTATGGTCATCCTGCGCTCGCTGTTCACCTATCTGGCCGATGGTGGGTCCATCTCCGTCGATGCGGCGCTGAAGAAACTTTACAGCCCGGTCTATACCGGCACATTTCTGGGCCTGCCGATCCCGCTGTTGGTGGTGCTGGCCGTTGCATCGGTTGCTGCCTTCACTTTGTATAAAACCCCGTTTGGTCGCCACGTCATTGCGGTTGGATCCAACGAAGACGTCGCCCGCTATTCCGGCATCAACGCCAATCGGGTGAAGCTGTGGACCTATGTCATTCAAGGTCTGTGTGTGGGGATTGCGATAATTTTGTATGTGCCGCGTCTTGGGTCGGCCAACTCGGCCACAGGACTGTTCTGGGAGTTACAGGCGATTACCGCCGTGGTGGTGGGGGGAACCCTTCTGCGCGGCGGGGCGGGGCGGATTTGGGGCACCGTGGCAGGCGCGCTTTTCCTCGAGATCATCGGCAATATCCTGACCCTTTCCAACGTCAACGTTTACCTGATCGGCGCAGTGCAGGGGGCGATCATCATCGTCGCGATGTTGGTGCAAAGAACGCTCAATCGGCGCGAATGAATTTGGCCTTTGGGCCAATAAAGAAGGCGGAAAAGACCGGCCCGTCGTTGATAGCCGGTTTCAATTAGGGAGAGTAGAATGCGCAATACATTGAAATGGCTTTCGGCCATTGCCTTGATTGCCCCGTTGGCGCTGGTTTCGACCGCTGCCATGGCGCAAGACAAATCTCTGACGGTCGCGGTGTCCATTCCATCGGCCGACCACGGTTGGACGGGTGGGGTGGTTTACCACGCCGAACGCGCGGCTGCGGCACTGATGGCCACGCATCCGGGGCTGAACGTGATCATAAAAACATCGCCCGACGGCGCGGCGCAGGCATCCGCTTTGGAAGACTTGACGACCCAAGGCATCGACGCCTTGGTTGTGTTGCCGCATAACTCGGATGAATTGACCGGACCGCTGCAAACGGTGAAAGACAAAGGTGTGTTCATCACCGTGGTGGACCGGGCATTGTCTGATCCGACAATCAACGATTTGTACGTTGCAGGCAACAACCCCGAACTGGGCCGCGTTGCAGGCAAATACTTTGCCGATACGCTTGGCACCGCAGATATCGTGATTATTCGCGGCCTGCCAATCGTGATTGACGAGGAACGCCAAGCGGGGTTTGCCGAAGGAATTGCCGGCTCGGGGATCAATGTTCTGGACAGCCAATTCGGCAATTGGTCACGCGATGATGCGTTCAAGATCATGCAGGATTACCTGACCAAATTCCCGAAAATCGACGCGGTTTGGTGCCAGGACGATGACATGGCCTTGGGCGTGCTTGAGGCTATCGAGCAAGCCGGTCGCACCGATGTGAAACTGGTTCTGGGCGGTGCGGGCATGAAGGAAATGGTCAAAAAGGTCATGGACGGTGATGCGCTGATGCCGGTCAACGTGCTGTATCCGCCCGCGATGGTGGCAACGGCGCTGGAACTGACGGTATCGGGTCTTTATGACCAAGTGCCGATCCGCGGGCGCTATATTCTGGATGCGACTTTGATCACCAAAGACAACGCGGCGGAATTCTATTTCCCGGATTCGTTGTTTTAAGGTCGGCGTGTAAGTTACGGAAAGGGCGAGGGAAACCTCGCCCTTTACTTTTACAAGAGTTCAATCAGCTTGCCCAAAAACAAGCGGGAATATTCCAGCATACCCCAGCCGGTGTGGGTATATCCCGCTTCGGGCATCGACCAGCAGAATCCATAGAACAGGAACAATGGCCCCAGCGCATCGACCCGTTCTTCGATCAAATCCAACCGCAGCGCGGTGATGGTCAACACTGTCAGACCGAAAACATACATGGCAATCCAGCGGCCCCAGTCGGTAGCGACGGCAAACAGCGGCGTCATGCTTAGGATGCCAAGGAACAGCGCCGCGATCAGCCAAGTACCGGTGCGAGCATTCGCCGTGCCTTTCAGGCGGAACAACACGAAAGGTGCCATCGCCAGCAGATAGGCGAGAATGAACCATTTCCAGTTACCCGGCGCGATGGTCATTTTCCACATCACTGAGATGCCGAAAGCGGTATCTTTCTCCAACCAGTCAATCGGTCCGCCCGCTTTGCATTGCAACGCCGAGCCGCCGTGGGCGACAATCTGGTTGCAGATGGCTTGCGACATGCCTTGCCCCTGAAACAACGTCGCCAGACCCAGCGGGACCACGGCCGCAGCCAAAATCGCTGCAGCCGCTGCAACCGCTTGGCGTCGGGTGAAGATGCCTTTGACGAAGAAAAGCAGGGGAAAACCCAAGGCCGCCGGGGCAAGGAAGGCGTTCACCTCATGCGCCAAACCAGCGACGGTGAACAGGGCTATCCCCGCCCAAAGCAGCCATGGCCGCCCCGAAACCGCCGCTGCCATAAGGCCGAGGGCGAGGAAGCCGATCAGCTCTTTGGACATGCTCATGTGCATGTAATAGAACGGCATCAGCAGAAACACTGGTGAGAACAGCAGCAACAGAACCGGGCCGCTCCAACGGATTTTCGAGAAAAGATAAAGGGTTAGCGCGATAACCGAAAGATACAACGCAATCTGCATCGCACCGGCCGTAATATTCAGCGGCAAGCCGGTGAGATCGGAAATAAGGAAAGTGGCAGAACCGGTGATCCCCCGACGCACGAAACCGGCATCGTAGTTGATCAACCAGTCGCCAAGCGTCCAGTAATGTCGCCCCGACAATACAACCATGGCATGCCGCGCCGCCACTGCCAGCGCAATCAAGGCAAAGAATAGAAAAATTATCGAACGGAAACGGATCTCGATTCTAGATCGAGCATAATTTTCCAACACAACCACAACCCACCCCCAACACTCGTTCACTCGTTACTGGCTGCAACTTAACAGAAACGGTACCATAAAACAACCTTGACGCCGTCAGGCATGCATTTCCTTGGTCGCGGTCAAGTGTACCTCGGGATAATCGCGCCCCACACGGTCGATATCCCATTGCAGGCGGGTCATGTAGACCGGATCGCCGTCGTGATCCGACGCCATGTGACCTTTGTTTGCTTTTACAAAGGCTTCGATGGCGTCCTTCGGCCCCGATACCCAACGGGCCGAGGTGAATTGGGTGGGTTCAAGCCGCACCGGCAGCCCATATTCATTCTCGATCCGGCTAGCAAGAACGTCGAATTGCAGCGGGCCAACGACGCCAACGATCCAGCCCGAACCAATCAGCGGTTTGAACAGTTTCGAGGCGCCTTCCTCAGCGAATTGGTGCAGGGCCTTTTCCAGATGCTTGGCTTTCATCGGGTCGGCGGCGCGGACGCTCTGCAGCAATTCGGGTGCGAAGGAAGGGATGCCGGTAAAATTCAATACTTCGCCCTCGGACAAGGCATCGCCGATGCGCAACTGGCCGTGGTTGGGGATGCCGATGATGTCGCCTGCCCAAGCCTCATCGGCCAATTCGCGGTCGGCGGCGAGGAACAGCACTGGGTTGGCGATGGCCAGTTGTTTGCCAGTGCGCACTTGGGTCAGTTTCATGCCACGGGTGAAATGACCGGAGCACAGGCGCAGGAAAGCCACGCGGTCGCGGTGGCGCGGGTCCATGTTCGCCTGAACTTTGAAGACAAAGCCGGTAACGTTTGATTCTTCGGGGGAAACTTGTCGCGGCTGCGCCGGACGTGGCTGCGGCGGCGGACCGTAAGTGCCAATTCCGTCCATCAATTCCTGCACGCCGAAAGAGTTGATTGCCGAGCCAAACCAGATTGGCGTCATATGGCCTTCGAGAAATGACTGGCGGTCGAACGCTGGCAGCAATTCACGCGCCATTTCAATCTCTTCGCGCAGTTTGTTCAGAAGGTGGATAGGAATATGGTCATTGAGCTTCGGGTCATCCAAACCATTGATGCGAATGGATTCGGCCTTTTTATTTCGATCTGCCCGGTCCATCAGTTCCAACCGATTGTTTAGCATATCGTAACACCCCAGAAACTCGCGCCCCATACCGATGGGCCACGATGCGGGGCTAACGTCAATCGCCAGTTGTTCCTGAATTTCGTCAATGATGTCAAATGTATCGCGGCTTTCGCGGTCCATCTTGTTGCAAAACGTCAGGATCGGCATGTCACGCAGACGACAGACTTCGAACAGCTTTTGCGTCTGGCTTTCCACACCTTTGGCGCCGTCGATCACCATAACGGCTGCGTCAACTGCCGTCAGGGTGCGATAGGTGTCCTCGGAAAAGTCCGAGTGGCCGGGCGTATCAACCAGATTGAACCAGAAGTCATTGAATTCAAACGACATTGCCGAGGCAGATACCGATATCCCGCGCTCTTGTTCCATCTTCATAAAGTCAGACCGCGTGCGCCTCGCCTCGCCTTTTGCCCGCACTTGCCCAGCCATTTGAATGGCACCGCCATAGAGCAGAAACTTTTCCGTCAGCGTCGTTTTACCCGCATCGGGGTGCGAAATGATGGCAAATGTGCGCCGTCGGGCGACTTCGGGGGGCAGTTTGGGTGTATTGGATGACATGGGCCGCCGCTATAGCGTTTGGCGGAGCGGTTGGAAATGAGTATTTGGGTCAGGAAGATACGAAAACGCAAGACATGCACATAGGATAAACGTCATGGAACTAGGGATCAGGGGCAAAACCGCAATCGTCTGCGCCGCATCAAAGGGGCTGGGGCGCGGTTGTGCTCAGGCTTTGGCCGAAGCGGGCGTTGATTTGGTGATCAACGCCCGAAACATCGGCCCGCTTGAGGAATTCGCAGTGCAATTGCGGGCAAGTTTCGGTGTGAAAGTTGTCGCGATAGCGGCGGATATCACCAGCGAAGCGGGTCGCGCCTTGGTTTTGGCGGCATGTCCGTCGCCCGACATTCTGGTGACGAACGCTGGTGGCCCGCCACCCGGACTTTGGAGCGACTGGCAGCGCGAGGATTTTATCAACGCGTTGGATGCCAATATGTTGACGCCGATTGCATTGATGAAAGCTGTGTTGCCCGGCATGATCGAAAAGCGTTGGGGACGGGTCGTCAATATCACCTCCAGCGCGGTGAAATCGCCCATTGGGGCACTTGGTCTGTCCAATTCGGCGCGGGCTGGTTTGACGGGTTATGTTGCGGGAACCAGCCGCCAAGTTGCGCCATATGGGGTCAATATCAACAACTTGCTGCCAGGAATTCACGCGACAGATCGCGCGGATTCGATGGATGCGGCGGTTGCCAAGTCGAAAGGGATTTCGCTTGAGGCAGCACGCGTCGTGCGGCAAGCAACCATCCCCGCCCGGCGCTATGGTGCGGCGAGCGACTTTGGCGCGGCCTGTGCGTTTCTGTGTTCGCAGCAAGCGGCATTCATCGTGGGGCAGAACATCCTGCTCGACGGTGGGGCGTTCAATTCGACATTGTGAACGTTTCAGGCGCCAAGTAGGCGGGCTTCGACCGGTTTGGGGCTGGTCCGCGCCGCAGGGCCGTAATTATCGGCACCTTGCCGGAGCTCTGGAAAAACGCCAAACAATTCGTCTCGCGGGCCATTTTCGATGGCGCGCAAGGCGAAATTGCCCGGGAAAAAGCTTTCCGACCAAGTGCCGTTCGCACACACAAGTTGATGCTTGTCGAACATGAAATGGAAATATTCCACTGAATCGGCAGGCGCCCGCAGAATGTTGGTATCATTGACCAGATTCTTGGCCGCCACCAGAACTTCGCTTTCGCCAAACAACAGTTCCGCCCGCCAGTCGCTGATCAGCATTCGATGTTGCGGCGAAACCCGCAGGTCATGATCATTGCCCAGAGCACCCGCTTTGATCAGAATCGGGGCCAAACTTGTGCGTGCGTCGACGGTCTGGCTCGATCGCCAGCGAATGGGTTGCAAGCCATCGTCACGGGTCAGCACGAGGTCGCCCAAAGCCAGATTTTCGACCGCCACCTCACCCTTGTCGGTGCAGATCAGCGTGCCACGGGCAAAGCAGACCACGAACGGCACGTTGAAGGACACATTGTCAATGATCGCGTTTGGCTGGTTGTTGCCCGTCGAGTTATCGTGGAAGGTGATCGTGTAATTATTGGTCGTGGCAGTGAAATTGAGCGAGTATGCCCCCGGCGTTGTCGCCACGCCGGTCAAGACCACGTTGCCATTGCCGTCCCGCACCGTGTAAGTAATGTTGCGGTCGCTGGACGCAGCTCCCGCCGCTTCCGAATAGGCGAACGATAAATTGATGGACTCGCCGATCGGCACCCCGGTCACGGTTTGCGCGATCTGGCTGCCCAGCGACGTTCCCGGTGCCGCGTTGAAATTCAACTGGCCGCCAATGACCTGCACGTCATTTTGATTCTGTTCGGTGGTGGGGTTTCCACTCGAGGTCACCAGCCAGCCTGCGGGATCGAGGTCCGGATTAGCCGAAACCGCACCCGAAAAATCACCGTTCACAATCAGGTTAACCAAGATATTCTCCCAGAACGCCGCCCGCAGGCAATCCATAAGTTAATAAATAGTTTACAGATTAACCGGCTGTTAACCAAGCAATCTTTGTAGAATTTGCATTGAAACTTGCCCTTGTGCGGCAGAGTTGCTACGTCGGGACGGAAGTTGATAAATTCAGTCGGGTTATGGCAGTCTCCGTTCCAGATCAGAAAACATCGCCGCCCCAGCCGCGACTGCAATTGCAATCGATCTATCATTCCTACGACGGCCGAAACGTTGTCGATGGCTTGTCGATTGATTTGCTCGCCGGTGAAATAACCTGTCTGCTTGGCCCTTCGGGCTGCGGTAAATCGACAACTTTGCGCATAGCTGCGGGGGTTGAGCGCCAGACCGATGGGCAAGTTTTGATCGACGGTTCGGCCATTTCCGATGCGCAGCGCCATATGCAACCGGAAAAACGCTCGGTTGGCATGATGTTCCAGGATTTCGCATTGTTCCCGCACCTGAATGTCTGGCGAAACGTGGCCTTCGGCCTGCGCGACATCGGTGAAACACGGCGCCGTAACGCTTTGGAATTGCTGGAGAGAGTATCACTGGCTGATATGGCTGAGAAATACCCGCATCAGCTTTCAGGCGGTGAGCAGCAGCGGGTGGCCTTGGTGCGGGCTTTGGCACCAAAACCGCGCATCATGTTGATGGACGAGCCGTTTTCCGGCCTCGACAACCGGCTGCGCGATGGTATCCGCGATGAAACTTTGGCTTTACTCAAAGAAGAAGGCACCGCCGTTTTGCTGGTGACGCACGAACCCGACGAAGCCATGCGCATGGCCGACCAAATTGCCTTGATGCGCGAGGGGCGCATCGTGCAGGCCGGGGCGCCCTACAACATCTATAACAACCCGGTCGATCTGGCAGCGGCGGGTTTCTTTTCCGATTTGAATGTCATCCCCGGTAAAGTTTTGAACGGGCAAATCGAAACGGTTTTCGGCCCGTTTCTGCAACCCGGTCTGGCGGAAGGGGCGCGAGTCAGCGTCGCCATTCGACCGCAGCATCTGAAGATCGATTTTGACCGCAAAGGCGGCCCTTTGCCGACCATTCAAGACGGCGTGCCCGCGCGCGGACAGGTTGACCGTGCGCGTTTCATGGGCAAAGAATCGCTGGTCGAACTGCGGATGGATCACGATTCGACCATTCTGAAGGCGACAATTCCCGGCGTGTTCATGCCGCGCAAAGGCACGCCATTGTACCTTTCGCTACGGCGTGATCGCTGTTTTGTGTTCGCCAATTGAAACAATGCGGCGAAATAGCCGCTGATCGTGAACGATATTGGTTTGAACGTTGAACCGGCAACGCTTACATGTGGGCGCAGAATGTATGTCGCATCGGCAAGACAACGCGACACGTAGAGGAGAAGATATATGGGAAAGTTCAGTCCGATTGGTTTGTTGGTGATCGCCGTGATTGTGCTGGTGCTGTTTGGCAAAGGCAAAGTTTCATCCTTGATGGGCGAAGTCGGCAAGGGAATTACCAGTTTCAAAAAAGGTTTGACCGAAGGCCGTGAAGAAATTGAACGCGCTGCTGCTGATGAAGCGGTTGACGTGACCCCTGCCAAAGACAAAGCGTAAGGTAAAACCGGCAGTGTTTGACATTGGTTGGATGGAAATGTTGGTGATTGGCACCGTGGCTTTGGTATTTGTCGGTCCCAAAGAATTGCCCGCCATGTTTCGCACGATTGGCCAGTTCACCGCCAAGGCTCGGAATATGGCCCGTGAATTCCAGCGCTCGATGGAGCAGGCCGCCAACGAGGCAGGTCTGGGCGAGGCTTCCAAGATGATGTCTTCGTTGAACCGCACTGGGTTGGATCAGGCTACCAATTCGGCGCGTGACTATGCCAAGTCAATTGTGTTGGGTGAGGGTAAGCCAAAAGTTGTGGTGACCCGCCCGGCCGGTGCTGCCGCTGTTGTTGCAACGGCAGCCGTTTCGCCAGGGAAAAAAGCAGCGCCGAAACGCAGGACGACGAAATCCTCCGAGCCGATCAAGGCACCGCGCAAAAAATCTGGCAAAGCGTGATGGCCGCTAAACCGGATGCGCTGGACGATAGCAAGCAATCGTTGTTTGAGCATTTGGCCGAGTTGCGCAAACGCATTATCTATTCTGTGCTGGCTTTCATCATTGCCATGTCGGCATGTTTCTATATCTCTCAGGCGATCTTTAATTTCATGGCAGGCCCGATCTGCGATGCTTTGAACAAGCAGGGCCGTGCCTGTGAATTGATTTTTACCGGCCCGCAAACCGGGTTTGTGGTTGCGTTGAATATTTCAATGTTTGGCGGCTTTATTCTGGCGTTTCCGGTCATTGCTTTCCAGCTTTGGCGGTTCGTTGCGCCGGGGCTTTATCGGCAGGAAAAGAACGCGGTTCTGCCGTTTCTTTTGGCCTCGCCATTGCTGTTCTTTGTCGGTGCGGCATTTGCCTATTACGTGGTCTTGCCGATGGCGTTTGATTTCTTCCTTGGTTATCAACAGTTTGGACCCGAGGGTGAGGCGATAGCGCCCGATGGGCCCAGCACGATTGGCATTTCGTTTTTGGGCACGATCGACCAGTATCTGGGTCTGACGATGAAATTCGTCATCGCCTTTGGCCTGTGTTTTCAGTTGCCGGTTTTGTTGACGCTGATGGGCAAAGCGGGCTTGGTAAGTTCGGCGGCGCTTAGTCGAACCCGGCGCTATGCTATTGTTGGCATTATGATTTTTGCTGCTGTGGCAACACCGCCAGATGTTGTCAGCCAGCTAATCTTGTTTGCCGTGATCTATCCGCTGTACGAACTTTCGATCCAATTGGTCAAAATGGTCGAGAAAAAGCGCGAGGCACAGTTGAAGGCCGAAGGCTATTACGACGACGAGGTAGCACCGGATCAAGCCAAGTGAGCGACGCGCTGGAGCGTATTGCCGCGGCGCTGGAGCGTTTGGCACCTGCACCTTTTGCTGCCCCCGATTTCGACTCTGCCAGCGCGTTTGTTTGGCACGTCGAGCCGGACCGATTGGAACCGGTGGTCAATATCAACCGCGTGGCCTTGGATTTGCTGGTGGGCATCGACCGCGCCCGCGACATTCTGCTGGCCAATACGCGCCAGTTTGCCAAAGGCCTGCCCGCCAACAATGTGCTGCTGTGGGGCGCGCGCGGGATGGGAAAATCATCCTTGGCCAAGGCTGTGCACGGCGCTGTGGCCGGGTTGATTCTGATCGAACTGCACCGCGATGATCTGGCGGCCATTGGCCGGTTGTTGAACCTGTTGCGCGGCAGGAATGAACGGTTCGTGCTGTTTTGTGACGACCTGTCGTTTGATCACGGCGACAGCCATTACAAATCGCTAAAGGCGGTTTTGGATGGTGGGATTGAGGGGCGGCCCGATAATGTGATTTTCTATGCCACCTCGAACCGGCGGCATTTGATGCCGCGCGACATGATGGAAAATGAGGCGTCAACCGCGATCAATCCCGGCGAGGCGGTAGAAGAGAAAGTGTCTTTGAGTGATCGTTTTGGCCTTTGGTTGGGTTTTCATCCCTGCGACCAAGACCAATATCTGGCGATGATCCGGGGCTATTGCGATGCGCTGGGGATTGCCATTTCCGATGTCGATTTGCGCAGCGAAGCGATTGAATGGCAGCAAACGCGTGGTGCCCGTTCTGGTCGGGTGGCGTGGCAGTATGTGATGGATTTGGCGGGTCGGCGCGGAGTGAAAGTTTAGGGCATTGCCTCGGCAAAAGGTTAACGCGACGCCAAACACTCCCGAAAACCGCTATCAAAGCCCCAAAAAGGCCCCAAATACCGCTGCCGATTGATACCAAAATCCACCGAAATTAACTTTTGTCGTTGTTCTCGGCATTGAGCGGAGCGGAACGCGACAAAGTAATCCATCACGCCATTTCTGGATTGATTCGCTTCGCCCACAAAGACGCCGATTGGGCAAAAAATCGGTTAAAATGTGGTTAATTTATTTTTTTTTACCCAGTAATATCAATATGTTACACGATCTGGCACGCGTGCGCTGAATCAGAAATACGGGGCCGGATCGACGCTTTGGGTGCCTTTGCGCACCTCAAAATGCAGGGTCGCCGGGTCGTTGTCAGCGACCACGCCAATGGTTTGCCCACGGGTGATTTGTTGACCTTTGGTGACGGTAACCCCGGCAATCCGCCCATAAATCGTGATCAATCCACCCGCATGCTGGATCAAAACAATCGTCCCCAAACCGCCACGCGCCTCAGAAATCAACGCGACTTTCCCATCCGCCGCCGCTTTGACGGGGGCACCGGCAGTCGAGCCGAAATCGACGCCCTCGTTTTTGTTCGGACCTGCAGCCGGGGAATAGGGCAGCACAATCGAACCAGAAACCGGTGCCGACAATCGCGTCGGGTCAGGCGTGCGTGCTTCCACCAAATTGGGCGATTGAGGCAGTTCAGATGCGGTTTCAACCTCGGGGAGTGGTTCATCCGCACTGGGTGGTGGTGTAATTTCGGTGCCAGTGCCGGGTTCGGTGACATCGATTGCCGGGGAAAGTGGTGCAACCGAACTTGTCGGCGAGGCGGCGGGGATCAGCAGAATTTGCCCCGGTCGAACCGCCAGATCGGCGCCAAGTCCGTTCCAACTGGCCAAGGCGGTGACCGAAACATTGTATTGGCGGGCGATTGAATAGGCGGTGTCGCCTTCTTCAGCACGATGGCGCTGGGGCTCAACGCCACTGGGGTTGATGTTGCCTTGGGCGATTCCGATCGCTCCGGTAGAGCGATCGATGGCAGTTGCCACAATCGCCGGGTTCCACGCGCCGGCGCCGCCGACAAGTTCGCCACCAACGTTGCGAGGCAAAGCAAAAATCTCGCCCGCACGGGAGCGATAGCCAACAGGCAGGCCGTTGTGTTTGGCCAGTTCTTCGCCGGTCAAACCAACGCGAGCGGCCATTGTGGCAAAGGTATCGCCATCATTGGACACCAAGACTTGATAAGTCGGATAAGTGATGACACCGCGTGCATCGGGCGTTGGGCGGGCAGTTGTGGCGGTCACGTTGGTGGGGCCTGAATCATTGCCACCACCGACGCGATCAAAAAACGCAGGCAAATCCACTTTGGTGTCGCCGTTGCAAGCGCCCAGTACCAACAATGACGCGCTTATCAACAAAGCGCGGGTGCCAGACGTCATTGGCAAAGTGATCATGATGCCCTCAAAGAATATTGCCTGAACCGGTTTATCCCGGAATTTGGCGACAATGTAATACGCAATCAACTTTGATACCAGTGTTTCGATTTTCGCCAGCCGCGAAAAAACAGTGGCGAGACTGTCGAAATTACCCATACTCAAACGTCATCATTGCAGCGGTCATGGTGGGCGCGACGAAAAAGGAAATGATCATGCAATATATGCTTTTGATTTATAGCGACGAAGCGCAGCAAGCGATGGCAAGCTACGAAGCCAAGGGCGAGATGTATGCAGCTTATAACGACTATACCGCCGCCTTGCGGGCCGACAATGCGTATGTGGGCGGCAATCCGTTGCAAGGAACCGCAACGGCGTCGACGGTGCGGGTGAAGGACGGCAAGACCAAGGTATTGAACGGACCCTATGCCGAAAGCCGCGAACAACTGGGTGGCTATTACATCGTTGAAGCCAAAAATTTGGACGCGGCCATTTCTTACGCGGCGAAATGTCCGGGTGCCTCGTATGGCGCGATGGAAGTGCGCCCGATTGTGGCGATGTGAGCGGCTGATTGACCGGGGGCGATCAACCAGCTTTTGAAACGGCGCGTCACGTCGCGCAAACAAGCTATTGCAAGTTAGTCGCCTATATTGCCAAACAAACCCACGATGTTGCCGGTGCGGAAGATGCGTTATCGGAGGCCTTTGCGGCGGCTTTGCAGACGTGGCCCCGCAACGGCATTCCCGATAAGCCGGAAGCTTGGTTGCTGGCGGTAGCAAAACGCAAGACCATCGATAATCACCGGCGCAAACAAGGACGCGATGCCGGTATTTCGCATTTGCAAATGCTGACGGACGAATTGGATGAGATGATGTCGCAGGAAAAAGCGATTCCCGATGAGCGGCTAGCATTGATGTTTGCCTGTGCGCATCCGACGATTGACGATGCGGTGCGCTCGCCGCTGATTTTGCAGGCAATACTTGGGATGACTGCGGAACAGATTGCTGCCGCGTTTTTGGTGGCACCCGCGACAATGGGGCAAAGATTGTCGCGGGCGAAGGCCAAGATCAAACTGGCAGGAATACCGTTTCGGGTGCCCGAACGCGCCGAATTGCCGGAACGATTGGATGCGGTTTTGGAAGCGATTTACGCCGCTTATGCGACGGCTTGGATAGACGGTGACGGCTCCGCCGATCTGGCGGTTGAGGCAATTTGGCTGGCGCGACTGATGTGCCAGTTGCTGCCCGATGAACCCGAGGCGCTAGGGCTTGCGGCGTTGCTGTTGTTCCTGCACTCGCGCCGTAACGCTCGACGTGGGAAAAGCGGCGAATTTGTGCCGTTGACGGCGCAAGATACTGCCAACTGGGAAGTTGGTATGATCGATGAAGCGGAAGGATTGCTTAGGCGGGCGCAACAATATGGCGCGATTGGGCGCTATCAATTGGAAGCAGCGATTCAATCGGTGCATGCGGTGCGGCGATTGAACGGCACCACGGATTGGGCGGCAATTTGCCAATTGTATGACGGGTTGTTTGCCCGATTCAATTCACCGGTTGTTGCCATAAACCGGGCGGTGGCGATTGCCGAGGCGCGGGGATATTCGCATGGCATTGCTGCTTTTCCTGATTTGGCCGAATTTCCCGAATTGGTAGAGTTTCAACCGTTTTGGGCAGCACGCGCCTATTTGTTGGCGGGTTTGGCGCAAAATGATGCAGCTCGCGCGGCCTATGATCGGGCGATTGAATTGGCCAACGACCAAGGGCTGTGCCTGTTCTTGCAGGGTAAACGCGACGCCGTTAAGTCGAATGTCCACTATCTTCCGCCAAACCTTCGACCAGCGGCACAAACCTGACATCACCCAGTTCGTGATAGTCGCAGCCGCGTTCAAGTTTCACCACTTTTATCAAGCGTTGCACATGATCAGATTGGCCGACCGGTAACACCATGATGCCGCCGACTTTGAGTTGGGCAAGCAAGTTGGCAGGGGGGTCTTCGGCGGCGGCTGTCAGCAAGATACGGTCGAACGGGGCTTGGTCTGGTAGCCCGAGCGAGCCGTCGCCGGTGATGACGGTGACATTGGCGAGGCCCAGATCGTCGATCAGTTTGCGGGCGGCGCGGGCGAGCGGACGGTGGCGTTCGATGCTGTAAACACGGCGAACAAGTTTTGAGAGTATCGCTGCCTGATAGCCCGAACCGGTGCCTATCTCGAGCACTTTGCAGCGGCGGTCGAGTTCGAGGGCTTGCGTCATCAGGCCGACAATCGAAGGTTGGCTGATGGTTTGGCCGCATGAGATAGGTAACGCCGTGTCGTCAAAAGCGCGGGTCTTGAACACGCCTTCGAGGAAGGCGGCTCGTGGGGTAGTCTCGATTGCTTCTAGGACGTGCTTGTCTACAACGCCCGACCTGCGCAGGGCAAAGATGAACTGCATCCTTTGTTCGGTTTCGTCCAAGTGAATGTTTTCCGCCGGGTTGAGTGTGGTGAAGCGCGAGATTTTATCTAAGAGCATTTGCCAGATCTTTCAAATGATCATGTGCAGTCAGATCGGCCCGCAAAGGGGTGACAGTGATCCAGTTTTCCATTGTCTCGCGCGCATCGCTGCCGGACTGCGAGGTTTCATTGCCGCGTCCGCCGGAAAGCCACAGGTAGTTGCGACCGTTGGGCGAAGTTTGATGCTCGACCTCGAAAGTCGGTACTTGGCGGCGGCCTTGGAAGGTGGATTTGACGCCTTTGATTTTTTTGGGTGCACAAGGAGGGAAGTTGATGTTGTAAAAGGTGGAATAAGGGTCTGTCGACCAATCGGCTTTGGTTATCAGTTGACGGCAAACTTCGGCACCATGCGCGGCAGCATTTGCGAATGGGTCTTTGGAGTTGCGATTTTCCGGACCGAAATACTGCGACATGGCGATGGATTTTATGCCGTGCAACGCCCCTTCCATCGCGCCACCTATGGTGCCGGAATAGAGCACGTCTTCGGCGACGTTATGGCCGCGATTGACACCGGAAAGAATGAGATCGGGGGGCGAATTCTTTAGGATTTCAAACAGCCCGGCCAAAATGCAATCGGCGGGTGAGCCCTCGACGGCATAGCGTTTGTCTTCGAGGTGTTCCAGCCGCATGGGCCGCACGTAGCTGACGCAATGGGCGACGCCGGATTGTTCAAACGCCGGTGCCACGACCCAGACCTCGCCGGTCGGACCGGCAAGGTCATGCGCAATCGCCTCGGCAATTTTTAGCCCCGGCGCTGAAATGCCGTCGTCGTTGGTGATCAGAATACGCATGCTCGGGCCTTTTTTGGTGACGTTAGTCAGGCGGTTGAGTTGCGTCTAGGCTTGGTCTACGCTTGGATTGTTATGGTTGGCGGGTGTGGCTTTCGAGTCAGCAAAGCGTGCCGTCGGGCGCGATCATGGTCTTGCCGCCAAGGTAGGGGAACAGGGCTTCGGGCAAAGAAATGGAACCGTCGGCTTCTTGGCCGTTTTCGACCACGGCGATCAGGGTGCGACCGACGGCGAGGCCGGAGCCGTTGAGGGTGTGGACGAATTCGGGTTTGCCGGTGCCGGTTTTGTAGCGGGCGTTCATGCGGCGGGCTTGAAAATCGCCGCAGACTGAAACCGAGGAGATCTCGCGGAAAGTGTTCTGGCCGGGCAGCCAGACTTCGATGTCATGGGTGCGCCGGGCACCAAAGCCCATGTCGCCGGTGCAGAGCACGATGGTGCGGTAGGGCAGGTTCAGCAGTTCGAGGATGCGCTCGGCGCATTTGGTCATGCGATCCAGCTCGGCGCGGCCGTCTTCGGGTTTGGTGATCGAGACCATTTCGACCTTCTCGAACTGGTGCTGACGCAGCATACCGGCGGTGTCGCGGCCGGCGGAACCGGCTTCGGAGCGGAAGCATTGGGAATGGGCGGTGAAGCGCAGCGGCAGGGTGGCTTCGTCCAGCGCTTGACCGGCGACGAGGTTGGTCAGCGTCACTTCCGACGTCGGGATCAGCCACCAGCCGTTGGTGGTTTGATAGCTGTCCTCGGCGAATTTCGGCAGTTGGCCGGTGCCGAGCATGGCTTCGGGGCGGACCAACACCGGCGTCCAGACTTCGGTCAGGCCGTGCTGGTCGATATGGGTGTCGAGCATGAACTGCGCCAGCGCCCGGTGCAGACGCACCATCGCGCCTTTGAGGATGACAAAGCGGGTGCCCGACAGACGGGCGGCGGTCTCGAAGTCGAGGCCGGGGATGGCGGCGGGGATTTGGAAGTGCTCTTTGGCGGTGAAAGCGAAATTGCGGATGTTGCCGTGGCGGTGGATTTCGACATTTGCAGTTTCATCCGGGCCGTCGGGCACGTCTTCGTAGGGCAGGTTGGGGATGGTGAGGAGCAGGTCGGTCAGTTTGGTATCTTCGGCTTTTGCTTCTTCCTCCAGCCGGGCGTTTTCGTCTTTCTTGGCGTTGACCAGCGCACGCAGTCGGTCAAATTCAACGTCGTTTCCGGCGGCTTTGGCGGTGCCAGCTTCTTTGGAGGCGAGGTTGCGGACCGCCGTCGCGTCTTCGGCGGCTTTGATTTTGGCGCGACGCGCGGCGTCGATGGACAGGATTTCGGGAGACATGGGGGCCAACCCGCGCCGCTTGAGCGCGGTGTCGAAGGCGGCGGGATTGTCGCGGATGGCGCGGATGTCGTGCATGGGGAAGCCTTGGCGTTGGTGTTTGCGGAGGCTATGCCAGATTCGTGGAATGGGTGGAAGGGTGAGGTGCGACGTTGCGGCTAATTGGGGTGCCTTGCATACGCTGGGGGGCGTCGTTAGTGTCCGCGCGGAATTCGGACGTCTCTAGTCCGAGGGTGGATTCAAGGGGAACATGATGTTTGCAACGGCGGCTTATGCGCAGGCGGCGGGTGGTCAACCTATATCACTATTAGCGAGTCCGTTGTTCATGATGGTTCCGATTATTGGCATCATGTATTTTCTGATGATCCGCCCACAGCAGAAAAAGCTGAAAGACCATCGGGCTTTGGTGGCGGCTCTGCGGCGCGGCGACCAAGTGGTGACTTCGGGCGGGATCATCGGCAAGGTTTCCAAGGTCAGCGACGGCGAATTGGAAGTCGAGATTGCCACTGGCGTGAAAGTGCGCGTGGTCAAGCACACGGTGACGCAGGTGTTGAGCAAGACCGAGCCTGCCGCCTGACAGCGGTGCTTGAACATTTGCATTCAAGGGATTGAATATGCTTGAGTTTCCGTTCTGGAAAAACGCGATCATTTGGGGAATTTGCCTGTTTTGCGCCTATCTGGCTGTGCCGGTGGCGTTTTATGCGCGGGTTGAAAGCCACAATGATGCGGTAGCGTTTTTGGAAGCGGGCAATCCGGCGACACCGGAAATTCAAGCGGCAAGCTATGCTTGGCCGGGGTGGATGCCGAACGCTTTGGTGAACCTCGGGCTTGACCTTCGCGGTGGTGCGCATGTGCTGGTCGAAGTGCGGGTTGAAGAGATTTATGCCGAGCGGCTGGACAATTACTGGCCATTGGTGCGCGATGCATTGCGCGATTTGAAGGATCAAGTCGGCAATGTGCGTCGGGTCGAGAACGACCCGGCTGTTTTGCGGGTGAAAATTGGCGAGCCTGCCGGGATGCCCGCCGCACTGGAAGCCGTCAAGGCGATTGCGCAGCCAATTGTATCGCTGACCGGTTTGGGCACGACGGATATCGTGGTCAGCAATGAGGCCGACGAGATTTTAGTTGTGCTGAGTGATGCCGAGAAAGTGGCAAGCGATGACCGCACGATGGAGCAATCGCTGGAGATTGTGCGCCGTCGGGTCGACGAAGCGGGCACGCGTGAGCCGACGATTCAACGGCAGGGTAAGGATCGTATTCTGATTCAGGTGCCGGGAATCGGTTCGGCTGAGGAATTGCTTGAGCTGATCGGCAAGACGGCCAAGCTGACGTTTAACACTGTAAACGGCCGCACCAGCGACGCGAATGCCACTCCAGGTGCCGGTGAAATTTTGGTACCGTCGATTGATGAGGAAGGCGTTTTTTATGTGCTGGAACGCCGTGCTGTGGTTTCGGGCGACCAGTTGGTAGATGCGCAACCGACCTTTGACCAGAACGGTCGGCCAGCGGTTTCGTTTCGCTTCAACCCGCAAGGCGGCAAGATTTTTGGCGAATACACGGCGGCAAACGTCGACAATCCGTTTGCCATCGTGCTGGATGACGAAGTGATTTCGGCGCCGACGATTCAAACGGCCATTCCGGGTGGATCGGGGCAGATCACAGGTAATTTCACAGTTGAGGAAAGCACGCGGTTGGCCGTGCTGTTGCGGGCTGGGGCATTGCCAGCCGAAATCAAAGTGCTGGAGCAGCGGGTGATCGGGCCTGAGCTGGGGCAGGATTCGATTGAGGCGGGAAAGCTGGCCTCGATCATCGCCTTTGCGGCGGTGTGCGCCTATATGGTGCTGAGTTATGGCATCTGGGGCATGTTCGCCAATGTGGCATTGATTTTGAACATCGTGCTGATTTTCGCGATGATGAGTGTGATCGGCGCGACTTTGACCCTGCCGGGGATTGGCGGCATCATCCTGACCATCGGCATGGCGGTGGATGCCAATGTGTTGGTGTTTGAGCGGGTGCGCGAGGAACTGCGCAGCGGCAAAGGACCGGTTCGCGCCATGTCGTTGGGCTATGAGAAGGCCTTGTCGGCAATTGTCGATGGCTCGCTGACCACGTTGATTGCGGCGGTGATTTTGTTTGCACTTGGATCGGGGCCGATCCGCGGTTTTGCGGTGACGTTGGGGCTTGGTCTGGTAACCTCGATTTTCACGGCAATCTGGGTAACACGATCCATCATAGCGGCGTATCTGAACTGGCGTCGCCCGAAAACGATTTTGGTGTAGGAGAACGCGATGCGTCTGAAGCTGGTTCCTTCGATCACCAATGTTGATTTTTTCAAATATTACGCAATTACATTTGGCGTCTCAGCCGTCGCGGTTTTGACGTCGCTTGTCCTGTATTTGGTTGTCGGTTTGAACCAAGGCGTCGATTTTCGTGGTGGCACGATGATCACCGCGGAGCCGACCGAGACAGTTGATATTGGGGCTTTCCGTGAGGTTTTGGGCGGGTTGGGATTGGGCGATGTATCGGTGACCGAAATCCGCGATCCCGCGGCAGAAGTGACCGGGACAGCGCGCAATGCAGTGCTGATCCGGGTTGAACAGGCCGAGGGCGACGATGCGATTCAGGCCGATGTGGTGGTGAAAATCAAAGCCGCATTAGATGCAAGGTTCCCGGGGATTACCTATCTGGCGACCGATTCCGTCGGTGCCAAGGTATCGTCAGAGTTGTTGGCTGATGGGGCTTTGGCTGTAGCACTGTCGGTTGTGGCGATTCTGTTTTATGTCTGGTTGCGGTTCGAATGGCAGTTCTCGGTCGGGGCCGTCGCAGCCACGGTGCACGACACGATCTTGACCATTGGCGTGTTTGTGGTGTTCCGGCTGGAATTCAACTTGTCGATTCTGGCCGCAATCCTGACGATAGTCGGTTATTCGTTGAACGACACAGTGGTAATTTTTGACCGGGTGCGGGAAAATCTGCGCAAATACAAGACCATGCCGCTGATTGAGGTGCTTAACCTTTCGGTGAATGAGACATTGAGCCGAACAATCATGACAGCAGTAACCGTGTTGATCGCCTTGTTGGCCTTGCTGTTTTTCGGCGGTGAAGTGTTGCGCGGGTTCACTTTCGCCATGATCTGGGGCGTGTTTGTCGGCACGTATTCGACGGTATTTGTCGCCACAGTGGTGGTGCTCTGGTTGGGCGTCAAGCGCGACTGGAGCAAGCAGGATGGTGCGGCGGGAACGCAGTTCGCTGGAATTGATGCCTGATGCGGATAACCGAGATCGACTTTGGCGGGGCCAAGCCGATTGACGGGTACGGGCCGGGGTTTTTTCGGGTTGGTGGGGTGAAATGCGACGGAGCTTTGGCAATGTTGCCAAACGGGCCGGTGGCTTGGGGCGGGTTTGCTGAGACGGCGCTTTTTGTTGACGCGGCTGCTGCGCTGGACGTGGTGTTGGTGGGGACTGGGGCAGAAATCGCCGCCATTCCGGTTGGTTTTCGAGATATTCTCGTGGAGGCGGGCATTGGGGTCGAATTCATGGCTACACCCTCGGCCTGCCGAACCTACAACGTTTTGTTGAGCGAAGGCCGCCGGGTTGGGGCTGCTTTGGTGGCGGTTTGAGGCAGTCTTGATGGAATTTGTGCTTGCAGCGGCAAGTTTTGGAACCAACGGCGGACTGGAAGTGTTGATAGTGACGGAGATCAGCATTTCGTCTTGGATATGGCTTCGATAGAATTGCCGACAAGAGGCGGGGCGACTCGCTTGGGTTTTCACATCAGAAAGGTGCAATCATGGCATTCTCACTTCCCGATCTTCCTTATGCCCACGATGCTTTGGCCGCTGGCGGCATGTCAAAAGAGACGTTGGAATTTCACCACGACCTGCACCATAAGGCCTACGTTGATAACGGCAACAAGTTGCTGGACGGGTCGGGGCATGAGGGCAAGTCGCTGGAAGCCATCATCATGGACACCTATCAGCCCGGCAACGTGGTGCAAGCAGGGCTGTTCAACAACCTGAGCCAATTGTGGAACCACAACGAGTTCTGGAAAATGATGGGGCCAAAAGGGCGCAAGATTCCGGGAGCGTTGGAGAAACGGCTGGTCGAGACGTTTGGTTCGATCGAAAAATTCAAAGCTGATTTCGTCGCGGCGGGTGTGGGCCAATTCGGGTCGGGGTGGGCCTGGCTGGTGCAGGCCGCCGATGGCGGATTGAAGCTGAGCAAAACCGAGAACGGGGTTAATCCTTTGTGCGCGGGCGAGTTGACGCTGTTGGGCTGCGATGTGTGGGAGCATTCCTATTACATCGATTTCCGCAACAAACGGCCGGCCTATATCACCAATTTCTTGGACAATTTGGTTGATTGGGAAAACGTGGCGTCACGGCTGAAGTGAGGCTTGGGGGTTTCACCCCCATACCCCAGAGTATTTTTAGATCATTGAAATTAGGTAAGAACAGCAACGAGCCGATCCATCAGGGTCGGCACATTTTCGGTAACTTCAAAAAATGTGCGGAACGGTGGCTCAACGAACTTCTGCGCGATCATGTGATCAATCAGGGCGAGAAGCGGGTTCCAGTAGCCTTTGGTGTTGAGCAGGAACACCGGTTTGGCGTGAAGGCCAAGTTGCCGCCAAGTCAGCACCTCGAACAATTCATCCAGCGAACCGGGGCCACCGGGCAGGGTGACGATGGCGTCGGCGTTCATGAACATCACCTTTTTGCGCTCGTGCATGGTTTCGGTGATGACGAACGAGGTCAGGTCGCGCTTGCCGACTTCGCGCTTGAGCAGGTGGATGGGAATGACACCGAGCGTCTGGCCACCGGCAATTTGCGCGGCACGCGCGACAGCACCCATCAGGCCGACGTCGCCCGCACCATAGACAAGGCGGATGCCGGAATTGGCGAGAGCCGTGCCCAATTCGGCGGCGGTTTGCATGAATTCTGGGGCCGTGCCCGGGCGTGAGCCGCAGTAAACGCAGACGGATTTTTGGCTATTTGGTGACAAAGAATAGCGTCCTGACTTGTTATGATTGGTTTTTTGCCGCAAACTGTTGATTGCACAGTAGCATTTCCGCTTGGCAGGTCGAGGGGCGACTTCGCGGTTTAGCGGATCAGACGAACTGGCACCGGGAGAATGAATGGCGACGCTGACGCAATTTTTGAATCAATATAAATGGGGTGCGGTTGGCGTGGTTGGCGTCGCGCTTGTGGGTGGGTTGATTTGGGCGAGCAACCGACCTGTGTCTGAGGTTGTCGAAGAGGCCGTCACGGAATTGGCGGCTCCGCCGGCGGAAGTGGTCGAGCCAGTTGTGGAAGTGGCTGAGGCTGCGCCAATAAGTGAAATTGCTGCTGAGCCCGTGGCGGACGTGGTGGCACCGGTTGAAGAAGTTGCCGCTGAACCAGTTGTCGACGTTGTGGCGGAACCAGTTGTTGAAGCTGCCGTAGAGCCCGTGGCGGAAGTTGTGGCGGAACCGGTTGTTGAGGCCGCTGTTGTGCCCGACGCAGAAGTTGTAGCGGAAACCGTGGCGGAAGCTATCGTGGAACCGGTCGTCGAACCGGTGGCCGAAGTGGCGGCTGTGGCGACGGAACCAACGACCGAACCAGTGGCGGAAATACCCGTCGTTGCTGAGGCCGCGGCGGTTGTAGCGCCGAGCGTCAATGTTGAAGTAGCAGCAAGTGAAGGTGCGACGGAACAGCCGCCGTCATTGGATTTAGTGCGTGTCGAACCGGGTGGTGCGGCGATAATTGCCGGAACTGCGGAACCTAACAGCGAAGTCGCAATCAAGATTGATGGTGAAACTGTTGCGACCACGACTGCCGATCCAAAGGGTGAGTTCGTGGCATTTGTTGAGACCGGCGAGGAACCGGGAACCCAAGCGATTCAAGCCGTTGTCGAAGACGAGGTTGGTGTGGATCTGGTATCGGCGGACACGGTTTTGGTGCTGACACCGCAAGCGCCGGAAGGCGAAATTGCCGCTCCCGCGGTGGTGAGCGCGACCGAGGCAAGCATCAAGGTGCTGCAACCGGGTGGGTTAGCGGTGCCCGATCAAGTGAGCTTGGATTCGATTTCCTATGACAAGGCGGGTGAGGCGATTTTAGCCGGGCGAGCGCAGCCATTGAGCGAAGTTCGAGTCTATGTGGACGACGTGTTTGCCGTGTCGGGCAAGACCACGGATAGCGGTGCTTGGGAGATCAAGCTCGATCAGGTTGCGGCGGGCCGATATATTCTGCGCGTTGATGAAATTGGGCCCGATGGGGCCGTGACGTCGCGGGCGTCAACGCCGTTCCAGAAAGAATACCCCGAAAACATCGCGCCGTTTTTGCAAATGGCGAATGGCAAGTTGACGGTGCAGCCGGGCAATACTTTGTGGGTGATGGCGCGGGAAATCTATGGCTCTGGCATCCAATACACACAGATTTTCGCCGCAAATAAGGACAGTATCGGGGACCCGAATCTGATCTTTCCGGGGCAGATTTTTGATATTCCAAAAAACTAGCGTACGGTGACTAGAAGTTGCTTTCGGGCAGTCTTATCTGTGTTTGAACAGATAAAACCGGAGCGCTGATGACCGATATACCAACCGAGCCCGCTGCCCGTCGCAGCGGCATGAGTATCATCGTCAAAGTGATGCCCTATCTGTGGCCAGAGGGCGAAACCGGCATAAGGGTACGCGTGGTTCTGTCGCTGATTGCGCTTTTTGTCGGCAAGGCGATTACAGTTATCAATCCTTTCTTTTTCAAAGGCGCGGTCGACTCTTTGGCCCCGAATGCGGCGCAAGATGCGGGCGCCTATATGATGGTCGCGGGGGCGATCGGGTTGGTGGTGGCTTACGGCGTAACTCGGTTGTTGGCAGTGTTTTTTGCCCAATTGCGCGATGCAATTTTTTCCAGCGTTGGCCAGCGGGCGTTGCGTCTTTTAGCACTTGAAATGTTCCAACATATTCACGCGATGTCGCTGCGCTACCACATCACCCGCAAGACTGGAGGATTGAGCCGGATTATTGAGCGCGGGGTTAAGGGTGTCGATTTCCTGCTGCGGTTCCTGATTTTCTCGATTGGTCCGCTGATTTTGGAATTGTTGCTGGTCTTGGGCATTCTGTTTTGGGTGTTCGATTGGCGCTATCTGGCGGTGGTGGCTGTGACGATTGCCATTTACACATGGTTCACCTTCAAGATCACCGAATGGCGGGTTTCCATCCGCAAGCGGATGAACCAGCGTGATACCGAGGCGAACCAGAAGGCAATTGATTCACTGCTTAACTTTGAGACAGTGAAATATTTCGGCGCGGAAAAGCGTGAAGCGGATCGCTATGACGTGTCGATGCGCGATTACGAATTGGCGGCGAACCAGACCAACATTTCGCTGACCTATTTGAATATGGGGCAAACCTTGCTGATCACGGCGGGATTGGTGATCGTGATGGTTTTGGCCGCGATGGGGGTGCAGGCAGGGGATTTGACGGTTGGCGATTTTGTCATGGTCAACGCCTATATGATACAGATCACCTTGCCGCTGAACTTTTTGGGCACGGTTTACCGCGAAATTCGCCAGGCTTTGGTCGATATGCGCGAGATGTTCGAGTTGCTGGAGCAACCCGCCGAGATCAAGGACAAGCCGGGGGCTTTGCCATTGAAGGTTTCGGGCGGGAGGTTGCAGTTTGATAAGATCGACTTTTCTTATGAAGCAGAGCGGCAAATATTGTTCGGGTTGGATATGGTAGTTGAGGCCGGTCAGACAGTTGCGGTTGTCGGGCCTTCTGGGTCGGGCAAATCAACCATCGGACGGTTGTTGTTTCGGTTTTATGATGTGCAAAAAGGGCGGTTATTGATTGACGGCCAAGACGTGCGCGACGTGACACAGGAAAGCCTGCGCGCGGTCATTGGCATGGTGCCGCAGGATACGGTGCTGTTCAACGACACCATTGGTTACAACATCGCCTATGGACGACCCTCGGCTTCGGTGACGGAAATGCACGATGCGGCGAAGGCGGCGCAGATTTATGATTTTATCGCCTCGCTGCCGGATGGGTTTGAGACAGTTGTTGGTGAGCGCGGGTTGAAACTGTCTGGTGGCGAAAAGCAACGGGTGGGAATTGCGCGGACGCTGTTGAAAAACCCGCCGATCCTGTTGTTGGACGAGGCGACCTCGGCCTTGGATACCGAGACCGAGCGGGAAATTCAGGAGTCGCTGCGCCTGATGGGCAAGGGGCGGACGGTGATCACGATTGCGCATCGGTTGTCGACCATAGTGGATGCGGACCGGATTGTGGTGCTTGAAAAGGGGCGGGTGACCGAGCAGGGCACACATGAGGCTTTGTTGGCCAAGGGCGGCCGTTATGCCGCGATGTGGGCCAGCCAGTTAAGGGGTGAGGATGAGGATGAAGAGTTGGAGGATGAGGTGGCGTGAGATTTGGTTTGTGGTATGATGCGCACAAATACCCCGTAAGGAGTGATTGGAATGGCAACCGCGAAAAAAGTGCAAGATGTGGACATCGCCGATATGGCTGAAGCCGAAGCGCTGGAAGATGCGCAATACCAGCAGTATGTGCGCGACCTGATCGAGGCGCGGCTAAAGTCGGTAGACGCCGGTGAGGTTGTTTCGCATGAAGAAGTCAAGAAACGGTTGGCTAAATGGCGCAATCGCTGACTTGGCAAGCGCGTGCCACGAATGAGTTCTTCGAGATTCTGGCTTGGGTTGAAAAGGACTCGTTACCCTATGCGAACCGGATATCGGATCGATTTGAAGCAAGGGCTGAGTCGCTGCGTCACCATCCAAGGCAAGGTCGGAAACTTCCCAGACATAAAGGAATCCGCGAAATCCGCGAAGTTTTTGTGCATCGCTGGCGGCTGATTTACGAAGTGACTGAAAATGGCATCGTCATTTTGGCAATTGTCCACGGGGCGAGGCTTTTAGAGAATACAGAGCCGTTGTAAAGCAAACGGTGCGCAGAATGCGCACCCTACGGGGTGATAAATGTCAACAACCAGCACAATTTCCAAAAAATCCGCCGTTGGCGATCCGATGCAGGTGTCGGAATCATCGCCGCAAAGGAAGAAGATGACGGTACCGATGTTCAGTGCTCGCAAAGGCGTTGAGCCTTTGGTGTGTTTGACGGCCTATACTGCGCATGTGGCGCATATTTGCGACGAATATGCCGACATGCTGTTGGTCGGTGATAGTTTGGGCATGGTGATCCACGGGATGCCAAATACGCTTGGCGTGACACTGGACATGATGATCCTGCATGGACAAGCGGTGATGCGCGGGGCGGAAAAGGCGTTGGTTGTCATCGACATGCCGTTTGGGTCTTTTGAGGAAAGCCCGGAGATCGCGTTTCGCAATGCCTCGCGCGTGATCAAGGAAACTGGCGCACAAGCGGTGAAGCTGGAAGGCGGCAAAGAGATGGGGCCGACGATTGCTTATCTGGCGCAGCGCGGCGTGCCGGTGATGGCGCATATCGGGCTGATGCCGCAACAGATGAATACGGCGGGTGGGTTCAAGGCGATCCGCGAAGAAGTGATGTGGGACGAGGTGATCGAGGATGCATTGGCGGTGCAGAATGCTGGCGCGTTTTCGGTGGTGATTGAGGGTGTGGCAGAGCCTTTGGCGGCAAAGATCACAGCGGCGCTGCAAATTCCTACGATTGGAATTGGTGCTTCGGCCAAATGCGACGGGCAGATATTGGTGTTTGAAGATATGATCGGGCTGTTTCCACGAGTGCCGACGTTTGTGAAACGCTACGGCAATATGGAAGAAATGATGCGCGATGCGGTCAGCCGTTACGCTGGCGAAGTGCGCGAGCGGCGATTTCCGGCGGAAGAGCATACCTATAAGACCAAGAGCTAGGGCTTGGCTTTGGGCCGTGTGGCACTATAAGTTGCGCCGCGACCGCTAGGAGACCGATTTGACCCAGAATGATTCCTTCCTCCACGAAGTGACCGAAGAAGTTCGGCGCGATAAACTGTTCGCAATTTACAAGAAATATGGCTGGGTATTGGCGTTGCTGATTGCAGCCATAGTCGGCGGTGCCGGCCTGAACGAATGGCTGAAATCGAGGGACGAAGCGGCAGCACAGGCGACTGGTGATGCGATGTTGACGGCAATCGCTTTGCCCGACAATGCGGCGCAAGCGGCGGAATTGGCGAAATTGGCCGATGCATCGGGCGACGCGGCGGTTTTGGTGAAGTTCCAACAAGCGGCAAGTTTGCAGCAAGCGGGCGACAGCAAGGGCGCTGCGGCGATTTTGGACGCTATGGTTGGTGCCGTCGATACACCCGCATTGTTCAGGGACATTGCCAAGTTGAAATCGGTGATGATCCAAGGTGCTGCTTTACCGGCGGCGGATCGGCTGGCGGCGCTGGACTCATTGGCCTCGGCGGGGATGCCGCTGCGCATATTGGCGATTGAACAACGGGCCTTGGTGCATGTGGAAAGTGGCGAAAAAGACGCGGCCTTGACGGATTTGAAGGTGGTGTTTGAATCCTCGGAATCGAGCCAGACGTCGCAGCAGCGCGCCGGGCAGCTCATCATTGCTTTGGGCGGGGAATTGCCGCAAGGTGAGCCGGTTAAGGTTCAATAAGAGAACGCCGGAAAGGCCCGACCTGATGCTTTCGCGACTTTTTATCAACGGATTTGCTGCGGTGTCGCTGGCGTTTTTGGCCGCCTGTGGTGGCGAAGAAATTTTGCCGGGCGAGCGGTTTGCTGTGCTTACAAGCGCTGAAACGGGCGCGGAAATCACGCAATTGTCGCTGGGTGCACCCGTGGTGAACGCGGATTGGACGCATATCAACGGCAATGTGCGCCACGCTATTCAGCATCCGGAATTGAACTGGCCTTTGGAGCCGATTTGGTCGGTCGAGATTGGCGCGGGCAATTCGGGTGACAGTCGGATTATCGGGTCGCCGGTTATCGCTGGCGGCATTGTTTATACAATGGATGCAGCGTCAAGAGTGTCGGCTTTTGCGACCAGAGGCGCGGCCTTGTGGTCAGTTGAACTGGTCCCTGCGGGTGAGCGTGGGCGCGAGGGTTTTGGCGGTGGCTTGGCGCTGGACGGCGGCCGTTTGTTGGTGACAACCGGCTTTGGCGAAGTGCTGGCACTGTTGCCAGCTAATGGCGCGGTTGTTTGGCGTCAGCGGTTGAGCGCGGTTGTGCGTGCTGCTCCCGCTGCGGCGGATGGGATGGTCTATGTCGTGGCGCGCGACGACGTGGCGTATGGCATTGTCGCGGAAACCGGCCGCCTGAAGTGGAGCTTGCCGGGAGCAAAAGGCGTGGCGGGTTTGTTGGGCGGGGCCAGTCCGGCAGTGGCGGGCAGCACGGTGGTGTTACCCTTTGCCTCGGGCCAATTGATCGGCCTTGAAGGGCGCAACGGCGGACCGATATGGGGCGATGCATTGTCCGGCGGGCGACGCGGATTCGTGCGCATGCAGATTGGCGATATTTCCGGCGATCCGGTGATTTCGGGCGGTCAGGTCTATTCTGCCAGCCAAGGCGGTGAATTGGCGGCAACTGATGTGGAAACCGGTGAGCGGTTGTGGACCTTGGGTGAAGGTGCCTACGGCCCGGTCTGGCCAGCGGGGGATTCGGTGTTTCTGGTCAGCGATGAGCAACAATTATTGCGGGTGCGGGCCTCGGACGGTGCGATTGTTTGGCGAGTATCTTTGCCGGGTTATGCCAAACCGGAGCGGCGCAAACATCTGACCGCGAACTATGGTCCCGTTCTGGCGGGCGGTCGGTTGATCGTGGCCAGCGGTGACGGGGTCATACGCTCGTTTGACCCAACATCGGGCGCGGCTTTGAGTGAAACGGCGATACCGGGTGGCGCGGCGGCGCAGCCAGCCGTTGCTGGTGGCGTGTTGTATGTCGTCTCTGCCAGCGGCACTCTGCACGCTTTCCAATAGCGGGCTTATCCACTAACACGCGGGTTTCGGTGCGGTTAGGATTCCTATGACTTTCAAACTTGCCATTGTTGGCCGACCCAATGTGGGCAAATCGACCCTGTTCAACCGCCTGGTTGGCAAGAAGCTGGCCTTGGTTGATGACCAGCCCGGCGTGACCCGCGATTTGCGCGAAGGCGCGGGGCGGATTGGCGATCTGCGTTTTACCGTGATCGATACGGCGGGATTGGAAGACGCGACCGACGAAAGCCTGCAGGGCCGGATGCGAAAATTGACCGAGCGGGCAGTCGATATGTCGGACGTCTGCCTTTTCATGGTCGATGCGCGTATGGGGGTGATGCCAGCGGATGAGATTTTCGCCGAGATTTTGCGCAAGCGGGCGCGGCATGTGATTTTGGCGGCGAATAAGGCCGAAGGGCGGGCTGGTGAGGCCGGTTATCTGGATGCCTATTCGCTGGGGCTGGGGGAGCCAATTCAGCTTTCCGCCGAACATGGCGAGGGGATCAGCGACCTGATGCGGGCGCTGGAACCATTCCGCGACATGCACGATGCGCTGCGCGAGCAGCCGCTAGTTGATGTTCCGGTGGATGATACAGTTGACGAGGAAGGTTTGGGACCGGTGGTGCCCGATGGGCGACCGATCCAGATTGCGGTGGTGGGGCGGCCCAATGCCGGGAAATCGACGCTGATCAATGCGATATTGGGCGAGGAACGGTTGTTGACCGGGCCGGAACCGGGGATTACGCGGGATTCGATTTCGGTCAATACCGATTGGCTGGGCCGTGATTTCCGCATTTTTGATACCGCCGGTATGCGCAAGAAGGCGAAGATTCAGGAAAAGCTGGAGAAGCTGGCGGTTTCCGACGGTCTTCGGGCGGTGCGGTTTGCCGAGGTCGTGGTGGTGCTGCTCGACGTGCAGGTGCCGTTCGAGCAGCAGGATTTGCGCATTGCCGATCTGGCCGAGCGCGAGGGGCGCTCTGTCGTTATTGCGGTCAATAAGTGGGATTTGGAAGAGGCCAAGGACGAAAAGCTGCGCGAGCTGAAGGAAATGCTGGAGCGGTTGCTGCCGCAGTTGCGCGGCGTGCCGATGGTTTATGTCTCGGCCCTGACAGGACGCGGTTTGGACAAGCTGCGCGATGCGATACTGGAAGCGCATGCGGTGTGGAACACGCGGATTTCGACTTCGCGGCTGAACCGCTGGCTGGGTGAGATGACCGAGGCGCACCCACCGCCGGCCCAGGCGGGGCGGCGGCTGAAGATGCGCTATATGACGCAGGTGAAAACAAGGCCGCCGACGTTCGTGGTGTTCGCCTCGATCCCCGATGCGGTGCCGGATTCGTATCAGCGGTTTTTGGTGAATGGCTTGCGGCGCGATTTCAAGATGCCGGGGACGCCGATCCGGATATTGCTGCGGGCGGGGAAAAATCCGTATGAAGGCAAGGCGGGGAAGCGGAAGATTTATTAGGTTTGGTTTAGACAAGGAGGCCCCGGATCAAGGCCGGGGAAGCGGGGACGAAATGGTAGCTTCGGTATTGGTTGAAGGCGGGTTGCTGGCGATACCAGCCGTGAACGCCAAGGGAATACGCGCCTTCAAGGGCATACCCTATGCCGCGCCGCCGGTGGGTGATTTG
>JANOQZ010000018.1:0-100597 GCA_031415055.1 Oceanomicrobium sp. | reverse complement strand
GGTGAAAAACGCGCCGCCAGCGCGAAAGGTGATATAGCGAAACAGGTTGAAAATATCGCCGCCGTCGGAAAGCCCGCTCAAATAATACAGCATTCAGTCCATTCCTCCGGCAATCTCGGCGGGCAGGGCTTCGCCCAATTTTAGGATTGCGTCAACAACCAATGCCATTTTCGCCCCGTTCGACCCCTTAACCATCGCGACGTCACCGGCGTCCAGCAACTTGCGCGCCCGCTGCGACAATTCACTCGAATCCTTGACCCATTCACCGCGTTTTCCGCTCGGCAAAGCGTCGTGCAGGGCGCGCATCCGCATCCCGCAACAATGCACCAAGTCGATGCCCACCATCGCCTCCAGCCCCGCCAAACCTGCGTGCAACGCCGTTTCCTGCGGCCCCAGTTCCAGCATATCGCCCAGAAACGCAATCCTGCGCCCCTCGCTGACCCGACCGACTCCATGCTCCACCCGCGTTGCCGCCAGCACGTCCAAAGCCGCTTCCATCGAAGCCGGATTGGCGTTGTAACTTTCATCGACCAGCGTGATGAAGCCATCAATCGCCGCATATCCCAGCCCAACTTTCCAGCGCGTGCCGCGACCAATTGGTGGCACCCAACTGGCCAGCGACAATGCCGCGCGGCCCAAATCGCCACCCAAGGCCTCAACCGCCGCCAATACCGCTAAAGCATTCATCGCCAAATGCCGACCGGGTGCTGACACTTTGAACAAGATTTCCTGCCCGCGGACCCGCGCCTTCACGCAGGTCGAATTCTCGCCCAATTTCAACAGTTTCAGAGCAAATTCCGGTCGCCCAATCGAGCCAAACCGAACCAATCTCGACCCAACCCTTCGACGCAAAATCGGATAAGTTTCCAAATCCCGGTTCAAAACCGCCGTGCCACCCGGCTCCAACCCATCAAATATCGCCGCCTTCTCGCGGGCAATGGCCGCCACATCCTTAAACGCCGCCAAATGCACCGCCGCCACATTGGTCACAATCGCCACATGCGGCCTTGTCAGTTTGGCCAATGGCCCGATTTCGCCCGGATGGTTCATGCCAATCTCAACCACGGCGAAATCCACCTCGCGCGGCAGCCGCGCCAAGGTCAGCGGCACGCCCCAATGGTTGTTAAAACTTTTCTCCGCCGCATGAACAGTCCCCTGATCACCCAGAACCGTCCGCAACATCTCCTTGGTCGAGGTCTTGCCGGCTGACCCGGTCACCGCTACGACCTTGCCCTTGAACCGCGCTCGCGCTGCCTGACCCAAAGCCGACAGTGCCGCCAAAACATCCGGCACAACCAACAAAGGCGCATCCGCCGCAACCCCCTCTGGCACATGCGAAACCAAAGCCGCAGCCGCCCCCAACTCGAAAGCCCGCTTCACAAACTCATGCCCATCGCGCTGGTCTTTCAGCGCCACGAACAAATCACCATTTTGCAATGACCGCGTGTCAATCGAAACGCCCTTCGCCAACCATTCCTGCGTGCAAACCCCTCCGGTAGCCCTCACCGCCTCAGCCGAAGTCCACAGCGCGGTCACGCCATCCCCTCCAAAGCCTGCACCGAAATGCTCGCCTGCTCGGCGTCGTTGAACGGATAGATATTTGTGCCGACAATCTGCCCAGTCTCGTGGCCTTTGCCGGCGATCAACAAAGTATCCCCAGCCATCAATGCATCAACCCCCGCCAAAATCGCCTCGGCCCGATCGCCAATCTCGGTCGCCTCCGGGCACGCCGCCATGATCTCGGCCCGGATTGTCGCGGCATCCTCGGTCCGGGGATTGTCATCGGTCACAAACACCACATCGGCACCCGCGCGTGCCGCAATCCCCATCAAAGGACGCTTGCCTTTGTCGCGGTCACCACCGGCCCCAAACACAATCACCAAACGCCCGCTCACATGCGGTCGCAAGGCGTTCAGCGCCGTTTCAATCGCATCGGGCGTGTGGGCGTAATCCACATAAACCGCCGCGCCATTCCGCCGCCGTGCCGCCAGTTCCATCCGCCCACGAACCGTTTTCAGGCCCGGCAAAACCCGAAAAACAGTCCCAGCGTCCGAACCCGAGGCAATCGCCAACCCCGCCGCAACCATGGCGTTATGCGCTTGGAATCCACCAATAAGGTCTAACCGAACCTCATGCCGTTGCCTGCCGTATTCAAACAACACCGATTGCCCGGTCGCGTCGAACCGATTGTTCAAAATCCGCAAATCACAATCTGGCCCGTGCCCAACCGACAAAACCTTTTGCCCGCGTCCAACCGCAACCGCTTGAACCTTCGCCCCAAAGGGATCATCCAGATTGATCACTGCCGTGCCAGAAACCGGCAATACCCGGTCAAACAGCCCCATCTTGGCTGCGAAATAATCCGAGAAATCCGCGTGATAATCCATGTGGTCGCGCGTGATATTGGTAAAACCTGCGGCCGCCAGCCGAACTCCGTCCAACCTGTACTGCGATAACCCATGCGACGACGCCTCCATCGAGGCATGGGTCACACCTTTCTCAACCAAACCCGCCAACAACCCATGCAAAATGATCGGTTCCGGCGTCGTATGCGTCAGCGCAGCCGTCACGGCTCCATCCACGCCCGTAGTACCAAAGTTGACCGCAACCAGCCCCAAAGCTTCCCAAATCTGCCGGGTAAACGTCGCCACCGAGGTCTTGCCGTTGGTCCCGGTCACCGCAACCATCACCTCGGGCTGCGCACCAAACCAAGCCGCCGCTGCGCTTGACAAGCTCAATCGCGGATTATCCGCCACTATCACCGGCACTGGACAGGGCGCAATCATCGCCAAACCAGCTTCATCGGTCAAAACCGCCACGGCGCCCATGCGCAACGCAAAGGTCACGAATTCCGCGCCATGCGCCGTGCTGCCTGGTAGGGCAAAAAACAAATGCCCCGCTTTGGTCTCACGACTATCGACGGATAACCCAGTTAATACCGGCTCAGACCCGTTCGCACCAACCACGCGCGCCGCTTCCAGCAAGCCCAGTCCGGCGAATGTGTGGGGATGCGCGGCCACAAGTTCACTCCTGAATCCCAGCCAACACCAGCGATCCATCCGGCCTCGTACCAACGCCGGGCGACGGCCAGACGTTCATCAGCGGCGCAATGCGACGAATAATCTCCGCCCCAACCGGCACCGCTGTCCACCCCGCCGTGCGTCGATCCTCGGTGCCAGAATCCTCGACCGGCTCGTCCAAAGTCACCACCAGCACATACTGCGGGTCTGACACCGGAAACATCGAAGCGAAGGTCGCAATCACCTTGTCATCATAATACCCACCATTCGGCCTTGGCTTATCCGCCGTGCCGGTCTTGCCCGCCACTTCATAGCCTTGAACATCGCCCATCGTCGCTGTGCCGCGCGTCACCACCTGGCGCAACATTGATCGCACGTCGCGGGCCGTGCTCTCCGACATGATACGGTCACTTTCACCCATTGCGGGCGAATCCGCCATTAGCGTCGGCACCACTTTCAAACCACCATTGGCAATTGCCGCATAACCCGCCGCCAAATGCAGCGGTGAAATCGACAACCCATGCCCATAAGCCACCGTAATCACCGATAATTCCGACCATTTCTTCGGCAACAACGGCTTTGCCCCCACCGCTTCGGGCAATTCCACCGGTTCCGCCTCAAAAAACCCCAACGACTTCAAAAACGCCTGTTGCGCAGCACTTCCTGCCGCCAATGCCAGATGCGCCGAGCCGATGTTGGAGGATTTGACGATCACATCGGTCATGCTCAGACGCGCACCATAATTATGGAAATCGCGAATGGTGAACTTGCCCCATTTCATCGGACCCGCCGTATCGATCATCGTATCAGGCCCGGCAACGCCTTGCTGCAACGCCAATGCTGCGGTGAAGGGCTTCAACGCCGAGCCCAATTCATATAATCCCTGCACCATCCGATTGAACAGCGGGCTATCGCTGGGATCACCCTTCAACGGCGGCAAAGGCCGATGGTTGGGGTCAAAATCCGGCAACGACACCATCGAGATGATCTGCCCGGTATGCACATCCATCAGCACCGCTCCGGCACCCTTGGCGCTCATCACTCGCATGCCACCTGCCAGCACATCTTCCATCGCCGCTTGCACACTTAGGTCAATGGACAAGCGCAAAGGTGCCCCATTCATCGCCGGGTCGCGCAGGAACGCGTCAAACTGCCGCTCCACCCCGGCAGTGCCAATAATTTCAGCGGCATGCACCCCCTCGATGCCAAACCCGGTGCCACCCAGAATATGCGCCGCCAGCGTGCCATTGGGATACAGCCGCAATTCGCGCGGGCCAAACAGCAACCCCGGTTCACCCAGATCGTGCACCGCTTGCTCCTGCTCGGGCGAAAGCTTGTGCTTGATCCACAGAAACTTGCGCGGGCTGTTGAATTGTTCCAGCAACGTGCCGGCGTCCAGATCGGCGAAAATCGTCGCCAAACCCTCCGCCGCCGCCGCCTTGTCCACCATCTGCAGCGGCTGCGCATACAGCGAGGAGGTGATCAAATTCGTCGCCAGTATCGACCCGTTGCGATCCACAATGTCGGCCCGCTGCGTGACAATCGACGCACCAGCAACCAAGGCCTTCGGCTCTTCGGGTTCCGATGTCGCAATCACGCCCATCTGAAAGGCAACCGAAACAAAGGCAAAGGCAAAGGCAATCGCCAAAAATACCAGTCGCGATTCCGCCCGCTGCCGTTCGGCAATGCGCATATTCCGCACCCGCGCCGCACGTTCCTCCGCTTCGACGTCAGCCGGATTTTGCCCTCGCGCCCGCGCCAGCAAAATTCGCGCCAAAGGTCGCAGCGGGCGGCGCATCATGGGAATTGCCCGTCTGGCGCGACCGAAGCTACCGCCTGTTCAATCGTTATCGCCGATTCTGACATCGGATAGGCCGCCGATTCCGGCGCGGCGAAATGTTCGGGCAACAGCGGCATCAATTGCAACGCCTTGAAGTTCAACTCCGCCAATTCGCGCAACCGCTCGGGCCGATTGAGATAGGCCCATTCCGCACGTTGCACCACAATGGCCTCGTGCTCGCGCGCAATCTCGCGGCGCAGATCTGCGACCCGGCCCAGCGCATCCTGCACGTCATAATTCACCCGATAGGCCCAAGTTGCGACGATGATAATCGCAGTAATCGCAAAGACATACAGCGAGCCCTTCACAACAACCGCTCCCGCGACAAATCCAAATCCGGTAATCCCAACGAGCGCAGGTCAACCCGCCCCGCCGGTGCTGTCAAACGCCGCGCAATCCGCAATTTCGCCGACCGAGCCCTAGGGTTGCGCCGCAGTTCTGCATCATCCGCAATCACCGCCTTACGCGTCACCCGTGCAAACCTTGGCAATTCCTCGCCAATCGCAGGCGCAAACCGACTGCCCTTTGGCCCTTCATCGGATCTCAACTGGAAAAACTTCTTCACCATCCGGTCTTCCAGCGAATGGAAAGTGACCACGACCAGCAGACCACCGTCTTTCAACAAAGCCTCAGCCGCCATCAACCCGCGTGCCAACTCGCCTAATTCGTCATTCACCGCAATGCGCAGGGCCTGAAACACCCGTGTCGCTGCATGCGGCTGGCCCGGTTTGGGCCGTGGCAAGCACGATTCGACAATCCGCGCCAAATCCCGCGTGCGTTCAATGCGACCCGATTTCCGTTCCAAAACTACTTTCCGCGCGATCCGTCGCGAAGCGCGTTCTTCGCCAAACTGGAACAGAATATCCGCCAGAAATTCCTCCGACGCGCCATTCACCAAGTCACTGGCGCTTGGCCCCGATTGTTCCATCCGCATGTCCAGCGGCCCGTCCTTGGCAAAGGAAAACCCGCGTTCCGCCTGATCCAATTGCATCGAGGATACGCCAATATCCAACACGATCCCGTCCAGTTGCGGCACACCCGCATCGCGGCAGATCGCTTCCATATCGCCAAACTTGCCCTGATGAAGGGTCAATCGACCACCATATTCACCAATCCACCCCGCGGCAGCCGCCAAGACATCCGGGTCGCGATCAATCCCCAACACCCGCACAGCGCCAGCATCCAACAGCGCCCGCGCATAGCCGCCGGCACCAAAGGTGCCGTCTAGCCAGATACCGGTAACCGGTGCAATCAAAGACAGGATCGGATCAATCAGTACCGGAACATGCGCTGGTCCTTGAACCATCGCGTTCAACCCTGCGCGGCTTTGCCAAGATGCGCCAGAACCGCTTGCTTACCCTCGCGGTTGGCCACTTGTGCGCTCATAGCCTTGCGTCGCGCTTCGAAAGCCTTCGGTTGCCAAATCTGGAACCGATCGTTCATCCCGGCGAAAACCACTTCATCGCCCAGATCAAACATTTCTCGAAACCGCGCCGAAATCACGATCCGGCCGGTATCGTCCAACTGCAGATAGGTCGATTGCGTGTTGAACATGAATTCCAGCGACTCGCGCTCGTCAGAATAAGGCGCAACCTTGCGAATGCGCGCGTCAATCTCTTCCATGCCGGTGATCGTGTATCCTTCCAGACACTCGCCCTGGCGCACGCCATAGTTCAGCACAACCTGCGCTACATTACTGGCGGCAAAATCTGGGTCACCCTCTTCAAGCGCACGACGAAACGAGGCCGGGATCGACACGCGTCCCTTGCTGTCCACTTTGTGGACCGATTCACCTCGAAAACTCCGTCCCAAGTAACGCGCTCCTGACCGTATCCCCAGATATGGAAACGGCGGTTCGTGCAGGTGGATACACGAACCGCCGACTGTCCCGTGTGGGGCTCGTCCGGTTTTGACTGACAGGAGCCCCCGCACCTGCCGGCCGAGCCGGATCTTCTATTCTTCAGCGCGCGGGGCCTGTATGAAACCTGCTCGTTTCGTGGGTCTAAGTTGCCCTTGGGAAGAATTCCCGTTTGCTGATGCATTTGGCGTAACATGGGTTTTTATGGGAATCAATGGGAATTTTTGCCATTGATCTCAGAAACCACGGAAATCGTTGACCTTTTCGCCGCAAATCTTCGTCTGTCACCGACAATTTTGGCTCTATTGGTAGTTGAGATTTGAATTCCTACTATATCTAGTGGCATTCAAATCCGTCGAACTTGTCTAAAAAATTCGAGAAATTCCGTTCACGGAATCGTGACGCGCGATTTTCAACCTATTGTGCTCAATTCAAAGGCGAGAAACACTCGCTAAAGTTAACGATTGCCCAAGCAAAGTGACAATTGTCACAGAATCGAATTTGACCAAGCGCCTAGTATTCGCCTGACCGGTAGCCAGCGGAGTCCCTGATGAAAAACCCGCAACGAATTGTCCCGCTCCATTTCAAGTCTGTTCAACCGCAAACAGCAAAGACGATTGCAATTCCCATGCAAGTTGAAAACGTGCTGAAAGCCGCTTCGGCTTGCGAAAGTGTTTCCCATAACGAAGCCCGCGAACTGCTGCGCCAAGTCAAGGATGTTGTGCTGGAAGAAACCGGCCTGACCCGCCAGCAACTCGACTATGAAATCTATCTGCGCACGGTTCCCAGCGACTAGGAACTCGCCTGCTTGGTCTCCAGCCAAGCCAGAAACTCCGCCGCCGCCGCACGAAGTTTGATCTCCTCGGCATCATAACGCTGCAACAACTCGCGCCCCAAATCCGTCAGCACCGTCCCCCCCGAATCCGCCCCGCCACGCGAACTCACAAACAATGGCTCGGCAAAGCACCCCTGCAAGGTCTCCAGCAAGAACCACGTCCGCCGATAGCCCAGCCCCATGGCCTTGGCCGCACCAGTGATCGAGCCGGTCTCGCCGACCAGACGCAACAATTCGATTTTGCCGGTGCCAATCATATTGGTATGCACAAATATTTTCACCCGCAGGCCGGGGTGTTTTAGTTTCTCAACATCGACAGATTTTTCCTTTGGGCGACTCATGTTTCCTCTCGATATGTCGAGTTTGGCCTATTCAAAATACTTTGGCACAGATACGACATGCTCAGTTTGACATAACAAGGATTTGGCAATGTCCCGCCCGCTCGCCCTTGCTGCTGTTTTTACGACCCTAGCCTTACAGGCCTTCGCAGGCACCATACTGGTGCAATCGACAACCTCAACTCAAGATTCGGGCATCTACGAATATCTGCTGCCACTGTTCGAAGCCGAAACCGGAATCAAGGTCAATGTCGTCGCTGCCGGTACCGGGCAAGCGATCAAAAACGCGCAGAACGGTGACGCGGATGTGCTGCTGGTTCATTCCAAGGCCGACGAGGAAATCTTCGTCGCCGAGGGCTATGGGTCAGCGAGGTTTGACCTGATGTATAACGATTTCGTCGTCATCGGACCGAAAGCCGACCCGCTGCACATCGCCGACTATGTCGACCTCAACGCAGCAATAACCGAAATGGCGCAGGGCAAAGCCATATTCGTTTCACGCGGCGATGATAGCGGCACCCATAAGAAAGAGCTCAAACTCTGGGCCGCCGCCGCCATCGAAAAGCTTCCTGCGGACGCCGCTTGGTATCGTTCCTCTGGTTCCGGCATGGGCGCAACTTTGCGCATGGCTGTCGAACTGCAAGGCTACACCCTGTCGGACCGCGCCACATGGATTGCTTACGAAGACAAACAGGACGCCAAAATAGTGTTTGAAGACGACAAGGACCTGTTCAACCAATACGGTGTTATCGTCGTCAATCCCGACAAGTTTCCCCACGCCAATATCGCCGATGCCACCACATTCTCCGAATGGCTGCGCTCACCGCACGGCCAAGGCCTGATCGCCGCCTACCAGATCAACGGCCAGCAATTGTTTTATCCGAATGCGGTGCGGTGAACATCTTGAACAAAATCGCACCACACTGAACAATTCCGAAAAACCCGTCCCCTACAACGCCCGCCAAGGCGCGACGGTGCGCAGCACCGGGGAGAATGTCCGGGGGACATTCGACAGCGCCTTCCACGCGACGCCCGCCAAACCGGTGGGCTTGATGTGCCTTAACGCGAGGCCAGTGCCTGACCGCCGGTGGGTGCGAAGCGCCCGCCGAAGGGGCGGTCGGGCGCTGGACGACCGGCGGGGCCGCTCGTCCGGTCTTCTTGTCTGGGGGTGTGGCCGCGAATTGCCACGGGTCAATTCGCGGGGTCAGGGGTGGGGAATTCAAATATAGGCCAATCCTGTTTTTAGCGCCGCATCCCGATAAAATTACCCTGTGCGAACGTTATGAATACCGAATTCCACAGGCCCAAGCGCCTTGCGTTCATGCGTCTGGGCCAGTCGTTACCGATGCAATCGCTGTACTTCATTGTTATTCCGGATGGCCCAAATATCCAGTCCCCAGCGCTGGACATGTATGAATATTTGGTTAATTTCAAGAATTAAATCGTTCAATATCAATAATTTACACGATATGGCACGCGTGCGCGCAATCTGAAAATCCTGTGCGGATGGCCTATAAGCCGGATTCTGTGAGGCCCGAAGGCCCGACGATCATTCATCTGGGCAGCTTGTTACCAAACTGCTCAAGCCGCCAACCCGGACCCCTGGGCGGATAAACCCGGGCACAAGTCCCGCGAGGCCCCTATTTGGCGTTGCTCCTGGCGGGGCTTGCCGTGCCATTCCGGTTGCCCGGTCTGCGGTGGGCTCTTACCCCACCGTTTCACCTTTACCCCCGACTTGATTGGGTGCCTCGCGGCACCCGTCAGATCGAAGGTAGTTTCTTTTCTGTGGCGCTTTCCCTCGGATTGCTCCGGCCGGGCGTTACCCGGCGCCGTTTTACCCTGGAGTCCGGACTTTCCTCGAGCCTAAACTCGCGATCATCCAGCCATCCGCACCGGCGTCATATGCAATCGACAAGCGGCCCGGTCAAGCATTTTGACCGGGCCGCCCTTAGTATTGCGTCAGCATCGGGGGGACTCAACCAACGCGGTTCGTCGCATCACATTCGGTCAGACGCGGCACTCCGGATGCTCGCGAATGTCATCGGGATCATCACAGCCCGACCCGCCCGGCACACGCGGCCTGCGACGGGCTTCGTCGGTCCAGGTGCCGTCAAACGATGCTTGGGGCATATTCTGCCAACCGGTTGAATCGACAGCGGCCAAACCAGCAACCGGAAAACTGGTGACCAGAACAAAAGCGCTCAAAGCAGCGGCAATCACTTTTTTTGTCATTGTTCATTCCTTCCTGTGGAGGCGATACCAAGTATCTGATGTCCCGGTACCTAGAGGGAACTTGAAGTCAAATTCCAACAATGTGAACCGCCCAAGGTCCGCCGAAATCGTCGACCGAAGTCTAACGCGCCTTAAGACTTTGGTCGAAGAAACCGGCGCTGAGCCAAGCTATTCAGTTCAAGTCGCGCCCAATCAAACTTCGCCCCCGGATCAAACTTGCGCCCCGGTGCGGTATCGCAATGGCCGACCACGTTTTCGGGCATGATGTTCCAACGCGCCAAAACCGCCGCCAAAACCCCCTCCAAAGCTGCCATTTGCGGCTCCGTAAAGGGTGGAAACCCTGCCAACGGCCCGGGATTGGCCAGCTCGATACCGATGGAAGCCGAATTCACATCCGTAATGCCCCCCCAAGACCCGACCCCTGCATGCCAAGCCCGCCTGGCCTCATCGACCAGTTGCAACACTTCGCCCTTTTCGGAAATGAGATAGTGGCAGGAAACCGCGGATTCGACCGAGCAAAGCCGCTCTATCGCCGCCTCACAGGTTCCCATGCCGGTATAGTGAATTACCACCATCGAAGGCAAAACCCCGCCCCGACGCTCACCAAAATTTGGCGACGGACGCGAAATCACCGCTTCCGCGCCCCACGCAAACTGGCGCTCGGATTGGCACTTTTCGCCCCAATCCTTCGCACCTTCGGCGTCGGCGACGCTAACACTTTCGGTCCCTCAGAAACCTCGCGCTCGATCCCCAACTGGTCGCGCAAGACCTTGGGCCGCACTTCCTCGACCGCGCCTTTGGGCAACTCGCCCAACTGAAACGGCCCGTAACTCACCCTAATCAGCCGGTTCACTTCCAGCCCAACCGCCTCCAATGCCCGCCGAATCTCGCGGTTCTTGCCTTCCTTCAGCCCAATCGTCAGCCAAGCATTCGCGCCCTGCTGGCGGTCAATCTCGACCGTCATGCCTTGGAACCGCTCACCTTCCACCGTCATCCCCTTGCGCAAAGGCGCTATCATCGCCTCAGTCGGCGTGCCTTTGCAACGCACGCGATAACGCCTCGTCCACCCCGTCGAGGGCAGTTCCAACTTGCGCTTCAACTCGCCGTCATTGGTCAGCAGCAGCAGCCCTTCCGAGGTCAAATCCAGCCGCCCCACCGACATCACGCGCGGCAAATCCTTGGGCAAAACATCGTAAACCGTGTTGCGCCCCTTCTCGTCATTATCGCTTGTCACCAAGCCAGTCGGCTTGTGAAACAGCCACAGCCGCGTCGGTTCCTTGGCGGCAATCGGCTTACCATCGACCAAAATCCGGTCGCTCGGCACCACATTCAGCGCCGCAGACGACAAGACCTTGCCGTTCACCGACACCCGCCCATCCTCGATCATCCGTTCGGCCACGCGACGCGAAGCAACGCCTGCACGGGCCAAAACCTTGGCGATCCGCTCGCCTTGAAATTCGCTGTCATTCATGCGACTGGCCTTACACCGCAGTCATGCTTAGGCCAAGCGAAACAAGCATATGCCCTTCATCAGTTTCATGGACATCGCCTTGGACGAGGCTCGCGCAGCCGCAATTCGCGGCGAAGTGCCTGTAGGGGCTGTGATAATTGACCCGGCAACCAACCGGATTATCGCCCAAGCTGGAAACAGGACGCGAGAGTTATTGGATCCTTCGGCTCATGCGGAAACTTTGGCGATTAGGGCCGCTTGTTTGGCTTTGAAATCCGAGCGCCTTAGCAACCTCGACCTCTACGTCACCCTCGAACCCTGCCCCGCCTGCGCTGCCATAATCTCGGCCGCCCGCATCAACCGGCTGTACTACGGGGTTTTTGACCCGAAATCGGGGGGGATTGAACAGGGGCCAAGGATATTCAGCCACCCGCAAGCGCACCATAAACCGCAGGTCTATGGGGGAATGAGGGAAACCGAATGCGCCGAATTGCTGGCTGATTTTTTTGCAAAAATGCGAAGCTGACCGCTTGTCCGCTGGCCGGTCTCAATTCCTAGGTGCGCACCACGGCGTTGCCGCCTTAGTTGGTCGAAAGATGACGCCGATGTTCAGACCGGTGCCAGTTTCGGCTGATGCGTGTTATCGCGGTCACAAAAATGACCGGTGTCACGCCATATATGGTTAGCACCACCAATGGATTAACGAAACGACCAACAGCAACGCAGAAACTGAACGCGACGATGGCAAAGACCATGACTTGGGTCACCCGCCGCCGAAGTATTGGCGGCACCGGAGCGTATAGCAATTCGACATGCGCTGTCACAAAGCGGTAAATTACCAACCGACAGGTCGCCAGCGCGGCCAACAGAACACCATAAATTGCCAAAACCGTTGGCGAATAAGGATAATGGCCCAACAAACCAGCGCCAAACGGGATCAGAGAGGCGATCATCAAAAAGACGATGTTCAACCAAAGCACACCATAGCTGACGATTCTGACCCGGTTGAACAAGTCGCGATGGCCAATCCAATAGACGCCGGCCAAAAGAAATCCAAAAACATAGGCGGCAAATGTCGGCGCAGCATTTAACAAGACCGACCACAATTCGCCTTCACTCAAATGCTGGGGAACACGCAGTTCCAACACCAGCAAGGTCATAATGATCGCAAAGACGCCGTCCGACAGTGCCAACAACCGGCTAGGGTCACTCAACCCAATTGGCGCGTGGATCCGTTCGTCCCCTTCGTCCACCATCGTCCCCGTCCGGATTACCGGCTCAAGCCGGTTTTGTTAGTGTGGTGCGGAAACATGTCACTGCCGGTGGAATTTTGCAACGATGTTGCCGTGCTATCGCAGCTACCCCCTAGCTCACCGGCGGCGCGCCACCGGCTTCGGTGCCGTGTGCCACATAGTCCTCCAATGCTTCTGCCAGACCGGCCCGCACGACTGGTGCCTCAAAATCCGCCAAAACCCGCTTCCAAACCGACGTAGCCCGCTGCGTCGCCGTGATCGAGCCAGCATCGCTCCACTGGCCAAAATTGCTCAGATCCGCGTTCAACGGCGCGTAAAACGCCCCGCGATAGCGTTCCATCGTATGCGCCGCGCCAAAGAAATGCCCGCCCGGTTGCACCTCGGCAATCGCGTCCATCGCCAAAGCGGCATCGTCCTGAACAGGTGGCGTACAGAGTTCAGCGACCGATTGCAGCACTTCCAGATCGGTAATGAATTTCTCATAGGAAAATGACAGCCCGCTTTCCAGCCAGCCCGCCGCGTGGATAATGACATTCGCCCCGCCCAGTATTGATCCCCAAAGCGCAAACTGGTTCTCGTTGGCCGCCTGCGCGTCGCCCGAATTCGCCGCCGAACCACCACCCGACCGCCAAGGCAATCCAAGGTAGCGCGCCAGTTGCCCCGACCCGACGGTGCCCTGGAAATGCTCGGGCGTGCCCATCGCCGGGGCCCCCGATTTCATATCGACATTGGAGAGGAACGACCCATAAACCACCGGCGACCCGGCCCGCGCCAGTTGCGCCAGCGTGATCCCCGCCAAGGCCTCGGCATGTTGCAACACCATCGCGCCCGCCACCGTGACCGGTGCCATCGCCCCCGACAGGCAGAACGGTGTGATGATCAGCACCTGCCCGGCCTTGGCAAAATCGATCAAACCCTGCCCCATCGGAATATCAATCTGGCGCGGCGAATTGGTGTTGATCACGGTTGTGCACCACGCCTGATCGACGAAATCCTCTATCGAAACCCCACGCGCCAACGCGATCATCGCGAAATTCTGCCAACTTTGCTTGGTTCCGCGCGCATAGATCGACGGCACCTTGTCGGTCAGCAGCAACTGCGCTTTGGTCGTCGCATAATGCCGCAAATGCACCGGCACGTCCTGTGGCTCGGCGCTGGCACCGTTCAGGTGGATCACGTCAAAAGACTGCGCCAGTTTCAGCGTTTCTTCATAAGCGGCAATGGTGCCGGGTCGGCGTCCGCGCTCCAGATCGGTGACATTCGGGCAACCCGATCCGGGCTTGAATAACAGCGCACCCGGTCCTATCACCACATCGCGTTTAGGCACCCCGCCGCGCACCACAAAACTTTTTGGCGCACTGGACAGGGCGGCAGCAACAATGTCCCGCCCGATGTGCACCATTGCTGTTTCCTCATCGACGAATGCCCCAGCATCCGCATAGATTTGCCGCGCTTCGGGCAGCAAAACCCGCATCCCCAAACGCTCCAATATGTCCAAGGCGGCACGGTGTATCGCGTCAATCCGGTCATCGCTGAACAGTTTTTGCGGCGTGAAGGGGTTCGTTAGATGGGCATAGTCCGCGGCCCGTGCATGGCTAGGCCCAGTGTCTCGGTTACGGCCTCGATGTGTCATCGGCGTTCCATTTATCCGCTGGTCCACATATACCAAAGCAAAACTGCCCGAGGAAAACGCTAATGTCCTGGATGACCCAAGTCGACAATTATTGCGAGCGGATCGACCCTTCCTTCTGGGCCGAGCCCCTCAATGCCGTAAGCAATGCCGGTTTCCTGATCGCCGCGCTCCTCGCGTGGAACATGGCCAGAAACGTCACTGATTGGGGGCCGAAACTGCTGGCAATCCTGCTTGCCGCTATCGGTATCGGTTCCTTCACCTTCCATACTTTTGCCACCAACTGGGCCTCGCTGGTCGATGTCGGCCCGATCACCGCTTTCATTTTGGCCTACATTTACCTCACAATCACGCGCTACCTCAATCAACCGTCCTGGGCCGGACTAATCGCCGTTGCTGCGTTTTTCCCCTTTTCGATCTATCTCGGCAAAGCCGTCGCCGGTCATTTCGGTCCGCTCAACGGCTCAATCGATTATGTGCCAGTTGTCGTTCTCATCTTCGCTTTCGCCGCTCTTGTGTGGAAAACCAAACCCGAAACTGGGCGCAATTTACTGATCGGCGCGGGTATTCTGACCGTCTCGCTGGTTTTTCGCACCATTGATGCCAGCATTTGCACAAGCGTTCCAAGCGGCACTCATTTCATCTGGCATCTGCTCAATTCCATCCTGCTGTGGTGGATGATCCGCACGCTCATCCGCCACAACACGACCCTGTCACTTGCCACGGACGGGCGGCAAAGCTAAACCCGCGCCGTTACAAACGGGACCAAACATGGCGATTGACAAAGACACCGCGCGAAAGGTGGCGCATCTGGCGCGCATCGAGGTGGCCGAGGCCGACCTTGAAAAAGTCGCCCGCGAACTCAGCGGCATCTTGGGCTTCATGGAACAACTGGCCGAGGTCGATGTTAAAGGCGTCGAACCGATGACATCCGTGACGCCGATGAACGCGCCCTTGCGCCGCGATAAAATCACCGATGGCGGCGATGCCGAAAGGGTTTTGGCCAATGCGCCACTGCGCCGTGATGGGTTCTTTGCCGTGCCGAAAGTTGTCGAATGAGCAGTCTGTCAGCCTTGACAATATCCGAAGCCCGCACCCGCCTGCGTGCTAAGGAAATCTCTTCGCGCGAACTGACGCAAGGTTGCCTGACCGCGATTGAAGCGGCATTCGAACTTAACGCTTTTTGCCATGTCACCGCCGAGGAGGCGCTGGTGCAGGCCACTGCAGCCGATGTTCGATTGAAGGAACCCGACGCGCCCGATCTGTGCGGCATTCCCTTGGGCATCAAAGATCTGTTTTGCACCCAAGGCGTGCCCGCCCAAGCCGCATCTGGCATCCTAAAAGGTTTCGTTCCACCCTACGAAAGCACCGTCACCCAGCGGCTTTGGGATCGTGGCGCGGTCATGTTGGGCAAATTAAACATGGATGAATTCGCCATGGGTTCCTCGACCGAAACCTCGGTCTATGGCAGCGCTGTATCGCCATGGCGGGCCAAAGGTTCGACCAAGGCCCTGACACCCGGCGGTTCGTCGGGTGGGTCCGCCGCTGCCGTAGCCGCCGACCTTTGCCTTGCGGCACTGGGCACCGATACTGGCGGTTCGATCCGCCAACCCGCCGCATTCACCGGCATTGTCGGCATCAAGCCGACCTATGGCCGCTGTTCGCGCTGGGGAATTATCGCCTTTGCCTCATCGTTGGACCAAGCCGGCCCCATGACCAAATCGGTGCGCGATGCTGCAATCCTGCTGCAAGCAATGGTCGGGCACGATCCCAAAGATTCGACCAGCGCCGACATCGCCGTGCCCGATTTTGAGGCCGCACTGACCGGCGACATTCGCGGCAAGAAAATCGGCATCCCGCGCGAATATCGTGTTGAAGGAATGCCACCGGAAATTGACGCGCTTTGGGCGCGTGGCGGCGAAATGTTGCGCGATGCAGGCGCAACCACCGTCGATATTTCGCTGCCCCACACCAAATATGCGCTGCCAGTCTACTACGTCATCGCGCCTGCCGAAGCCTCGTCCAACCTCGCGCGCTATGACGGCGTGCGATATGGCCACCGTGCCGCATTGAAAGCGGGCGAAGGCATCACCGAAATGTACGAACGCACCCGCGCCGAAGGATTTGGTTCCGAAGTCAAGCGCCGTATCATGATTGGTGCCTATGTCTTATCGGCTGGCTTTTACGACGCCTATTATACCAAGGCGATGAAAGTCCGCACGCTGATCCGGCAAGATTTCGAGAAGGCGTACGCCACCTGCATTGACGCTATTCTCACGCCTGCGACCCCGTCGGCGGCTTTTGGGCTTGGCGATATGGCCAATGCCGACCCGGTGCAAATGTATCTCAACGACGTGTTCACCGTGACCGTCAACCTTGCCGGATTGCCTGGAATCAGCGTGCCTGCGGGGCTGGATGGCCAAGGATTACCGCTTGGTTTGCAGCTTATCGGTCGGCCTTGGGACGAAGCTGGCTTACTGAATTGCGCCTATGCATTGGAAAAGGCTTGCGATTTTTCGGCAAAAGCCGAAAAATACTGGTGAAGTCGAGGAAATTCCTCGCAAACAAAGTCGAGGCAATTCCTCGCAAGAAAAGTCGAGGGATGCCCTCGGAAGGATAAGATGATGAAGCGTTTGATCTATGTGGGTATGCTCGCGGCTTTGACCGCCTGTTCCGATGAACCGGTCGGCGGGGTTGGCTATTTTGACCAAAACGCGCTGCCCCAGCAAAACATCAGCGGCCCTCTGATTGGGCAGCCGCTGACTGCCACGCAACAGCAATTGGCATTTGAACAGGCCGAACGGGCGCGTTTGGCCGGTCAGAACGGCGACCCGCTGGTTGGCACAATCGAAAACGCTTTGAACGATGTCGATGGCACCGGCCTTATCGCCGATGCCAATGCCACAAACATCGACCCGGCGACCGGTCAACCCTACACCTACACTGGCATCGGCATCGACAATAACGCCGACTCGATCAATCTGGCCCAGTATTCGCAAGCGCAACAAAAGATCGACCGCGAAAATGCCGCCCGAGAATTGGCCAACGCCCGCAGCCAACTGATTGTCGTTTCGCCCGATCAAATACAGGGCGGCAGCCGCAGCAACGCCTTGCAGCAATTTGCCCGCTCCACCTCCAACAATGTTGGCCAGAAAATTTATCGCCGTGGGCTGTTTTCGGATGCTGAGGCAACCTTGGCCAACTGCAACAATTACCGCTCGGCCGACGATGCCCAGCGCGCTTTCCTCGCCGCTGGAGGCCCAGGATCGGACAATCAAAATCTTGACCCCGATGGCGATGGTTTCGCCTGTCGGTGGTCGCCTCTACCCTTCAGAAACTAAAAAATGCCCCGTTTTGGCGGGGCATTTTCTGTGCAGAAGATAGAAAGTTCAGACCTTTAGGTCGCCCGCGCTTTTTCGTCCGTCGCGACCGTCAATCAACTCGTATCCGATCGGTTGATTGTCTTTCAAGGATTGCAAGCCAGCCGCCTGAACAGCCGTGATATGAACAAAGATATCCTTACCGCCATCTTCGGGTTGAATGAACCCGAAACCTTTTTCTGTATTAAACCATTTTACAGTGCCTTTTGCCATTACTGACAGTCCTTTAGACTTTGACCAAAGCCCAGCGCCTTGGCTTCTGCGTAGTCACGTCCTACTCATTTCCGCCACCCCTCGCAGGGCTTAGGCCGTTCAAGGAATCGAAACTTCGTGGCAGTTTCATATAGAAATAACGCTAACATTTCAATCAAGCTTGACAGCGCTGACACAGATTTTCGGGCGTTTATACTGAATCTTGGTTCAGCAGCCTGTTTTTCAGGCAGTCTTTTCGCGTCGATCCCGGCTTTCCGGGCTAGCTTCCTGATTTTGCCGAACATATATTCCACAACTGTCAGGGGAGCCGCATGAACGCCTCAGCGCTGCAATGGATAGCTTATGTTGTTCTGGTCGGCACGATTTGGGCTGCTGCCATCGGCTCGTTTGGGCCCTCAGCGGCGGGTCTTCTCTGATGCCTGCCGAACACTTTGGCGGCAAATATTCACCCGATCCGGCCTCTCGCGGCCCCGGTTCACCGCCGGTTAATGCCTTTCGCAATCGTCGCGCCGAACGCCCGGATTGGCGCAGCACGCTGTTGTTTTATGTGCCTTTGCCCCTCCTTTTCAGCGGTTTGGGTGAATTGCAACGCGGCAATGCCATCGGCATTTTGGGCGAGTTCGGTGCCCTCGCTTTATTGCTGCTTTCCGCGTGGCTTTTGCGCGACGGTCTGAAGGCACAAGCAGCCTATGCCGCCCGCAAAGTCGCCCGCGCTCCTGCCATTCCGCGCAAGATATTCGCCAGCACTCTCGCCGGCCTAGGCGTCGCTATCGCCGCATGGCTCGGTTGGGACCAAGGCCTGCCAACCAGCGTTGTTCTTGGTCTTGTGGCCGCGACGGCCCACACGTCGACTTTCGGCATCGACCCACTCAGCAAAAAGGGCCTCCCGGGCTTAGATGAATTCGAAGCCGACCGCGTCGCCCGCGCCGTCGATCAAGGTGAGGCTTACCTAAGTCAAACGCTCGATGCCGCCAAACGCATCGCCGATCGCGCACTGCAAGCCCGCGTCGAACGCATGTGCGCCGCCGCCCGCGAAGTTTTCCGCGCCGTCGAAGCCGACCCGCGCGACCTGACCCGCGCTCGCAAATTCCTGTCAGTCTATCTGATGGGGGCTCGCGATGCGACGGTCAAGTTCGCCGACATTTACGCCCGCAGCCGCAACGCCGAGGCGCGAGTGGCCTATGAATCGCTGCTTGATGACTTGGAAAAATCCTTCAATACCCAACGCGAAACATTGTTGATCGAAGACCGAACCGATCTTGATATCGAAGTAGAAGTCTTGCGCGAACGCCTACAACAAGAGGGCGTCCTCGCCCGTTAAAGGAGATAATTATGGCTGAAGATATTCGCGCCCAAGCGGTCAGCGCCTTGAAAGAAGTGGAACAGGTGACGGCAATATTGTTGCCTGAACCAAAAAACGAATTGGTCGTTGTCGATACAGCAACAGCCGCCGAAAAAGCCGAAATTGATAAGCGCATGTCTGAACTCGACATGGGCAACACCCAGTCGATCATCCAGTTCGGCTCGGCCGCGCAGGCAGAATTGCAGGTCATCAGCCAGGAAATGCTGGCCGGCGTACGCAACAAAGATGCGGGCCCTGCCGGGGGTGCTTTGCGCGAAATGGTCGCCAGTTTGCGTGGTTTTTCAATTTCGGAACTAGATCCTAATCGAAAACTTAGCTGGTGGGAACGATTGTTAGGGCGCGCAGCACCAATCCACGAATTCCTGGCGCGCTTCGAATTGGTGCAAGGTCAGATCGACAAAATCACCGGAGAATTGCTCAGTCACGAACATGTGCTGCTCAAAGACATCAAATCTCTCGACAAACTCTATAAAAAGACCCTCGATTTCTATGACCAACTGGCGATTTACATCGCTGCGGGCACCGAGAAAATCAAACAACTGGACGCTGTCGATATTCCTGCCAAGGAAAAATACGTGGCAGAAGCTCCTGCTGACGAAGGCGTTATCCGCGCCCAAGAGCTACGCGATTTGCGCTCTGCTCGCGATGATTTGGAGCGTCGCGTGCACGACCTGAAATTGACCCGGCAAGTGACCATGCAGTCGCTGCCCTCAATTCGGCTGGTGCAGGAAAACGACAAGTCGCTGGTGACCAAAATCAACTCCACCCTCGTCAACACCGTGCCGTTATGGGAAACCCAGTTGGCGCAAGCGGTAACCGTTCATCGCTCGCGCGAGGCGGCGGTTGTGGTGAAAGAGGCGAATGATCTGACCAATGAATTGCTCACCAAAAACGCCGAAAACCTACGGCAAGCCAATGTCGAAATCCGCACCGAAATGGAACGTGGCGTGTTTGATATCGAGGCAATCAAGAAAGCCAACAGCGACCTGATTGCCACTATCGAAGACAGTCTTCGAATCGCCGATGAAGGCAAAGTCAAACGTGCAGCGGCGGAAGTGGAATTGGTGCAAATGGAAGCCGAACTGAAAACAACATTAGCCGCCGCCAAAGCCAAACCCACGGCCAGCGGATACAATATCGGCACCAGCGCCAGCTAAACTATCGTTCCCGTGTGCGCCGCATGACGCGGCCCGCTTGTCCCTCGTATCGCGGAATATCCTGTATGCCTTTTGCCCGTTTGTTGGTTATTTTCTTCCTGGCAGGGTTGGCTGGATGCAGCAAAACCGCTTTGCCTGACCTGCCGGCACAAGACGGTCCCGATGAACTGACGCGCTACTATGCCAATGTGGAAACCCGACTTATCGCACAAGGCAAAATGCGCCGCGAAGTGCTGCCATTGGATGCACCTTTTACCAACAAGGATTTGGTGAAAAACTTTGATCGTATCGCGTTGTTTGACGAGTATACGGTTGTGAACGGTCGTTATGTACAGCGCGAGACCGAGGCGACCTTGCGTCGATGGACCAAACCCGTGCGGGTCGGGCTGATCTTTGGCGATTCCGTGCCCGCCGATCAGCAGGCCGCCGACAAAAGCTTGGTTCGCAAGTTCACCGATAGGTTGGCCGACTTCACTGGCCTCAATATGCGCCTTTCCGCCGACCGGGACGCGAACTTTCTGGTGATGTTCCTCAATCAAAACGAACAAAAGGAATTCGCCGGTGCCTTGCTGCGGCGCTATCCCTTCATCGAACCCGCCGTGATTGATGCCTTCCGCAATTCGCCCCCCGACATTTTTTGTGTCGCCTACGCCTTTGCCCACCCATCCGATCCGGCGACTTACGCCGCCGCCATTGTGTTGGTCAAAGCCGAGCACGGGACCCGCATGCGCGAAAGCTGCATCCACGAGGAAATGACCCAAGCCATGGGCCTTGCCAACGACAGCCGCACCGCGCGACCCTCCATCTTCAACGACGACGAGGAATTCGCCTTGCTGACGCGCCACGACGAAATTCTGCTGCGCATGCTCTACGACCCCCGCCTGACCGTCGGGATGACCCGCAGCGAAGCCCTGCCGTTTTTGCCGACCATCGCCGCAGCGGCGGCGGGCTCAAGTTAGATTCTAAAGGAGATATCCATGGGCATTTTCGATTTTCTGACCGGCGAATTCATCGATGTCATTCATTGGACAGATGATACCCGCGACACATTGGTCTGGCGGTTTGAGCGCGAGGATCACGAAATCAAATACGGTGCCAAGCTGACAGTCCGCGAAGGGCAAGCGGCGGTGTTCATCCACGAAGGGCAATTGGCCGACGTGTTTAAACCCGGGCTTTATGTGCTTGAAACCAATAACATGCCGATCCTGACTACCTTGCAGAACTGGAGTCACGGTTTTGAAAGCCCGTTCAAATCTGAAATCTATTTCGTCAGCACCACCCTCGTCCAAGACCTGAAATGGGGCACCAAAAACCCGATCATGCTGCGCGACCCCGAATTCGGCCCGATCCGCATACGCGCGTTCGGCACCTACACGATGAAGGTCAAAGACCCCGGCAAATTCATGACCGAAGTGGTCGGCACCGACGGTGAATTCACCACCGACGAGATCAGTTTCCAGATCCGCAATATCATCGTTTCGCGTTTTTCCACGGCCATTGCCCGCAGCAACGTACCGGTGCTCGATATGGCGGCCAATACCGAGGAACTGGGCAAACTGCTGGCCGAACGTATCACCCCCGAAGTGGCCGAGTTCGGTCTTGAAATCCCCTCGTTCTATATCGAAAACATCTCGCTGCCTGAGGAAGTCGAAAAGGCGCTCGACAAGCGCTCGTCCATGGGCATCGCCGGTGATCTGCACAAATTCACCGAATATTCCGCTGCCGAAGCCATGACCGAAGCCGCCCGCAACCCCGGCGGCGCGGGAATGGGAATGGGCATGGGCATGGGCATGGCGATGGGCAGTAGAACTGGTCCTTGGGGAAACACGCCCGACGCACCAACAGCCGATACGCCCATGTGGCATGTATCCGTCGGTGGCGAAGCCACTGGTCCCATTGATGCAACAGCTTTGGCCGCAATGGCTTCCAAGGGATTGTTGACCAAAGCCTCATGGGTTTGGTCCGCGGGAAGCGAGGGCTGGAAACGCGCGGGCGAAGTTGCGGGCGTCAGTGACCTGTTCAATCAAACACCACCCAAACCACCCGCCGATTGAACGCGATGGTTGAGGGCCGTCTGATCGAAGGAACCGAACATCGGTTCCCGTGCGAAACTTGTGGCTCGGACCTGCGCTTTGGTCCGGGCACCGAGACTATGGTCTGCGACCATTGCGGCGCCACCATACAGATCGAAAACAGCCGTTGGGGCGGCGAGGCGATCAAGGAACTTGATTTTCGCAAGGCGCTGGAAAACCAACTGCCAGAATCGGAGACCGAGGAAATCCGCGTCACCTCGTGTCCCAACTGCGGGGCTCTGGTTGAATTTGGCAAAGACAATGTCGCAACCGAATGCCCGTTTTGTGACACGCCGGTTGTCACCGACACCGGCAAGCATCGCCACATTAAGCCGCGTGGGTTGCTGCCCTTTGCCCTGAAAGAGACCGAAGCGCGTGACCATCTACGTCGCTGGCTTGGCAATCTTTGGTTTGCCCCCGGTGGTGTGCAAGACTACGCCCGAGCCGGTCGCGCCATGCAGGGAATCTATGTGCCTTATTGGACCTACGACGCCGACACAAAGTCAGAATATCGCGGCAAACGCGGCACCATTTATTACGAATCGCATACCGTCACTGTCACCATCAAAGGCAGGCGCGAACAACGTCAACAACAAGTGCAGAAAATCCGTTGGACCGGCGTCGCTGGCCGCGTTGCCCGTTTCTTTGATGATGTGCTGATCCTCGGCTCCAAAGCCCTGCCCAAACAATACACCGATGGCCTGGCCCCGTGGGACCTGGCAGCGATGGAGCCTTACCGCGCCGAGTATCTGGCCGGGTTTCGCGCCGAAGGTTATACGGTAACGCTGGACGAAGGGTTCGAGGAAGCCCGCCAAGTCATGAACGCCATGATCGTGCGCGACGTTAAATTTGACATCGGTGGCGACCGGCAAGAAATAGACGACCTGCAAACACAAGTCGCCGCGATCACCTTCAAGCACATCCTGCTGCCGGTCTGGTTGGCCGCCTACAAATATCGTGGTCGCACGTTTCGTTTTGTCGTCAACGGTCGCACTGGCAACGTCCAAGGCGAGCGGCCCTATTCGGTTTGGAAAATAACGTTTGCGGTGATAATCGGTGCTATTGCTGCTGCTTGTGTGGGGTACTTTATCGCTCAGAACCAGCAATAGCCCTGGGCGCACAGGGACAAAATCTACACACGGGACACTCATTACACGCCCCTGCGCGCCCTTTCCTTAAAGCGTTCAAATGGGGCGCGATCATGGCCCGGTGCGGGCATTATAAAGATTGTTTCAAGGCCAATTCAGGCAGAAGCGGGCACAAATGGCTCGATCAGTTCGGCATTGTCGTATTTCGCCCCGCTAACTTTGCGCGACACCCGCCGAAAATTGAGCGCATCTTCCGGTGCGGGCCGCATCAAATTTGCTGCCCCGTGGCCGGCCTCACCCAACCACAGCGGGAAGTCTTCCTTGGCAATGATCACTGGCATTCGATGATGCAGAACCGACATTGCCTTGTTGGCTTCGCAGGTCACCACGGCCACCGTCTGATGCAGCTGACCATCTGGCGCGTTCCAACTTTGCCAAACCCCGCCAAACGCCATCAACCCGCCGCTGCTGGGCTGCATGAACCACGGATCACGACCCTTGTCGGGGGCAATTGTCCATTCGTAAAAACCGCTGGCCGGAATTAAACACCGCCGCTCCCGACAAGCCACCCGGAACGCTGGTTTATCTGCGATCCCTTCCGAACGGGCATTGATGATCAATGGCCCGTCGTTTGGCGTCTTGTACCAATGCGGCAAAAATCCCCAGCGCATCCAGTGCATCTCGCGCTGCCCATCCCGTGACACCGCCACCGGGATCATCTGCGTCGGGCAAACGTTCCAACGCGGCTCCTGCGCGGGCAAAGCCGCAGCCGAAGCGTCGAAGAACAGGACCATGTCCTGCGGCAATGTCATCGCAATGCGTCCGCACATGGGGGGATGTTACCTTTGCCAGTCGGATTTGGCAAAACCGCAATGGAATACTATCGCCTTGCGCCCCTTCGTTGATCCCACACCCGTAAAACCTCGATTTGACCATTGGCTAAAGTGTAGATGATAGAAAACGGCGTTTTGGGAACGGCGAACTCACGGACTTCTGGAAAACCTTCTGACTTGCGCCCTATCATTGGGTTGTCCGCAATTAAATCAAGAATCCGCAAAAGTCTTTGACTCGCCTTTTTTGCCCCGCCAGGAAACACGCGGTCATAATACTCGCCGAGCCAAATCAAATCATCGGCGGTTGACGCGCGGAAGATAATTTCCAATGCCAAAACTTAGTGCTAACGGCTGTCGGCGATTGGTTTTTGCAACTCGTTTTCGTCACCCCAGCTTTCAATCCATGCGCGCATTGCTTGTTCTGAAATCCGTCCTTCTGTTTGACTTGCCGCCAAAGCCCGATCTATCGCGGCGTATTTCGCCGCCTTTTCATCGAGCAATGTCTTGATCGCTTGTGCAGCAAGCCACGATGCTGACCGATCTTCGCGGTTCGCCTCTGCTTCCAGACGTTGCTTCAAGTCTCTGTCCATGCGCATCGTGAATGTCGCGGTTGCCATTTTCTTACCCCGATTACATTGCAATCAACTGTAATACACTCAATTGCACGTCGTCAAGCGAACGATGCCTTTCGCCCGGCGTTGCAAAATGAAATAACACCCCAACGCCAACCAATCGAATCCAGACCAAACTATGAACCCCCTGCGCGGCATCGCCCTCAAAATCGCCTCGGTCCTTGTCTTTGTTGGCATGGCGACCTGTATCAAGTCGGTGGCCGGCGAAATACCCGGCGGCGAACTGGTGTTCTTCCGTTCGTTTTTCGCTATTCCGGTCATTCTAATGTGGATGATCTGGAAGGGCGAACTTGCCGAGGGGCTAAAAGCCAACGATCCGTGGTCGCACCTTTGGCGCGGTTTGGTTGGCACGTCGGGCATGGCGTTCGGTTTCACAGCACTTGGCTTGTTGCCGCTGCCCGAAGCTACGGCCATCGGCTATGCGGCGCCATTGTTGGCGGTCATTTTCGCCGCCATGTTTTTGGGCGAGAAGGTGCGCATATATCGCATGGCCGCCGTTTTGGTCGGGATGATTGGCGTGACAATTGTCTTGTCACCACGCCTGTCGTTAAACAGTTTAGAGACGGCAACCTACGGCGAAGCCTTGGGTGCCCTCTGCGCTTTGACGGGTGCAATCTTCGCCGCTTTGGCCACGGTTTTCGTGCGAAAACTGATTCACACCGAATCGATTCCCGCCATTGTGTTCTATTTCTCGCTGACCTCGACCCTGCTTTCGTTGTTGACGCTGCCCTTTGGCTGGGTCTGGCCGACGCCAACACAAGCGGCAATTCTTGTGCTTGCTGGGGTTCTTGGCGGGCTTGGTCAAGCGCTGCTGACCTCCAGCTATCGCTTCGCCGAAACCGGGGTCATCGCCCCTTTTGAATATGTCTCGATGCTTTTGGCCTTGTTGATCGGATATTTCATATTCGCAGAAATACCCACAGTAACAATGCTTTACGGCGCAATCCTCATCATTATCGCCGGACTTTTCATCATCTGGCGCGAACGCCAACTGGGCATCGAGCGCGCCAAAGCCCGCAAAGTAATGACCCCGCAGGGTTGACCAAAAAGTCACACTCCCCAATGGTCGCACGATGTTGATCTACAAAATACTTCGTGCCCAAGAATGGGCGGAATTTAACGCTAGGTTCATTCTCCATGGCGTACCTGTTGATATTCTTGATGGTTTCATTCATTTTTCCACTGCGGCGCAGCTTGGTGAAACAGCGCGTCGGCATTTCGGGGGCGAAACGAATCTGATGTTAGTGTGTGTTGCGGCCAACCGGCTGGGGTCCGGGCTGGTCTGGGAAGTGTCTCGCGGAAACGCGTTGTTCCCTCATCTCTTTGCCCCGCTTCAAATGTCCGATGTTCTTTGGGCGCGACCAATTGTTGACACTCCGCTGGGCCATGTCATGCCGGAGGGCGTGGCATGATCAACGCCTTTGAACGCATGGCCATGCCGCTTTTATCGCGGATTGACCCGGAACGCGCGCATTCACTGGCGATGCAGGGTTTGAAACTTGGCCTTGCCCCCACGCCCGGTCCGCTATCATCGGGTCGGCTGCAAACCAATCTTGCGGGCATCATCTTGCCCAACCCGGTCGGCCTTGCCGCCGGGTTTGACAAAAACGCCGAAGCGGTTGCGCCGCTGCTGCGATCGGGCTTTGGCTTTATCGAAGTCGGTGCCGTCACTCCGGTCAAGCAAGAAGGCAACGCCAAACCACGCTTGTTCCGCCTGCCCGAAGACAAAGCCGCGATCAACCGTTTTGGTTTCAACTCTCTGGGTATGTTGCCCGTAGCGCTGCGGCTTTCGCGCCGGCCGTCGTTCGGCACCGTCGGCGTCAACCTTGGCGCCAACAAGGATTCGACCGACCGCATCGCCGATTTTGTGCGTGTGCTCGGTTCAGTCGGGCCGTTCTGCGACTTTGCAACCATCAACATATCGTCGCCCAACACTGAGAAATTGCGCGACCTGCAAAGCCCGAAAATCCTTGAACAACTGCTGAACCGCGTAATGGAAATGCGCGACACGTTGGAAGTGCGTATCCCCGTTTTCCTCAAAATCTCGCCCGATCTGCGCGATGATGAACTGGAGGACATCGCCGAAGTATCGATGAGTTCCGGCGTATCGGGCATCGTTTGCACCAACACCACCATCCAACGCGGCAAGCTGCTGAGCACCAACAAAGACCAACGCGGCGGTCTGTCGGGCGAGCCCTTGTTTGAGCTCTCCACCCGCATCTTGGCTAAGATGTATCGCATGACCGAAGGGGAAATTCCCCTCATCGGTGTTGGCGGTGTCGGCAACGCCGAACAAGCCTATACCAAGATCAAAGCCGGGGCCTCAGCGATTCAGCTTTACACCGCGATGGTCTATAAAGGCACCGGATTGGCCAATCGCATTGCTTCCGGTCTGCATCATATGTTGACGGTTGACGGGCATGAATCGGTGGCAGATGCCGTGGGGACGGGCGTGCACGACTGGCTCTGACGCTATGGCTTTTGTGCTGCGGCGCATCACATTCGGCTGAAATGGAGGCGTAACGTCGCTCCTGATATTGAAATTGTTAACGAAACGGCGTCATATTAGCGTCGGGTGGGACCGCTGCAATTGCAAGGCGCATGTGAATCATGTCGGGCCACTTGATCCTTTTGAACCTCATCGGCGGCATCGCGTTACTTCTTTGGGGCACGCAGATGGTGCAAACTGGCATTCTGCGCGGTTATGGCGGCGAGATGCGTTCAGCCATCGCCCGCATCGCAGGCCGCCCAGTGCTTTCGGTTGCAACCGGCACTTTCGCCTCGATGATATTGCAAAGCGCCACCGCAACCGCGCTGTTGCTGTGCACTTTCGCCAGTCGCGGCCTTATCGCCTTGCCCGAAGGATTGGCGCTAATGTTGGGTGCCGATCTTGGCACCACGCTGGTCGTTCAGGCGTTGTCCTTTAATCTCAAAATGCTGATCCCGCTTTTATTGCTGGCAGGTGTAATCACCGCACGTTTTGGCGACGGGCGACCAAAGCAAGTGGCCCGCATTTTGGTCGGTTTCGCCCTTATTCTCATTGCTCTTGGCATGATCGTCGCCGCCTCCGATCCGTTGCGCGACAGCCCACGCATTGCCCAAATTTTGTTGTGGCTCAGCAACGACACCATCCTCGCCGTGCTCACCGGCGCATTGCTGACATGGCTGATGCATTCCAGCGTCGCCTTTGTGCTGTTTGTCATCTCGCTGACGACGGCGGGAATTATCGCTTTGCCATTCGCTTTGTTGCTGGTTTTGGGGGCAAATCTGGGTGCCGGGATGATACCGCTTGGTCTGACCCTGCACAGCCCGCTCGCAGCCCGACGGGTGCTTTGGGGCAATTTGATATTCCGGGCTTCCGGCATGGTCGTCGCCCTGGCTCTTATCACGCAAATCACCATGTGGATTGGCACCATCGGCAGCGATTCTGCACGCCAGGTTGCGCATTTCCACACCCTGTTTAATGCGGCATTGGTGTTGATCTTTCTGCCGATAACCGGCATTGCGGCGCGAAAACTTGAAACTTTGATGCCCGATAATGACAATGCCAAAAACCACCACCGGCTTGACCTGCTCGACCCAACTTTGCACGACCGTCCGGCTTTGGCATTGAACGCTGCAACGCGGGCATTGATGCAGCTATCGGATAAAGTCGAACTGATGCTGCGCGAAGCGATCCTGACCTTCCTAGACCGCGACGAAAAACGCATCCAACTCGTCGCCGACTTAGAAGAAGAGGTCGATGTCGAACAAGAAGAAATCAAACTTTACCTCGCCCGCCAGATGCAACACGAGCTGGATGCCAAGCAAAGCGCCCAAGTGTTGGAACTGGTGCTTTTCACCACCAACCTCGAACACATCGGCGACATCATCGACAAGGGCTTACTGCGACTGGCCAGCAAACGCCAGCGCCAAGACCTGCACTTTTCCGACGCTGGTTGGGCGGATATTCAAGCCTTCCACCATGTGGTTGCCGAGCAAATGCAGCTCGCGATGACGGTGTTTGTGTCGCGCGACGTCGATCAGGCCCGCGACCTTGTCACCCGCAAAGACTGGCTGCGCGGCGAGGAATTGAAAGCCACCGAACGCCACTTTGACCGCCTGCGCGAAGGCAAACGCGAAACCATCGAAACCAGCGCCTTACACCTTGATGTGTTGCGCGACCTCAAACGCATCAATGCGCATTTGACAACGGTTGCCTATCCGATTTTGGAACCTGCGGGCGTATTGCGTGGATCACGTCTCAAAGCAAACGCACCAGAAAAACCAGCCAAGCGCCGCGCTTATAAGCCTAGCTAGTGCGTACCTGCCAACTACGATGCTTCATTCATCCAAAGTCGGCATCAGGAAATGACCGGTCGCTTGCGCAAACAACCGTGCCCGATTGTCTTGCCAAGCCTCGACATGCACCGAGGCATACCGCCTTCCCGACCGGTTGATCCGCGCCCGTGCATAGGCATCGCGGGGTAGCCCGGAACGTAGATAGTCCACTGTGAAATCTATCGTCTTCGGCAATGGCGGAAGATGGACCAAATCCACCGGTACAACCCCCTCCATCTGCTCCCAAACCTGGCTCCACGTCAGCTCCATGATCGCGGCAATTTCCAGAAATGCCCCCACCACCCCGCCATGCAGCGCAGGCAATAACGGGTTGCCGATCAACTTCGGTGAATAATGCAGTTGCGCCGTCAATTCGTCACCACGCCGGTCAAACGTGACCCCCAAATGTCTGATATAAGGGATGGCACTCGCCAATTTCTCCAGCGCCGCATCGCGACGGCCGCGCACAACCTCTACCGGTTCCGGACTTTTGCGCTCCATCACCCGCTCCCCGGTGCTGACGCCATTTCGACCGTGAACGCGCCCGTCGCGGTAGCGACCGGTCCGTCACCGCCTTCGTCCCACGCTTCCGCCCGAATGAAGGCGACCGAACGCGTCACCCGATAACATTCCGATTTCGCCCGTATCGCCCGATCCGGCAAAGCCGCCCGCATATAGTCAATCCGCAAATCCAACGTCGCCGTCCCACTGGGCCCCTCGGGGTGCAACATCACCGACGCCCCGGCGCAGGTGTCCAGCAACGCCGTCACCACGCCGCCATGCATCACACCGGTGACAGGGTCGCCGATGAACCGCGCATCATAGGCCACCCGCATCTCGGCTGTGCCCTCGCCAATCGCCACCAACTCGATGCCCAGATCAGCCGCATGAGGCAAGGCTGCGACAAATTGTCGGGCCAAACTTTCCTTCCAGCCACCACTGCCATCACTATTCGACATTCAATCACTCTATCTATACGTGTAAGTTGCTGTTTCCATTGACCATTTCAGCCGATACCTGAAACGTTTCAACGCATCTAACGAAACGTTTCAGGTGGGACATTCTGGTTAGCCCTTACGTAAACCCGTGGCTTGTTTGGTGCAATATGTTACCTTACGTGGACGTCAATTGAAACGCACTCGAAACATGGAAGCCATGTCACCTGATCTAAAAACCATCGGCGAAATGTGCGCCGCATTTGACGTAACCCCGCGCACGTTGCGGTTTTACGAAGCCAAGGAATTGTTGTTCCCAATTCGGGAAGGCCAAAAGCGTCTGTTTACCAAACGCGACCGTGCCCGCCTGAAATTGATCCTTCAAGGCAAACGCTTTGGTTTCAGCCTTGAAGACATACGGCAGTTGCTTAACTTATATGATATAGGTGACCAACAGGTCACGCAGATTGGCCGTACGGTCGAAATTGCCCAGCTACGTTTGCAAGCGATGGAAGACCAGAAAGCCGAACTCGAAACCGCAATCCGCGAACTTCGAGAACAACTGGCTATGGGCGTTGCGTATTTGGCCGACAAAGGCGTTACCCGCGCCGCCTGATAAAAGATGGAGCATACATGCCCTCCTACACCGCGCCGTTGAAAGACTTGGCCTTTGTCCTGCACGACGTGCTTGGCGTTTCTGAAATCGACATTCCCGGCTATTCCGACCTTGACCGCGACTTTACCGGCGCGATTTTAGAAGAAGCCGGGAAAATCGCTTCCCAAGTTATGTCGCCGCTAAACGCCATTGGCGACCGTCAGGGTTGCGTGCTGGAAAACGGCGTCGTGCGAACGCCAACCGGCTATAAGGCCGGGTTCGACGCCATGCGCCAAGGCGGCTGGACCGGGCTGGATTGCGATCCCGAATTCGGCGGCCAAGGCATGCCCTTTGTGCTGCACACCGCCGTGGGCGAGATGTTCACCAGCGCCAACATGGCGCTGCAAATGTATCCCGGCCTAACGCACGGCGCTGCTTCCGCGATTAATGTTCACGGATCACCGGCGCAAAAGGCGATGTATCTGCCCAAAATGGTCGATTGCACCTGGACCGGCACCATGAACCTGACCGAACCGCATTGCGGCACCGACTTAGCGCTGTTGCGCAGCAAAGCCGAGCCGCAATCGGATGGTTCCTACAAGATCAGCGGCCAGAAAATTTTTATCTCCGCCGGTGAGCACGACATGGCCGAGAATATCATTCATCTCGTGCTGGCCAAAATCCCCGGCGGACCGGAAGGGGTGAAGGGCATTTCGCTGTTCATCGTGCCTAAATTCCTGGTCAATTCAGATGGTTCGCTTGGCACTCGCAACGCGCTCGCCGTGGGAAAAATCGAAGAGAAAATGGGCATCCACGGCAATTCGACCTGTGTGATGAACTATGACGGTGCCACCGGTTGGCTGTTGGGCGACGCCCACAAAGGCCTGCGTGCCATGTTCACCATGATGAACGAAGCGCGTCTGGCGGTTGGTCTGCAAGGGTTGGGTCAAGCCTCTGTCGCCTATCAAAACGCGGTCATTTACGCCAAAGACCGGCTGCAAGGCCGCGATGTGGTGGCAGAGCAAAACCCCAATGGCCCGGCCGACCCGCTGATCGTGCATCCCGACATCCGCCGTTCGCTGTTGGATCAAAAAAGCTTCATCGAGGGTGCCCGCGCTTTCGCCCTGTGGTCCGCCTCGCTGATCGACCAACATCTGCGCCAGGGCGATAAAGCCGCTGATGGCATGATTTCGCTGCTGATCCCGGTGCTCAAAGGTTTTTTCACCGACAAGGGCTTTGAAATGACGATTGCCGCCCAGCAAATATACGGTGGGCACGGCTATATTGAAGAAACCGGCATGTCGCAATTCGCCCGCGATGCCCGGATTGCCATGATTTACGAAGGTGCGAACGGTGTGCAGGCGCTTGATCTGGTTGGCCGCAAACTTGGCAGCGACGGCGGCAAACACGTGATGGCGTTCTTTGAGTTGGTGAAGAGCTTCATCAAGGAAAACGAAGGCGATGCCGCGCTGAAAGCCGATTTCCTCGACCCGCTGAAAGCCGCCTCGAAAGACCTGCAAGCCGCTGCGATTTTTTTCGTCGCCAAAGGTCTGAAAGACCCGCACGCGGCGCTGGCTGGTTCGACCGATTTCCTGCATCTGTTCGGCCACACCTGCCTTGGTCTGTTCTGGGCGAAAATGGCGAAAGCCTCGCTTGCCGCTTTGGCCGCCGACACCGACGACAAGCAATTCCACCAAACCAAGCTGGCAACCGGGCGCTATTACATGCAAAGGTGCCTGCCAGAAACGGCGCTGCGCTTGGCCCGCATCAACACCGGTGCCGCGCCGGTTATGACGCTGGCAGCTGATCAGTTTTAATCTGCCGAACATAGAAAGCTTCGACTTCATGTCCGAATACCAGCTCCATTGTTTCGCCCAATCCGGCAACGCCTATAAAGCGGCGTTGATGCTCAACTTGATTGACGCCGAATGGGAACCAATCTGGGTCGATTTTTTCAACGGCGGTTCTAAGACGCCCGAATATCTGGCGATCAACGAAATGGGTGAAGTGCCCGCACTGGTCGATGGGGCCAATATCATCACCCAATCGGGCGTTATCCTTGACTATCTCTCGTCCAAACATGGCAAGTTTGGTGCCACATCGGCGGATCATCGGCGCGAAATCATGCGCTGGATACTGTGGGACAACCACAAACTGACCGCCAATATCGCCACCGCAAGGTCGATGATGAATTTCCTGGCCCCAGAAAAGCGCAAGCAGGACGTGATTGACTTTCTAATAGGACGCGCCAAAACCGCGCTGAAAGTGCTGGATACCCGATTGGCGACCCAGCGCTGGATCGTCGGCGATACTATGACCACTGCCGACTTGTCTTGCGTCGGATATCTGTTCTTTGACGGCGAGTTCAGCATCGAACTAGCCGATTATTCCAAGGTTGCCCGGTGGCGCGACTCGATTGCCGCCCTGCCCGGCTGGAAACATCCTTATGACCTGATGCCCGGCCATCCGCTGGCAGAAAGGAAGTCCGCATGACCGACGCCTTCATCTATGACGCCATTCGGTCGCCGCGCGGCAAGGGTCGTCCAGACGGTTCCCTGCACGAGGTTACTGCCGTGCGGCTTTCCGCCGAAATTCTCAACACCCTGAAATCGCGCAACAATCTTGATACCGATCTGGTCGAGGACGTGATCTGGGGCAATGTGACCCAGGTCGGCGAACAGGGTGGCTGCCTCGCCCGTTCGGCGGTGCTCTATTCCAATTTCTCCGAACGTGCGCCCGGCCTGTCGATCAACCGCTTTTGTGCCAGCGGGCTGGAAGCGGTGAACCTTGCTGCCAATCAAGTCAAAGCCGGTGCTGGCCAAGCCTATGTCGCCGGTGGTGTCGAAATGATGGGCCGGGTGCCGATGGGCAGTGACGGGGCGGCGATTGCCGTTGACCCCTATCTCGCCATGAAAACCTATTTCGTGCCGCAAGGCATTTCCGCCGACATCATCGCCACCGAATACGGCTTTTCGCGTGATGATGTTGACGCCTATGCGGTGGAAAGCCAAAAACGCGCCGCAACCGCTTGGGCCGAAGGGCGGTTTGCAAAGTCGGTCGTCACAATCAACGACCAAAACGGCCTGCCGATCATCAGCCGCGACGAATACATGCGCCCTTCCACCGATATGCAAAGCCTCGGGGCATTGAACCCGGCTTTCCAGATGATGGGCGAAGTGATGCCGGGGTTCGATGCCGTGGCGAAACTGAAATACCCGCATCTCGACAAGATCAACCACGTCCATCACGCCGGAAATTCCTCCGGAATCGTCGATGGTGCTGCCGCCCTGCTGATCGGCGACGCCGCATTCGGCAAAGCCAACGGCCTGAAACCCCGCGCCCGCATTCGCGCCACCGCCAAAATTGGCACCGATCCGACAATCATGCTGACCGGCCCGGTGCCGGTGACCGAAAAAATCCTGCGCGACGCCGGAATGTCGATCAAAGACATCGACCTGTTCGAGGTCAACGAAGCTTTCGCCGCCGTGGTATTGCGCTTCATGCAGGCATTTTCCGTGGACCATTCCAAGGTCAACATCAACGGCGGCGCCATCGCCATGGGCCACCCTTTGGGTGCCACGGGGGCGATGATCCTTGGCACGGCGTTGGACGAATTGGAACGAACCGGCAAAGGAACGGCACTCGCCACGCTATGCGTTGCCAGCGGCATGGGTGCCGCGACAATTCTCGAGCGGGTGTGATGCCAGTCATTGACCCTGACAAAGCTACCAAGAAAAACGGTTCCGGCTACCCCGAACCGCACGCCAACGCGATGAAAAAACGTTGGTATCAGCGGATAGGCGACCTGGCCGGCTTGACCCAGTTCGGTGTCAACCTCGTCACCCTGGAACCCGGCGGCAAATCATCGCTGCGTCATTGGCATAGCTCCGAAGACGAGTTTGTTCTGGTGACGGAAGGCGAATTGATACTGGTGCAAGATTCCGGCGAGACGGTTATGCTGGCAGGCGCAATGGCCGCATTCAAAGCCGGTGATCCTGACGGGCACCATTTGATTAACTGATCGACAACGCCAGCCGGATTCCTTGTCATCGGCACGGATTCTCCCGAAGATACCTGCACTTATTCCGATGTTGATCTGATCAACCACACCAAAGCCGGGCGAAGCTGGTATACCAAACGCGACGGCAAGTTCCTAAAAGAGGCGTAGCCAGTATGGTTTAATGGCTGAAACCGGCATTCATTTTCACTGAACCACTTCATACCCCGCAACGGCCATGACCCGCAGCAGTTCGTTGTGGCCTTTTATGGCCATCAATAAAGGCGGGTTGGGCTTGGGGTCTTGTTCCGCTTCAACCACGAACCAACCCTCATAGCCATAGGATGCACAGCGCTTTACAATCGCTTCAAAATCCAAATCGCCATCGCCTGGAACAGTGAACGCGCCTTTCACCACCGCATCGAGAAAGCTTTCGAGTGAACGGTCGATCTTGTTGATCACACCATTGCGCACGTCTTTGGTATGCACATGACTAATCCGGCTGTGGTGATTGTCGATCACCCGCAACACGTCGCCCCCCGCAAAGGCCATGTGACCGGCATCATACAGCAAGGGGATGCCTTCGCCGGAATGTTTCATGAACATGTCCAGTTCGGGTTCTGTCTCTACAACAGCCGCCATATGGTGATGATAGGAAAGCGGCATGCCTTGCTCGGCACACCACTCACCAAACTTGGTCATTTTGCGCGCGTAAACTTTCATCTCGTCTTCCGATATTCTCGGTTTGCTGGCCAAAGGTTTTGCGCGGTCGCCCTGCACCGAACGCGCTGTTTCGCCGTAAACAATGCACGGCGCTTTGGCGGCGATGAAGAAATCCATCTGGGCGCGGATACGATCTTTTTCCTTTTCGATATCACCGTCCAGCAACAAGCCCGAAAACCAGCCGCCACACACCGAAATGCCGTATTTCGCCAAAATCGGCGACAGGATTTTCACGTCCATCGGAAAGCGACGTCCCGTTTCCATGCCGGTATATCCCGCCTCCGCCGCCTCAGACAGGCAGCCTTCCAGTGAGATATCGCCGCTCAGTTCCGCAAGATCGTCGTTCCACCACGAGATAGGGGAAATTCCAAGTTTTGCTTTCATGAATCTTAACTCCATCGCGTTGACTCTTGCGAATCGCCTTTTTCTGCGCCCTTCGGTAGCCACGAAAAGTTGGTGCTGGCAAGGGCAATTTCAGGGGTCCGCTCAGGTGTTTGCACCTATTGCATTGCCGCCAAATCGGCGGGACGCTGCGAACGAGAAAACCGAGCCTGAAAACCCGCCCTTTCGCAGTGGCGAGTTGGCCGATAGAACCATGCCGCAAAATAGTCTTTCGCGGGCTAACTCAGCCCCGACCTGATCTACAACGAGGAAGCTTTCAAATGGCAAAGCCCAAACTCCGCATCGGCCTCATCGGCACTGGTTTCATGGGCCGCGCCCATGTGTTTGGCTTTGCGTCTGCCCCGCGCGTGTTTGAACTGCCGTTTGATCTTGAACTGCACACGGTTGCCGACATCAGCGAAGAAGCAGCCGCCCGCGAGGCACGACGTCTAGGCTTTGCCCACCACACGTCTGATTGGCGCAGCATCATCGCGGACCCCGCAATCGATATGGTTGACATCACCGCCCCCAATGCCTTGCACAAGGAAATGGCGCTGGCAGCGATTGCGGCGGGTAAGCACGTTTATTGCGAAAAACCCCTTGCGCCAATGGCGAGCGATGCCTTGGAAATGGCCCTTGCCGCCGAGGCCAAAGGGGTCAAAACCCAAGTCGGTTTCAACTACCTGTGCAACCCGATGTTGGGGCTGGCTCGAGAGATGATTGCCGCAGGAGAGTTGGGCGAAATTCGCGGCTATCGCGGGCTGCATGCCGAAGACTATATGGCCGACGCCAATGGTCCCTACGGCTTTCGCCATGATCCTATCGGCGGTGGGGCATTGGCAGATATCGGCAGCCACGCGCTTGCCACGGCGGAGTTCCTTTGCGGTCCGATCACGCGGGGCATGGGTGATTGTGTGACGATGATTGCCGAGCGTCCCGACGGTAAAGGCGGGCGCAAGAAAGTGTCGGTTGATGACGTCAGCCGCGCGTTTCTGCGATTTGCCAACGGTGCAACCGGTTCGATTGAGGGCAACTGGATTGCCACGGGCCGCAAGATGCAGCACGATTTTGAAATCTACGGCAGCAAAGGGGCGTTGGCCTTCAGCCAAGAACATTTCAACGTTTTGAATTTTTTCAGCAACGCCGATGCCAAAGGTCGTCAGGGGTTTCGGCGCATCGAAGCCGGGCCGGACCATGCGCCCTATGGCCTGTTCTGCGTGGCGGCGGGGCATCAACTTGGCTTCAATGACCTGAAGGCGATAGAGGTCGCCGGATATGTCGAAGCCATTGCGGGCAAACGCCCCGAACCCTTCAACTTCCGCGCCGGTTTGCGCATTCAAACCTTGGTTGAAACGATCCACGCTTCCAGCAAAGCGCAGGCATGGCTGGATGTAGGTTGAGCGTTTCTTAACGCTCCTTCATTCAAGTTGCAGAACCCATCGCGGATCTTTGGATTGCGATTCATATGTTCGCAATGTTTTTGCCGCATTGCCAATGGCAAGTGGCGAAGCCGACAACCGATCTGCTCGCCTCCTATCTGAAGCATGTGAACTATGAAAATGATGAGGCCCCTGATGACGTTCGTGTTATTATGGATATGTTCGCACCAAAAATTCGGCTAAAGATTGAGGAAGGAAGCAAATGAATCACTTCTCGGCAAAACAAATGACCACCCCTTTTCGCCCATTAGACCTTTCGCGAGCTTTCATTCGTCGGACAGCGCTGGATCATGCCGATTTGCGCGGCGTAAATCTTTCCCGCGCCGACCTAACCAAAGCATCCGCGCGTTTCGCCGATTTTACCGATGCCAACATGCAAGGCACAATTTTGATTGGTACTGATTTGACCGGCGCGGTCATTACGTCCGAACAGTTGAGTGTGGCGATTACGGATACGACGACAATCCCGCCAGACAGCGCTGACGCTGCCTAATAATTCAACAATTTCAACAACATATCGGCAATACTTTGACCAACTTCTTCACCAGCATTGACAGCGACGGCGTGGCGACCATCGCTTGGAACCAACCCGGAACCAGCTTGAATGTGCTGACATTGGAGGCGTTGGCCGAACTCGACCGCGCATTTGATGCGGTTCTGGCAGACCCAATGGTCAAAGGCATCATCCTGACTTCGGCGAAAAAAGATTTCGCTGGCGGCATGGATTTGAACGTCATTGCGCAGATGAAAGCCAATGCGGGTGACAACCCGGCGCTAGGATTGTTCAATGGAACCATGGCGATGCACGCCGTTCTTCGCAAAATCGAACGCGCGGGAATGGACTCGAAAAAGCTGACCGGCGGCAAACCCACCGCCTGGGCCTGCCCCGGCACCTCAGCGGGCATCGGCACCGAAATGGGCCTGTCCTGTCATCGCCGCTTTGTCGCTGACAATCCAAAGGCCAAGATCGGCCTGCCCGAAATTCTGCTCGGCATTTTCCCCGGTGCGGGCGGCACCACACGGGTGAGCCGCATGATGGATATCATGTCCGCCTCACCCATTCTGCTTGAAGGTAAAATGCTGGAACCCGCCAAGGCCAAATCGGCGGGCTTGATCGACGAAGTGGTTGCCCCGGAAAACCTGTTGGCCCGCGCCAAGGAATGGGTGCTGGCGGCCACCGACGCTGACATCATCAAACCGTGGGACGCCAAAGGTTACAAATACCCCGGCGGCAACCCTTATCACCCGGCGGGCTACATGACCTTTGTTGGCGCATCTGCCATGGTGCACGGCAAGACCAACGGGGTTTATCCGGCGGCCAAAGCCATGCTTTCAGCCATTTACGAAGGCGCGCTGGTGCCATTCGATGCGGCGCTGAAAATCGAGGCCCGCTGGTTCACCAACATACTGATGAACCCTTCTTCCGCCGCCATGATCCGCTCGCTTTTCATTAACAAAACCGCGCTGGAAAAGGGTGCCGTCCGCCCGCAACTGCCCGACGCAAGCGTCAAGAAACTGGGCGTGCTTGGTGCCGGCATGATGGGCGTGGGTATTGCTTATGTGGCGGCAATGGCGGGGATTGAGGTCATCCTGATCGACCGCGATCAAGCCGCTGCTGACAAGGGCAAAACTCACGTGGCCGACCTGTTGGACGAAGGGGTGAAACGCAAGAAATCGACGCCGGAAAAAGCGGTTGAAACGCTGTCCAAGGTCACTGCTACCCCCGATTATGCCGCCCTGAAGGGTTGCGACTTGGTGGTCGAAGCGGTGTTTGAAGACCCAAAAATCAAGGCCGAAGCCACAGCGAAAGCCGAAGCTCACCTCACAGTCGATGCGATATTCGCCACCAACACCTCGACATTGCCGATCACCAATTTGGCCAAAACCTCGCGCAATTCCGCCAACTTCGTCGGCATCCATTTCTTCTCGCCGGTCCACAAGATGAACCTCGTCGAAATCATCCGCGGCAAATCCACCAGCGATGCCGCCATCGCCAAAGCGCTGGATTTCGTTCGCCAGATCAGGAAGACTCCTATTGTCGTCAACGATGCCCGGTTTTTCTATGCCAACCGCTGCATCATCCCCTATCTCAACGAAGGCGCGCGAATGGTGGGTGAGGGGGTCAGTCCTGTCCTGATCGAGAATGCCGCCAAACTGTTGGGCATGCCCGTCGGCCCGTTGCAACTGATCGACGAAACTTCGGTTGATTTGGCGGTCAGAATCGGCAAAGCCACCAAAACGGCGATGGGCAAAGCCTACAACAACGATGATGCCGACAAAGTTTTCAACTACCTCGCCGACAACGGCCGCCTTGGCCGCAAGGCGAACGCCGGTTTCTATGCCTATGATTCCGAAGGAAAACGCGTTGGCCTGTGGGAAGGTCTCGGCAGCCATTGGCCCCATTCTAAATCCCAACCCGAAACCAGCGACGTGCAACACCGGCTGATCATGGCACAAGTTCTGGAAGCGGTAAAAGCGCTCGAAGAAGGCGTCTTGACCGACATTCGCGAAGGCGACGTTGGCGCCATTCTCGGCTGGGGCTTCATGCCGTGGTCGGGTGGACCTTTCGCCTGGCTCGACATCATCGGGGCTGCAAAGGCAGTCGATATTTGCAACGACTTGACCAAGCACCATGGCAAAAGGTTCAGGGCACCCAAACTTTTGCTGGAAATGGCCGCCAAGGGCGAGACGTTCTACACTCGGTTCGCCACCGCTAAAGCCGCCTGACTAGCGCGCTCACGCCAGGCAATCACCGCACCGGCGGCCACGATCAGCGCGATCCCCAACAGGGTTCGCACATCGAGTGCTTCACTCCAGATCGCCCAGCCCCAAAAACCGGCAAAAACCAGATAGGAATATTCAAAAACCGAAAGAGCGCTGGTTTCGCCGGATTGATAGCCACGGGTCAGAAATGCAACCGCGACCAATGAACCCACCGCTTGCACGGCGACCCAGAACCAGAACGACCAGCCGGCCCAAGCCCAGCCCTGCAAAAGGAACTGTGCTTGTGCCAGAGATTGCGGGCTGGCCGGCCAAAATGTGGCGATCAATAAACCGATTAGGCCAGCAATACCCATCGCGGCGAAAAACGCTCCGACGACCGCCTGTGGGCTTTCTTGACCACACCACTCCCGGGTCAGAAGATTTGCCAATCCATAAAGTGCACCCGAAGCCAAGGGCATCAGGCTCCACCACGAAAACCCTGCACCTTCAGGCTGCAAGATCACCACCACACCCAAGAAACCCAAGACCACGGCAAAAATCCGCCAAGGTCCAATTCCTTGCCGGAACAATACCGAAGCGAACACCAGAACAAAGATCGGAGCCGTGAACAAAGCGGCACCAACTTGGGCAATCGGCATCATCGGCAGGGAACCGAAATACAGGTACATTGCAGCCGCCATGACCAGCGTGCGCACCGCGACTTTCCCAGGATTCTTCACTCGAATTTCCATCCCGCGCCACCAGCAAAACGCCAGTAGCAAAGGCACGGCGATCAGCGTACGGCCAAAATGAAATTGCCACAAACCGCCCTCGGCTGCGATCAGGCGCACGAAATTGTCGATAAATCCGATAATCGCCATTCCAGCGACAATCAGCGAAGCACCAAACAGGATCGAGCGCGAAGGGGATTGGGTCATGGAAGTAAAAAAACCACGCCATGCCTCAAACAGCTAGGCCAAAAGCGACGCTTCAAACGCTGCATATTTCGCAGATGACACCACTCCCGCCTATCAATAGAACCAACTCAACAGGGGGAACGCGTGACGGCATTGGAACAATTCGTCCGGCTGGAGGCGCTGGGCCAATGGCGTGAAAACGCCAAGGCTGAACCGCGCGAGGTTGTGGTTTCCTTTGGCAATGCTACATTGATGCTGCGCGACATCGACGACCAAGCTCTCGGTCACTGGTCGCTGCAAGCAACACAGATTTTGCGGCGTGATGAAAGCGGTGTCACCTACGCCACCGATCCCCGCGCCGAAGAAACGCTGCATATCGCCGATTTTGAAATGATCCGTGCGATTGCTGCGGTGACTGCTGCACAGACAAGCCTACCCGCGACCAACAGCAATTCCCTGCGCTGGCTTGGGCTTTCGTTTGTTGCTGCATTGGTTGGCGCCGCCGTTTGGTACGGGCCCGATCTTCTGCGCAAACAGGCCGCTATTTCGCTTCCTCCAGCCCAGGCGCTGCAGATCGGGCAATCGATCCTAGCCGAACTGGAATCGATTCAAGGCCCAGTCTGTGCCAATGCTGAGAACGCCACACAGGCCTTGATGACTCGGCTGTTCACCGACCCGCTTTTGTGGAAATTGCGGGTGTTAAACCTGTCGGGCCGCCCAAGTGCCAGTCTTCCTGGCGGGTTCATATTAATCGACACTACCCTGCTTGATACGTTGCAGGAACCCGACGAACTGGCCGGCTATGTCGCGTTGGAAACTGTTCGTGGCAGCGGCCAAGCGGCGCTGACAGCCATACTTGCCGAGGCACCTTTGACCGCCACACTAGGTTTGTTCTTGCGCGGCAAGTTGGATGCGACACTTACAGTGCAGGTGGCAAAACAAATCCTTGCCGACACGGCTATGCCTGCGCCCCGTTATGATTTCGCTGCGCATCAACTGCTGGCCAAGGCAAAAATTAACACCGCTCCGTTTTCGTCGGCGATGGTCCGTGCGGGCGTGTCTTATGAGCGGGCGCGCGGTTTTGATATCGCTACCGCCGGCACCAGCCCAGCCCTGGACGATCAGCAGTGGGTGGCGTTGCAGAATATTTGCGAAGAGTAGGCAGGTCGAACGCCATGATCCCGCACCTCGCCGTCGCCTCCCCCCGCCAAAAATCACCCTTGTGGGAAGGGCGCTGAGCACCCGCCGCTTCTAGCAGTTAGATCAAATCTCTTCACCTTTGGGCCAAAAACAAACCGACCGGTCGGTATAGTTTTGCCCAAGGGCCTTCGCACTTGCAGCATAAAATAGCCAGTTTGCCTCTGCGATTCGTACGCGATCTGTGAGCACGCCCCGTGCAGGTGTTGTGCACACTTGGTGCACAGCGAATTTGCGTTCATTCACCCCGGCATTGTGCGGTGCACATAACTGTGTTAGGCCGAGCCAATCAGGCCTTTTTCCAACCGGACAACCCGGTCCATGCGGGCAGCCAATTCCGGGTTATGGGTGGCAACCAAGGCCGCCATGCCGGTTTGGCGTACCAATCCCAGCAGCACGTCAAACACTTTCGATGCGGTTTCCGGGTCTAGGTTGCCGGTCGGTTCATCGGCCAAAAGCAGCCCCGGTGAGTTGGCCAAAGCCCGACAAAACGCGACCCTTTGCTGTTCACCGCCTGACAATTCGGCAGGACGATGTTCGGCGCGTTCGCTCAATCCAACCGCTGCCAATAATTCGTCGGCCCGCGCTTCCGCGCCGATTCTGGCGACACCAGCCGCCCTTTGCGGTAACGCTACATTCTCATGCGCCGAAAATTCCGGCAGTAAATGATGGAATTGATAGACAAACCCAATGCGGTCACGCCGCAATGCGGTCCGACCTTTATCACCAAGCGCACTTGTCTGCACTCCATCAATCAAAACTTGGCCGGAATCTGCACTGTCCAGCAATCCCGCAACATGCAGCAATGTCGATTTCCCCGCACCCGAAGGCGCAACCAACCCGACGATCTCGCCCGCGCCAATGCGCAATGACGCGCCGTCCAGCACGACAATCTGCCCCGGCTTGCCGGGGTTGTAGGCCTTGCGCACGCCCAACAGCTCCAACACGACTTCACTCATACCGCAACGCCTCAACCGGGTTCATCCGCGCGGCATTAAGCGCCGGGATCAGAGTGATCAGGAACGACAGGCCCAAAGCCATAGACATCGCCGACGCCACATCCTGCCAGCGCAATCGGGCCGGAATTTCGGTCAAAAACCGCACCTGCGGGTCCCAGATCGAGCCACCGGAAATCGCCTCAACCAGCGCTTGGATATGGGTGATATTCAGTGCGAACAGGCAGCCAATCAGCACCCCCAGCAGGGTGCCGATTACCCCGATCATCGAGCCACAGATGAAGAATATCCGCATGATCGACCCCTGGCTCATCCCCATCGTGCGCAAAATTCCGATGTCGCGGCCTTTGTTTTTTACCAGCATCACCAGCCCGGAAATGATGTTCAACGCCGCAATTAAAACCACCAGACTCAGGACAATAAACAAAACATGCCGCTCTACATCCAAAGCATCCAGAAACGCGCTGGAGGCTTCTTTCCATGTCCAAAGCAGGCCTTTGTCGCCGATAGCGGCCAACAGCGGATCGTAGAGATCTTCGACGGCATCGGGGTTGGCCACCCGCACTTCGATCTCATCCGCCACGCCCTCGCGATTGAAGTAACTTTGGGCAGCGGCAAACGGCATATAAATGCGCGTGCGGTCGATGTCCCAGCGACCGACTTGAAAGATGTAAACCACTTCATACGACGCCACTCGTGGGGCCGTACCCATCACTGTTTTCACCCCTTCGGGCGAAATCAGCTTGATTTTATCACCAATCGTCAGGCCCAGTTCGCGCGAAATGCCCGAGCCGATGGCCACGCCCTTTTCGAAATCTACCAGCGAACCAAACGATTCTTCGGGCTGCGCAATCAGGGGGGTCGCTGCCAGATCGGCTGCCGAAATCCCAATGATCTCGACCCCATTGTTGCGCCCATTGCCCGACGCCATGACCTGGCCTTTGATGATTGGTGCAGCCTGCAAAACCCCCGGTACAGCGGCCACGGCTTTGGCTCGCTCTGTGAAATCCTTGATCACCCGCGTTTGCCGATCAAATTCATCCGTATAGGTCATTGAATAGACGCTGACATGTGCATTCGCGCCCAAGATTCGGTCGGTGAATTCTTCGCGGAAACCAATCATCACCGCCTGCACCACAATCAGCGTGGCGACCCCCAGCATGACGCCCAGCAGCGCGTACCAAGCGATCACCGAAATGCCGCCATCCTTGCGCCGGGCAAGCAGATAGCGCCAAGCAATCTGCCATTCGAGGGCCGAGAAGGGTCGGTTACCGCCTGCCATTGCTGCTCCGGGACTTTTGGCCGGACCATGGGCCGCCCGTGCAGCAGCGTCAAGCGTCCAGAGCGTGATCGCTCGCCGCCCGGAACGGCAGCGCCAGCACGGTGAATGTGCGCTCATATGCGGGCAGACCCGAGGCCGCATCAACGCCAAGTTCCTGCGGCGGCACGCCAGGATGATAGACGAAGGTGCCGAACAGCCAGTCAAAGACCGACAGGGTGGCGCCATAGTTCCGCGCTTCGTTGACATCGGCGGAATGGTGATAACGGTGCAGTTCGGTGCCGACGAAAATATAGTTCAGCCAGCCGGCCCGGATATCGACGTTGAAATGGCTGATCAGCCCGCTCATGCCGTTGATCATCAGGAATATCGCCACCGCTTCCGGCGTATAGCCCGCCAGCCAGATCGGCAGGATGATCGCCAGGCCCTGGATCAACACGGCGTTGACCGGGTGAAACACCGCATGCATCAGCAGATAGAGGCGCGGCGGCAGGTGATGGGCGGCATGGCTGTGCCAAAGGAACCGCCCCAGCGGCCCGCGCATCTCGTGCATCGCCCGGTGCAAAGCATAGTTGATCGCCTCGAACACCGTGAGGCTGGCGCCAACCTGCGCCAGCAGGGGCCAGTCGCTGGCCGGACCGTCATTGCGCCCGGCCAGCGTGATCGTTGCCAGCGCCAAAGCCGCAGTGATTCCGGCAATCACCCCCGAATTGACCACGATGAATTTGAAATCGGCCCAGAACGACCGCAAGGTCATCGACCAGCGCGCCTGATAGGGCAGGAAGAATTCGGTGACGAAATAGGTGGCAAACAGCACGCCGGAGGTCTGCATCCACACCGGCCGCGGATCGGCATCTGTGGCGATGATCCGCCAGAAACCGAAAATCAGCAGCGCCCAACTGGCCGGGTAAAGACCCCAGCGGACCAAAGTGCGGATTAGGCTGTCGGGGGCGGCTTCGGTCAACGTCAATTGCTGCATTCTGGACACCTGTATGTTATCGGACGATTGTCTGTTATCTTGGCGATTAGATGCCCGACAGCGCCAATACCGGCGGCATTGTCCGTTATCGGACGGAAGGGACCACAAATGGAGCGCAACGCGCCAAAAGACCGCCGGACCCTGCGCACCCAAAAGGCGCTGATCGAGGCACTGGTCGCGCTCGTGCGCGAACGCGAATGGGACGAGATCAGCGTACAGATGATCTGCAACCGCGCCGATGTTGCCCGTTCGTCGTTTTACGCGCATTACCAGTCGCGCGCCGACCTGATTGATGCCGCTTTTGCAGCTGCCCTTGACTACTTTGGCGGGCCGTCGGACACCGTCCCCGGCCAAAACGGGCGGCCCGATGTCGTCGAATGGCTGATTGACCACATTAGCGGCGGCGGCGACTTTTTCCGCAAAGCCCAGTCGTCGGCGGGTGGGCAAGCAATCACCGCTCGCTTCCGCGCCACAGTCAGCGAGATGCTGTGGCAGGAATTGGCGCTGCGGGGCTCGCCGGTTTCCCGCGAAGCAATGGTCTTCGCCACCGGCGGAACGTTCGCCGTGATCGAAAAATGGTTGCGCGATGGTCAGCGCGAAGCACCGACAACGCTGGCCGAACGGCTACAGGCTTTGATTGTGGCCGTCAGCGGCCAACCGAAGTGATTTCGGGATCGATTCCAGACTCACAGCCCCGCGTAAACTCCTGCCACTTTTTTCACCGCCGCATCCGGTGTCATCTCTTCCGAAACTCCGCTCCGCCGCGACGTCAGTTCCACCACGCCGGACGTCAGACCCCTTGGCCCGACGGTGATGCGCCAGGGCAAGCCAATCAGGTCCATGGTGGCGAACTTTGCCCCGGCGCGTTCGTCGCGGTCGTCATAGAGCGGGTCGCAGCCTGCTTTGACCAAGGCCGCATAAAGCGAGTCACAGGCGGCATCGCATCCGGCCTCGCCCTGTTTCAGGTTGACGATCCCCACCCCGAATGGCGTCACCCCCTCGGGCCAGATGATGCCCTTTTCGTCGTGGTTGGCCTCGATGATCGCGCCAACCAGCCGCGACACGCCGATGCCGTGACTGCCCATTTCGACCGGCACTTTGCTGCCATCGGCCAGCACAACTTCGGCACCCATCGCCGCCGAATACATGGTGCCGAAATAGAAGATTTGCCCCACCTCGATGCCCCGCGCGGTGCGACGGCGTTCTTCGGGCACCTGCGCGAAGATTGCCTCGTCATGGGTGTCATCGGTGCGGGCATAGCGGGCGGTGAATTCGTCGCACACGCCCTGCAACTGCGCCCGGTTGGTAAAATCGATGTCGCGGTCGCCAAAGGTCAAATCGGTAACTGCGGAATCGTAAAACACACCACTTTCGCCGGTTTCGGCCAGCACCAGAAACTCGTGGGTATAATCACCGCCAATCGGCCCAGCATCGGCCTTCATCGGAATCGCTTTCAGACCCATCCGCTCGTAGGTGCGCAGGTAGGAAACCATGTGGCGGTTATAGGCGTGAATGGCTGCTGCGCGGTCGACGTCAAAGTTATAGCCATCTTTCATCAGAAACTCGCGCCCGCGCATCACGCCGAATCGCGGGCGCATTTCATCGCGGAATTTCCACTGGATATGGTAGAGCGTCTTGGGCAGGTCTTTATAGCTCGTCACCGAATTCCTAAAAATGTCGGTGATCAGCTCCTCATTGGTCGGCCCATACAGCATGTCGCGTCCGTGCCGGTCTTTCATCCGCAGCATCTCGTCGCCATAGTCGCCGTAGCGCCCGCTTTCGCGCCACAGATCGGCGGATTGCAGTGTCGGCATCAACAACGGAATGTGGCCGACCTTCTGCTGTTCTTCGTGAACGATATTTTCAAGCCTTCTCAATACCTTGAAACCCAAAGGCAACCAAGAATATATCCCTGCACTGGCTTGGCGGATCATGCCCGCACGCAGCATCAGACGGTGCGAAGCAATGGTCGCTTCAGCCGGGGTTTCGCGTAATATCGGCAGGAAATACTGGCTCAAGCGCATCGGACCACTTTTCTCATCAATTTGCTCAAAGCGATGTAGGCCAAGCCGTCCGTTGGTGCAATGCCACCAGATTCCGGTATCGAAAAAAGTTATTTGCAAACAAGGCGTAAAACTGCTTTAACCCGCGCATCGCTGCGACAGACGGTCGCCCCCCTTCACCAAGGTGTGAGGCAAACCGCAGATAGCGAACGGGCTAAGTGAAGATTGGCTCAAGTCTAGGGGAAACATGTTCCGGTCCGCCAAAAGCGGACCGGTTCGTTTTTGGGGTTACCCTTTCAACTCAATCTTCGCGACACAACCCAATTGCACGGCCAAAGTCGCCAGCCGTTTTTCCACCACTTCGCCCATCAAATCTTGGGCGGAACCGACCAAGGTCAAAACAACTTTGCCACGTTCTTTCCGGATTGACGTGTTCTTCAGCGACCCCGCCACCGCTCCCGTCAGCATCGCACCCAGACGCATAGCCGCCCCCAACACTTCGCCCTGCTCGCGCTGGCGTGGCGACAGGATTGCCAGTTGCGCGGCATGGCCACCGTCGTCGATGGAGGCTTTGTAGCGGGCCATCAGCGCCAGCCCCAGCAACACTCTGCTGGAATGATCAATCGCCCCCAGATTGGCACGGGTGACGCTTTCAAAGCATATCTGCGCCCGATAATCCGGATGCGCCCGCCAAGTGGTGTCGTGCAGTAAACACGCCGCCAGGTGCAGCCTTTGGTCTGCCGCCGAAGCCTTGCCATATAATGGTCGCAGCCATTTGAACAAAGCATCGCCAAAACCCGGAAACCGTGCCGAGGTCATTTCCATATGCCGACAGGCGGCAATCAGCGGGTCTTGTGCCCGCAATTCCGGCGGCATCAGCTCATAAAGCAAACCTTCCCGAATGCCGTAGCTCGAAATCGCAATCCGATGCGGTTTCAACTCGCGGGTGATAGCCTCCAAAACCCGTGCTGCCAGTGGCACCAGCGACAGCCGCGCCATCGACGTGTCGGTGTGCAAAGCCAGTTCTTCCGGCGTACGACTTTGTGCCCATTCGGCGGTTTCAATCACTTGGCGCGGCGTCAGTTCGTATTCGTGCAGCACTTTCAGCGGGTAATTCCGCCGTTCCATATCCAATCGCGCAATCGCCCGCCACGAACCGCCGACCAGAAACAGTCTTTTGGGCCGGACGGGAAACAATGCTTTCAGGTCTTTCGCAGTCTTGTTGATATAGCGCTCCAGCGCCTTTTCGCCGCCTTTGGTGTCGCGCAACTTTAGCGGCCCCAGCCCGCTGGTTTCGCATTGGCCGATCTTGCCGTTGGCAATCGCCGCCAGTTCCATCGAAGCGCCACCCATATCGCAGACAATTCCATCGGCTTCGGGCCAACCCAACAACACACCTTTGGCAGAAAGCTGCGCTTCCTCACGCCCGCTGGCGATGCGTAATTTCAGGCCGGTTTCGCGGGTAACTTGTTCGCAAAAGGCGGCACCGTCGCTGGCTTCGCGGACCGCTGCGGTGGCAACTGAGGTTAGCCCGTGCAATTTCATCCGCTCGGCCAAGGCTGCGAATCGACGCAAAGCGATCAGCGCCCGTTTGCGACCGTCTGGGCTTAACTTGCCCGAATCGGCCAACCCGGTACCCAAACCGCACAAAACTTTCTCGTTGTAAAAATAAGCCGGTGATCGGGCGACGCCGTCGTAAACCACCATGCGAACGGAGTTTGATCCGACGTCGATCACGCCCAGCCGTTCGACCCCTTCGTTGACAAGGGCGGCGGCCGCCGAGGGTATTGGTCCGTCCATCATTTTCGTCGCCCACCCCGTCAGTCGTGCGAATGAGTCAATTGTAATACGTCATCAACACCTGCCCTGCCACGACCCGACAATGACGGATTTTCCATGAAAAACCTATGGCAGGAAAACAGTTTTTCACCCTCAGCGCCTTGATGCCGGTGATAGCTGCCGTCTGCATGCAAAACCCAGCTCTGTGCTTGATCGGCCAAATTCGCCGCCATCACCTGATCCAACACCTGTTCATGCACCGTCGGATTGGTGATCCGCACCAATGTCTCGACACGACGGTTCAAATTGCGCCCCATCCAATCGGCCGATGAGATATAGACCAAAGCCTTGCGCGACGGTAGTCCGCGTCCGTTACCAAAACAGGCGATGCGCGAATGTTCCAGGAATCGGCCAACGATGGATTTGACCCGAATATTTTCCGACAACCCTTTGATGCCTGGCCTAACCCCGCAAATTCCGCGCACAACCAGGGTAATTTTCACCCCCGCCGAACTGGCCGCATAGAGCGCGTCGATCAATTCGGGATCGATAATCGAATTGACCTTCGCCCAAACTTCTGCCGGTCGGCCAGCGCGGGCATGGGCCGCTTCTGCGGTCAGATTATCCAACAACCGCTGCTTCAAACTGATCGGCGATATAGCCAGATTTTCCAACTTATCGGGCGTGGCATAGCCAGAGACGTAGTTGAACACTTTGGTCGCATCCCGCCCCAATGCCGGATCGCAAGTGAACAGTGACAAGTCGGTGTAAAAATTCGCCGTCACTGGATGGTAATTGCCGGTGCCAAAATGGGTGTACGTAACCAGATTACCTTTTTCCCGCCGCACCACGGTTGAGACTTTGGCGTGGGTTTTCCAATCGATGAAGCCATAAACAACCTGCACGCCCGAGCGTTCCAGCTGGCGCGACTGGCGAATGTTGGCGGCTTCGTCAAACCGGGCCTTCAACTCCACCAATGCCGTCACCGACTTGCCTTCTTCTGCTGCAGCACACAACGCCGCAACAATGGGGGAATTGCGCGAAGTGCGATACAAAGTCTGTTTGATCGCCACCACATCGGGGTCATGTGCGGCCTGTTCCAGAAACTTGACCACGATGTCAAAAGTCTCATAGGGGTGATGCAGCAGCATGTCTTTCTGCCGGATTGCTGCGAAAATATCGCCGTCAAAATCCAGTACCCGTTCCGGCAAACGCGGCTTGTAGCGCGGCCACAGCAAATCGGCAGGACCATCGGCGATGAGTTCCTTCAAATCGACGATACCCAGAATTCCGTCGATTTCAAAAACCTCGTCCGCCGTCACCCCCAAAGCCGATACAATCATCTTGCGCAATTCTTTGGGCGCGTTAGCCGATATTTTCAGACGGATGACTCCGCCGCGACGGCGTCGTTTTAGAGCGGTTTCATACTCCCGCACCAGATCCTCGGCCTCTTCTTCAACTTCCAAATCGCTGTCGCGCAGAACCGAAAACGTGCAGTGACCGGCCTGCTCATAGCCAGGAAACAGTCGGTCGATGAAAAGTTGCAGCAAATCTTCCAGTGGCAGAAATTTCATGATTGCTTTGTCGCCAGAAGGCACCTCGACAAAGCGACGGATTTGCGCGGGAACCGGTAGCAGCGCGTTCAGTTTGTGACCATCGATTGAGCGCTGCAGATGCAAGGTCAAAGCAAAACCGCTGTTGGGAATGAAGGGAAACGGATGCGCCGGATCAACCGCCAAAGGCGTTAGAACCGGAAAGACCTGCTCGATGAAATATCGTTCCAACACCGGTTTTTCGGCCTTGGTGATGTCATGCGCCGCAATAATTTGCCAGCCTTTGCTTTTAAGCCCAAGCTTGATCGTGCCCAGACAGCTTTGCTGACGTTCCATCAACCGACGGGCGTTGGCATCAATCTTGATCAGTTGTTCTTGCGGCGACATGCCATCGGCACTGGGTTGGCTGAAGCCATTGCGGATCATCCCGCGCAAGCCGGCGACCCGCACAGTATAAAACTCATCCAAGTTTGACGCTGAAATCGACAAGAATCGCACCCGCTCCAACAGGGGCACATTTGGGTTTTCCGCCTCTTCCAAGACCCGCCAGTTGAACGCCAGCCAACTGAGTTCGCGGTTGAAAAACCGCGCCGGACTGGTTTCCGAGATTCCACCCATTTCAGGCGTGTTCTCAAAGCCAAAATGCAGAAAGTCGGCGTTGGCCGACATGTGCTTTTCGACTTCGGGCAATGGTTCGCTATTCTGTTGCACGCACCATCCCCAATTGTTTCAGCACATCCACTGCAAAAGGTCGGGTTATAGCGCGCCTTTCGCGCATCGCCGCACGATCCAACGCCTCGACCACCCGCTCGGCAGAATTGCCATCGCGCTCTATCCGCATGGCCAGATAGGCCACCACATCGGGGGCAACATGCACCTGACAGTCGGCGAAGAATTTCACCAACAACACTTCCAACAAGGTCGAATCCGGCGCGTCAATCCGGGCCAACGGCATCGCCAACAAGCGCGAGGCAAGGTCGGGAAGCGCTATCGCCCAACGCGCTGGGGCTTCGCGCCCGGTGATCAGCAACGGCGTGTTGGCTTCGCCCAGCGCATTGTGAATGTGCAGCAAAGCCCGCTCGGTTGTCGTGGCCTCCTCAGGGTCTAAAAGCTCCATGCGATCCGCATCCTCCACCACCAAGGCGCATGACGGATCAAATCCGTTTTGCTCCAGTGCCACCAAGTCGGAAAAATCCACAATCGAAGCACTGCTGTCCGCAGCCCAAACCCGGGACAAGTGGCTTTTACCCGACCCTTTCGGGCCAACCAATGCCAACCTTGGCACATCCCAAACGTGCCAATCATCCAACATTGTCATCGCCCTTTGATTGACGCCTGACACAAAAAAATCCTCGCGCCCCAAGGCGGTACGACGCGGCAGGTCTAGGCTTAGCTGTTCAGGCATCTTCGTCGCCGACTTCGGCCGGTCCGCGAAACAGCCGTCCGGCCAAATAGCGTTCCAAGGCAAACCGGCTCAGCACGCCAATCGCCGCGGTAACCGGCACAGCAACCAGCAGCCCGGCAAAGCCAAACAGCGCGCCAAAAGCCGACAATGCGAACATCAACCAAACCGGATGCAGCCCTACGGACCCACCAACCAACTTTGGCGTCAGGAAATTGCCCTCCACCGCTTGCCCGACCAAAAACACCGAAGCGACCGCCGCAATCATCCACGGCTGCCCCCAAAATTGCACCAGCGCCAAGCCAATCGACAGCAAGCCGCCTGAAATGGAGCCAACGAATGGAATGAACGATACAAGTCCGGCAAACAGCCCGACCACAATGCCGAAATTGAGCCCGATAATTCCCAAAGATACCGCATAAAACGTGCCCAAAATCGCGCAAACCGACAGTTGCCCACGCACAAACCCGGCTAGAACCCGGTCGATTTCACCCGCTAATTTACGGATATTTCCCGCGTGCTCGCGCGGTAGCCACGCATTAAGCCGCGCAACAATATGATCCCAGTCCAACAACAGATAAAACGCCACGACCGGGGCCACGACCAATAGAACCACAAAATCGACAATCGCCAACGAGGATGACAACACGGTGCTCAAAAGCTGCGCCCCTTTGGATTGCAACGTGCCTTGGAATGCCGAAAGGCTTTGCCAAAGCGTCGAATCCGCGTCGATCCACTGGGGAAACTTTGTGCGTAGAAAAGTCTGCAAGGCCGCTATGTATTCAGGCGCGGTTTCGATCAGATGCCGCGTTTGGCCCACCAGCATCGGCACAATCAGCACCACGATCAAAACTATGCCCAATACAGCTACTAGCGTGATGATAATGGTGGAAGTCACGCGCTTCAGGCCGAGTGCCTGCAATCGATCTGCCACCGGATCAAGGAAATACGCCAACGCCGCGCCCGCCACAAAGGGCAACAAGGCGTTGGAAAGTAGGTAGAGCGTCAACACAAACACCGCCAAAGCGATGCCCCAGTAGGTTGTCTGCTCTTTGACACTCAGGGTCATCGGACGCCTTTCCTTAGACGAATTGCTCTCGAACCAAACGCTCTTCCAAGCCGTGGCCCGGATCGAACAAAAGCGTATGCGTCACGTTAGGTTCAGACCTTATTTCGACCCGCACAACACTACGCACTTCGGTTGAATCAGCGACCGCGTTCACCGGGCGTTTGTCGTGCTCCATCACCTCTATCACGACCTTGGCCGTGGCGGGCAACAAAGCCCCGCGCCAACGTCGTGGACGAAACGCCGACATCGCGGTCAGTGCCAGTATATCCGCCCCTACCGGCAAAATCGGCCCATGGGCAGAATAGTTATAAGCGGTTGACCCGGCGGGCGTGCAAACAAGCGCCCCGTCGCAAACCAGTTCGGCCAGTCGCACTTTTCCATCGACCGAAATACGCAATTTCGCCGCTTGTGGACCGGATCGCAACAGCGACACTTCGTTAATCGCCAAGGCTTCGGCGACATGCCCGTTCACTTGCTCTGCCGCCATGTGTAGGGGATGCACCTTGGCCGCTTCCGCTGCCTCCAGCCGCGCCATAAGCCCTTCCTCGACAAATTCGTTCATCAAGAAACCGACGGTACCTTGGTTCATGCCATAGACCGGCAAGTTCAACGACCGTGTGGCGTGCAAGCTGGCTAGAATGAACCCATCGCCGCCCAAAGCAACAATCGCGTCCGCCTTGGCCGCGGGCACATCGCCATAACGTTCAATCAACGCGTGGAGCGCCGCTTGAGCTGCGGCTGTCTTGCTGGCTCGAAAGCTGAGTTTATTGAATTTCATGTTCGCCTGCTGCTTTAGTGCGCAATTTCACCTGCGCGGGCATTGAACTCAAGCCCTCAATAGCCGCAACAAGCTTCGGTTGGGCAATTAGCGCCGTTTCCGGTGCGAAACTTTTGCGCCGATGATGCCGCAAATCCGCACAAAAAAGCACGCTTTGCGGTTTCTGCCCGCCCGCAAACCGGGTATGGAAAACGCAAACCATGAAACCTGATAGGATCACCGCCATGAGTGCCAATGTCCGCGACGCTGGATTTTTTACCGAAACTCTCGCATCACGCGACCCCGAGCTTTTCGCCTCGATCACCAGCGAACTGGGCCGTCAGCGCGATGAGATCGAGTTGATCGCTTCGGAAAACATCGTCAGCCGCGCCGTGATGGAAGCGCAAGGCTCGGTGATGACCAACAAATATGCCGAAGGTTACCCCGGCAAGCGTTACTACGGCGGCTGTCAGTATGTTGATATTGCTGAGAATCTGGCGATCGAACGGGCCAAGCAGCTTTTCAATTGCACTTTCGCCAACGTCCAACCCAATTCGGGAAGCCAAGCCAACCAAGGTGTCTTTAACGCCCTCTTGAAACCTGGCGACACGATTTTGGGGATGAATCTCGTCTCTGGCGGCCACTTGACGCACGGTGCGGCACCCAACCAGTCGGGAAAATGGTTCAACGCTATACAATACGGCGTGCGACAGCAGGATAACCTGATCGACTATGAACAGGTTCAAGCTCTGGCAACCGAACATAACCCCAAAATGATCATCGCCGGAGGTTCCGCTATTCCGCGCACCATCGACTTTGCCCGTTTCCGTGCCATCGCCGATTCTGTGGGGGCATACTTGCTGGTCGATATGGCGCATTTTGCCGGCCTGGTCGCCGGCGGCGTGCATCCCTCGCCCTTCCCGCACGCCCATGTCGCCACCACGACAACCCATAAAACCCTGCGCGGCCCGCGTGGCGGCATGATTCTAACCAATGACGAAACTATCGCCAAGAAAGTCAATTCCGCCATATTCCCCGGCATCCAAGGCGGCCCTTTGATGCATGTCATCGCCGCCAAAGCCGTGGCCTTTGGCGAGGCTTTGCGCCCCGAATTCAAAACCTACGCCGCGCAAGTGGTGAAAAACGCCCAAGTTCTGGCGGATGAATTGATGAAGGGCGGTTTGGCAATCGTCACCGGCGGCACCGATACGCATGTCATGCTGGTTGATCTTCGCCCCAAGGGCGTCAAAGGCAACGCCACCGAAAAAGCTTTAGGTCGCGCCCATATCACCTGCAACAAAAATGGCATCCCGTTTGACCCAGAAAAACCCACCATCACCTCCGGCGTGCGCCTCGGCTCACCCGCAGGTACCACGCGCGGCTTTGGCGACGCCGAATTCCGCCAAATCGGTCGCTTGATTGTTGAAGTTGTTGATGGCCTTGCCGCCAATGGCGAGGATGGTAACGGCGACGTCGAAGCCGCCGTAAAGGCCAAGGTCAAACTGCTGTGCGACGCTTTTCCGATTTACTGACGCGCTGGACCAAGCAGCCTTAACTTTCTACTAACCTTTCCTAAGATTTCGGCAATTTCCCGCCCACGATTCAAAATTTCGCCACATTCGTAAACGAAATTGGCTAGGTATTAACTAGTGTGACTTTGCTTGGGGGCTAGCAGCGCGTCACCTTTGAAAAAAGGGAGATGGCTTATGGCCACGTATTCGGGTTTCAAGTGGGGCGGCTCGGCCGGCGGTAGCGCGGGCGGCATTGTCACTTGGAGTTTTGCGACACTCGCTGGCCGGAATTACTCTTTCACGTCAGCTATCGCCCAACAAGCTTATCGCGACGCAATCACGGCCGCATTTAACCTTTGGGAATCGATTGCAAATATCGATTTTCAATACGATGCCACAGATTCGCAAAGTAACGACATTCGCCTTGGCTGGGATACGATTGACGGTGCAAACGGCACAGTTGGCCAAGCCATCACCTATTATGCCCCACATAGCCCCTATGGAATTAACGCTTGGTCGGAAATTCGTTTTGATACTGCCGAAAATTGGAAGGTTGGCAGCGACACCAGCGGCATCGATTTCTTTGCAGTTGCCGTGCACGAAATTGGCCACACGTTGGGCCTGGAGCATTCGACCAACACAACCAGCATCATGTATCCTGTCGTGGGCGCGCATACTGTTTCAAACAATGATATATCCATTATTCAAGCGCTCTATGGTGCTTCGATTGCCCCGATTGTCGCAACAGGCGGCAACGACACGTTAAACGGCTCAGCCGCTGCCGACACGATTGACGGCTTGGCCGGATCGGACACGATCAACGGCAATTCCGGCAACGACCGCCTCAGCGGCGGCAACGACGGAGATTTTGTCTTTGGTGGCGCGGGCTCCGACATACTGAACGGCAATAATGGCAACGACTCCATCGATGGCGGCGCCGAGAATGACACCATCCACGGCGGAGCAAGCAATGATACCGTCACTGGCGGCATCGGCAATGACGTGCTCTATGGCGACGGTGGAGCCGATACGCTGAATGGCAATACGGGCAACGATCGGCTCAACGGCGGCCTCGGCGACGACCGTCTCAATTCGGGCGCCGGTTATGACGTTTTCGTTTTCAGCGCGGACGGCGATAACGACACTTTCACCAATTTCACCGACGCCTATGACAAGATCGACTTACAAACCTATAACTTCGCCAGTTTCGCGGCGGTCAAGGCTTTGGCGCACCAAGAAGGTGCCAATTTGGTGCTAGATTTTGGTTTGGGCGACAGCATTACAATCAATAATTTCACAATGGCGATGCTGACCTCAACCGACCTCATTCTTTAATCGGCGCATCCGTCAACGGCCGGAAACGGCAATCATAGCAGAAATGCCTGCCCAGAATTTGGTCAATCAACTTTCTGGCCTCGCCAAGTCGCCAATATGGCAATTGTTGCATTGCAAAGACTATCTGCTAACAGTGTGCGCGTCAGGTGACTTTTTTGGTTGTCCGATCATTGGGCTTGTTTTGGAGTGTGAAAAGTCATGGCTATTGTCGTTGCGAATTTCTTCAATAATTTCAAGTGGGGCGGCGCAGCAAAAGGTTCGAGCGGCGGTCAGGTAACGTGGAGCTATGCCGCCGTCGGGGCAACACTGGCTGACTTCAACATTGGGTTCGAAGTTACTGACCCGTATTTCAAAGAACACATCGCCTATGCTTTTGATGTTTGGGAATCCATCCTGGATATCGACTTCAAATTGGTCAGCGATTCTGCCGATCCGTCCATCCGCGTTGGTTTTGCCGGAATTGGCGAAATTTCACCTTATTGGTCGCTCACGACCACATTCTGGGATGATCGTCCGGGCGCCATGGAATTGTCGGCTGATTCAGTAATTGGTATTGATTCAACCATCGATTGGTTGCGCGACCCGGTTGTAGACCCCGTTGGCAACCTGATGGCTGAAAATATGATCTCAGCCGTTGCCTACCTGCTTGGCCTAAAGGCAGCGCCGGATGCAAATAGCGTCTATGATACGCCAGCGCTTCGCCCTTCGGCGGGTGACATCACGGTGTTAAAGGCTTACTACGGCGCGTCCGGTTACGACCTTGGTGCCAATAACGGCAACAATCGTATACTATTGAACTTTGACAATAACGTGGCCTTTGGCCTTGCTGGCAGGGACTGGATTGCTGGTTATGGCGGCAACGACACATTGTATGGCGGTGCCGATGACGACCGTATTGACGGTGGCAGCGGCAATGACAAAGTGCTTGGCGGGACTGGCAACGATTATCTTCTTGGCGGGATTGGTTTTGATACCGTCAATGGCAACGAGGGCAATGACACGCTATTTGGCGGCTTCGGCCAAGACAAAATTATTGGTGGGCAAGGCTATGATACGCTCAACGGTGGTTTTGGAAACGACAAACTATATGGCGACGGCGGCAACGATATTCTCAATGGCGATTCGCAAAACGACTATCTCTATGGAAGCTATGGCGCGGATCGGCGTGCGGGCGGCGTGGGTCTGGACAACTTAACCGGCGGAGCCGGCTTCGATACATTCATATTTGCGTTGGGCGACGAGGAAGATTGGATCATGGATTTCGAAAATGGCATCGACAAGATTGACCTCAGCTCGTTCAATTTTACCGATTTCACCGAAGTCGACGCAATCGCTTCGTTCCCGCTCGGCAATACCGTTCTTAACTTCGGCGATGGCGACCAACTTCGATTGATCGGTTTTGACATCGCCAATTTGGACGCGGGCGATTTCATTCTTTAATTCGCGTCAAACCTGGCCTTAACAAACGCACCTGGAGCAGGTTCAATGATGCCTAGCTTCGCGCCGGGTTGCCGCGCGTCAACTGTCGTGCCCGCTAGCGCAGCCAGCCACGCGTCCCAGTCGCCCCACCAACTGCCCGGCGTTTCGACGGCACCGGCAAGCCAACCCTCCAGCCCGTCGGCCGACATATCGGCATTGGTCCAATGCTGATACTTGCCCGAACTCGGTGGATTGACCACGCCTGCAATATGCCCCGACCCTGCCAAAACAAACCGCACATCGGCATTCACCATCATCTGCGCCCCGCGAAAAACCGAATGCGCCGGGGCAATATGGTCTTCTTTGCTGGCCACGTGGTAAACCGGAACGTTGATGTCGGCCAACAAGACCGGCGCATCCTGCACAACCAAAACGCCCTTGGCAAAATTGTTGCGGGTGTAAAACTGCTCCAGATAAAAATGGTGCACATGCGCGGGCATCGCCGTTGAATCGGCGTTCCAATACAACAAATCAAACGGAAACGGCTCTTTTCCCAACATGTAATTGTTGACCATATACGACCAGATTAAGTCGTTGGAACGCAGCATATTGAACGCATTGGCCATAGCGCTAGCGGGCAAATATCCCTTTTCCATCTGGCCATCGACCAATTGCACCGTCTGTTCGTCGACAAAAACCTGCAAGTCACCAGCATCCTCGAAATCAAGCTGCGAGGTGAAAAACGTGGCAGAACCAACGCGCTTGTCGCCCCCTTTGTTCAACAAAGCTAACAAAGTTCCCGTCAAAGTTCCGCCGATGCAATATGAAGCCAAATTCACTTGCGCGGCACCCGTTTCCGCCAAAACCTTGTCAATCGCCGCACTGGCCGCTTGCATATAACTATCCCAAGTCTCGCCCTTTTGTCGCTCGTCCGGGTTGACCCAGGAAATCATGAACACCGTGTGACCCTGTTCAACCAGCCATTTTACCAATGATTTCTTTGGGTTAAGGTCCAGAATATAGTATTTGTTGATCCAAGGCGGAATGAACAGGACCGGCGTCGCATGTACTTTTTCGGTGCCTGGCGCGTATTGGATCAGTTGCAGCACATCGCTTTGCCAGATCACCGAGCCCGGGGTGATCGCCACATCGCGGCCCACTTCGAACGCGTGCATATCGGTCTGGCGGATCAGCAACTTGCCTTTGCCTCGCTCGACATCTTCCAACATCATTTTCAGGCCGCGCACCAGATTTTCGCCCTTTTGCGCCGCCGTAGCCTCCAAAACTTCCGGGTTCAGCGCGAAAAAATTCGCCGGATTCATCGCTTCCAGAAACTGGCGGGTATAGAAATCAACCTTGCGCCGCTCTTTTGGCGCCATATCTCCCACCGAGTGCACCGCATCCTGCACCGAACCGCTGGCCAGCAGATAACTTTGCTTGACGAATTCAAACAGCGCGTTTTCCTGCCACTGCTTATGCTCAAAACGTTTGCCTGCGCTGGCCATATGCGGCAGTTTCACCTCGGCAACATCGCCGCCGCCCAACCATTTCAGCGTGGTTTGCTGCATTAGCGCCGCCTGCGCTTGCCAATATTGCAGGGTGGCGTCGGCAATCTGCTGCGGATTGTCAAACAAAACTCGCAGTAATTCGCTGAAACTAGGCGCGATATGCAGCGGGTCGGTTTCCTGGGACGTCTCATTGTCCATCTGCCCTTGCATCAGCCGCAACCAGATTTGTTGCGAAAGCTCGGTTGCTTCAGCAATATTGCGGGCAAATTCCTCGCCCTGCTCGGTTAATGTCGCGTTCGCTTCGATCCGCTCATTCATGTCAGGTCCAGAACTCCGCCGTTGCCCCAACGCTGTTGATTGGGTATCGCTGACAAGTCTAACGCATTTCGGCGCCTACAGGGAACACTTGCTTGTTTCGATCGCTCTCAACTCTCTCAACTGTCGTCTTGTTCGCTGCCTGCAGCTCACCTGCAGAGCGCGACCCAGCGCGTTTCCAACCCTCCAGCTCCGCTTTGAGCGGGCCGTGGCCGCAACTTGCACCTCTTTCAGAACTGCAATTGCCCGTGACGCCCGATCAGAAGACAACGGTCGAGTTACAAGACGACGCCGCCAATTTGGCCATTCGCGCCGAAGCTTTGCGCGCCCGCGCCCGCCTCGCATCGGGCGAAATTTTCACGCCCGAAGAACGCTTGCGGCTACAGGCCGCCGCCGCCCGTTGGAGCGGCGCGTGAATAGGGTCTTTTCCATGCTTCAGCCGCACCCTATAAGCCGCTGAAAGCCCAGTGGAATAAGCCCATGCAAGAAGAATTCTACCGAATCAAACGTCTGCCGCCCTATGTGTTTGCCGAGGTTAACCGCCTAAAGGCGAAATATCGCGCCGGCGGTATGGACATCATCGATTTTGGCATGGGCAATCCCGATATGGATACCCCGCCGCATATCGTGCAAAAACTGATCGAAACCGTGCAAAAACCCCGTACGCATCGCTATTCGTCGTCCAAGGGCATTCCGGGACTTCGGAGGGCACAGGCGGCTTACTACGATCGTCGGTTCAACGTTAAACTAAACCCGGAAACCGAGATTATCGCCACGCTTGGCTCCAAGGAAGGGCTGGCCAATCTGGCCATGGCCATCACCGGCCCCGGCGACGTCATGCTGGTGCCAAACCCGTCTTACCCGATCCATCCCTATGGATTCATGATTGCTGGGGGCACGTTGCGGCACGTTCCGGCATTGCACGATGGAAAGTTCAACCCTGAAGAGTTTTTGCGGGCGCTCGAACGTGGCGTGATGCATTCGGTGCCCAAACCGGTGGCGGTTGTGGTATCGTTTCCGTCCAACCCGACTGCACAAGTTACCGACCTCGATTTCTACCGCGACCTGATTGCCTTCGCCAAAAAGCATCAGCTTTGGGTTCTGTCCGATCTCGCCTATGCCGAGATCTATTTCGACGGCAATCCACCGCCCTCGATATTGCAAATCGATGGCGCAAAAGATGTGGCGGTTGAGTTCACTTCGCTGTCCAAAACCTATGCCATGCCCGGCTGGCGCATGGGCTTTGCGGTGGGCAATGAACGCCTGATTGGCGCTTTGACCCGGATCAAATCCTATCTAGACTATGGTGCATTTACGCCGGTGCAAGTTGCCGCCGCTGCAGCCTTGAACGGCCCCGATGATTGCATCGACGAAATCAGGGGCATCTACAAATCCCGCCGCGACGTGCTGATTTCCAGCATGGCCGCCGCCGGATGGAACATTCCCTCGCCGCCTGCCACGATGTTTGCCTGGGCGCGGGTGCCCGAACGCTTTCACAACGTCGGCTCGATGGGGTTTTCCAAGATTCTGCTGAAAGAAGCTGGGGTGGCCGTCGCCCCCGGCATCGGATTCGGCGAATATGGCGAGGGGTTCATTCGGCTTGGACTTGTCGAAAACGAACATCGCATCCGTCAAGCAGCACGTGGTGTGCGCAAAGTCTTGCAGAATGCGGACAATTTGCTGTCCGCCTATGATCCGGACGCGACAGAGTGAGCGACTGGGATTGGGCGCATCAAAAAGGCGAAACCGAAGCCACAATCGCCATGCTGCGCGATGAAGCGGCCATAAATGACGGTGCCATCATAACGCTTGACCTCGAATTTGTCCCAGCGGTTGCCGATGCCGACCGGGCAGCGTTTGAAAAAGCATTAAAAACTTTCGGCTATCACATCACCTCCGACCCGGACGATGACGGTGTCGAAGTCGCTGTCCCCGACGTCGCATTCACCCTTGAAAACATCTGGCTGCACGAGGAACGCACCACCAAACTGGCTTTGGCACGCGGCTTTGAACCCGACGGCTGGGGGTTTTACGAACCCTGACCGCCAATTGCCAATCCGCGCCAAAGCCCGTATCACCGCGCCAAACCTTGTCTTCGGAGCCGACAATGCCCAGACCGCTGCGTATCGCCATAGCAGGCTTGGGCAATGTCGGCGCGGGCGTGGTCAAAATCCTGCAACAAAACGGGCCTACAATCGCCCAACGCGCCGGTCGCGCCGTCGAAATCACCGCCGTTTCCGCCCGCAACCACGCCCGGAATCGCGGCATCGACATCTCCGCCTATGACTGGTCCGAAGACCCAACCAAACTGGCCGAACGCCCCGATACCGATCTGGTCGTCGAAGTCATCGGTGGTGAGGACGGCCCCGCCAAACTGACAATCGAGCACGCGCTTCAGAACAAAAAGCACGTCGTCACCGCCAACAAAGCCCTGCTGGCGCGCCACGGCCAAGCCCTTGCCGAACACGCCGAAAGCCAGCAAGTCGCCCTGCGCTACGAAGCCGCCGTCTGTGGCGGCATCCCCATCATAAAAGCCCTCACCGAAGGCCTCGCCGCCAACAAGATCACCCGGCTGATGGGGGTGATGAACGGCACCTGCAACTATATCCTGACCACGATGGAAAAGACCGGCGCAGATTATGCCCATGTGCTGCGAGACGCTCAAAACCTCGGCTATGCCGAAGCCGACCCAGCTTTCGACGTTGGTGGCATGGACGCGGCGCAAAAGCTTGCCCTGCTCGCCGCCGCTGCCTTTGGCACCCGCATTGATTATGACGGTATCGCCATTGAGGGCATCGACCACATCTCCCTCACCGACATCACCCAAGCCCGCGACATGGGCTTTTCAATCAAACTGCTCGGCCTTGCGCGGATGACCAACGACGGCTTGGAACAACGCATGCAGCCGTGCTTGGTGCCCGAAACCTCGCCCTTGGGCCAACTCGATGGCGTCACCAACATGGTGGTCGTCGAGGGTGATTTCATCGGCCAAACCGTCTATCGCGGCCCCGGAGCCGGTGCTGGCCCCACCGCCAGCGCCGTGGTTGCCGACATCATCGACATCGCGCGCGGCCTGATCATCCCCACCTTTGGCGTGCCCGCCACCAGCCTCAAACAAGCCCGCCGCGCCACATCTGGCGTCGATGCTGCCTATTACCTGCGCTTCTCGCTGTCCGACCGGCCCGGCGCATTGGGCCTTATCGCCACGGCGCTTGGCAACCACGGCATCTCGATCAACCGCATGCGCCAATACGGACATGCTTCGACCATTGCGCCGGTTCTGATTGTCACCCACGCCACCGCGCGAACTAACCTCGACGCCGCCCTAAAAGACATCGCCAAAATTGACGTCTCGCTCGCTCCACCCGTTGCCATCCGCATCGAAACCGTTTGACCCGAAAGGACTGCCATGTCCGAAACCGAACTTTTCGCCGATCGCATGCTTTCGCTCGGCCTCGCCCGCGTTTCCGAAGCCGCCGCGATTGCTGCCGTCAATGAAATTGGCCGTGGTGACGAAAAATCGGCCGATGCCGCTGCAGTTGATGCCATGCGCACCCAGTTGAACCTGCTGGACATCGCCGGAGTCGTGGTCATCGGCGAGGGCGAGCGCGACGAAGCGCCGATGCTCTATATCGGCGAGAAGGTCGGCACCGGTAACGGCCCCGGCGTTGACATCGCGCTTGACCCGCTGGAAGGCACCACGCTGGCCGCCAAAGACATGCCCAACGCATTAACCGTTATCGCCATGGGCCCGCGCGGGTCGATGCTGCACGCGCCCGACGTTTATATGGAAAAAGTCGCCATCGGCCCCGGATTTGCGCCCGGACTGGTGCACCTTGGCATGTCCCCCACCGAGCGCATCCACGCCGTGGCCAAAGCCAAGGGCGTCAAGCCCAGCGACATTATGGTGTGTGTCCTCGAACGCCCGCGCCACCAAGCCTTGATCGACGAAATCCGCGCCTGCGGTGCCCGCATTCGCCTCATCACCGACGGCGACGTGGCAGGCATCATCCATTGCGCCGAAACCGCCAAAACAGGCATCGACCTGTATATGGGTTCTGGTGGCGCACCCGAAGGTGTGCTGGCGGCAGCAGCGATGAAATGCATGGGTGGCCAGATGCAGGGCCGTCTGATATTCCGCAACGATGACGAACGCCACCGCGCCCGCAAGGCCGGAATCACCGACTTTGACCGCATCTATGACCGCGACGATATGGTGCGTTCCGACGTGATCTTCGCCGCCACTGGTGTGACAGATGGCTCCGTCGTGCGCGGGGCGCATCGTGACGGCGATTATCTGGAAACCGAAACAATCTTGATGCGCTCCAAAACCGGCTCGGTGCGAAGGTTGCTGTATCGCCAAAGGAATGCTTGAGGCGGTGACCCGTTATTGCGAGGAGCAACGCGACGAAGCAATCCATCACCGAGCGTCTGCATTGCTTCACAACGTTTGCAGTGACGGCTCATGACCGCCTTCCTCAATGTCTCGTCGTCTCTGACCGGCAAACGTTGGGTCGGCCCTAGCTTGGAGCAATCCCGGCTGTCCGAGGCAATAAGCCAACAAACCGGCCAGCCCGACCTGTTGGCCAAAATCCTCGCCCAGCGCGGTATCCTGCCGGAAAATGTCACCACTTTCCTCGAGCCAACCGTGCGCGACCTGATGCCCGATCCCTCAATCCTGAAAGACATGGACCGTGCCGCGGCACGCTTTACACAAGCCCTGCGCAGTAACGAAAAAATCGCCATCTTCGCCGACTACGACGTCGATGGCGGCGCCTCCGCCGCCCTGCTCATCACGTGGCTGCGCGACATCGGCCAAACCGCGACGCTCTATATCCCCGACCGCATCGACGAAGGCTATGGCCCGAACGAAGCCGCCATGGCCAGCCTTGGCCAATCCCACGACCTGATTATCTGTGTCGATTGCGGCACCCTCAGCCACGCCCCCATCAAAGCCGCCAACGGCGATGTCATTGTGCTGGACCATCACCTCGGCGGCGAGAGTTTGCCCAATGCCATCGTTGTCAACCCTAACCGTCAGGACGAATCTGGCGAACTTGGCTATCTCTGCGCCGCCGGTGTGGTGTTTCTGTTTCTGGTGGCAATGAACCGCCTGCGCCGCGCCGAAAACCAATCCCAACCAACCCTCATCTCCCTACTCGACCTCGTCGCCCTTGCCACCGTCGCCGACGTTGCCCCGCTGATCGGGCTGAACCGCGCCTTCGTTCGCCAAGGCCTCAAAGTCATGGCCACGCGTCAACGCCCCGGCCTTGCCGCGCTCGCCGATGTCGCCAAACTGACCTCGGCTCCGACATCCTACCACCTCGGCTTCATCCTTGGCCCCCGCGTTAATGCGGGCGGGCGGATCGGTGCTGCCGATCTGGGGGCCCGACTGCTTTCAACCAACAACCCCACCGAAGCCGCGCAACTGGCGCAACGCCTTGACCAGCTCAACACTGAACGCCGCGCCATCGAAGCCGAAGTCCTGAACGCCGCCCTCGCCCAATCCGAGCAGCGCGACCAAACCGGCCCGCTGGTTTGGGCCGCCGCACAAGGTTGGCACCCCGGCGTGGTCGGCATCGTTGCGGCGCGACTGAAAGAATCTACCCATCGCCCCGCCATTGTCATTGGGTTTGATGGCGACGGTGGCAAAGGCTCTGGCCGATCTGTCAGCGGTATCGACCTCGGCTCCGCCATTGCCACGCTGCAACGCGAAGGGCTGATCGAAAAAGGCGGCGGACACAAAATGGCCGCAGGCCTATCGCTAAGCAAAGCCCAACTCGAACCGGCGATGGATCGACTTTCAGAATTGCTGGCCAAACAAGGCTCTGGCACCCAACCAATCCAAGACCTGCATATCGACGGCCTTTTGGCCAACGCCGCCGCAACACCCGAATTGCTGGAACAACTCGAAAAAGCCGGTCCCTTCGGCCAGGAAGCCCCCGCCCCGCGCATCGCCTTTGCCAGCCAGCGCATCACATTCGCCAAACGCGCCGGCGAAACACACCTGCGCCTGACCCTCAGCGACGGCACCGCCAAACTTGATGCCATCCTGTTTCGCGCCTTTGAGACGCCCATTGGGCCAGCATTGGAAAGCCGCAACGGCCAGTCCTTCCACTTCGCCGGACGCTTGGAACTCGACGAATGGCAAGGCCGCCGCCGCGCCAAATTGCGCATCGAAGATGTCGCCAAAGTGGCGTGAAAACCCCTTGCGCGACCGCTTCACCCTCGCTAAATACGCCCGATCAGAAGGTCTGCGCCCTTCGTCTATCGGTTAGGACACCAGATTTTCATTCTGGTAAGAGGGGTTCGACTCCCCTAGGGCGTACCATCTGAATTTCCGGCAGCGCGGACATGAAAAAGGAGCCCGAAGGCTCCTTGATCTCACGCAGCGTTCGGCAGGTTCCGCCGTTTCGGTTTGAACCGACGCGTCATAAACGCGAAACGCCTATTTCCCTTTTGCGGTGCGGGATTAGGCCCATGTCACCCCGCCCTTGGCATTGCGGGCACGTCTCCGGTCCCCGGTTAGCCCGCGTCGCGGAGATTTTACCAATCCCTACCGCGCGTCGAAATCGACGCAGTTCCGGGCGCGACCGGCGTCGACACGGAAATCTGCATATTCGACATTCGCCGGCAGCGCCGCGATTTCCAACGCGACTTTGCGACGAATTACACTGATGAATTGCGCGGGTTCCTTGACATTCATCACGAATCCGCCTGCGCCGCCAATCACGCAGTCCTCGTAGTAGCGCACAAGGTCAAATGCTGAACCGCTGGGCATATTACCGTAGTTGGGGGGGTAGTGCACGGCAGACATCGGGAAAGTCAGACCGTTGATCGTGATGCCCATACCCAGCACGAACTCCCGCGCCGGTGCCAGCGCGGGTCCGGTTGAATTGAAACTGTCGCCCGAAATGTCGATAGTCTGGCGCTTTGTCGTGGTACCGAGCGTCCGAAACTGCGCCGCAGCGAATACCATGCCGCTGGAAAGCGAAGTTCCGCCGCCGCTGATGGGTGCCGCGGCGGACAAGAGCGCCGCGAAGGCATCTGCGTCAGCGCGGTTGCTGATGATCGTCCACGGCGCGATGATCCGCTGTTCTGTCGGCCCGGCCCATTCAATATAGGTCACCGCGATCCTGCCGGTCATGCCCGATCCGATAACATTCAGCACGTCGGGATGCCGGAAAGCGGCGGCGAAACCGTCGCGCTGCAAGCGTAGTTCGTCGGGTACCATCGATCCGGAAACGTCGCCGGCAATCACCAGCGCGACGTCGACACCAGCATCGGTGGCATGGGCGTGGTGCGAGCCAAGGCCGTAGGTGATTGCCAGCCAGGCTGCAGCAAACAATTTTGCAAGCCGCACAAACCCCACCTTTGGCCTTGAGGCGCGGTGTGCGTCGGGCCACAAGATGAAATTGCGCCGTACCGTCCAAATGCATTGTGGCATCAAACATTACCTCCTGTTGCAACATCCGCTGCGGATGATTTGGGAGGTTGCCGCCGTAGCGCTTCATGGTCTTGAATTGGACGTTGAATTATTCTGAAAAGTTCTGAATCCGTTGTATGAAGCGACATGGATACTCTGGAGCATGAGTTCGGACCCTTTGTTTTCGACCGGCAGCGCAGGATGCTGTTCCGGAGTGGTTCGCCCGTGGCCATTGGTCAAAAATGCCTGGCAGTGCTAGAGTGTTTGTTGACCGCCGAGGGCCGGGCTGTGTCAAAGTCCGACTTGTTGGACGCCGTTTGGCACACGAAGAATATCGAAGAAAGCAACCTTGCCGTCCAAATCGCCGCGCTACGAAAATGTCTCGGCAAATCGCGGAACGGACAAGACTGGATCGCGACGGTCCAGCGTGTGGGTTATCAGTTTGTAAACCCCGATCAGGCGCCCGCCAACTTGGCTGATTTGACGTTTTCCGCCCTTGAGTCCGCGACCGAAAAACCAACGGTCGGGGTCCTGCCATTTGTCAATCGGAGCGACGATCCCGACCAGGATCTGATGTGCGAGGGGATAACAGAAGACATCATCACCGAATTGTCGCGCTGGCGGCGACTTTCGGTGCGCTCGCGTTTTGCTTCGTTTCGCTACCGCGGCATGACCGCCGACACACAGGAAATCGCGCGTGATCTGGATGTCCATTACATTGTCGAGGGCAGCTTGCGGCGCAAAGGAGACCGCATTCGCCTCTCGGCGCAGCTGATTGACGCAGAAACCGGCAATCATCTCTGGGCCGACAATTTCGACCTGGAGTCTGTCGAAATTTTCGCAGTGCAGGACCGGGTCGTCCGCAGGATCGTCAGCACGTTGGTCGGACGGGTTGAGGTTGTCGGCACGCAGCGCGCTAACCGCAAACCACCGGCAAATTTGGCAGCCTACGAATGCGTTTTGAAAGGTAACGCTTTGCCTTGGGATGAACCGGCAGGTGCGACCGAAGCAATACGGCTGTTTACCTTGGCGATCGAACTGGACCCCGACTATGGCTTCGCGCACGCCTTGCTGGCCAACATGTTTGGCAAGACTTGGGCACAGGATCACGGTAGTTCCGATCAAACTCTCAAGAAAGCCTTGGATTTTGCAAGGCGTGCGGTCGAGCTCGACAGCGGCGAAAGCAGTTGTTTTTCGTTATTGGGCCAAACCTATTTGCGGCAACGTTCCTACGAGGTCGCGCTGCAAAACATGCAACACGCCATCGACATCAACCCGACCAATCAATGGAGTAACGCTGATATGGGTACCGTCCTGACCTATTGCGGCCAGGCAGAATCGGCGATCGATTGGTTCGCGCGTGCGCGGGAAATTGATCCTTACTTCGGGCCGCCATGGTATTGGTTCTATCTCGGTCTCGCCCGGATGCTCTTGCACGAGTACGACGGCGCAATGGTTGCGTTCGAGCATGTGCGGACCCGCAACTACTGGTATTTGGCAATCATCGCCGGTTGCCACGCTCGGCTGGCTGACATGGACCGGGCGGCGGACTTTGCCAGAGAATGCTTGGAAATAGAGCCAAGATTCTCCATCCGACACCGCCTGTCGAAAGAGCCGTTCAGGAATTCGGCCGACGCCGCGCATCTGGCCGAATCCATACGATTGGTCGGCTTGCCGGACTGACGGCGGTCTTGGGACAGCGCGCACTAGGACGAAAAAGGGGGCCGAAGCCCCCAAATCTCACGCCGCGTTCGGCAGTTTCCGCCGCTTCGGCTTGAACCGCCTCGGCTTCGACCCTTCGGGCCGTGGCGCGAAAGCAGCGACTTTACCCTCGGGCTTCGCAACAAACGGCTTGTCCTGCGGCCTTTTACCAAACGGTTTGCCACCACGGGGAGCACGCGACGGGCCGGAGCCCGCCCCGGCTTCCTTGGCAATCAACTGCTGCCCGGTCACTTTTTCCACCGCCCGCAACTTTTTCAATTCGTCATGCGCACACAGCGTAATCGCAATCCCATCCGCCCCATTGCGGCCGGTGCGGCCAATACGGTGCACATAATTCTCTGCCTCATCGGGCAGATCATAGTTGATCACATGGGTGATCCCCGGCACGTCAATGCCGCGCGAGACGATATCGGTCGCAACCAGCACCTTGACCAGCCCCTGCTTAAAGCGCCCAAGCGCCCGTTGCCGGGCATTCTGCGCCTTGTTGCCGTGGATGACCTCGGCCTCGATTCCGTCCTTTTCCAAGTTCTCCTGCACCTTATCCGCCCCGCGTTTGGTGCGGGCGAACACGATCACCCGGCCAAATTCCGGCTGACCTAGCATTTCGGTCAAGCGCGAGCGTTTCTTCGGCCCGTCGATCAGTTCGGCGCGTTGGTCGATTTTCACCACAACCGTAGCCTGCGGCGTCACTTCCACGCGGACCGGATCTTTCAGAAAAGTTTCCGCCAGTCCGCGCACTTCGTTCGGCATCGTCGCCGAAAACAAAGCCGATTGCCGACGCGGATGCAGTGCTGCGACGATGCGCTTCACCGGTTCGATAAAGCCCATGTCCAGCATGCGGTCGCCCTCGTCCAGCACCACGAACTTGGCCTCGTCCAGCCGAATCTTGCGCTGCTGCATCAGGTCGATCAGCCGACCGGGCGTCGCGATCACAATATCAACGCCACGCGCAATCGCCTTGATCTGGCCGTTGATGGAAACCCCACCCAGAACCAGACAGGTCGATAGCCGCGCGCCGCCAGCAAAGGCACGCAGGTTATCGGAAATCTGCACCGCCAGCTCGCGTGTCGGTGCCAAAATCAACGCCCGACAGGTGCCGGGGTTTGGACGACCGGTCATGCCCAAGATATGGTGCAATATCGGCAAGCCAAACGCTGCCGTCTTGCCAGTGCCAGTCTGAGCGATGCCCAAAATATCGCGCCCCTCCATTTGCGGCCCAATGGCCTGCGCTTGGATCGGGGTTGGGTCGTCAAATCCGGCGCGTTGCAGCGCCGCGATCAGCGGTTCGGCAAGCCCGAAATCCGCAAAAGTTACTTTATTCAAGTCAAAATCCTTATCCGCGCCAATGGGCACGGCGTAACCCCCGGGCGCACCGGGCGGTCAGTTCCAAAATAGCAATGCAGGAACGACTTTGTCCCCCGCGCCATCACTTGGTGCCACACTTGCCCGCAGGCGTATCCGGTGGCTTCCCCCTCATAGGCCGCGAGTAAACGAGGACAGAGAAGAAATCAGCGCTACCTCGAAAGGCAGCGCTTGGGGGTCATATGGACTGCGAGGCTGCAGAAAGCAACCCCCGTTGCCCTGCGGCACCTAGCCACTGCCGGTCAATCGCCGCCAAAGCCCCCGCATCTATCTCATCGAAATGCCGCCAATAGCGGCCATCCTCAAAGTAATATCCCAATTCTGCCTCGTGGTCCAACGCCGCCCGCGCTTTGGCAAAATCCAACCCCGCCAGGACCTGCAACCGCAAGCCCGCATGCTCGCGTGCCGTTAGACCGGTCAAAGCCGAAAATTCTATCCTCGGAAACGTCAGCCGACTTTCCGGCAATGAAGACAGGTTCACACAAATACACCCCTGCTCCGCCGCCATTACCTGCAAGCGCGCCGATTTGGCCTCCAGCGATTGCAAGGTCGGATCATCGCGCAATGGGTCGGCCGTGCCCATGCCATAAAAATGCGTCGGCCCAACCGCCGGATACACCATATCGCAGCCAACAAACGCCATGATTTCAGGGCGCAGAGCATTCAACGCCCAATAAGCAGTGGTAAAGGCCATCGTCCCGCCCGCATAAACAAATCCACCAAACAGATTCTGTGCGGGCACATATTCCTGCCAAGAATGCACCTGCTGGCCCGGACGCACAACCTGCGGCATCCGCGCCGCCGCGAAATCCTTCGGATGCACCAGATGCTGCCAATCCGGTCGCACCCGCCAAGCGTTGTTGATAGCCACCACTTGGTTGCGGGCGCAGATAGCCCAATTGCGGCTGCGCAAGGCATCCGGACTGGAACCGATGATCAAAGCGATCTTGATAGTATCCGACATCCGCCACCTTCCCTCAAACAGATTGGGGTTTAACGCGCCAATTCAAGGAATTATTCGGACCTTGCCAAAAATTTGCCCAAAATCCATTCTATTGCGATTGCGACGAATTGGATTGTGCCCATGCCCGTATTTCTAGCCATCCTTGGTGCCATCGCCGCTGCCTCGATCTGGTACTGGCGCGTCCAACAAGCGCGTGACGCCGCCGATGTGCTGCTCAACGCCGCCAACGATGTGCGTCTCGCCGCCCGCCGTTTTGGCTTTCGCAACAAATTGAACGTGCATCCGGCGGATTCAATCGAAGACTCCCGCCTCGCCGCCGCCGGTATTGTCGCAGCTATCGCCGAAATGGGCGGCATGCTGAACGCCGATCAGACCGCCGCTATGACCCGCGAATTCCAGACCACCTTCAATGTCCGCACCGATGAAGCCGCCGAGATCGCCATTTTCGGCCGCTGGATCGCCAGCCAATGCGGATCGCGCTCCGACGCGGTTCGCCGCCTGTCCAAACGCCTTGTCGGCATCGCCGGTCAATCCGCCCTGCCCGATTTGCTCGCCATGATCGAAGCCACCCAATCCGCCACCGGCCACGGCTTGGGCGAAGACCAAGCCGACGCGATTGCCGCCATCAACCGGCAGTTCGGGGTGCGGTGAACGGTCGCGCAGTTCTCGCCGGGCGTAGCGACCAATTCGCGACAAAAGCGTGAAATTTCAGGCTCATTTCCTAGTCTCGTCGTATGCACGCCCGGTGCACGCGTTGCGCACGCTTGGTGCACCGCAAATTTAGGTTCATTTACCCCCCTGTGCCATAAAATTTCATCACCTCCAACAACCTGTCGTGCGGCAGCGCAATACACCTGTTCCCACCCCGCCCAGTCATGGTTTCCCCACAGATGATCGCATCCAGAATGGCTTCTTCCGTCGCCTCAACCACGGCTCGAAACAGCCCGTCCATCGCGTCACTGGCCAAGAAATCCCCGGTCCGAACCGGCCCGGGCGACCCATAAGCCCTCGCGTTAGCCGTTGAAAACGCTAGGAAAGTGTCGCCAGACGAATTGCTGCCAATCGTCCCCGTCCGCGCCATTCCCAGCGGCACGCGTCGCGCCAGCCGCTTCAATTGATGCGGCTGCAACGGCGCATCGGTGGCAATAATGGCAATGATCGAACCGGAATCCTTTCCCCGCAACTTGTCCTCGCCAATATGCTGCCCGACCGGAACTCCCAGAACCGTCAAATCCCCCCTTGACCCAAGGTTGGATTGCACAAAGATTCCAACAACATAGCCGTCCACAACCCGCGATGCCGACCCCGAACCCCCTTTGAAATCATAGGTCATCATGCCGGTGCCGCCGCCAACATTGCCCAGTTCCAACGGCCCGCTTTTGGCACTATCCAGCGCCGCAAAGGCATGGGCTTCGGTGACATGAAACCCGTCAATGTCGTTCAAATCGCCATCCTAGGTTTCGGCCGCAACCGGTAATCCCCAATCTTGACCGACGCCAAAACCTTGCTTTAACAACCACTTAGTCGTCGCGTCCCGCGTCACGCCGCAGGCATTGGTGTTGGTAATCGTTATCGGCGTCTGCAATTCTCCCGCTTCCTCGATCCAAGCCAGCCCGGTCATCTCGCCGTTGCCATTGAACGAAAATGACCCCGCCGCACAGGGCACATTGGCCAAAGTGCGACCGCGCGGCAGTATCGCTGTCACACCGGTGCGCACGTCACCGCCCGCAATCAGCGTGCAATAGCCAACCTCAACCCCGGCAACATCGGTGATGGCGTTGTTATCACCGGGTTTTCCGGCAAAACCAAGGCCCAAGCCGCGCCCGCGCAGGCGACCGTTCGCTGAGGTTTCCCAGTTGTTTTGCATGACACCCTCTTGCAAATTGCCTCGGTATCTTGTCATCAAAACGCCTGCAAAGGGAACCACTCGCCATGCAATTCCTCGCCGCCGTCACCCTTGTTGTGCCCGATTATGACGCCGCTATCACCTTTTACGTCGGAAAACTTGGCTTTGGCTTGCTTGAAGATACGCCGTTGGCAAACGGTAAACGCTGGGTGAAAGTCATGCCACAAGGTGCCCAAACCGCCCTTTTGTTGGCCAAAGCCAGTGATGCCGAGCAATCCGCCGTCATCGGCAATCAGACCGGCGGAAGGGTGGCCTTCTTTTTGCGCACCGACGATTTTGATAAAGAATTCGCGCGAATGAGCGCCAATGGCGTCAAATTCCTCGAAATCCCGCGCACCGAAACCTATGGAAAAGTCGTGGTTTTCGCCGACCCTTTCGGCAACAGGTGGGATTTGATTGGCGCCTAACGCGGAACCAAGCCAGCAATCGCTGGCCGACCAACGGCAAGTGCAACGACTTCCGCATCAATCATCGTGTCGCGCCCTTCAATCGTCGCGCTTTTGATATTGCGCGAAAGTTCAACCCGAACTTCGCCGGCACCCGCTGCCAAAGCACCGGCCCTCGCCACCTGTTCCGCCGCAGTTTCGGCCCTTAACAACGCCGCTTCCAGTTCGGTGTAATCCACCATTTCGCTCGCCAAATGCACGCGAAACTGCCCTTCGGTTGGACAGGTCAAGGCAATTCGCGCGGTCACCCTTACTTGTCCCACGACCGCACCAATCGCATTGGCAACCCCGGCGTGTTCTGGCAAAATAACGTCGCATCCCAATCGGTTCGCCACCGCCGGATAATAAATCACCGCCGAAGCTCCCAGTCCGACCAAAGGCAATCCCAACCCAACAAAAACCCGCGCCGCTCCAAAATGGCCACGCATTCCAGCTTCGGCCAATGCGTGACGGGCCAGTTTTTCCGGATGCTCAAAGCGGTCCTCGGCCAAAGCCGTTTCCAACAATATCTCGCTGGTTTGCTGGGTAAGTTGGTCAATTACCAAAGCGGCAACCGCCTGCGCACTCAGCGCAAAGGCATCACCCGAACCGATCTTCTGCCGGGCGAACAAACCTGCGCCTTTCTGTGCAGCGCTGCGATCCCAGCCGGTTTGAGTGCCCAAAACATGGCTCGCGTCACTCGGCGTGAAACCCGCAACTTGGACCAATCCCCGCGCCACCAATCGCTCCAACGCTGCGATTTCGACGCGTGCCTTGATCAGGTTTACAAGCGCCATCGCTTGCGAACCCAACCGATCCAACAAACCACTTTCGCGCTCGCTCAGCCCGCTCAGATTGCGGCCCAAGCGCAGCACCGGCAGAACGAACCGCCCATCCATGTCCCCCGGTCGTTCCTGCGCCAACTGGGCGTCCAAACTGGCATGCACGACATCGGCCCAGTCCAGCGCCACCAAAGCTAGCGGCACCAGCCGCTTTGGCCCCAACCGCAACGCACCGCGTAACCCCTCGGCAACGAGATGAACTTCCGAATCCCCGCCCAACCCGGTCGTGCGCATCGCCACGGCTTCGACCATGGTGCGATGCCCGCTAACCATCGCGCCTTCGGGGTCGATCTTCGGCCTGCCGCCTTGCAGAACCGCCACATCCGTCGTGGTGCCGCCAATATCGGATACTATCGCATCTTGCGCTTTGGTCAGCCAAACTGCCCCCACCAGCGAAGCCGCTGGGCCAGAGAGGATCGTTTCAATCGGTCGCATACGGGCGAATGCGGCCGATACCAGTGCCCCGTCACCGCGCACTACCATCAACGGAGCTTTTATACCCTTCGCCGCCAGCAGCGCCTCTGCCGCTTCGATCAACCGCCCAATCAAACCGATTAACCGCGCATTCAACACCGCCGTCAGCGCCCGCTTTGGCCCGTTCAAACGCGCGGTCAATTCATGCGAGCAGGTCACCGGTTTACCAGTCAATTCGCGCACCATTTCACGCGCCGCAACTTCATGCGCGGGGTTGCGCACCGCGAAATGCCCGGCAATCGCATAGGCACCCACCTCGTCCGCATGGGCCAAAATACCCGCACGCAGCGCCGCCATATCCAACGCCGCCGATTCATTGCCCGAATGCGAATGGCCCCCTGCGACCATAACCAAAGGGTCACCCTTTAGAGCTTCGGCCAATCCGGCACGCTCCATATCTTGTGGCTCAAAGCCAATCGAAATCAGGCAAACCCGGCCACCCTGCCCCTCGACCAACGCATTGGTTGCCAACGTGGTTGAAAGCGACACCAGTGACACGCTATCGGGCGCAGTGCCCGCCAAAACCGCGTCCATCGCCCGGCCAATGCCCAATGCCAAGTCGTGGCGCGTTGTCAGCGATTTGGCAAAGGCGACAACCCGCGCCTCATCCTCGATCAACACAGCATCGGTATAGGTGCCGCCGGTATCAATGCCTAAAAACAGGCTCACCGCACCGCCTCGCGCCAATGCGCCAGCGCCGTTTCCGCCGAAGATTTGAAACTGACATCGCGCGGGCTAATGCCATGGGTGACCATCTCGCGCCGTTCGGTTTTGTTCGTGCCACTGATATAGACCCGCACGCCCTGCCTTTTTGCCTTGGCGACCACGGCACCAATGGCGTGAACGGCAGAAGAATCCAAAAACGGCACCCCGTCAAAATCCAACACAAGCGCTTTATGGGCGTCGCCGATCCGGTCCAGAACCGAATCCATCAGCCCCGCCGCGCCAAAGAAAAAAGCGCCTTTGACCCGATGAATGATCACATCGGGGTCGGCACCGCCAAACTTGCCGCGATGATTGTCACTATCTGCCACGTCTTCATTTACGAAAGGCATGTGGGTTTCAACTTCCGCCACCTTGCTCATCCGGTTGATGAACAAAACCGCACCCAAGCCAAAACCCACCACTATCGCTTCGGTCAGGTCACGGAAAATGGTCAAAGAAAACGTTACAACCAAGACCACGGCATCGCCGCCCCACCCGCGCAGAAAGGCCGCAAAGGCGAACCGCTCAAACATGTTCCACGCCACAAAAGTCAGTACAGCGGCCAAAGCGGCGAGTGGTACGTAAAATGCCAATGGAGCCGCCAGCAGCACGAATGCCAACAGAAACAGCGCGTGCAACATACCGGCTACCGGGCTGTGAGCGCCCGAGCGCACATTTGTCGCCGTTCGTGCAATCGTGCCAGTCACGCAGAACCCGCCAAACAGACTTGCGCCGATATTGGCAAACCCCTGCGCCACCAATTCGCAGTTCGAGCGATGCCGTCGCCCGCTCATGCTGTCGGCCACCACGGCGGACAACAGCGATTCAATCGCACCCAGCAGGGCAAAGGAAACTGCGTTGGGTAATACCGCCTGAATTTTGGCTAAGGTGAATTCCGGCAAGGCGGGAAAGGGCAACGAGCCCGGAATTCCTCCATACTTCGACCCAATCGTTTCAATTGGCAGGTTCAACGCCCTGGTCACCAGCGCTGCCAGTCCGACTGCGATCAACATGCCCGGCGCTTTGGGTGACCAGGCCCGCGCCGCCAAAATTATTGCTAAACCCCCCGCCGCAACCACAATCGCTTGCACGTTGAAGGTGGGAAGTGCCGCCCAAATCGCCGGCAATTTCGCCGCCAACGGTCCCGGTTCAGAACCACCCAAAGTCAGCCCCAGCAACGGCACAATCTGGCTGGCAAAAATGATCACGGCGATGCCCGAGGTAAAGCCAACCGTCACCGGATAGGGGATGAACTTGATATAGGTCCCCAGTCGCAAATACCCTGCCGCCAACAAGATGAAGCCCGACATCATCGTGGCAAGGATCAACCCTTCGACCCCATGCTGCGCCACGGTGGCCGCCACCAGCACAATGAACGCGCCTGCCGGACCACCCACCTGAAGCCGGCTGCCGCCCAGAGCCGAGACCACCAATCCACCGACAATTGCCGTCGTCAGCCCACGGTCGGGTGATACGCCCGATGCTATGGCAATCGCCATCGACAGTGGCAATGCGACGATTGCCACCGTCATTCCGGCCAGAAAATCGGCGCGGAAATGCCGCCAACGATAGCCTTCGCGCAGCACTGTCACCAGTTTTGGCGTGAAAAGTTGGGTGAATGTCGCGGCCATAATATCCCGGAAACAAGGTGCGACACTGAAGCAAAGCCACAGCATCGATGCAAGGGGCTACCCCTCACTCGCGCCGCAATATCCAGTCGACGAACACCGAACCCCATCGGTTGGCATGGAACCTCGCTTCGATCTCGGTCGGCTGATACGCGGTTTTGATCCATTCCAGAAAATCCTGCGAACCGCTTTCGCCAAATTCCTCGAACAAGCGGTCCAAAACCCCTGTCGGCGACGAGCGGAAATGCAGATATTTCGCACTCAATTCCGCCTTGGCCGCAACCAAAGTTCCGCCACCAAACAACACAAACAACCCCGCCGCCAACCCCGCCCGATCGGCACCTGACTTGCAGTGAAACATCAGCGGATGCGCGGCATGGGCATAGATATCTGCTAGTTCCAACAAAGTCTCACGCGAAGGAAGATTACGCGACGAAGTCCGCACATCGATCATGCGCACGCCCAACGCCGTACAAGCCTCGAGTTCCAATAAATACGGCCCCCCCCGACCCACGCCACGCAGGTTGATGATGGTCTTGCCACCCTTGGCAGCAAAGGCGCGAATATCCTTGGGCGAAGGCTGCGCCCGGCGAAAAACCAAAGGCGCAATCTCGTATTCATTACCGTAAATCGTCCGCAAAAACCCGTGATCGACCCAATACAGATCGAAATACGCCTGCGCCCGCTGCCAACCACCGTTCAGGGTTTGAAACCCCGAACGCCAGTCGAACATGACTTTGGCCCACCATGCGCGCAGGTTCGACAAGTGCAACTCCATTTGTTTGGGGCGTTCCTCGCAGAAAACCGCGCTCCTGAAAAGCATTCCCCCTGCGCCAAATCAGCGCCCCGGCACCGGCGAACTATTCCGCGCCAATTCGTAAAACGACATTGCCGCGCTTGCGCTGGCTTTCAACCCGCTCGTGCGCCGACTGGATTTCATGCAGGGTATAAACCGAATCCAAAACGGGCCGGTATTTCCCATTCTCTGCCAGCCGCGCCAGTTCTTCCAGATCGCCGACAGTCCCGCCCGCATCGCCAAACACGACCCGTTTTCGTGACCAGCGAGTGGTCAAGGCCTGCAGCATTTGCGGTAGGTCGCCAACGACCTGTAACAGCCACCCGTCCTGAGTCAGCGACAATTTCGCCCGGCCAAAATGCTCACTGCCGACGCAATCCATGATCATGTCCCAGTGTTCGCCGCGCAGGGTATAATCCTCGACGCTATAGTCGATCACGGCATCCGCTCCCAGTTGCATCACCATCTCTCGATTAGCTGCGCTGCAGACGCCCGTCACATGCGCCCCTGCCGCTTTGGCAATTTGCACCGCCGCAGACCCGACCGAACCCGAAGCGCTGACAATCAACACGCGCTTGCCTGCCGCAAGCCCGCCCCAACGCAGAAAACTCAGCGCCGTCACCCCACCAAAACAAAATGCCCCCGCCTCGTCCCATGTCAGCGACGCCGGTTTGCGGATTATCGGCTTGTCGGCCTTCACCGTCATATATTCGGCATGGCACCCGCGCGGGCCACCCGGATAAATGATGACTTCCTCGCCAACCCTGAAATTTGTGACCTTGACCCCGACTGCAGCAATGACCCCGGCGCATTCCCAACCCAAAATCGGCTGGCGCGGTTTCGACCAACCAAAAATCAGCCGCACCATCAGGCCAAAACCCCGCGGCACGTTACGGGACCGAATGCGCCAGTCGCCGGAATTGACCGCGGCCGCCATAACCTTGACCAGAATTTCGCCGTCCCTTGGAACGGGCAGCGGCACCTCGCCAAGCTGCATCACATCGGGCGAACCATAAGCAGTGGCCAAAGCAGCTTTCATACCAATACTCCCTGATTGACGTAAGATTTGCGCCGAATTATCCATTCCGCGAAAGCAATATTAATGCTCCACGCGGCGGCCTGTGACATTGCACTCACTTGCGGCGTGTCCTCGCCCGTGACCAGATACCACAATCCGAAGGTGATAACCGTCGTTCCAGCACCGGCGGCAATGGCATAGGCACGGATCATCCATTCCTTGTGTCGTGCAACGTCGCGCTTTCTGATCGCCAGAAACGCTAGGATCAAGCTCGCAGCCCAGCCCGTGCCAACGGTCATGCGCAGAACGAAAAGAAAGTCAGGATTGGCCGCCGCCGGGTAGGTCGCGGTCATCCACAGCCCGGCAAACGCCGCGCACAGCCCGGCCACCAGCGTCACCCGACCGGCGACGCGGTGCCACCGCGGAAACCGGCTGCGTAGATTGGGCACAAACTGAAACGCGCCCAGCAGCAGAAACAGACTTGCGCCGGTAATGTGAATGACAATCGGTACTGGCGCGGCAAAGAAACGGGCGTTTTCAGCCGTTATCGCCGCGGCCAAGACAAGGTCGGACAGGCGCAAGATGCCGCCAAGGACAGGAACGACGGCGAGCAGTAACAAGCCCGCCAACGCAACCACTGCCGAACGCCACCACGGCGTAGTAGCTTTGGGCAAATCTCTCCGGATCAGGGACACGTGGTCCATGGCAGTTCCTTTCAAAAATGGCATCAGTCAGCTTCGTTCGAACGAAAACACGTCCTGGATCGGCACGCCAAAAGCCTCGGCAATCTCAAAGGCCAACTGCAGCGATGGCGAATATTTCCCCGCCTCAATCGCAACAATTGTCTGCCGCGACACCCCCGCCTTTTCGGCCAGATCCTTCTGCGTCATCTCGCCCGCGTCAAAGCGCAGGCGGCGGATATTGTTGCTGATCTTGCCCTTGCTCACGGGCTTCCCCGCAGATATGCGCGAAATTTCAGCGTGTTGACCAGCACGTCGGCGGTGGTGAATCCGGCAAGGATCAGATGGAACCCCCAAATCGCCCCCCAGCCATACCAAAGCGCGATGACGGCGGCCAACAGCCCCAGCCCGCAGCAGGTAAATCCGTGCTGGAACGATTTCAGCTCGATCAGCCGGTCGCGCTCATCCATCTCGCCGGGTTTGCTTTCTTGCCCGGCAACAATGGTCACGATCATGCCGATGATATGCAGCACGATCCCGGCGACCACGGTTGCCGCGATCAGCACCAGTATGCCCTTGCCCAACAGCACCAGTCCCGCATCGCCGTCAAACCGCCCGGCCAAAGCGGCCCCGCGTGCCCAAACCACGTAAATGGCGGCAAACACCAAAGCCCGCAGCGTTTGCACGATATTGTTGATTTCCAGAAAGGTCATGATTCGGTCCGTGTCGGTTATTTGCGACGTTGAGTATGTTTTAGCGAACATCATGTCAAGTATTTTTTACACTAAGTCGTGCAAACCATACGCCCCTGCCCAGAGAGTGAAACCGATCTCGCCAAGCCCGCCGACCCGCATTATACCCCGCCCATGACCCACAACCCTCCCACCCTACGCCCCGATCTCGCCCGATCCCATATCCCGGAAACCGCGCGTCCCGGCCAGCCGAAGATCGGCATGGTCTCGCTCGGCTGCCCGAAAGCGCTGGTGGATTCAGAACGCATCCTCACAAGGCTCCGCGCCGAAGGTTACGCCATCTCGCCCGATTACGCCGGTGCCGAAGCCGTCATCGTCAACACCTGCGGCTTCCTAGACTCGGCCAAAGCCGAAAGCCTGCAAGCCATCGGCGAGGCTTTGCAGGAAAACGGCAAGGTCATCGTCACCGGCTGCCTTGGTGCCAACCCCGAATTCATCACCGGGGCGCATCCAAAGGTGCTGGCGGTAACCGGCCCGCAGCAATACGAGGCCGTGCTCAACGCCGTCCACAAAGCCGCACCCCCGTCACCAAACCCTTTCATCGACCTGTTGCCCGCCACCGGCGTCAGCCTAACCCCACGCCACTACAGCTACCTCAAAATCTCCGAGGGCTGTAACCACAAGTGCAAGTTCTGCATCATCCCCGACATGCGCGGCCGCCTGCAATCGCGCCCGGCCCATGCGGTGCTGCGCGAAGCGGAAAAGCTGGTCGCCGCCGGGGTCAGGGAACTGCTGGTGATCTCCCAAGACACCTCCGCCTACGGGCTGGATTTGGCTTACAAGGAAGAAAAAGGCCACCGCGCCCATATCGTAGACCTCGCCCGCGACCTCGGCCAACTCGGCGCCTGGGTGCGCCTGCACTACGTCTATCCCTACCCCCACGTCCGCGACCTGATCCCGCTGATGGCCGAAGGCTTGGTGCTGCCCTACCTCGACGTGCCGTTCCAGCATTCGCATCCCGACGTCCTCAAACGCATGGCCCGCCCCGCCACCTCGGCCCGCACGCTGGAAGAAATCGCCCACTGGCGTTCGGTCTGCCCTGAAATTACCCTGCGGAGCACCTTCATCGTCGGCTACCCCGGCGAAACCGAAGCCGAATTCCAGCATCTCTTGGATTGGATGGATGAGGCCCAGTTGGACCGCGTCGGCTGCTTCCAATACGAAAACGTCGCCGGAGCGCGGTCCAACGCCCTGCCCGATCATGTGGCGGATGAGGTGAAACAGCAGCGTTGGGACCGGTTCATGGAAAAAGCGCAGGCGATTTCCGAGGCAAAACTGGCTGCCAAGGTGGGGACGCGGGTTTCAGTGATTGTGGATGAGGTGGATGCGGATGGAGCCACCTGCCGCACCATGGCAGATGCGCCGGAAATCGACGGGAATTTGTTTATTGATGAGGGGTTTGCAGGGGTGGTGCCGGGGGATATTGTGGAAGTGACCGTCGATGAGGCGGGGGAGTATGATTTGTGGGGGAGGTTGGGGTGACCGTGGGACCAAAAGTTTTCTTTAATTATCATGCCGAATCTATCTTGGGCCTTCTAACACCTAAGTGCCTATTGGTGGCGGTCTTGATGTCTCTAGTGACTACCGCGCAAGCCCAAGAGTCCACAATTACTGAAGCCATCTTCGATCAAACTGTGAAAAGCACCTTGCAATTGTTCGACCGTCTTATTGCAGGAAGTGACGATGACATTTACGATTCCATGGGCGAGGGCTTCGAAGCGCATACGACTCTGGCAGAGTGGAAGCTTTCTCAAATAGCCGAGCGTGCAACTTATGGCACCCCGAACCTGTTAAGACACCACCTCGTCGCCTCCTTTCCATGGATGGATGGCTTCATGGAAGTACATTTTAGCGGAACGACGACCAAGGGCTATTTGATTTGCGGGTTTGCCATCTGGGGAGATCCGGAGAGTAACGCACCCAAGCTTATTGAGTTTGAAAAGGGGTTTTTGGCCCCGGCCGATTCGCAAAAAATGGAATATTCAGAAGAAGTCGAGAGATTCATGCAGTTATTTTGTTCCCCTGCGCTGATTGAATTCGTTACGGGCAGCAAACAGGTGAAATGAGCAAGCGTAGGGTGGAATTCATCCCACCATTTCAATATCTTACCCAAGCACACCCCACCACCGACCAAACCCCCACCTCAACCCCCGCCCTGCACTTGCGCAAGCCACACCCCAGCCCTTCGCTTACGCTACGGGCGTTCGACGCTGACGACCTGCCACCGGCAGGTCATCCGGGCGCGTCTCACCCCCACGGTTCCGCCGCAAACACCCACCCCTTGGCTCGGTCGCCGCCTGTGACGGAGTGGAAGGGTGCAGGAAAGCAGTCATAACAAGTCAAATCGAGCCAATCTGCCCCTCCAAATTCGGCCTCGCTTTTGCTGCACCGCAACACAAAACGCCTCAATTACCGCTCATTTCACCCAAAAATCGTATGCACACCCGGTGCACGCATTGTGCACGTCCGGTGCACAGGTTTTTTGCGGAAATTCACGCCGCCATTGTGCGCTGCAACACAACCGACGGCCCTAGCCAAACAAAATAAAAATCCACGCGAACAGCGCGGCAAACGCCGTCATCGCCACCGCCGCAGACCCGGCATCTTTGGACTTTTTCGCCAACGGATGCAGGTCGCGCGAGATATAATCAATCGCGGTTTCCATCGCCGTGTTCATCAATTCCACCGCCAAAACCAGTAACCCAAAGGCAATGATAACCGCTCGTTCCAGCCCCGAAAGGTCCAAATACAAGGCCAAAGCGATGGAAAGCCCGTTCACAACCGTCCACTGCCGCAAGGTTTTTTCCGACGCCCAACAAGCCTTCCAACCCGCCAGCGACCAGATGCAGGTGTTCAAAAACCGCCGGTATTCGGCCATCAGAATTGAGCGCATCAACATCCCCAATTTTTTTTCCATCATAGTGCCAATGACTTATCTGGCAATAAACTTTGGCACCGGCTAATCTGGGCCCATGTTCACCACCGAGCACGACTTCGATGCCACAACGATCACCTTGGTTGACGAGGGTGCCAAACCCCTGCGCGAAGACGTCATCATCAACGCCTTCGACGATTGCGCCACCGTCGAACAGTTCGACCCAAGGCTAGGTGTCACCGTGCACGTGACCCTTTCCACCAGCCAATTGCGCGATCTCGCCGCCGCGATGGATTTGCCCGAAGGGGCTTATGTGCGGCAAAGTCAGACGTAAACGGCCCTGAAATTGCCACGATCCGCGACTATGGCTTTGCCATATTTCGGTAGAGGAACGATGATGCGAAAGATTTTCACAGCACTATTTTTCATAATTTTTACAACGCCAACTTTCGCAATTGATTTCACGCCAGATGATCTGCGTGCCCTGATCAAGGACCGCGATTTCGCCAATGTCGAAAAGAAACTGGATGAGGTGCAGTTCGCTGTTCAAACTGGCAATTTCGCATATGACGACCAGCGCAAGCTTTACGAAGTATTTGAAACAACCGATCCGGCGGTGGAGAACTTCATTGAAGATTGGGGCGATGTGGACACACTGACAGTCCACCTGCCCGCGGCAAAATTCTCGAACCTCTATCACTATCTTTGGATTGCGCGTGGCGAGAAAAACTTGCGGCAAACTTACCCCAGAGCGATGGAGCGGATGTATGATTATGTCGCTCAAGCAACGCCACTGGCGCGTTACATGTTTAAAAAATTTCCTGACTTCGTGCCGGGTTCCGATGCCGTTTTGCGGATGCATTTGTTTGGCGGCCGCGATTCCGAATTGGGTCCGCTGCTCGAGAAAATCTTTGAACACACACCCACCCGCGAGAGTCTGGACAAGGCACGCTGGACCGTCCAGCCAAACTGGGGCGGGTCCATCGAGCAGATGTTCGAACTTTGCGAGAAATTTGCCGCCCGTGTCAAAGACAGCCCGGGTTACACCATAGACAAATGCAAAATCGAAGCGATTTATATCGTCAAAGAGCCTGGCAAGGAAATGACTTGGGCGCAGATGATGCTCGACAGAATGCCCGAAGGCGAATTGTTGGAACAACGCCTGATTGACGCAACGCAATTTCGTCCCGACCCCGAAAAAGCAATTGCACTGCTGGCCAAAATTGAAGAACCCGACCCCAAGGCCGCCAGAATAATAGAATATGACTTTGGCGTGGTCGGTGCCTACGCAGATGAAAACGCTCTGGAATACAGAGAAAATCTTGAAAAACTCAAATACGATCCGTTGAACCCGACAATTCTGTACGCGCTTGTAAGATACGACACAATGTTCTCACCCGACGACGAAGGGAACGCTGTTCGAGCGCAATTGAACTGGCAATATTTGAAACGAGCTGTAGTACTTGGCGATTTGCGATCCGAGATTTTCCTGCAATTGGAATATTTGCATCCCCAAATTAACAAGATCGCAGGCATTTTTGACTCGATTATCAGCAACGAAAGGGCAGTTGTCCTTTCCAACTACGGTTTTGCCGAATTAGCGCAATATTTTGACCATGTGTACCTTTGGGATTTTAATTTTGGCCTTGCTATCGGGCGAGGTCCTTCACAATCAGATGAACTCGGCGTCGATTACGTTGCCAAAAGACAAGAACTGGCCTGCCCGATGGTGCGATCTGCTTCGCTGATCGAATATATGTGCGTCAATAATCTGGCTGACAGCGGCCAATGCAGCGTGGAAGGTGACCCTTATGGTGCCGTCACCGAGATATTGACCAAAGCCCGCGAAACCAACATGTGCCCGCAGTTCTTGAACAAACCGGTGGAGGATTTGTTGTTTGAAGAATACTAAAATCCACGTGTTTCGTTCTAAAAACGATTGAATTGCGACGAGTTTTCGGGTGACATCGCTTAAATCTCAAATCGGAGGGCATCATGCGAATTTCAATCTTTTCCACGATCCTGACATTGGCCGTTTACCTTGCAGCCCCGTCCTTTGCCGATACGATCATCCTACTCACTCGCCACGGCGATAGAGTTCCGACGTCGGAGGATTTAAATGAACAAGGCCGTGTTCGCGCCCTCGCCTTGGTCGAGGCCGTTGCCGAATTTGACATTGCGGGAATCTATGCCCCCGACAAGAAACGCAATCTCGATACTGCTGCACCGTTGGCGGCCAAATTGGGGTTGCAGGTGACAATCCTGCCCGAATTTGAGGCGGTGCCAAACCTGAAGGGCGACCATCCCGACCGGGCGGTAATCTGGATTGGCAATACCGATAATCTCGTGAAGATTTACGAGTCATTGGGCGGCAGCGGAGCACCGCCAGAACAATATGGCGACCTCTATATCCTGACCTTGGCCGAGCAAGGACCGCCAAAAGTCGAAATCCGGCACTACGGCGATTAGCTTGATTGCCCCCTTCCCAAACGTTTGCAATTTGTTAGGTTCGCGCAAAGCAACGCGAGGAAGCCATGCCCGGAACTGCCGCAAAACCAGACCCGGACGACCAAATATTTGACCTGCGGCTGCAACGCAGCCATCACGATCTTTGGGGAATGCTGGACGGCCTTTATGGCGCACACCCAGATTATACCAAGTTTTCCAAAGCTTTAACCGCCGCGCTCAAACGCAATTGGGACGAGCGCCCCGCCGATTTGAAACTTCTCGACCTCAAACGCGATTTGGAACCGGACTGGTTCCAGCGACCCGACATGGCCGGCTATGTCTTTTATATCGACCGCTTCAACGGCAACTTGAAAGGCGTCCTTGAAAAACTCGATTATTTACAAGACCTTGGCATCAACTACATTCATTTCATGGCCTGCCTGAAACCACGACCCGGCGACAGCGACGGCGGCTATTCGGTGATCGACTACCGGGCCATCAATCCTGAATATGGCACTATGGAAGATTTTCAGACGCTGGCGACCGCGCTACGCCAACGCGGTATCAGCATATGCGTCGACCTTGTGCTTAACCACACCGCCAAGGAACACGAATGGGCCAAAAAGGCTCGCAAAGGCACGGCAAAATATCAGGATTACTACCTGATGTTTGACGACGACAATCTGCCAAAACAATACGAAAAATCGCTGGTCGAAGTCTTCCCAGACAATGCGCCGGGCAATTTCACCCACCATCCCGAATTTAGCAAATGGGTTTGGACGACGTTCAACGAACACCAATGGGATTTGAACTGGGCCAACCCTTGGGTGTTTCTCGAAGTCGTTGAGATCATGCTCAACCTCGCCAACAAAGGCGTCGATGTCATGCGTTTGGATGCGGTTGCTTTCATGTGGAAACGTATGGGCACGCGGTGCCAGTCGGAACCCGAGGTGCATGATATTCTCCATGCTCTGCGCGCTGCAAGCCGCATCGCGGCGCCCTCGGTTATTCATCTGGCCGAAGCCATCGTCGCGCCAGCCGAAATGATCCCCTATCTTGGTCAGGGCGCACATGCTGGCAAGGAAGGCAATCTCGCCTACCACAACTCGCTGATGGTGCAGTTTTGGTCAGCACTGGCAACGCGCGACACCGCCATGATGACGCATGTGTTGCGCACGCATTTTCCGACCGTTTACAGCAACGCAGCCTATGCGACCTATATCCGGTGCCACGATGACATCGGCTGGGCGATCACCGACGACGATGCCCATGCGGTAGGGTCCAACGGGCATAAACATCGCAACTATCTGTCCGATTTCTATGAAGGCGGATTTCAAGGATCTTTTGCCAAAGGCGAGTTGTTTCAGGTTAACCCCGAAACCGGCGACAAACGTATCAGCGGTTCCTTCGCCTCTTTGGCGGGGTTGGAGACAGCGGAACGCAGCGGAGACTTGAACGGCATTGAAATGGCAATCCAGCGTATCCTTTTGGGGCATGCGCTAATTGCATCCTACGGCGGAATACCGTTGATTTACATGGGCGACGAACTCGCTTTGACCAACGATTATTCCTATATCGCCGACCCGCATCGCGCCCATGACAGCCGATGGGTGCACCGTCCGGTTATGGATTGGGCGAAAGCGTCGGAACGCACGACGGCAAATACGCCTTCGGCGCGGGTCTATCATGGCGTGCGCGATATACTAACGCGCCGCCGCCTTTTGGGGCAACTTCACGCGGCAAACCCAACCGCGATTGTTGAAACACATATTCCCGGCCTGTTCGCCTTTGTTCGCAAGGCACCCATCGGGCCGGTCATTTGCCTGTTCAATTTCACCGAAAATTGGGCAAGCATCGACGCTGATTGGGCCAAACAGCATGGGGCAAGCCGGTTTGAAGATACGCTATCGGGGCAGAAAGTATCGCTGCACGGCAACAAAATCGCCCTTCCGCCCTATGCGCGACTGTGGCTCGTTTGACATTGCCACGGCAATGCTTTCAATTTGCGCGTGGTCTAGTGTTCTTTTGATCGGGGTCTGCATTTGGGAAGAGTAATCACGTTTGCACAACAAAAAGGTGGCGCTGGCAAAACAACGCTGCTGGTTCACCTTGCTCATTCGTGGCTTTTGGCCGGGCGCAAAGTTGCCGTCATCGACATTGACCCGCAAAAGTCACTGTCGCGGTGGTTGGCCTATGGCAGTCTGCCGGGTTTAGGAGAGATCGAGTCAAAGGATTATCGCGCCAGTTCCGACATCCGTCACGCGGCGCGTGACTTTGACCTCGTTCTTGTCGATTGTCCGGGCAATGCTTCGTCTTTGCTCGAAGGCGCGATCCGGACCAGTGAACTTATCATTGTTCCTTGCCAAGCAACCGCGATGGACGTTTGGGCGACCGAGGCAATTTTGAAAATGGCAAAGGCCGAAAACGTCAAAAGCGTTGTGGTGATGAACCGCGTGCCGGTGCGTCCGGAAGCGACCGACAATGCAGTTAACGCACTGACAAAATCTGGCGCAACCGTCCTTGAAACGCGAATTGGCAATCGCGTCGCCTATTCATCCGGTTTTCCAGATGGGAAAACTGCACTGGACAATCCGCGCAAATCGGTGGCCAAAGCCGAAATCGAAGCCTTGCGTGAAGAGATCGACAATTTGCAGACCCAGCACAAGCGCGGGATATTCGGGCGCTAGTCTCGGCACAACCATGGCGCAAACCGCATTTTTCTGGGATGAACGCTGCTTCTGGCATTCTGGCGGCAATTATGCGTTGACGGCACGTGTTGGCGGGCTGGTGCAGCCTTTAGCTTCGGGTGGGTTGCCGGAAAATCCCGAGACCAAACGTCGACTGAAAAACTTGCTCGATGTTACGGGGCTGGCAAAGGAATTGGCAAACCACGGCGCAGAACCCGCATCGCGGCAAGATTTGCTGCGTGTGCATCCCGCAAGTTATCTTGATGAATTCAAGCGCCTTTCCGACCTTGGTGGTGGTGAGTTGGGCGAGCGCACGCCGTTTGGCAAGGGTGGGTTTGAGATTGCGGCGCTCTCAGCAGGACTGGTTAAGGCGGCTTTGCACGCAGTCCTGCAAGGCCAATTCAAGAACGCTTACGCCCTGTCTCGCCCGCCGGGGCATCATTGTTTGCCCGATTGGCCGAACGGGTTTTGTTTGCTCAACAATATTGGCATCGCCATCAAATCTGCTTTGGCCAACGGTTTGGCGAACAAAATCGCCGTGGTTGATTGGGACGTGCATCACGGCAACGGGACCGAGGCGATCTTCTATGATGACCCTAATGTCCTGACCATTTCGATCCATCAGGAGCGGAATTATCCGTTGGATACTGGAGGAACCGACGCCAAGGGCAGCGGTGCAGGACTCGGTTCCAACATGAACATTCCGCTGCCGCCGGGGGCGGGGCATGCGACTTATTTAGAGGCGATGCAGCGCTTGATCGTGCCAAAACTCCATAGTTTCAAGCCCGATGTGATTGTTGTGGCTTGTGGATTTGACGCATCTGGCGTCGATCCGTTGAGCCGCATGTTGGCGGGGTCGGATACGTTTCGAGAGATGACTCGAATTGTTATGAAGGCGGCTGACAAATTGTGTGCCAGTAAGTTGGTCATGGCTCATGAGGGGGGGTATTCCGAGGTGCATGTGCCGTTTTGTGGGCACGCGGTTTTGGAAGAAATGTCGGGCAGTGAAATCACCGCGAAAGACCCGTTGGGGCCAAGATTGCTGGGTCAGCAACCGGGGCCAAGGGCGCAAGCATTTTTCAGTGGATTGATCGACGAGATGGTCGAGGAATTTGGTTTTTAACATCAGTTTCGGCTATTGCGCGCACGCGTGCCAGAACGCGTAAACAACTGATATTGCTGCATATAAAAAAATATATTAACCAAATATTTACCATTTCCGCCACCAGTTTGGTTCCATTGTGCCGCCCGCGCAACGAACAAACCTCGCTTTGTGAATTTGTCTGGCCGCGCTGCTATCAACGGTAAATTGTGCATTGCAGCACGGCAAAAGCGCCAAAATCCGTAGCGGAAAAACGCCTCAAATAGGGGGTCCGGAGGCGGTTTTTGGGGGAGTTAGTGCTTGTTTCCCCGCGCTATTCTGGGCAAATTCAGCAAATGCTGCAACCGCGAAGGCAGGTTTGATGGTGAGAATTGAAACCGAACGCCTGATCCTGCGCGATTGGCGCGAGGACGACGTTGAGCCATTCGTTGCGCTTAGCAGCGACCCGGTGGTCATGCGGTTCTATTCGGCAATTCCGCCCCGTGAAAGGATCGTCGATTGGATGTGGGCAATGTCGGCGAAACTGGCCGCTGGTTCGCTTGGCTTTTTGGCGGCGGAATTAAAGGAAAATGGCCGCTTTGTTGGTTTTGTCGGACTGAATTACCCGATATTTGACCACCCAATCGCCGCTCTGCCAGAAATCGGCTGGCGTATTGTCCCCGATTTGTGGGGCCAAGGACTGGCCCCGGAGGGCGCGAAGGCTTGTCTTAATTACGGGTTTGAATCCCTGAAATTGGCCGAAATTATCGCCTACACTGCCGCCGCGAACCTGCCTTCGCAGCGCGTGATGGAAAAGATCGGCATGATGCGCGACCCCGCCCGCGACTATGACCACCCCAATGTCCCCGAGGGCAACCCGTTCAAAAGGCATTTGGTTTGGACGGTGCTGGGTTAGCTTGGCTTTTCTGGCAGAATAATTACTATTCCGGAATATTGCCCGTGCTTTGAAACTGATGAATGGAATCGCTTGTCAAAAGTAACAACCGGACAGCCGATGTCCAATGCCAGTGCCAAATAGAGACAATCATAGGCTGGATGGGCTAATTCCAATGCCAAACGCAGTGCGGTGTTGGTGTGATCGATTGAAGACCTGAAATTAATGTCTGCTTCGCTAAAATTGGCCAAAGCTTCCATCGCAATGCTGTCAGTTAAGAATTTCCTGCGTACCATAGACCAAAGCGCGTTTGCCACTTCGATCGTTAACAGTTCGGGCGCAAATAACTGTTGGTCGAACAACAGTTGGCCAGCGACATCGCTGTCGGCTTCGTTTACTAACCATTTGATAGCCACACTGGCATCGACGACAACATTGCTTGGAATCATCGGCGACTATCCCGGCCTTCACGGATGATTTCCAGTGAATCTATGGGCAACGAAATTCGTTTACGCAATTCGGCGGATTTTACTGCAAAAGCACTGTTGCGTTGCGACCTTTCCAGCAATATCCCCTCCAATAAGGCACGGTGCTCGGCTTCGGTCGAACGACCATGTGCTTTCGCACGACTGCGCAAAGCTTGAATAACTGCCTCATCAACGTTTCGAACCAACAATTGCGCCACGGCGGCCTCCTAACAAATCAGTGCTATCATTTTGCTATCATAATGCTATCATTCTAAAAGTCAACAATCGTCCGCCGCCACTGAGCCCTGTTTAGCCGCAGTCCCACGCGCCGCCTTGACAGTTTCACGCTTCACTTGGACATTGAGGCCCTGACTCCAGCGAAAGCCCATAGCCATGAACAAAATCTTCCCGAATGCCAAAGCCGCGCTGGAAGGCACGCTGTTTGACGGCATGCTGATCGCCTCGGGTGGGTTTGGTCTGTGCGGCATCCCCGAAGTGTTGATCGCCGCAATTCGGGAAGCTGGAACCAAGAACCTGACCATCGCCTCGAACAACGCCGGGGTTGACGGGATTGGCTTGGGCAATTTGTTGGCCGCACGGCAAGTCAAGAAAATGATCTCGTCCTATGTCGGGGAGAATGCCGAGTTCATGCGGCAATATCTGGCGGGCGAGCTGGAAATCGAATTCAACCCGCAAGGCACATTGGCCGAGCGGATGCGGGCGGGTGGGGCCGGAATTCCTGGGTTTTATACCAAAACCGGTGTCGGCACCGTGATTGCCGACGGCAAGGAACACAAGGATTTCAACGGCACGACCTACATACTGGAAAATGGCATTGTTGCCGACCTTGCCATCATCAAGGCGTGGAGGGGCGATGCGCAGGGCAATCTGGTTTACCGCAAGACCGCGCGCAATTTTAACCCACCCGCCGCGACCTGTGGCAAGATTTGCGTGGCCGAGGTCGAAGAAATTGTGCCCGTTGGCAGCCTCGACCCCGATAGTATCCACACACCCGGTATATTCGTGCACCGGATTATCCAAGGCACCAGCGAAAAGCGGATCGAAAACCGCACAACAAGGGCGGCGTAGTCATGGCTTGGGATCGTAATCAAATGGCCGAACGGGCGGCGCAGGAACTGCAAGACGGTTGGTATGTCAATCTGGGCATCGGCATTCCGACACTGGTGTCGAATTATATCCCGGCTGGCATCGATGTGACCCTGCAATCGGAAAACGGCATGCTGGGCATGGGGCCGTTTCCGACCGAGGATGAGGTTGATGCCGATTTGGTCAACGCCGGGAAGCAGACGATCACCGCACTGCCGCGTACTAGCTATTTTTCGTCTTCCGACAGTTTCGGCATGATCCGGGGCGGCAAGATCAACATGGCGATTTTGGGCGCCATGGAAGTGTCGGAAACCGGCGATCTGGCCAACTGGATGATCCCCGGCAAGCTGATCAAGGGCATGGGCGGGGCGATGGACTTGGTGGCGGGCGTCAAGCGGGTGGTGGTGATCATGGACCACACCAACAAGGCGGGCGAAAGCAAAGTGCTGAAGGAATGCACTTTGCCTTTGACTGGCAGGGCCGTGGTGAACCGCATCATCACCAATCTTGGGGTGTTTGACGTGGCGCCCGGCGGATTGCGCGTCGTTGAGCGTGCCGATGGGGTGTCGCTGGAAGACATCAAGTTGGCGACCGAAGCGCATTTAGTAACGTGAGTTAAACCACATCTAAAGATAACAAGGCCGGGTCATAATGCGGCCCTTATTGTTTGGTCTGACACGATCATGGTACCTCGACGTAAAAAACGATCAACTTTGCGACGGCGCTTTACAGTTTTCATGCGTACGCGCGCGCGCAAACTGCTGATCCCCTTGGCATTGCTGACTTTGTTTGTCATCGGCATGGCCAGCCTGAAAGGTTCGGGCACCATGTTCGTCGATGCGCAAAAACTGCGGGTCGATCAAATCGCGCTGCTATTGCTCCTGTCGATGGGCAATTATATTTTTCGCGGTCTGCGCTGGCATTTGCACGCAGGCGCCCTGCAATTGCGCACCTCGCTTTGGCAAGACATGCGGCATTTCCTTGGCGGCTTTGCCATGACGATGACGCCGGGGCGCTTGGGCGAATTGGTGCGCCTGCGCTGGATTACGCGGGAAACTGGCGCCTCGCTGGAACGGGCGGCACCTTTGGTATTGGTTGACCGGGCGGCTGATTTGGCTTCGGTTGGGCTGCTGTTGGCCTTGTGCGTGGCCCTGTCCACTGTTGGCATCGCCGGTGGTCTGCCGGTAGCCTTGGTTGCAGTGGCGATTTCGATTGCGGCAACGCGGCCAGCCTTGTTGCAGTTCTTCGTCACCTTGACCTATCGCATGCTTGGTTTTTGGCCACGTTCGTTTGCGCGACTGCGTCACGCCGCACGATCCTTGCAGCCGTTCTCGACCTTCCGCGTTGCACCTCTGGCGCTGTGCCTTGGGGCCGTTGGCTGGTTTTGCGAAGGCTACGCGTTTTATCTGCTGACCAATTGGCTCGGTGCGGATTTGGGCGTTTGGACGGCGGTTGGAGTATTCCTGCTTGCGATGATGACGGGCAGCGCCACCGGCCTGCCCGGTGGCCTTGGCGGGGCAGAGGCGGCGATGGTGACGCTGCTTAGCTTGCAAGGCGTGCCCTTGGCGATATCGATACCGGCAACGGCAATAATTCGGCTGACCACATTGTGGTTTGCGATCCTGATTGGTCTGGTGGTATTCCCGCTGGCGGAAAAAGCCTCGCGGCGGGGACAATATGCGCTGGAAAGAAGCTGAATATTCCGGCTGGGGCCGGGTTCTCAAAGCCAAAGGGTCGTTGGCGCGACCCGAGCGGGTTTCGGAATTTGACGCGCTGATTGCCGAAAATATCGCCCCGGCAGTCGGCAATCTGCGATCCTATGGCGACGCGCCGCTAAACGATGCCGGCCGGGCAATTGTGATGTCCAGGCTGGATCGTTTCATCGCTTTTGATCCGGCGACGGGCGTGTTGGAGGCGGAATCTGGCGCGACGATTGCCGCCATCATGGCCACCTTCGTGCTCAAAGGCTGGATGCCGATTGTGGTGCCCGGCACTGCTTTTGCCACGTTGGGCGGCTGCATCGCCAATGATGTGCATGGCAAAAATCACCACGTCGCGGGCACGTTTGGTTCCTGCGTGGAAAGCTTGGTTTTAACCGGCGCTGATGGCAAATCGCGTGTGGTTTCCACCACAAAGGAAGCAGAGATATTCACGGCCACTATCGGTGGTCTGGGCCAAACCGGCATCATCCGTTCCGCCCGCATTCGCCTTGCCCGCTGCCCCTCGTCCCTGATGGAAGTGCATGAGGAGAGGATTTCCAACCTTACCCAATTCATGGCGGCGTTTGATGGGTCGCAAGCCGATTACCAGGTCGGATGGATCGATGCGACCGCCAAGGGTGACTCGCTTGGCCAAGGGATATTTGAGGAAGGGCGGCTCTACGATGGCCTGCCCAAGACATTGTCGCCACGGCGTGCCAAGGGCATTCCGTTCAATGCACCGGGGTTCATGATGAACCCGTTGGTCGTACGCTGGTTTAACAAGGTCTATTTTGGGTCGGTGCCGATGTCGGGTCGCAATCGGCTGCGACGGCTGGAGGAATTCTTTTTCCCGCTCGACCGCGTGCACAATTGGAACCGCCTTTATGGCAAGAAAGGCTTCCACCAGTTCCAATGTGTTATCCCGACTGAACAAGCTGCTGCGACACTGAAAACAATGTTAACCCGGATCGCCGCATCTGGCTTGGCCTCGCCCTTGGCGGTGTTGAAAAAGATGGGACCGGGGCGTGCTGGCATGCTGTCTTTCCCCATGGAAGGTTACACGCTGGCGGTCGACTTTCCGGAAAATGCGAAAGCGCGCGCGCTGATTGGCGAATTGGAAACATTGGCGCTGGAAGCATCAGGCCGCGTCTACCTGGCGAAGGATTCCCTCAGCAGCGCCAACGCGGTTCAAGGCATGTATGGCGAATTGGCGGACTGGCGTAGAATCGTCAATCGTGCCGATCCGCACGGTGATTTTGAAACCGGACTGGTCCGCCGTTTGAATCTGCGAGGGCGGGCATGAAACAACTTTGGATCGTCTTGGGCGCAAGTTCGGCAATGGCTCGCGCCTTTGCCCGCAAAGCCGCCAGCGAAGGTTCCGACCTTATCCTTGCCGGTCGCGATATGGCTGATTTGCGGGTCGGCGTGGTTGATTGCCTGTTGCGCGGCGCTGTATCAGCGACGTCCATTCATTTTGACAGCCGTGACCCGGACAGTTTTGAAGCGATCCTGACCGCCGCTGCCGCGTTTGAAGGCACGATCAACGCCGCCGTCTTTGCCGGTTCAATGCCCAGTCAAAGCGACATCGACGCCAATCCAGTTTTGGCTGCCGGGATGATTGCCGACAATTACATGGGTCCGTTGCGGTTTCTGCACGAACTTGCGCCTTTGTTGGAAGATCGAAAATCGGGCACCATTGTCGGCATCGGCTCGGTTGCCGGCGATAGAGGGCGTATCAAGAATTACGTCTATGGCTCCACCAAAGCAGCGTTTCACACCTATCTGGCGGGCCTGCGCAATCGGCTGACGCGCTCGAGCGGCCATGTGTTGACCGTTAAGCCCGGCTTTGTTGATACCGCGATGACCTGGGGCTTGCCAGGGATGTTTTTGGTCGCCAGCCCCGATGACATAGCGCAGGCAATCTGGCAAGCGGTGCAGAAAAAACGCGACGTGATCTATGCGCCGTTTTTCTGGCGCTACATCATGCTGATTATCTGCAATATCCCCGAGCGAATTTTCAAGAAAATGTCGGTTTGAATCACACCGCCAAGAACCCGGCAGCGTGGAACATCAGGGCAATCGTCGCCAAAATCAAAGCCAGCCCTTTCCAATCGCGCAGAGCGAAAACGATTGGGTCATAGTCCTGCGTGCCAAACCATCCGGTATCTATCATGCGATACAGCCATAGGGCGACCGGTATCGCAGTCAGTCGTAATTCCCACCGGCTGGCGTAAAGTTGCGACGCCGTTGCGCCAAACGTGTAAACCACGAATACGATCATCGCCGCGACGGCGCTGGTCGCGGCGACATTCAGCAGGTCGCGGCGGTCTGCACGTGCATAACCACGACCGGGCAAAACGGCATCATCCTTCGCCCGCGCCAGTTCGGTCAATCGCTTCACGCAACCAAGTGCCAGAAAGATGGGGAAGACAAAGGCAATTAACCAACCCGAAGCGACAACACTAGCCGCGATGGCACCGGCAATGACGCGCAGCGAATACAGCGCTGCCAGAACCGCCACATCCACCCAGCGCATGCGCTTCAATGCTAATGAGTAGGCCAGCGACAACGCCATATATAGCGCGATGATACCCAGCAGCGACCAAGACAGCGCCGCCGACAAGGCAAGCGCCAACATTCCCAACAAACCGCTCGCCGCCATACCGATGCGGATGGGCACTTTGCCGGAAGCAAAAGCGCGAAAACGCTTCTTTTCGTGCAAACGATCCGCGTTCAAATCGAGCAAATCATTGACGACATAGATCGATGACGCCGCTGCACTAAAAGCGATCATCCCCAGAAACACCGCGAGGATTCCATCTATATCGGTGCGATGGGCGGCGATTAGCGGCAGGAACAACAGGATATTCTTGATCCATTGATGCACGCGCAGGCCTTTGAGCAGGTCACGAAACCGCCACCTGCGGCCAATTTCTGTCGCCCTGATCCCTTCCTGCGCAAGGGCAATTCGCGTTGCCGGCGAAATGCCAACGGCGATGGCGTTGCGGGCAGATTTCCACACGGGAAGGTCAACGACGCTGTCGCCGACATAGTCATAACCAGCGGAGCCAAATCTCTCGACCAAGGCTGCTGCCTTGCGTGCACCGGTGAGATTGCCAACGCCGTCGCTGCCGATATGAGCATCAAAAATGCCCAGATGCTTTGCCAATGCCGCAACCAATTGGGCGTCCGACCCCGAAGCCAAGACCACCTCACGCCCCGCCAACTGCGCCGTTTGGCACAGGTCAAGCACCGCTTGGTTTACCGGCAGCGAGGTTACATCAAGCTGACTGAGATCGGCCAATTTCCGCTTCAACGCCGCTTTGCCAGAAAGTGACTGCGACAAAACTTTCAAACAAGCCAGCGGCGCAGTGCCCAGAGCGGACCAGAAGCTTTCATACAGCATGTCGGTCAAAAGCAAGGTGCCATCGACATCGACAACCAGCGGCGTGGTATCGTCGACCGCTTCCAACGCAACGTCAGTCAACGATGAACTCACAATCATCACCGGCGTTGTCGGGCGGCGCAATGCACAGGCTGCGGGCTACTTCCCAAGCTGCGGCAACCTTCGGCACATAGGCCCGCGTTTCATTGTAAAGCGGCACGCCACCGCTGCGGATTACCGCGTTCTCCCCAGCATTGTAGCCGGCCAATGCCAGCACCGGATCGTTGTCGAATTCACCAAGCAGCCAATTCAAATAGGCGACACCGCCCGCAATGTTTTGATCGGGATCCGAACTATCATCGACGCCAAAACGGGTGGCAGTATCGGGCATCAATTGCATCAGTCCCGCCGCGCCAGCCGAGGAAAGCGCATCGGTGTTGCCACCAGACTCGACGCCAATCACCGCAAGTACCAACGCCGGTGAGACATTGGTGCCAAGCGTCGCTTCTTGGATATCTGCCCCATAGAGCGCCGCGATCCGTTCAATTGTGCCGCGCGAGGCGCGATACTGCGCCGCCAAATCGGGGTTGTAGCGGAACAAGGCGGAAATTTCTTCCATCCGCCGATTGCTGGCGGCGTCGATGCCTGGGGAAATCGCCGCCCAGAATTCTTCGACATCAACCGGGGGGGTAGGCAGTGGCAGCGACGTATCTTCCATGATCGGATCGCCGGCCTCGGGCGCGGGCGGGGTGGCGGGCAGCAAGGATTGTATGTTGATCTTATCTTTCGAATTCGGATCGGGCAGGCCAATGCGCTTGAACGTGAATCCGCCCGACGCCGCGAAAGCCGGTCGATCCAGCGCATTCAACGCCAAAACGCCGACGATTATTAATGCCAAACTACGCTTATTCATGCCTGTCTACCCGCTCAATTTGCCCCTGCCGGCGGCTGGGATCAGACCATCTTCTTGTTGATTTCACTGCATTATTCTTCAAGCGGAATAATGCAATGCCACCAAAGCTTTGCGGCATAGTAGACAAATATATCAAACATTCCACCATAATTTCAAAATAAACCCTTGGATTCGTTATCAGATTCAGTTTTGGCAACTATATCAAATTGAAAAGATGTATTTTTATGCCCGCCCAGTTTCGGCCCGATCTATGCGGAGAATGGAAAGTGTCGCGGCATTCAATAACGCCAATTCAAGTGCAAGATGAACCAGTTCGAAAGTGTAACAAGATAAAAATGTTTAGCCTCTCCAAATTCCAAGCCGATGAAGAAGGTGCCATCACTGTCGATTGGGTGGTTTTGACTGGTGCGGTTATCGGGATATTATTGGGAATTGTTGCGGTCATTTTTGGCTTTCTAGGTGCCGCCGAAGCCAAAATAAATGACACCGTCGCCGACAATGATTTGGGCATCTACAGCGGCCAAGATTCCTGAACCGAATAAAACGACGGTGCCTTTTGTTGCCAAAACAATCGAAGCGCGCCGGGACCAATTGTGCCGGTTCAACAATTAAGCAAGTGTTGATCTGGCAAGTCATTGAAACAACTCTGTTCTTGACTTGCGAGCCGTTTGAGCGCCCAATAGGGGCACAAAAGTTTTTTGCAAGAAACGACATAAATTCCGTTTGGCTTGGTGATTTTTTCGCCAAACAACCGGCACGCGGTACATGACCGGTTCAAAGTTCGGGCAGTGGGGCGAACCGATCGGTGATCGAAACTGTGGTGATTGTTGGAATCGACCAACAGTCAATTTTAGCGCCTCGTGGGGGGCATGTGAACTTTGTGCAACGAGTTCAGTGAAAGGTATCCAGTATGAAACTGTTCAAAATGAAGAAATTCGCCAAGGATGATTCCGGCGCAGTTACGGTGGATTGGGTTGTTCTAACAGCCGCAATCGTAGGGATAGCGATTGCGATGACCAGCATCATTCGCGGTGGTGTCATGGGCGCGGCAACCGAAATCAGCAATGCGCTGACGGCGCAATTGACCTAAACTGGAGGCGCTGCTGACATGCGTTCGCGCCATTGTCAGGCCGGAATCGAGCGTTCTGGCCTGCTATGCTTTTACCAATTCCTGATCGTATGCTTTTGCCGCACTTTACCTGTCGGATTTTAGGCAGCGGTCGCTGTTGTCAAAACCTGCGCAACAATCGCCAGAATCACCGCTCAAAATTCGCTCGCATTCCACACTATGCGACGCAACAACTTTTGCGTCAGCGGCAAAGCAACCGCGCCCCATCGCGCGTAACTTGTGACTACAAGCAGCGGTTTCGCGGCAATTCTGGGGTGGAATGAGAAGTCACTTAGTTCGTCGAGGAATTGAGATGAAATTACGCAGGTGGTCAAAATTCAGCCAAGACGAATCCGGTGGCATCATTGTTGATTGGGTGGTTCCTAGCGCCGCAATCGTGGCGGTCGCAATGGCAATGACCGGAATTGTTCGCACTGGGTATTGACCGCCGCAAGCGAAATTACATTCGCGATGACCAACTGACCGTCGCCACTTGCCCGCTCGAGAATGTCGGATAAATATGTAAGCCGCGCGAGTTTGTCGGACGGCATTTTACCTGACAGCCGAATGTTCCCCACCCAGATATTAGCCGTCAAAACGTGGCAAAAGCGGCGAAATCACAGTTTCGACTCGGAGAAAAGAGATCGAATAGTCTTGCATTGTTAGTGCAACTCTATGATTCTACACCAAAAAACCCTCAAAGCAGGAAAATTCAAATAATCTTACGAAATTATGAGCTCTGCCTAAATCCAGCCAGAATCGAGGCTCTATATAAGGGCATCCGATATTCAAGAGATCGGGTGCAACAAGGGTGCAGACCCGGAAGCTGATGGACTTGCGAGTAAATGGACCAAAGGCGCCTGAGACTAGCCCACTAGACTGCCCCTTGTTCCGGGGTCCTGAAACCGAAACCAAATGCTCATATTCCTTGAAAGGTAACGAGATGAAACTGTTCAAAATGAAAA